>NZ_JBYCZQ010000027.1:0-243 GCF_057586315.1 Caulobacter sp. SRI_014 | reverse complement strand
GTGTAGCCGCCGATGTTCTGGGTCGAAGCGCTGAGGTCGACGATCAGATGGTCATTGCCGGACGCGCCGTGCCAGTAGTTGTTCTGGCCGGCCCAGTCAGTGAACGTCACCTGGTCGTCGCCGCCGCCGGTGTCCAGGTAGCCGACGCCGATGCTGACGATGACGTCGTCGCCCGAGCCGGTCAGCAGACTATCGACCCGCTCGATGTTCCGCACATGGGTGCCGTCGACCAGGGTGAACCCG
>NZ_JBYCZQ010000026.1:0-248 GCF_057586315.1 Caulobacter sp. SRI_014 | reverse complement strand
CCAGTACGGCGCGTTCCAGATCGGCTGGTCGCCGGCCGGCGTCTACTACGCCAACCACCTGACAGTCGCCGCCGTCGAGCGCCTGAGCATCACCACCGGCACGGGCAACGACAGCATCACTGGCCAGGGCGGCGACGACCTGCTGCGCGGCCAGGCCGGCAACGATGTCCTCGACGGGTCCGACGGCGACGACCAGCTGGAAGGCGGCCTCGACAACGACACCCTCTATGGCAGCGCCGGTGACGACA
>NZ_JBYCZQ010000025.1:0-518 GCF_057586315.1 Caulobacter sp. SRI_014 | reverse complement strand
CTCGACGGCGTCACCGTCACCGGCGGCTCGTTCAGCAACCTGCACATCGGCATCGACTTCGAGAAGGATCCGAACGTCGCCGGCAACGATGTGCTGAACTTCACCCTCGACGGCACGCACTTCGAGGACATCACGGCCAAGGGCTTCTACGCCGAGACCCTGACCAACGGCCATCTGACCAACTTCACGATGACCAACGTCGGCTACTTCGGCGGTACCCCCTCGTTCGGCGGCTTCGCCGGCTCGGGCATCGAGTTGAACCTGAAGAAGGGAACCTACTCGGGCATCGAGATCGATCACTTCACGATGACCAACGTCGGTCAATCGACCCGCTTCGGCGCGCCGCATGACAACGCCGCGGCCATCTCGATCAAGCCGCGTGACGACTCGGCCGGCAACAGCCCGGTCAGCATCACCGATGTCGTCCGCATCCACGACGGCGTCATCGATGGCACCTCGACGGGCATCCGCAACGGCGAGACCAACCGCACCAACCAGACCGGCGACTTCGAGATCGA
>NZ_JBYCZQ010000024.1:0-531 GCF_057586315.1 Caulobacter sp. SRI_014 | reverse complement strand
GGGCGGTGGTGAGAACTTCGCAACGGTAGTGCGCCTCCTGAATGTACTGGCCTCTGATCTTGTCGTTGACAATTTCTTCCCTGCCTATCCTCCCGATGGATCTGTGCCACTGGGTCAGACGCTCATTGGCGATGCTGGCGGAAACAATATCGTAGGCACCATCGGTAATGACCTGATCCAAGGTCTTGACGGAAATGACTATCTGAATGGCGGGGCGGCAGACGATGTCCTTGAGGGTGGCGAGGGGAACGATAGTGTTGATGGCAGTTTTGGCGACGACAGCCTCTATGGCGGGGCCGGTGACGACGTTCTGAACGACGAACGTGGAAGCAATACTTACCACGGCGGTGATGGGAACGATAATATCGTCGCGCGGGGATCGGGCTCTATTATTGATGCGGGAGCAGGATCCGACCGTATTCAAGCAAATGGAGGCAATGTTTCGATAACCACTGGGACAGGCTCAGATACCGTGGTCGTGGAGCCGTATGCTTCCGTTCTCGTAACTGATTTTGTGGCTGGGGCGGGTGG
>NZ_JBYCZQ010000023.1:0-620 GCF_057586315.1 Caulobacter sp. SRI_014 | reverse complement strand
GGGGCACGTATCGTTGATGCTTCAGGTGTCGGCGCGTCGGGATGTGGGCCTCCCCGCCCAGGCGGGCCACGTAGTCCACGAGCGGCTGGCTGTCGTAGCCCTTGTCAGCGACGAAGATGCGGACAGCCGGGAGGCCCTCCACCATCTCCTGGGCGACCTTGAAGTCCGATACGTGGCCGCCAGTGACCATGATCTTCACCGGCAATCCGTCCTGATCGACGATGGCGTGGAGCTTGCTGCTCAATCCGCCACGAGAACGGCCAAGGGCGTGATCCGGACCCCCTTTTTTCCACCAGCGGCATGCTGGTGGGCCCTGATGATCGAGCTGTCGATGAACTGCATCGACTGGGGAGACTGGTTGGCCAAGGCCTCGAACATCGCCAGCCACACGCCCTTGCGGGACCAGCGATTGAAGCGGTTGTAGACCGTCGTGTAGCGGCCATACCGCCCAGGCAGGTCCCGCCACGGCGTCCCAGTTCTCAGCACATAGAAGATGCCGTTCACAACCTTACGGTCATCGACCCTGGCCGCACCAAGCCCCGCCGGGGGTAGGAACGGCTCGACAATCTTCCACTCAAAATCGCTCAGATCATAACGCGCCATCTCAAGGCTCCTTCCAG
>NZ_JBYCZQ010000022.1:0-1914 GCF_057586315.1 Caulobacter sp. SRI_014 | reverse complement strand
GCGCTGACCGTGAAGGCCATGCCTGACGCGTTGTCGTAGCTGGTCGCCGTCTCGAGCCAGCTGTTCACGTCGCCGGCGATGCCGTTGTCGGTCTTGAAGGTGCCGACCAGGTTGACCTCGCCGATGCCGACGATGGAGATGCCTGACTTGTTGACCAGCACATTCTCCGAATAGGTCCCGGCCCCGATGACGATGGTGTCGCCAGAGGCGGCCGCATCGATGGCGTCCTGGATCGAGCCGCCGTCCTGGACCAGCCAGAAGACGTCGCCCGAGGCGTCGACCACCTTCTCCACGGCGTTCAGGGTATCGGTCCCCTCGGCGCCGGCGTTGACCGTGATCGCCCCGGAGTCATTGCCGAAGTCGGCCAGGGCAAGCTCGACGCCGTAGTTGACAGTGTCGGTCCCGTCGCCGCCGTCCAGGCTGTCATCGCCCGCGCCGCCGTCGAGCGTGTCGTCGCCGTCCATGCCGAGGATTTCGTCGTTGCCATCGGCCCCGTTCAGGGTGTCGCCGCTGGAGGCGCCGTCGAGATAGTCGTCGCCGGCTGTGCCGGTCACCGTGAAGGGATCGGTCAGAGCATCGTTGGCCTCGAACTCGAAGCGGGTCTCGACATTGACGAAGGTGTTGTTGGCGTCGAGCGCCGGACCATCGAGCGGGGTCGTGACGTTGGTGTTCTGGCTGATGCCGTACGCCGCATCGGCAATGGTGTTGCCGGTGATCGTCGCGCCTTCCGAGCTGACCAGGCTGATGCCCGCGTCACTCGGCGTGTTCTCCATGGTGATGTCGTTGTTGGTCACCGAGACCGGCGCCGCGCCGTTGGTATGCAGCAGGATACCGACCGACGTGAAGTTGCCGGGGATCCAGCCGATGCCGGAAATGGTGTTGTCGTCGATCGAACCTTCCACCCCGCCGACCAGCACGATGCCGTTCTGGCCGATAACCGAGGTCGCGCCCGCGCCTGTGACGCTGTTGCCGTGCAGGTCGACGACCAGACCGGCGCCACGCGCGTCGATGCCGTTCTTCTGGAAGTCGTGGATGTCGGTGTCCGAGATTTCGACGTGGTGCTCGGCGCCGGTGCTCCGGGCGAGGACGCCATAGCCGTGCTGGGGCAGGCTGCCGGACAGGACCGTGTCGGTCATGTTGCTGATCGAGCCGCCCCGGAAGGCGCCGTCGGAATCGATGAAGGCAACGCCCCCGAACTCCTGGGCCCCGAACCCGGTACCCTGGTTACGACCGTCGATGGCCAGACCGTCAACGGTGACATTGGAGCCGTTGATGATCGCTAGCACAGAGTAGTTGCCAGCGCTGGTGATCGCCGCGTGGTCCGGCGCCTCCAGAACAGCGCCGTCGGTCGCGACGATGGTCAGGTCCCGGCTATCGATGATGACCTGCTCGCGGTAGGTCCCCTCGGCGATCAGGATGGTGTCGCCGTCGGCGGCGGCGTTGATCGCGGCCTGGATGGAGCCGCCGGCCGAGACCAGCCAGAAGACATCGCCAGAAGCATCGACGACGCGTTCGACCCCCAGGGTGTCGGTCCCATCGACAGCGATGGTGAAGCCGCCGGTGAAGCCGTCGAAGTCCGCCACCGTCAGTTCAAGGTCGTAGCTGGCGGTGTCGATGCCGCCCCCGCCGACAAAGGTGTCGTCGCCCGCGCCGCCGACGAAGGTGTCGGCTCCGGCGCCGCCGGTCAGGCTGTCGTTGCCGTCGCCGCCGTCGATGGTCAGGGCGCCGGTGCTGGTCCCGCCGTTGACGGTGTCCTCGCCGTCGCCGAGGTCGAAGGTGATGGTTCCGATCGACTGGGTGCTGACCACCCAGCTGTCGGCGGCGGTGCTGCCGATGACCTCGATGTTGGCGGCCGAGCGGCTTTCGATGTCGCCGTTCTGGGCGTTGTGGACCGCGCCGGTGATGACGACGTTC
>NZ_JBYCZQ010000021.1:0-2121 GCF_057586315.1 Caulobacter sp. SRI_014 | reverse complement strand
GTTTGGGTCCGAGCTTACCGGCGGCTGGCCGTGTCGAGCTCCTCCAGCCAGGCGAGGATCAGCGGCGCGGCGGCCAACATGGAGGCATCATGCCCCACGGCGCCGACGTCGATCGCTTTCGCATTGCCGCCCCGCGCCTGCATCTCCCTGGCGCCGATCAGGGCCTCGTCCGGCACGACATCCAGATCACGCGATCCGTAGTAGAGCCGGAGCGGCGCGTGGGGCGTGAAGTCCGTCAGGGCGGCGCTGTGGAAGGCGTCGGTGTACCAATGGGGCCGTCCGGCGTCGTAGGCGGCGAGAAAGTCCGGGGTGAACATCCGCCTCGGCTCCGCCGGCAGGGCGTTGAGGATTTCTTTCGGCGAGGCCCCCGCGAACAGCCGCTCGGTGAGTGCGGCGTGCTGCGGCGTCAGCACACTGTCCAGCCGCTGGCCATAGTAGGCTGACTGCCCCCAGGCCGCGTAGGCCAGGTAGAGGGAATGGGAGGGAGACCCGCCCTTCATCGCCGCGCGAAGCGAGAGCCGGTCTGGGTCATAGGGGCCGGCGACCGGCGCGGCGCCGAGCACGGGCTTGCCCTCGGCCTCGAGCTTCCGCATGGCGACCAGGCTGGCCCAGCCCCCTTCGGAAAAGCCCGACAGGAAGACGGCGTTACCCGGGACGCCTTTCACCTTGCGAGCAGCGTCGATCATACCGACCACCGATACGGCCACCGGATCCGAGACATAGTAGGGGTGGCGACCCGTCGAGCCTCCGAGGCCCGGATAGTCCGGGGCCACCAAGGCATAGCCATTGCCGGCGAACAGGATGGCGGCGGCCAGGCCTGTGCCGTCCGGCTTCGACGGCACGGCGCTGCGTGTCGTGGTGGTTCCGTGCTGGAAGCTGGTCAACCGGCGCGGCGCGACGCCGCGGGGCAGGGCGAGGAGCCCGCTCAGTTGCAGGACCTGGCCGCGGGCGTCGATGGCGGAATACTCCATCCGGTAACAGTCGATGGCATAGCGTACCGGCACACCCTTGACCCCGGACAAGGTCAGCAGGATGCGGGCCTTCAGGGGCGAGATGGACTGCAGGTAGGTAAGCGTGACGCCCTCGGGCGCCTGGAGACGCGGCGGCCTGCCCGGGCAGAAGATCAGCCAGACCACCAGGATCCCGGCCGCGGTCGCCAAGGCGATTCCGCCAATCCAGATCACGCGCATAAGCCCCTCCCATGCGGATAGGGCAGTAGAGGCCAAGCGCCGCGAAAAGACCAGCGCGGCTGGTTCAAGCTCGCGGCGGCCAGTAGGCTGGAGGCATGAGCAAGAAGATCGATCTCGCCGCCGTCCCGGTGCAGACGGGTAGCAGCTATCCCGCGCCGTTCCATGAGCCGTGCATGCCGCAGAGCTATCAGAAGCTCGGCAAGCACGCCGGCCTCACCGAGTTTGGCGTCAACCTGACCGTCTTCCAGCCGGGCGCCTGGTCCAGTCAGCGGCACTGGCATACGCATGAGGACGAGTTCGTCTGGGTGGTCGAGGGCGAGCTGGTGCTGGTCACCGATTCCGGCGAGGAGACCTTGAGGGCCGGCGATTGCGCGGCCTTTCGGCGCGGCGATCCCGACGGGCATCATCTGATCAACCGGACGGACAGGCCGGCCAAGGTGCTCGAGGTCGGCAATTCAAGTCCGTTGGATGTATGTACCTACTCCGACATCGACATGGTCGCCGGGCCAGGCGAGGAGGGCTATCGGCACAAGGACGGGCGGCCCTATCCGGAGCGGACGTGACCGCCGGGGACGCCAGCGTTCTGCGAAGAATCTGTGTCAGCGGGGTTGCCAGCCGGGCAGGGACCCCATAGAAGGCGCCTCTGCTTAGCACGGCTCGCGCCGCCAACGAGGGCAGGGGATTTCTTCCCTTGCAATTCCGGCAGCGATGAGTATGTTCCGCAGCCTCAATCGACTTGGTCAGCGACCTGGAGGGATGCCTCGGCTTCCCTGGGTGGCAGGTTTTGTCTCTGAGGACAGGCGGTTTCTTCGGAAACTTTCGGTCTGCGAGAAAAACAAAATCGGGCGGTTGACACTAACGGAGCGGCCAAATAGAAGGCCGCCTCTCGCCGCCACCGGGCGCTAAACGGTGGGGCCGGCAAGCCGGTCTG
>NZ_JBYCZQ010000020.1:0-5615 GCF_057586315.1 Caulobacter sp. SRI_014 | reverse complement strand
GCAAAAAGCCCCGCGAGCTTTCGCTTGCGGGGCTTTTTGTGATGCTTGGGTGCGGGAGCAGGATTTGAACCTGCGACCTTCAGGTTATGAGCCTGACGAGCTACCGGGCTGCTCCATCCCGCGGCAAGACCGGGGTGTTGTCATCGTAAGGTAAGGGTCAGCACGGTTCTTTGGGGAACCGTGGGGCTTTTGTTTCTCGTATCTCTTCGGCGGACCTGGCGGCGACCTACTCTCCCGCGCCTTAAGACGAAGTACCATTGGCCCTGGAGGACTTAACGACCGAGTTCGGAATGGGATCGGGTGGGGAACCTCCGGCATAGCCACCAGGTCGGCGGAAGAGATACGGGTGAAGACATCGTTGTCTGTAATACAGAGCGCGTGTTGTGTTCATGAGTTCAACTAAGAACGATCAAGCCGATCGAGCTATTAGTACCAGTAAGCTGCATGCCTCGCGGCACTTCCACACCTGGCCTATCAACGTGGTGGTCTACCACGGCTCTCAGCGAAGCCTTGTTTTGAGGTTAGTTTCCCGCTTAGATGCTTTCAGCGGTTATCTAGTCCACACTTAGCTACCCTGCTGCGCGGCTGGCGCCACGACAGGTCCACCAGAGGTGTGTCCATCCCGGTCCTCTCGTACTAGGGACAGATCCTCTCAAGCTTCGTACACCCACGGCAGATAGGGACCAAACTGTCTCACGACGTTCTGAACCCAGCTCACGTACCACTTTAATCGGCGAACAGCCGAACCCTTGGGACCTGCTCCAGCCCCAGGATGTGATGAGCCGACATCGAGGTGCCAAACTTTGCCGTCGATATGGACTCTTGGGCAAAATCAGCCTGTTATCCCTAGAGTACCTTTTATCCGTTGAGCGATGGCCCTTCCACGCAGGACCACCGGATCACTATGGCCGACTTTCGTCTCTGTTCGACTTGTCAGTCTCACAGTCAGGCGGGCTTATGCCATTGCACTCGACGACCGATTTCCGACCGGTCTGAGCCCACCATCGCGCGCCTCCGTTACACTTTGGGAGGCGACCGCCCCAGTCAAACTACCCGCCACGCCATGTCTCGGACCCCGATAAGGGGCCGCGGTTAGACGTCAACAACAGTAAGGGTGGTATTTCAAGGATGGCTCCGCCGGAGCTGGCGCCCCGGTTTCATAGCCTCCCACCTATCCTACACATGCTGCTGCTAACGCCAAGGCGAAGCTGTAGTAAAGGTTCATAGGGTCTTTCCGTCTGACCGCGGGAACCCCGCATCTTCACGGGGAATTCAATTTCGCTGAGCCTATGCTGGAGACAGTGGGGAAGTCGTTACGCCATTCGTGCAGGTCGGAACTTACCCGACAAGGAATTTCGCTACCTTAGGACCGTTATAGTTACGGCCGCCGTTTACCGGGGCTTCAATTCGCAGCTTGCACCACTCCTTTTAACCTTCCGGCACCGGGCAGGCGTCAGACCCTATACTTCGCCTTGCGGCTTCGCAGAGCCCTGTGTTTTTGCTAAACAGTCGCTACCCCCTGGCCTGTGCCACTCTACAAAGGTTGCCCTAAGCAGAGTCACGCTTATCCCGAAGTTACGCGTGCAATTTGCCGAGTTCCTTCAGCATAGTTCTCTCAAGCGCCTTGGTATACTCTACCTGTCCACCTGTGTCGGTTTCGGGTACGGTCTCCGTCAGAGTTATTTCCAGGGACCTCTTCCCTGCCCTCACAATCCAGTAAGTTCAGACAAGTTACGAGATCCGTCACTTCTGACTGGCTCAGGAATATTTACCTGATTCCCATCGACTACGCCTTTCGGCCTCGCCTTAGGGGCCGGCTAACCCTGCGCAGATTAGCTTTACGCAGGAACCCTTGGACTTTCGGCGAGAGTGTCTCTCACACTCTTTGTCGCTACTCATGTCAGCATTCTCACTTCCGATACCTCCAGGAAGGCTCACGCCTTCCCTTCGCAGGCTTACGGAACGCTCCGCTACCGCTTGCACCTAAGTGCAAACCCATACCTTCGGCGACTGGCTTGAGCCCCGTTACATTTTCCGCGCAGGATCGCTTGACCAGTGAGCTGTTACGCTTTCTTTAAATGATGGCTGCTTCTAAGCCAACATCCTGGTTGTCAAAGCAATCCCACATCGTTTCCCACTTAGCCAGTACTTGGGGGCCTTAGATGATGGTTAGGGTTGTTTCCCTTTTCACGACGGACGTTAGCACCCGCCGTGTGTCTGCCCGATAGTTCTCTTGGGTATTCGGAGTTTGGTTAGTATTGGTACAGCTCGCGCCGCCCGCAACCATCCAGTGCTCTACCCCCCAAGGAATACATCGAACGCTCTACCTAAATAGATTTCGCGGAGAACCAGCTATGTCCAGGTTTGATTGGCCTTTCACCCCTAGCCACAAGTCATCCCAGAATTTTTCAACATTCACGGGTTCGGTCCTCCAGTTGGTGTTACCCAACCTTCAACCTGCTCATGGCTAGATCACCTGGTTTCGGGTCGTCATGCGACGTACTTATTCGCCCTATTCAGACTCGCTTTCGCTGCGCCTACACCTAACGGCTTAAGCTTGCACGGCACATGAAGTCGCTGACCCATTATACAAAAGGTACGCCGTCACCACGCTCGGTGGCTCCGACTGCTTGTAGGCTTCCGATTTCAGGTTCTATTTCACTCCCCTCGTCGGGGTGCTTTTCACCTTTCCCTCACGGTACTTGTTCACTATCGGTCGTCGAGGAGTACTTAGGCTTGGAGGGTGGTCCCCCCATGTTCAGACAGGATTTCACGTGTCCCGCCCTACTCGAGTCTGTCGCTATTTGACGCTTACGGGGCTATCACCCACTATGGCCGATCTTTCCAGGATCGTTCAGCTTTATGTCACGACAGCACTGGCCTGGTCCCGGTTCGCTCGCCACTACTACGGGAGTCTCGGTTGATGTCCTTTCCTCCAGGTACTGAGATGTTTCAGTTCCCTGGGTTTGCTTAATGAAGCCTATGTATTCAGCTCATTATACCTTTGAACGCCCTACGAACCGTCTCCTGTACCGAAGCACAAAAGCAAGTTCGCAGACCGTAAAGGTGGGTTTCCCCATTCGGAGATTACCGGATCAAAGGGTGCTCGCGCCTCCCCGGTACTTATCGCAGCGTGCCACGTCCTTCATCGCCTCTCGACGCCAAGGCATCCTTCAGAAGCCCTTATGCGCTTGATCGTTCTCAGCAAAACTCATGCCCAGCCTATGATGTCCACACACCCCTAGGGAGGTGCACAGACGCTGGTCATGCGCTTTGTATTTGTCAGACAATGATGTCTTCAAAGTCCTCCCTTAAAGCGCTTATCCTCATCTCCAGGGGGAGACTTGGGGCGCCGGGCTGACCCTTGCTTTACGATGTCACTTCGCAACCAAACCCGGTCCCCAGAAGGAGCGCCAGGCGGCTGCAAACTTGTATCTTTCTATCGATCGCTTTTCAGAGGTCTCCGTGAGACCTGGTGGAGCCAGACGGGATCGAACCGACGACCTGATGCTTGCAAAGCACCCGCTCTACCAACTGAGCTATGGCCCCATAAGGGTGAGCCCAGCGGAGCTGGTCAGTTCATATCCGCGACTTGAAGGGATGGTAGGCCTGGGCAGACTCGAACTGCCGACCTTACGCTTATCAGGCGTACGCTCTAACCACCTGAGCTACAGGCCTCCATGAAGCCTTCAAGGCTTGGAAGCGCCTGCGTCAGTGAGGCTTAGCGCCACCCTGGGCTCGCGATCGCATCACCAACCTGTTGACCCCCAGATGGGATCCGCCGGCCGGCGATGAGTGGAAAGAGAAACGAAGACGGCGACGTTCCGCACCTATTTAAAGATGTCTTGGAACGCCTCAGTAGACCATCCGTGAGGAAGGCCTGGAGAAGCATCCTTAGAAAGGAGGTGATCCAGCCGCAGGTTCCCCTACGGCTACCTTGTTACGACTTCACCCCAGTCGCTGACCCTACCGTGGTCGGCTGCCTCCATTGCTGGTTAGCGCACCGCCTTCGGGTAAAGCCAACTCCCATGGTGTGACGGGCGGTGTGTACAAGGCCCGGGAACGTATTCACCGCGGCATGCTGATCCGCGATTACTAGCGATTCCGACTTCATGCTCTCGAGTTGCAGAGAACAATCCGAACTGAGACGACTTTTTGGGATTGGCTCACCATCGCTGGCTTGCAGCCCTCTGTAGTCGCCATTGTAGCACGTGTGTAGCCCACCTTGTAAGGGCCATGAGGACTTGACGTCATCCCCGCCTTCCTCCGGATTAACTCCGGCAGTCCTGTTAGAGTGCCCAACTAAATGGTGGCAACTAACAGCGAGGGTTGCGCTCGTTGCGGGACTTAACCCAACATCTCACGACACGAGCTGACGACAGCCATGCAGCACCTGTGTCCTAGTCCCCGAAGGGAAAGCTGCATCTCTGCAGCGGTCCAGGCATGTCAAAAGGTGGTAAGGTTCTGCGCGTTGCTTCGAATTAAACCACATGCTCCACCGCTTGTGCGGGCCCCCGTCAATTCCTTTGAGTTTTAATCTTGCGACCGTACTCCCCAGGCGGAGTGCTTAATGCGTTAGCTGCGTCACCGACATGCATGCATGCCGACAACTAGCACTCATCGTTTACAGCGTGGACTACCAGGGTATCTAATCCTGTTTGCTCCCCACGCTTTCGAGCCTCAGCGTCAGTATTGGGCCAGTATGTCGCCTTCGCCACTGGTGTTCTTCCGAATATCTACGAATTTCACCTCTACACTCGGAGTTCCACATACCTCTCCCAAACTCAAGATAGCCAGTATCAAAGGCAGTTCCAAGGTTGAGCCCTGGGCTTTCACCTCTGACTGAACTATCCGCCTACGCTCCCTTTACGCCCAGTAATTCCGAGCAACGCTAGCCCCCTTCGTATTACCGCGGCTGCTGGCACGAAGTTAGCCGGGGCTTCTTCTCCGGGTACCGTCATTATCGTCCCCGGTGAAAGAATTTTACAATCCTAAGACCTTCATCATTCACGCGGCATGGCTGCGTCAGGCTTTCGCCCATTGCGCAAGATTCCCCACTGCTGCCTCCCGTAGGAGTTTGGGCCGTGTCTCAGTCCCAATGTGGCTGATCATCCTCTCAGACCAGCTACTGATCGTAGCCTTGGTGAGCCATTACCTCACCAACAAGCTAATCAGACGCGGGCCGCTCTAATGGCGATAAATCTTTCCCCCGAAGGGCACATTCGGTATTAGCTCAAGTTTCCCTGAGTTGTTCCGAACCAAAAGGCACGTTCCCACGTGTTACTCACCCGTCCGCCACTAATCCCGAAGGATCCGTTCGACTTGCATGTGTTAGGCCTGCCGCCAGCGTTCGCTCTGAGCCAGGATCAAACTCTCAGGTTGAGTTGACATTGACTCCAGTAGTTCGCTCCGATTGCTCGAAGCTGCGTATCTGGTTTTGCATAGTATCTTGACGAGTTCCCATTCACATTGACCGCTCAGCCGAAGCCGAACGATCGATATTCATGGTGTCTTCAAGAGACCGCATTTTGTCGACGTCGAGATGAGTTGGTTAAACCCATCGCCAGAACGTCGCCGCCTGCGTTTCTCTTTCCAAATCTACAATGTCAAAGACC
>NZ_JBYCZQ010000019.1:0-9010 GCF_057586315.1 Caulobacter sp. SRI_014 | reverse complement strand
CCGCTGACCGTGAAGGCCATGCCTGACGCGTTGTCGTAGCTGGTCGCCGTTTCCAGCCAGCTGTTCACGTCGCCGGCGATGCCGTTGTCGGTCTTGAAGGTGCCGACCAGGTTGACCTCGCCGATCCCGACGATGGTGATCCCGCTTTTGTTGACCAGCACGTTCTCGGAATAGGTCCCGGCGGTGATCTGGATCGTGTCGCCGGCCTCGGCGGCGTCAATGGCCTCCTGGATGGTGGCATAGCCACCCGCGCCCACGACCAGGGTGTCGTTCGGCACCGAGTTGATGGTCAGGTCCACCTGACCGACATCGGTCGACGTGCCGTCGCTGGCCGTGAAGGTGAAGCTGTCCGAGCCGTGGTAGTTGGCGTCGGGGGTATAGGTGTAGGTGCCGTCGGGCTGAAGCACCAAGACGCCGTGAGAGGGACCGGTATCGACCGCATAGGTCGGAACACTGTCCGGATCCGTGGCGGTGACCGTGCCCTGGATCTCGGTGTCCTCGTCGCCGGAGTTTGTGCTGTCGTTGGCGACGGGCGGGTCGTTCACAGCCACGACGTTGACCGTCAGGGTCACGTTTCGCGGCAGGCCGCCGTCAAGCACCGTGTAGGTGAAAACGTCCGTGCCGGTGCTGTCGGGCGCGGGATCGTAGGAATAGGTCCCGTCGCTGTTGATGGTCAGGGAGCCGAAGTCCCCGGCAATCGCGACGCCGACCGTTCCCGGAGTTCCATCAAACGAGATGCCGGTCACTGAAAGCTGGGAGTCGATGTCGTAGTCGTTGGCCAGGACGTTGCCGAGCACGTTGGGACCGTCTTCCGACGCATTGGCCGTATCGGCCCCGGTGATCGCCACGACGTTGCGGGCCGAGACGTTCACATCGAACATCACGCCGTTCATCCAGAGCTTTTCGAAGGCGTTCAGAACATCGGTGCCGTCGATCGTGCCGGTCGTCAGGGTCAGCAGCGCGCCGGCCCAGGTCCCCATGACCGCAGGCGAGGTGCTCGCCGCCTGGACGGTGGTGTTCTGGTAGCGGGCCGTATCGGTGCCGGCCAGGCCGTACAGGTTGTCGTTCCCGGTCCCGCCGGTGATGTCGTCATCGCCGCCGCTGCCCCGGAGGATGTCATTTCCGCCAAAGCCGTTGATGACGTCATCACCGCCCAGGGCGTCGATGGTGTCTTTGCCGTTGGTGCCGTCGATGGTGTCGTTACCGGCCGTGGGGAAGTTCGCCATGATGTAGTCCCGCCCTGATCTGCACGGCTCGCCCGCGCGGTTGTTGATCCGCTGGCGTCAGGGAGGCGATCGAGGCGCAAGCTCTCACACTGGCTCACCAAGGCGAGTCAGATGGGTAAGCTCAGCAATTAAAGGTACGACCCGGCAATTGATGAACAGATCAGCAAGTCCGGAAGCGCGTCCCCCAACTGATTAACGACCGCCCCCGCGGCCAGCTCAGGTCAACATTAATGCCGCTTTAACCCGCACTGACAATACCTAAACACACACTATCAGAATCATGCGCTTTTCTATAACTTCGATGGATCGCGCGCATCTATAGTTTGCGAGTACGTGTAGCTCATTTGGATTATGTGCACCACGCAACCGGCGTAGCTTTATTGGGGGGCTTTTCACGGATCGGCGTTCATGCAACTCTTCCGAGCCCGCCAGTGAAAGACACTTCAAGACGGCATCCGGGGGGGATGTTTGGTTCGAACTGGTTGAGGCGAGGGGGAGTGATGGCTGTTGCCGAGTGGGCGTCGATGTACGACGTGCTTTCCGAAGAAATCGACTGTGACGGTCTGGCGCGAATGCTCGCCGAAGCAACGGCGTGTCCGTGGGCAAGCGTCGCCACCGAGCAACCTGACGGGGTCACGCAGGTGTTCAGCAACGCCGTCTTCAGCGGCCTAGGGGACCTCTACACCGGAGACTACGCGGACAACGATCCCTGGCGTGTCCGCCGGCCGCGCCTCTACGACACCGCCATGGTCACCGACAGTTTCCTGCCCGAAGCCGACTGGCGGGGATCCACCTTCTTCAATGAGGTCCTCCGCCCCCACCGGATCGACCCGGGCCACTCGATGGTGGCCGCGGTGCGGCTGGAGGGCGGCGCGGAGGCCGTTATCGGGGTTGGCCGCCCGGCGGAGGCCGGGCCGTTCAGTGAGGCGCATCAGGCCAGCCTGACCTCCGCCCTGCCCCATCTGCGGCGGGTGCTGAAGCTGAAGGCGCGGCTCGATCAGGCGCAGGTGTCGTCGGCCTTCGCCGACGCCGCCCTCGACGCCTTCCCCATGGCCATCTTCCGGATCACCGCCGGCGGCATGGTCTGTCACCAGAACCGGCATGGCGGACAGATTCTGGAGCGTGCGGACGGATTGACCGTGCGCGGCGGGCGCCTGGTCGCCACCCATGAAGCCAGCGACCTGGAACTGCAGGCGGCCATTTATCACGCCTTGCACCGCAGCGGCTCGGTGGCCTCGATGGTCAGCGCCCGCAAACCCGAAGACGGCTATCTGTCGCTGATGGTTTCGCCGATCTCGCGGCGGGGCGAGTCCCAGGTGCTGATCATCGCCCACGGCCCGCAGTTTGACGGCGGGGCCCGCCGGTCGCGGGTCAGCAGCCTGTTCCGTCTGTCCTCGGCGGAACTGGAGTTGGCCATGGGCCTGCTCGAGGGCCACACCTTGAGCGATATCGCCGCCATCCGCGGCGTGGCGATCAACACGCTGCGCGTCCAGCTTCGCAGCATCCTCAAGAAGACCGGGACCTCCCGCCAGGCCGAGCTTGTGGCCCTGCTGGCGCGGTTGCCGATCATGCAATCCGAAAGCTAGTAAAAGAGGGAGGGGACACGTTGAATTTCAACGTGTCCCCGCATGCCGTTAGTCGCCCGTGTGGTCGGTCGCCTCCGTGGTGACCGTCCCGCCCCAGGTGTCGCCGCCGGCCTGCTGGTGCCAGAAGGGCTTGCGGGCCCGGCCGCGGCCGCCGACCTCATTCATGTCGTTGTCGAACAGCCGACCGTTGATCATGGTGAAGCGGATCGTCCGGGTGTTGCGGATGTTCTCCAGCGGGTTGGCGTCGAGGATCACCAGGTCGGCCAGCTTGCCGACCTCCAGCGAGCCGATGTCGCGGTCCATGCCCAGCGCCTGGGCGCCGTTCAGAGTGGCCGTGCGCAGGGCGTTGAGCGGGGTCATGCCGCCCTGCTCCATCATCCAGATTTCCCAGTGCAGGCCCAGAGCCTCGCGCTGGCCATGGGCGCCGGCCTGAACCAGGACGCCCTTGTCGTTGAGCTCTCGGGCCACGGTCGCGATGCGGATGTGGTTCAGTTCCTCCGGCGGGATCTTGAATGGCCGGCGCGAGCGGGCGTCGAGGATGCGGCGCGGGACATACTTGGTGAGGGTCGGGTCCTCCCAGACGTTGGTCGTCTCGTACCAGTAGTGCTCGCCCCAGGCGCCGCCGTAGGCGACGACCAGGGTCGGCGTGTAGGCCGTGCCCGTCTGCGACCATAGCTGCTTGACGTCGTCATAGATGGCGGCGACCGGGATCGAGTGCTCGACGGTGGTATGGCCGTCGATGAGCATGGTCATGTTGTGCTGGAACAGCGAGCCGCCTTCCGGCACCACCGACATGTCCAGGCTCCGGGCGGCCGCGATGACCTGTTGGCGCTGGTCGCGGCGGGGCTGGTTGTAGCTCTTCACGCTGAAGGCGCCGGCCGCCTTCATGCGGCGCAGATGGGACAGGGCGTCGTCGGCGCTTTCGATCTTGGCGGTGAACGGCGTCGTCGCTCCGTAGAGGATGGTGCCGGTCGAGAAAATGCGCGGGCCCACCACTTCGCCGGCCTTGGCCAGCTCGCTGTGGGCGAAGATCTCGCTGGTGTCGTTTGACGGGTCGTGGATCGTCGTCACCCCGAAGGCCAGGGCGGCGTAGTTGATCCAGCTCTGCTGCGGGATGATCTCGTCAGAGCCCATCGAACCATGCCAGTGGGCGTCGATCAGGCCGGGGATGATGGTCTTGCCGGAGACATCGACGACCTTGGCGTCGCCCGTGCCCACCGCGCCCCGCTTGCCGATGGCTTCGATGCGGTTGCCGTTGAGGACGATGACCCCGTCCTCGATGACCTCATCGCCCTTCATGGTGATAATCCGGGCGCCGACCAGAGCGATCTTGCCGGTGGGGGCGTCGTAGGCCTGACTGAAGCCGAGCTTGATGCCGCTTTCGGGAGCCTTGGGCAGCTCCTTGGGCGCGCCGTCAACAAAGGCGAAGGCGTCCTTGAGGTCACGGCTGTAGAGCTCCGGTCCGAGCGACCACCAGAGGCGCTTGCTGTCGCCTGACCAGTGCAGCCACTCGCCGGCGTCTCGGGTCACGCGGGTAACCGGCAGGGCCTTGCTGTCGGGCCCGATCTCGACCGGCTTGCCGGTGAAGACCAGGGGCGCGACGTAGGCGTTGAACCGCTCTGTCCAGGCCACCCACTTCTCGTCGGGCGCGATGGCGTACTCGCCGGCGTTGGCGCTGGTGAGGTGGACGCGCGGGTCGCCGCCGTCCAGCTCGGCCGATTTGAGGGCGCGTTTGCCCTCGGCCTCGAAGCTCATGAAGTAAACACGATCGGACGCGGCGCCGAACTGCGGCAGCACGCCGTTGGAGGTGATCTCCCTGGGCTCGCCGCCGGCGGCCGGCACGCTCCACAGGCCGGTCTCGCCGCCCCACAGGGCGCTGGTCAGATAACCGTCCTGCACGGTTCGGTAGACGATGGTGCGGCCATCGGGGCTGAAGGCCGGCTCGACGTAGTGGCCGGGCTTCTTCGAGACCACCCTACCCTCGCCGCCGCCGGCGGCGACGACGCGGATCGTGCCGAAGGCATCGTCATTCCAGGTGGTGTAGACGATGGACGACCCATCGCGCGACCAGGACGGATAGAGTTCGAAATGGTCGCTCTGGCTGGTCAGGCGTTTGGCCTGGCCGCCGTTCACGTCACGGACCCACAGCTTGCCAAGCGCCTCGAAGACGACCTTGTCGCCGCGCGGGGAAACCTCGGCCCAGCGGATCATCTTCACGTCGAAGGATTTCGGCGCGACGTCGACCTTGGCGCGGACCACGCCGGTGACCCGGCGGGTGGTCTTCACATGGAAGGGGATGTCGGCGACCGTCCCGGTGGCAGCGTCGATCTTGCGGATCTTGCCGCCGGCCCAGAGCACGACGGCCTTGTTGTCCGGGGTCCAGGCCATGTTGGGGTAGACCCCGTGGACCGCCCAGGTCTCCTGCATGTCGCGGTCGAGGGCGTCGTAGACCGGGGTCTCCTTGCCGCTCTCCAGGTCGCGGATGAAGAGGGTGGTCTTGTAGCGAACCCGCCGAACGAAGGCCAAACTCTTGCCGTCCGGCGAGGGCGTCGGGCGGATCGAGCCGCCGGGGCCTGTGACGTAGCTGCTGGTCTCGCCGGTCTTCCGGTCGAGGCGCTGGATCACATAGATCTGGGTGTTCGGGTCCTTGCTGTACTCGAACTGTCCGCCGGGCGTGGCGTCATCGCTGAAGTAGAGATAGCGGCCGTCGGGGCTGAAGGCCGGTTCGCCGGTGTCCTTCTGCTCGGTGCGCTTCTTGGTCAGCTGGATGCCGTCGCCGCCGGCCCGGTGATAGAGCCACATCTCGCCGGCGCCGAGCGAGCGACCGGAGGTGAAGTGCTTGCGGCCGACGATGTATTCGCTGTCGGGCGACCAGGCCGGCTGGGTCAGCAGACGGAAAGTTTCCTTGGAGACGGCGCGCATGTCGGAGCCGTCACGGTTCATGACCCAGATATTGTCGCCGCCGCCGCGGTCGGAGGTGAAGGCGATCCAACGGCCGTTGGGCGAATATCGGGCCTGCATGTCCCAGGCGACGCCGCTGGTCAGGCTCTTGGCCTCACCGCCGTTGATCGGGACGGTGTAGAGGTCGCCCAGCAGGTCGAACAACACCTCTTTCCCGTCGGGGCTGACGTCGACGCTCATCCAGGTGCCGGTGGTGGTGTCGATGGGCACGTCCTTGAACGGTCCTGGCGGAGCGTTGACGTCCCATTTGGCGGGGTCCGCCTTCTTTGGCGGGGCCGCGAAGGCCGGCGTGATGATGAAGGATGCGCCAACCAGCGCCGCGACCAGACCCCGAAGCATGACGCCCCCTGAACTTGTTTAGGGGGCGGACCCTAGCTATCGGGAAGGCATGAGCCAAGAGCCGCTGCTGATCGACGCGAGAGGCCACCGCTGCCCGGTGCCGACCCTCAAGCTGCGCAAGGCGCTGGAGGGGATGGCCGTCGGCGATCTGGTGCAACTGATCGCGGATGATCCGATGGCCAAGGTGGACGTGCCGCACTTCGTGGCCCAGGGCGGGCATTCGGTTGTTGAGCAGGTCGAGGCGGATGGAGCGGTCAGCTTCCTGATCCGCAAGGGCTAGCCCATCCCCTACCGCTCAGAGCAGCGGCGCGTCCTCAAAATCCAGGGCCGGTTGGGCGATGGCCAGCTCGACCTCGGTGGCGATGGCCCCGCCGAGGAAGACGACGTTGACGTTCCAGCTGAGCCAGATGAGGAAGACGACCACGGCCGAGACAGAGCCATAGGTGGCGCCCAGGTGGGCGATCTGTTCGACGTAGAAGGCGCTGGCCCAGCTCGCGCCCACGGCCAGGGCGGCGGCGGCCATGCCGCCGATGATCGAGGCCCGCCAGACGACAGGTTCGCGGCTCATGGCGTAGCGGTAGATCAGGGTCATCGCCAGGGTGATGCCGATGCTGGTCCAGGTCCATTCGCTGAGCAGCACGGTGCCGGCCAGCGGCTTGACGTCCAGGGCCGAACTCATCAGCCGCAGCATCAGGAACATGGCCGAGACCACGCCCATCAGGACGAAGGCGCAGATCAGCACGATCAGGGCCATGAAGTTGAAGTTCCAGAAGCCGCGCTGGTTCTCTTCGTCATGGATGAAGGAGAGGCCGGCCAGGAGGGCCTTGAAGCCCCGGTGGGCGGCATAGCCCCCGATGATCAGGGCCAGCAGGCTCTGGGCCGACACCGCCTGCAGCGGGGCGTGGGCCAGGCGGACCAATTCGCTCTCGAAGAGGGCCTGGGCGCCGGGCGGCATCAGGCCGGTGAAGGCCTCGGCTCGCTCGGCGATCTTGTTGGGGTCCATCAGCAGGCCGAACAGGCCCATGCCGATGGCGATGGCGGGAAAGGCCGCCAGCATGGCCCAGAAGCTGACCCCGCCGACGTAGAGCATGACGTCCCGGCCCCACAGCCGCGACAGGGACTTGCCGGCGACACTGAGGGTCAGCCGCACCCAGTGGGCCGGATCGAGGTTTCGCCAGTGAGACAGAAGCGCGAAACGGGCGCGGGTATCGGACATCGCGGGAACCTGCCCGTAACCATGACGCAGCGCAATACAAGACGGCGCGCCGCCCGGGTTACCGAGCGACGCGCCTCCAGGATGACCTTGCCTTCGTCCTGTATGCCCTTCGGCGCCGCTTTCGAGGGACGGGAGAGCGCGGCGCCTCCAGTCACAATGCGAAAATACGAGTCGCCGGCTGAACCGTGGCTGAATGGAACGTGTCGCTTCAGCGTCAGATTTCTCGGCCCCTACAGAGCGCCGGAGTCCTGCAATTTCTTGATGGCGTCGGACGAGAAGCCCCAGTCGCTCAGGGCCGCCTCGTTGTGGGCGCCGATCTTGGGCGGCGGCGCCTGGATCTTGCCCGGGGTGGCGGAGAATCGGGGGGCCGGGGCCGGCTGGATGACGCCTTCGACGGTGACGAAGGTTTCGCGGGCGACGTTGTGGGCGTGTTTGGGGGCCTCATCCAGGTCGAGGATGGGGGCGAAGCAGATGTCGGTGGCGTCCATGATCTCGCACCACTCGGCCTGGGTCTTGTTTTTCAGAACGTCGGCCAGCTTCTGGGTCAGTTCCGGCCACTGGCTGCGGTCCATCTGATGCTGGAACTGCGGGTCGGTGATGCCCGTCTTCTCGAGCAGCAGGGCGTAGAACTGCGGCTCGATCGAACCGATCGAGATCCATTTGCCGTCGGCGCACTGGTAGGTGTCGTAGAAGTGGGCCCCGCCGTCGAGCAGGTTGGAGCGGCGGGTCTCCTGCCAGGCGCCCATGGCCTTGAAGCCGTAGAACATGGCCATCAGGGAGGCCGCGCCATCGCTCATGGCACAGTCGATGACCTGGCCCTGGCCGCTGCTGCGGGCATGGATGACGCCGGCCAGCAGGCCGAAGGCGAGGTAGAGGGCGCCGCCGCCGAAGTCGCCGACCAGGTTGAGTGGCGGGATCGGCTTCTCATCGGTGCCGATGGCGTGCAGGGCGCCGGTGATGGCGATGTAGTTCATGTCGTGGCCGGCAGCCTTGGCGTAGGGGCCGGTCTGGCCCCAGCCGGTCATGCGGCCGTAGACGAGCTTGGGGTTGCGCTTCAGGGCCACATCGGGGCCGAGGCCGAGGCGCTCCATGACGCCGGGGCGGAAGCCCTCGATGATGCCGTCGGCCTCCTCCATCAGCTTCAGGCAGGTTTCGATGGCGGCGGGGTTCTTCAGGTCCAGGGCCACCGAGCGGCGGCCACGGGCGGTGATGTCGGCGGGCGAGCCGCGGCCGGCGCCCTTGCGGTCGATGCGAACGACATCGGCCCCGAGGTCCGACAGCAGCATGCCGCAGAACGGTCCCGGACCGATTCCCGCGAACTCGACGATCTTCAGACCGGACAGGGGCCCCTGGGCCATAGGCGTTTCTCCAACGAGGTGTTTTGCCGCGATCTAGAAGCACTGCCGCACGGTCAGGCAAGCCTCGGCGAAGGGCTGAGCGACGGTGGTCTATCGAAGCGGCGGACCATTATAGCGCGGAACGGCCCGGTCGAGACCAAAAGATCCGGGAAAGATCAATTTCTACAGGAGGTTATCGCCTACCGGCATGCACCGGTCGACCGCCGCGGATGTGCGTTTTGACCGCTGAGGAACGCCAATGGACCACCCTGCGGCCACCCGGAACTTGAGGCTGTCGATCGGTGAAGGCCGATGGCCGTCGTTTCGGCGTCAACCGTTCGATGA
>NZ_JBYCZQ010000018.1:0-26489 GCF_057586315.1 Caulobacter sp. SRI_014 | reverse complement strand
TCGGAAGACCGCTGACGGGAGCCCAGGACTAGGTCCATCGGGCCGTACAGGGGGGCCATTTCCCTTCGGGAGGGAGCGCCTTGGCGCCCGACATCCAGACAAAAGGAAAGACCGGCGAGGTTTCCCTCGCCGGCCTCCCTTCAGAACAGCCTGACGGCTGGTTCCTAGAAGCGCTTGGTGACGTTGAAGAAGATCCGACGACCGCGCATGTCGTACAGGTTCAGAGCCGCCGTACCAGCACGGAACTGGCCGGTGGACGCCGCCGGAGGACGTTCGTCGAAGACGTTCTGGATACCGCTGGAGAAGGTCCAGTCGTCCATCTTCTTGCGCAGCGAGAACGAGTGGTAGGCAGTGAACTCGTTGTACTGCTTGAAGTAGACCGGCGAGTTGTACCGGGTCGAGTTGAACACGTCGCCGCCGAACTGGTCGGTGTCCGACTGCTTGCCGATCATGTCGGTGTTCCAGAACACCGTCCAATCGCCGCGGTCGAAGCGGAGCGACATGTTGCCCGTGAAGTCCGGCTCGGTGGTCGTGCCGTTGTAGTCTTCCGTCGCCGCACCGCCCAGGAGGGTGGTGACGTCCTTCGTCTGCCAGGTGAACTGGCTGTCGAAGGTCAGGCGGCCGAAGTCGAACTCGTGGGTGTAGCGGATCGTGAGGTCGACACCCCGGTTGATCTGCTCAGCGACGTTAACGTAGCTGTTGTTCACCGTGACGATTTCGTTCGGACGCGAGACCGCGCCGGGGCCATTCCGCGTGAAGAGGGTGCAGAAGGCGTCGGTCGGGAAGGTCGGCGAGGTGTAGCACTGGTTCAGGATGTTGGCCGAACCGAACTGGCGCACTTCGTCGTTGACGAGGAAGTCGAAGTACTCGACCGCCACCGACAGGTCGATGAAGCTGGGGGTCCAGATCACGCCAACGGTGTAGGCTTCCGAGGTTTCGGCTTCCAGCACGCCGGCGCCACCACCCGTAACGATCAGAGCCGAGCTGGAACCGGCCGCGGTGTAGCCCATGGGGACACCGGCGGCGGCGCAGTTGGCCTGGATGAAGGGGTTGGTGTCCAGTTCCCACTGAATGCAGGGGTCGATCGCGCCCTGGTTCTGGAAGGAGGTCTGGTTGGCCAGGTACAGTTCGTACAACGCCGGGGCGCGGAACGAGGTGCCCTTGGTGGCGCGGATGCGCCAGGCCGGGGTGATCTGCCAGTTCAGGCCCACCTTGTAGGTGTCGCCGTTGCCGTAGGAGTCGTACTCGGTGTAGCGGCCCGAGACCTGCAGGTCGAGGCTTTCAACACCCGGCAGACCCTTCAGGATCGGGATTTCGAGTTCGCCGAACACTTCAGTGACGGTGTCGTCGCCGAAGGTGTGGC
Source organism: Caulobacter sp. SRI_014 (assembly GCF_057586315.1). NCBI lineage: Bacteria > Pseudomonadati > Pseudomonadota > Alphaproteobacteria > Caulobacterales > Caulobacteraceae > Caulobacter > Caulobacter sp. SRI_014. The sequence goes on along the minus strand of NZ_JBYCZQ010000018.1, from coordinate 25,126 downwards.
CGGCGGCCGAGGAGCCCCAGAAGTTGCCACGCTGTTCGTTGATGTCCGGCGTGTCGTCGATCTCGTCCTTGCGGTAGGTGATACCGAAGGCGCCGCCGATCGGACCGGCCGGCAGGTTGAACAGATCGCCCGAGATCGAGGCTTCGATCAGGTCCTGCTTGTAGGTGGTGTTACCCACGGCGTCGAAGGTCAGGAAGTCCAGCTCGGCGGCCGTGAAGTTGCCTTCAAGGATGCGTTGCGAGGTCCAGTCGATGCCGCCCGGCAGGGCCGCGCAGTTGAAGTTGGAGATGTTGTGCACGGCGGCCGGCGTGAAGCACGGCGAGGAGCCAGCGCCGCCCAGCTGGCCGTACGGCAGGCCGGTGCCCGGGTTGATGACCGTGGCGAAGCCACCGGTCGTCGCCAGGACGCGGTCATTGTACAGCGAGTAGGTGTGGTACTCGGCGTCGGAGTCGCTGTGCTGGTAGAAGACGTCCCAGCTGAAGCGGCCGATGTCGCCGCGCAGACCCACGACGGTGCGCCAGTAGTCGACTTCCTGCGACCGGTCGGACCGGAACGGGATGATCGGGGTCAGGTTCGAACCGGCCGGGTTGAAGTAGCCGCTCTGAGCCGCCACGCCGCCTTGAGCCACGGTCTTGAAGATGTCCGGGATCGCAGTGTTGCGCGGGTTCACGGCCGGGAAGAACTGGCGGGCGCCGAACTGGGCCGACTCACGACGGTTCCAGAGGAATTCACCGTAGACTTCCAGCGCCGGCAGGATGTCGAAACCACCCGAGGCGTAGAACGAGGTGTTCTTCACCGGGCTGAGGATCGACTGGCGGCCGTACAGGTCGTCGTCAAAGTGGCCGTAGGGGAAGGTCGCCGGGAAGGTGGCGCGGCCCTGGCGGGCCAGATCGTAGGTGACGCCACCGAAGGTGATCGCGGCCGGGGCGTTGTTGCCCTGGGCGGCGTTCGGGTAGACCACGCCCGGATCCTTGTAGATCAGGTCGCCGAAGGCGTTGGACGTCCGCAGGACGCGGGCGAACAGACCGTAGCACTTGAGGTTATCGGGCTGGGTCTGCGACGGGTCGGTGTTGGCGAAGTCGGCGCGCGGGCCGCCACGGCCACCCAGGTTCAGATAGTCGGCGGCGCAGGCCGTGTCTTCACGGTCCTTACGACGCAGGATCTTGCTTTCCTGGTAGTTCAGCGAGGCGTTCAGGTAGCCACGGTCCCAGGTTTTGCCCCAGGCGATCGACCCACGGTACTGCTCACCACCTTCTTCGAAGGGGATGTTGCCGTAGACGTTGAGTTCCAGGCCGTCGAGGTTCGACTTGGTGATGATGTTGACGACGCCGGCGACGGCGTCCGAACCGTAGATCGACGAGGCGCCGTCCTTCAGGATCTCGAAGCGTTCGACGATCGAGTTCGGGATGACGTTCAGGTCGACGGGGCCGACGGTGCCGCGCGTACCGGCCGGGCCGACGCGCTTGCCGTTCAGCAGGACCAGGGTGCGGGTGGCGCCCAGGCCGCGGAGCGAGATGGTGTTGGCGCCGGGACCACCGTCGGTCACGAAGCCGGTCAGCTGGTTGTTCACCTGGAACGAACCGGCGGCCACCGACGACTGCTGCAGGATTTCAGCGGTGTCGACCAGGCCTTCGAGCGAGGACTGCTCGGAGGTGATCACCTGGATCGGAGCGGAGCTGTTGAACTCCGAGCGCTTGATGCGCGAACCGGTGATGACCAGCGCCGAAACGTCGGCTTCCTCTTCTTCATCTTCGTCGTCCGCGGCAGGCGCGGCGGCGGGAGCCGCGGGCTGAGCCACGGCGACAGTCGGAGCAACCAGAGCGGCGGCCGAGAGGCCGGCGATCAGGGTCGTTCCGAGCAAAAACTTGCGATCCAGCATTGTGAGCACTTTCCCCAGTAGCCCGATGATCCCCATTCGACCACACAGGCGGCCGACCGCGGAACACGAGATTCCGCGAGGTATCAGCGACACTAGGCAGCTTGTATCGCCGTGCCAACAATGATGACGGCATTGCGGCCATTCGTCATGAGGGCGTTACAATCTCGCCACAGTCGGCGGGCTGGGCCGCGGAATGCGGCGCAATCCGACACACGCGTCGGGAGGGAAACTTGGCTTGGCTCTTGGGCAATTCGGGATAGATTGCCTCTCAAACGTGGCCGGACTGATGTGATCGCATGCCTTTCCCTTGGAAGGCGCGCAGCATTCTCCTCCGGAGCGAGCGCCTTAATCCGTGGGGTTTCACAGTGAGATTGTCTTTTAGAATCCTGGGGGCCGTTGCGGCCGCCGCGTTGGCGATCGGGGCCGTCGGCGCCGGTCTGGCCACGGCGCAGACCGCGCCGGCCACACCCCCTTCGGCCGAGGATTTCAGCCGCACGGCGGCGATCCGTCAGGTCACCATCTCGCCGGACGGCAAGCATATCGCCGCCATCCGCTCCGATGACGGCATCCGCAGCGTGGTGTCGATCTGGTCCGTCGCCGACATGAAGAAGCCGGCCGTCAACATCGGCTGCGGAGAGCGCGGCGACTGCCAGGGCGTGCAGTTCGTCAAGAACGACCGCATCGGCGTCGTCGTCCGCCAGCTGGTCACCGAAGGCATCGACAAGGACTACCGATTCCGCCTGATGATCACCGATCTGGAAGGCAAGGACTGGAAGACCACCACCGGCGATTCCGACCAGGGCTCCAGCCAGGCGGCCAACGTCCTGGACCTGCTGCCGCGCGATCCCAAGAACATCCTGGTCATGACCCGCGAGGGGGCGTTCAAGCTGAACGTCTACAGCGGCACCCTGGCCAAGATCTACAACCGCTCGGACAAGTTCTTCGGCGAGCAGACCGACAACAACGGCGAAATCCGCGCCCGCGCCACCACCGACTATGAAGGCGGCCGGCTCTATGTCGCGCAATATGTGCGTGATCCCAAGACCAACGCCTGGACCGAGCTGTTCCGGTTCTTCGCCGCCGACCGCGAGCAGATGAACCTGATCGGGTTCACCGAGGATCCGAACATCGCCTACGTCCAGACCAACAAGGGGACCGACAAGGCGAAGATCGTTCTCTACGACATCGCCGGCAAGAAGGTCCTGGAAGACGCCTTCGGCATCAAGTTCTTCGACGCCAGCGGCGTGCGCACCTCCAACGCCGCCAAGGATGTCGGCCGCCTGCTCGGCTTCACCTACGACGGCGCCGCGCCGGAAGACTACTGGGTCGATCCCCAGCTGGACGCCCTGCAGAAGGGCCTGCGCAAGGCCCTCGGCATCAAGACGACCAAGGTCGCCTGGGTCGATCCGGCCAGCGGCGACAAGGCCACCCTGTCGGTCGCCGACGGCGCCGACGTGCGGCTCAACAGCTGGTCCGACGACATGAAGTACGCCATCGTCGTCAAGACCGGCGCCAGCACCCCGGCCGAATACTACCTGCTGACCGACGGCGGTCAGCTGACCCTGCTGGGCAAGCAGCGCCCGTGGATGACCCCGGCCAAGCTGCAGGCTCTGGGCAGCACCCGCCTGATCCAGTACGCGGCCCGTGACGGCCTGATGGTGCCGGCCTTCCTGACCTCGCCGAACCCGGCGCTGTACGGCCCCGGCCCCTACCCGACCATCGTCACCCCGCACGGCGGCCCCTGGGCCCGCGACTACCTGGGCTGGGACGGCTCGGGCTGGACCCAGTACTTCGCCTCGCGCGGCTATGCCGTGTTGCAGCCGCAGTACCGTGGTTCCGACGGCTGGGGCCAGAAGCTGTGGCGCGCCGGCGACAACGAGTGGGGCCAGAAGATGCAGGACGACATGGACGACGGGGTCAAATACCTGATCGACCAGAAGGTCACCGCCCCCGACCGCGTCGCCATGCACGGCTACAGCTACGGCGGCTACGCGGCCATGGCCGCTTCGGTTCGCCCGAACAACATCTATCAGTGCTCCGTGGCCGGCGCCGGCGTGGCGGAACTGGATCTGTTCCGCGAACGCCTGAACCAGGGCTGGCTGAGGGAGGCCCAGCGGCCGACCATCGGCGGCCTGCAGCCGCTGGATCATGCCGACAAGATCGCGATCCCGATCTTCCTGTACCACGGGGAACTGGACATCACCGTGCCCAAGACCCAGTCGGAACGGTTCGTCGCCGCCGTCAAGCGGACCGGCAAGCCGGTCAAATACCTGGAGCTCAAGAACATGGGCCACCAGTCCAACAAGTGGGAGCCGGGCCAGGTCGGCCAGCTGCTGGGGGCCATCGACAGCTACCTGCGCACCGAGTGCGGTCCGGGCGGCATCTAGCCCGGCCGACACCTCCGACACGGAAAGGGCGGGGAGCAATCCCCGCCCTTTTTGTTTGGGGCCTAAGGCTCCAGGCCCGCGCCGCGCAGAATCTTCAGGGCCGGCTCGAAGCCTGGGCCATAGCGGCGCCAAAGCCCGATGTTGCGGTCGTGCAGCGGTTCACGGACCTGCACCGCCGAGGCGGTCGAGACGCCGGCGGTGTTGTTGTGGAAGTCCAGGCAGGCCGGATCCCAGGGCAGGCCGCAGAAGTCGAGAATGGCGCGAATCTGCCCCTCCGGGTCGGCGACCATGGCCTCGTAGTCGATGACCCTGAAGCGATCCGGCGGCAACAACCGCTCCCACTGGGCGCTGAGCGCCTCGAGACCGGCGACGTAGCGGGCGGTGTCCTCCAGATCGTAGGCATAGTCGTGGAAGACCGAGCCCGAGGCGAAGAACTGCCGGTAGTTGCCCAGCACGGTATCGGCCGGCCGGCGGCGCATACGCAGGATGCGGGCGTTCGGCAGGCTGCGTGAAATCAGGCCGGCGAAGATCAGGTTGAACGGCCGCTTGTCGGTGAAGCGCGGCGTCGCGCCGGCCAGGGAGGCGGCCGCCTCCAGGTAGGTGCGGCCAACCATCGCCGCGGGGGCATTGGCGGTGCGCAGCATGATCTCGGCGGTCGGGCTGCGCTCGCCCTGGACGCCGGCGATGCGCAGGGCCAGCAGCGGCATGGCCCGCAGTTCCCCGGCCGAGGTGACCTGTGCGTGGCTGGAGAGAATGCGGTCCAGCAGGGTGGTGCCCGAGCGCGGCGGCCCGACGACGAAGATCGGGGCCTGCGAAGGATCGCCCTGCCCTGTCGGCCCCCTGGCCCAGGCGGCGGGCGCGGCCTCGAAGGCGGCGACGGCGGCGGCGGCGTCGAAGCGGCGGGCCCGGCGGCGGGCCGTCTTGGCGCGGGTCAGGGTGGCCAGGGCGGCCGGCGCATCACCGATCGCCTCCTGCCCGCGGGCCAGGGCATGGCCGACCCCGAGACTGCGCTCCTCATCGCCGGCCAGGCTGGCCAGCAGGCGGTCGAGACCGGCGAGGTCCTCAGGGGAGGGCCGCCAGCCCGGCAGGCCCGAGAGATTGAACCAGGCCTTGTCGTCCGTGGGGGCGATCGCCAGGGCGCGGCGCAGCGCCTCCTCCGCCTCGGCGAACTGGCCGGCGTGCTGGGCCCCCCAGGCCAGGTTCTTGAGGATGGCGACGTCCTTCGGGGCCATGGCGCTGGCCTGGCGGAAGAGGTCGAGCGCCTCGGCGAAGTCGGCCGTGCGGTTGAGGATGTGGCCCAGGCGATCGAGGGTTTTGGCGTCGGCGCCGGGCAGGGCCCGGGCGGCGCGGGCGCCCGCCCGGGCGGCGGCGACGTCGCCGTAGGTCAGCCGCTCCAGCGCCAGGCGCGCGGCCAGGGCCGGGTCTTTCGGGGCCAGACGGACAGCCTGTTCGAAGGCGCGGATGGCGCCGGCGTGGTCGCGGCGGGCGCTCATCGCCACGCCCTCGTCCCGCCACTGCTCCGCCGAACCGCTCATGGGCTGTTCCTCGCCGCTGGCGGCCGGTGCGGTCAAGCCCGACATGCGGTCGAACACTCCGGAAGCGCGCAAACGCCCCAAACACGCAATTGCCCCAGGCGCTCAAACGAAAGGCGGCGGACCTTTTGGGTCCGCCGCCTCCGTTACTTCAAGTCACTCTGGGCTGATTAGAAGTCCAGGGTGAAGCCCATGAAGATGTAACGACCCAGGGCATCGTAGGTCTGCGGGTAGGTGTTGCCGTTACCCACGGTGCCAACGCTGCGCGAAATCGGCGGATCGTTGTCGAAGATGTTGTTCACGCCGGCGCGGAAGGAAGCGTTGTCGGTCGCCTTCCACGAAGCGAACAGGTCGAAGTAGTTCTCGGCGTCGAAGTTGCCGTCGAGGTTGCGCGGGCCACCTTCGTAGTCAACTTCACCGATGTAGCGCCAGGTGCCGGCGATATCGATACCCCAGGGGGTGTCGTAACCGACGCGGAACCGGTGACGCCATTCCGGAGCCGGCACGCCGCAGCGCGTCGAACCGAATTGACCCAGGCAGTCGCCGCCGTTGGACGATTCGAAGCTGTCCAGCAGGGTGCCAACCAGGTTGAAGCTCAGGCCGCCAGCGTCGCCCAGATCGTAGGCGTAGTTGGCGACGAAGTCGTAACCCGAGGTCTTCAGGAAGCCGACGTTGATGTTGAAGTCTTCAACGAAGCCGCCGTTGGTCCACAGGCTGCCGAGCGCGTTACGATTGATGCGGGCGCAAGCGGCCGCGTCGTTGTCGTTGTAGCAGGCATTGATGGTGTTGCCGGCGCCGAAGGTGGTGATGATGTCTTCCACTTCGATGTTGAAGTAGTCGATCGAGATGTTCAGGCCCGACAGGAAGGTCGGGGTGATCACCACACCCACGGTGTAGGTCTTGGCGGTTTCAGGCGCCAGGTTCGGGTTACCACCGCCGAACAGGTTGTACTGGCCAGCCGGGCTGTCCAGAGCGCCGCTGCCGTATTGAGCAGCGGTCATGCCGGTGGCGACACATTCGGCGATCGGAGCGCCACGACCGGCGGTAACCGCCGTGAAGCCGCAGGGATCTTCGTCCATGTCGAACAGGCCGAGGCCCTGAGCCGTGAACAGTTCGATGACGTTCGCGGCGCGGACGGCCTTCTGGTAGCTGGCGCGGAAGCGGAAGTCTTCCATCGGGGCCCAGTCACCGGCGATCTTGTAGGTGTCGGTGTTGATGCCCGTGCCGTAGTCCGAGAAGCGGTAGGCGAACTCGGCCGACAGCAGCTTGGCGCCCGGCATGTCTTCGATCAGCGGGATCCGCAGTTCGGCGAAGAGGTCGTAGACCTCGGTCGCGCCGCTGAGGCCGATGGTCGGACCGCCCTGGCCGGCGAGGTCGCCGGTGGCGAAGGCCGAGTCGGTGTCCGAGGTCAGTTCGTCGCGGCGGTATTCCGCACCGAACGCCACCTGCACGCCATTGGTGGTCCAGGGCGTCTTGACGCCGTAGGAGCCCAGGTCGCCGGCCACCGAGGCGGTGACGACTTGTTGCGTGGTCGCGGCGCGCTGGATACCCGGGGTTTGCAGGTAGTCCAGGGCTTCGTCGGTCACGCCGCCGAGGGTGAAGATGTTGTACGGGACACAGTTGGGGTCCGTGCCATCAACGACCGAACGGCAGGTCGGGGTGCCGCCAACCGAAACAACGTCCAGGGCGCGGCCGAGGCGCGTGACCGAGAAGTCGTTGCGGTAGATACGCGACAGCTGAACGCGGCTGTATTGGCCGGCCAGGTCGTAGGACCAGTTGTCGTCGAAGTTGCCGCGAACGCCGATGACGCCACGGTAGGACTGGTAGCGCAGGTCGTCCTGACGACCGCCGCCTTCAACGTTCCGGCGACCGATGTAGAGGTCGGTGTCGTCGTCGGCGAGGATCTCGGCGGCCGAGCAGCCGATGGTGGCGGCTTGTTGAGCCGACAGCAGCGGGTTGCCACAGTTGATCGTGCCGGTGCTGAAGAAGTTACCCGACGGCGCGATCTGGGCGACCGTGGCGTAGTCGGTGAACATCAGCTGGGTGAAGACTTCGACGTGGTCGTTCACTTCGTAACGGCCAACGGCGCCGAGCGAGTAACGCTCGTCGGGACGCTGGTAGAAGTTGATCGGGCCGAAGTTGTAGGCGTCGCGGGCGGCGACGTACGGGATGAACTGGTTACCACCAGCGCCACCGACCGTGAAGATGTTGCCGGCGGCGAAGTTGGGGGTGAACTGACCCGGGAACGAGGTGCCCGAACCACCGCAGGTGAAGCTGTTCGGAGTGGCGGCGGCGGGGTTGCCGACGGTGCACGCCGAGTAGTCGCGGTCGGCCTGCATCACTTCGTCGTTGTTACGGTAGGTGACGTAGGCAGTGACGTTACCCTTGTCGTCCGGCGAGGAGACGCCGAGCAGCAGGGAGATTTCCTTGCCGTAGCCGTCCATGACGTTGTCGTCGGGCAGGGCGAAGTTGGTCGGGTTGGTGGCGCCACGAGCGGCGACGACTTCACGGATGTTGCCCGGGCCGTCGTAGTCGTTGTGGTGCTGGTAGAAGCTGTACTGGCCGGAGACCTGAACGCCTTCGAAGTCCTTCTTCATGATGAAGTTGACGACGCCGGCGATGGCGTCCGAACCGTAGACGGCCGAGGCGCCGCCGGTGAGGACTTCAACGCGCTCGACGAGAGCGGCCGGGATCTGGTTGAGGTCGGCGGCCGGATCGTTCGGCGAGCCGTAGGGCATGCGACGACCGTCGACCAGGACCAGGGTGCGGACCGAACCGAGGCCGCGAAGGTCGACCGTGGCCGTACCCGAGGCGCCGTTCGAAACGGTCGAGTTCTGCGCGGCGAACGCCTGCGGCAGTTGGTTGACCAGGTCTTCGACGCGGGTCACGCCCTGGGTCGAGATGTCTTCCGAGGTCACCTGGGTGATCGGGCTGGTGGTCACCAGGTTCGGCTGCGGGATACGCGAGCCGGTGATGAACACGGCGTCGACATCACCTTCCTCGTCCTGGGCGAACGCCGGAGCGGCGGTAGCCAGGGCGGCGAAAGCGGCGCCGCAGATCATCGTGGACGCCAGCAGGCGGCCGCGCGTGGTTTGAACTTTCAACTTATTCCCTCCGAGCCAGCACGCCGTTTTTTCGGTCGTGCTTCCCCTCAAAAGCATGAATTCGGGCCTCCCGGGCGTCATGAGACGTCCGGTTACGCCAGCAATAGGCCCGGGGCCGAATGCCGGTCAACGCTCATTGCCAATCCGTAATGATATCGACGCCAGAATGTCGCATCCGCGCCACAGCCGCCGCGTTCGGGGGCGGCTTCGGCCCAAAACGGCGCTGTAGAAGGCAGAATCGCCCTCCGAACCCCGTTCAATCAAGTCGAAGGCGGGGCGATTCCGAGGCAGGGGTGACACCGGCGAGCCACAGCCGGGCTCGGCGAGCCGTGACCCAACCTCACCCAACGGCAGGTAGAGCGACTCAGCGGGCGCCCTTGACGCACATCCAGCGGGTGCGGTGGTGGTCGACCAGGTTGTCGACGAAGCCGGTGATCCGGGGGTTCACCAGGTTCTTGTTTATGTAGAAATAGATCGGCGCGATGGGCGCATCGTTCAGCATCATGGTCTCGGCCTCGCGCAGGTAGTCGGCGCGCTTGCCGGCGTCGGGCTCGTTGTCGGCCTTGAACATCAGGGCGTCGTAGGCCGGATTGTTGTAGTCGCCGTAGTTCTGCGGCCCGTAGTTGGACTTCTCCATGTCCAGGAAGCTGGTCGGGTCGTTGTAGTCGGCGATCCAGGCGGCGTCGGCCGCCTCGAAGTTGCGCACCCGGTAATCGGCGTAGGAGACCTGCCCTTCCTGCTGGGCCAGGGTGACCAGGACGCCGACCTCCTTCCAGTCCGACTGCAGGGCCGGGGTGAACTGCATGGGGTCGGCGCTGTTGCGGTGCTTCAGTTCGAACTTCAGCGGGTTCTTCGGGCCATAGCCGGCGGCGGCCAACAGCTCGCGCGCCTTCTCCTGGCGCTTCTTGAGCGGCCAGGTCGCCCAGTAGGGGCCGGGCGAGGGCTTGTAGTTGGCGACACCGGGCGGGACCTTGGTGTTGGCCGGCAGCTGGCCGCCGCGCAGCAGGCCCTTGGCGATGAAGTCACGGTCGATGGCCATGGCCAGGGCCTGGCGCACGCGGATGTCCTTGAAGGCCGGCACCTTGCTGTTCGGCCGGGTGTTGAAGGCGATGTAGGTCAGGCCGAGGTAGGTGTTGGTGTGGACATAGCCCGGCATCTTCTCGCGCAGCCGGCTGATGCGGTTGGACGAGATGTCGGTGTTCCAGTCCAGCTCTCCCCGGGCCACCCGCCGCTCGGCCGAAATGGCGTCGGTGGTCGGGTACCAGTAGACCTCGTCGATACAGACGTCCTTGGCGTCCCAGAACTTCGGATTCTTCACCGTATGGACGCTGTCGCCCAGCTTCCAGTCGGCCAGGATGTAGGGGCCGTTGCTGACCATGTTGCCGGGCTTGACCCACTGGTCGCCGAGCTTTTCGACCACATGTTTGGGCACCGGATAGAGGACGTGGTGACGGGCCAGTTCGGCCAGATAGGCGGCCGGATGGTTGAGGGTGATCTCCAGGGTCCTGGAATCGATGGCCCGCACGCCCAGGGCTTCCAGCGGGGCCTTGCTGCTGTTCACCGCCTCGGCGTTCTTGATCAGGAAGATCAGCGAGGCGTACTCGGACGCCGTGTTCGGATCGAGCACCCGACGCAGGGAATAGACGAAATCCTCGGCCGTGACCGGAACCCCGTCCGACCACACCGCGTCGCGCAGGTGGAAGGTCCAGACCAGGCCGTCCGGCGTGGTTTCCCAACGCTCGGCCATGCCCGGAATCGTCGAGCCGTCGGCGGCCGACTGGGTCAGGCCGATGAACAGGTCGCTTTGGATGCGGTCTTCCCAGGTGCCGGTCGACTTGTGCGGATCAAGCGTGGCGGGCTCCGAGGTGTTGCCGACGGTGATGCAGATCTTCCCCTGCGGGCAGGGCGGACGCGACACGGCCTGCTCGCCGCAGCCGGCGAGCGACAGGGCGGCAAGCGAGAGGCCGGCGAGGAAGAGATTGCGGATCATGCCGGGTCGGCCTTCAATGGCGGAAGTTCTGTTGTCGGAGGCGGTCATGACGCTACGCATGCAAAAGGGACTGGCGATCGCCGGTCTGATGGTTGTGATGGCCGGAGGCGCGGTCGCCGCCGATAAGCCCCAGGGGCGGGCCGGCGCCCTGAAGGCGGTCGTCGATTGCCGCGCCATCGCCGACCCGGGCGAACGCCTGGCCTGCTTTGACAAGGCCGCCGCCGCGCTGGACGCGGCCGAGGCCAAGGGCGATGTCGTCGTGGTCGACCGGGGCCAGATGCGCGAGGCCCGCAAGGCCGCCTTCGGCTTCAACTTCCAGATGCCCAGCTTCATGACCCAGGGCGAGAAGGAAGAGGAGCTCACCCGGCTCGAAACCACCATCGCCTCCTCGCGGCTTAACGCGAGCGGCAAGTGGGTGGTCAAGCTGGCCGACGGGGCGACCTGGACCCAGATCGACACCGAAAAGGTCCGCAAGCTGCCGGCCGGCGCGCCGGTGACCATCAAGGCCGCCAGCCTGGGCAGCTACATGCTGAGCGTGAAGGGCTACGGGTCCTTCCGGGCGAAGCGCGAGAACTGACACCCTACCGGTCCTTCGGGTCGATGGCGTCCCGGAGGCCGTCGCCGATGAAGTTGAAGGCCATCAGGGTGACGATCATGGTGAGCGACGGCCAGATCAGCAGCCAGGGCGCCATCTCCATGTCCTGCGTCCCGTTGGAGATCAGGGTGCCGAGGCTGGCCATCGGCGCCTGAACGCCCATGCCGAGGAAGCTGAGGAAGCTCTCGGCGATGATGATCGCCGGGATGGTCAGGGTGACATAGACCACCACGGGGCCCAGCAGGTTGGGCACGATGTGGCGGGCGATGATGTCCGGCGTCTTCAGGCCGGCGGCGCGGGCCGCCTCGATGAATTCCTTCTGCTTCAGGCTCATCGTCTGGCCCCGCACGATGCGGGCCATGGTCAGCCACTCGACCGCCCCGATGGCCAGGAAGATCAGGAAGATGTTCTTGCCGAAGGTGACCATCAGCAGGATGACGAAGAAGATGAAGGGCAGGCTGTAGAGCGTGTCCACAATCCGCATCATCACCTCATCGACCTTGCCGCCCAGATAGCCGGCCGTGGCGCCCCAGGCGACGCCGATGACCAGCGACACGGCCGTGGCGACCACCCCGATGCCCAGCGACACGCTCAGGCCGGCGAACAGCCGCGCCAGCAGATCGCGGCCCAGCGCGTCGGCGCCCAGCACATGGCCGGCGACGCCGGGCGCGGCCCAGACGTCGGTCTTGGTCACCGTGTCGTAGGGGTAGGCGACGAAGAAGGGGCCGATCAGCGAGACCAGCACCATCACGGACAGCACGATCATGCCGAACACCGCGCCCTTGTTGCGCAGCAGGCGGCGGCGGGCGTCGTCCCACAGGGAGCGGCCCTTGACGGCCTTTTCGAGCAGGGCGGCGCGCTCGGGGTTGCCGGGGATCGAAATGCTCACGACAGCCTCACGCGGGGATCAAGCGCCGCGTACAGCATGTCGGCGATCAGGTTCAGGATGAGGATCAGGGCGGCGTAGAAGATGACCATGCCCATGACCACGGTGTAGTCGCGCTGCAGGGCGCTGATGACGAAGAACTTGCCCAGGCCCGGGAGGACGAAAATCTTCTCCACAACCAGCGAGCCGGTGAGCAGGCCGGCGCAGGCCGGGCCCAGATAGCTGACCAGCGGCAGGATGGCGGCGCGCAGAGCGTGCTTGCGGACGATCAGGCCTTCGGGGAGGCCCTTGGCGCGGGCGGTGCGCACATAGTTGGAGCGCAGCACCTCGATCATCCCTGCCCGCACCAGGCGCGAGATGATGGCGATCTGCGGCAAAGCCAGCACCGTGACCGGCAGGATCATGTTCTTGAGGTTGGGGAAGTCGACCCCCGCCACCTTGGTCCAGCCCCAGCCGGCCATCGGCAGCCAGCCCAGCATCGATCCGAACAGCAGCACCAGCAGCGGGGCGGTGACGAAGGTCGGGATACAGACCCCGAGGATGGCCAGTCCCATGGTGGCGTAGTCGATGGACCTGTTCTGCCGAAGCGCCGCGAGCACGCCGAGGAAAACCCCGATGATCGAGGCGGCGATGATGGCGGAAAGGCCGAGCCAGAGGCTGACCTTGTAGTTCTCGCCGAGGATCTGCAGCACCGTCTTGTCGCGGTATTTCAGCGACGGGCCGAAGTCGCCCTTGAGCACATCACGCAGGTAGAGGCCGTACTGCACATGCAGCGGCCGGTCGAAGCCGTACTTGGCCTCCACCACCTTCTGCACCTCGGGGGTCATCTGGCGTTCGTTGACGAAGGGACTGCCCGGGGCGGCCCGCATCATGAAGAACGCCAGGGTCACGACGAGGAACATCGTCGGTATGGCGACCAGCAGGCGTCGGGACAGGAATCGGAGCATGACGGCCTTCAGCTGGCGGGACAAACGTCCCGGGAACGCAAACTCCGACGACAGACTTCAGTTCGACGCAGCTGTCACGTTCCAAAAAATTTAGGTTACCCGGCCGAACTCCGACCAGGCGGCGTTGATAAGTCCATGTCTGACGACGATGTTGTCAACCAGACCTCATTCAGGATGAACGCAGCATGACCGATATCCGCCAGGTGACCCCCGATTTCGCCGTCGCCCCGCAGCTGGCGCCTGAAGATATGGCGGAAGCGGCCGCTCGCGGGTTCAAGCTGGTGATCAACAATCGTCCCGACGGCGAGGCCCCCGACCAGCCGTCGAGCGCGGAGATGGAGGCGGCCGTGCGGGCCGCCGGCATGGACTATGTCCACATCCCGGTGCGCGGTGGTCCGACGCCGGACCAGGTCGAGCTCAACCGGGAGGCCGTTGACGGGGCCGACGGTCCGGTGCTGGCCTTCTGCCGCTCGGGCACCCGTTCGATCGTCACCTGGAGCGTCGGCCAGGCCCTGGCCGGCCGCCAGGACCGCCAGACCCTGGTCGATCAGGGCAGCGCGGCGGGCTACGACCTGACGGGCGTGCTTCCGGGCTAGAGCAGCCCCTCCCCTTCCAGCCACGCCTTCACCGGCGCCAGCTGGCGCTCATAGTTGCGCCAGCGGCCCGAGGCCCGCTTGTACAGCGGCTCGCGCACCTGCCAGACGCTGGCCGTCCGCACATTGCTGTCCGTCTGGTGGAAGGCCAGGCAGGCCTCGTCCCACGCCAGCCCGCAGTGGGCCAGCAGCCGTTCGGTGAGCGGCCGCGGGTCCTCGACGAAGGCGTCGTAGTCGAGGTCGAGGATGTCGTCCGGCCACAGGCGCTTCCAGTGGGCCATCAGCCGCCGCTCCTGGGCCAGGTAGTGGGCGGTGTCCATCAGGTCGGTGGCGTAGGGCATGGCGCCGCTGAGGTGGAGGAACCAGGCTGACAACACGTTGTCGAGCGGGTGGCGGCGGGTGTGGACAATGCGGGCGTCCGGGAACAGGCGCTTGATCAGTCCCAGATGCAGGAAGTTGTCGGGCCGCTTGTCCGTGATGACGTCGGCCGACGGGAACAGGCGGACAAGCGCGTCGAGGTAGGCGCGGGCCATCGGCGCGGGGTCAAGCCGCGCCAGGCTGGCCGGATAGGCCCCCGGGGCCTGGCGGACCAGCGCCGGCAGCAGGGTCAGCTCACCGCCGGAGGTGACGCGCGGATGGCTCGCCAGCACCTGCTCGGCCAGGGTCGAGCCGGAGCGGAACATGCCGAGGATGAAGATCGGCGGCGGCCTCGGCTCCACTGTAGACGTCTGCGTACCTGCCGTTGGAAAGGCGGCGATCAGGTTGTCGACCAGGTCTTCCTGGGCGGCGCGGTCGTAGCGGACAGCCGAGGCGCCGTTGGCGGCGGCGTAGGCCTCGAAGGCGTCGTCGAACGCCCCTGCCCCGTCGAGCAGCTTGCCGAGCGCGAAGCCGAGGCCGGCGCGGTCCCGCGGCTCCAGACCCGGCCGGGCCAGCGCCTGGCGCAGACGGCCGATGGCGGGGTCGGCCGGATCGGTGACGGTGCGCAGCTGGGCCGCGCGCGCCAGGGCTTCAGGATGATCCGGCTCCAACGCCAGCAGGGCCTCATAGGCGGCGAGGGCCTGGGCCTTGCGGCCGCGATCCTCGTGCAGATTGCCGAGGTTCAGCAGGGCCGGCTGATACTGGGGATTGAGCCTGAGGGCGGCGGCCAGTTCCTGTTCCGCCAGATCGGGACGGCGCAGGTCGTCGGCATAGATGACGCCCTTGTTGAGGTGGGCCTCCTCCGGTCCGCCAAGCCCGTGCGCCAGGGCCTGGTCGTAGGCGGCCAGGGCGTCCTCGAACCGCCGGGCGCGGCGGTACATCAGAGCCAGATTGTACCAGCTGTCGGGCAGGGCCGGCCGCTGGCTGAGCAGCTGTTCGTAGGCGGCGATGGCTTCGGGCACACGGCCGGCGCGGCGCAGGTCGGCCGCCCGGGCGATCAGGGATTCGAGAGCGGCGTCGGCCATGACCGCATTAAGGGCCAATCGGCCAAGGCCTCAAGTGAAGCGCGCCTCAAGCGTCAGTCGCCGAGGGCGACCCTGGCCGCCATGGCGCTGGGTTCCGCCTCGCAAGAGGCCAGCACCAATTGCGCCGCCATGAGACAGAGAATCGCGAACGCGACCCGCTGGAGCCGTTTTGAGACAAAGATCATCGTATCCAGGGCCATTTTACGCACCTTCCCACCAGTCCTGGGGGCCTGAGCGCAACTTCCGGGCCGATCACGCACGCCTCGCGGGCAATTCGTTTGTAGTTGATCCGAATTACCCTAGCTTCGTCCATTCATGCGTCGCGGGGGCGGAGCAGGCTGTATGACGAGAGCGTTCTGGGCGTCGGACTTCTCCGTGTCCGGCGGACGGATCAGGGTTCACAAGACCGGCGCCGACCTGGCGCTGGATGGCGCCCTCGTGGCCGAAGGGCTGGTGTGGTTCGTCTACTATGTGCCGGTGCGGCTGAAGGCCTTCTGGATGCGGCTGACCCGGCCAGGACCGGCTGTCTGGTTCGCCCCTGACAAGCCCCGGCCCTGGTATCTGGTCTGGGCCGCCTGCGCCTGGGCCGGCGCCCGCATCGCCCGCACGCCCGAGGAAGCCATCGCCGGCTTCTATTTCGACGACAGCGCCGTCGGCGCCCCGCCCAACACCGGCCCCGAGCGCCGCTTCAACTGGCGCTGCACCGATGTGACAAAGAGCCACGTGGCCCGGATATTCGGAGAGAGCTTCGGCTATCCCCTGATGGTCGACCCCGCCACCGCCGAGGGCCCGCTGGTCGAAAAGGGCGAGGACAACGGCGTGCACGATGGCCGCATCGTCACCGCCCCCTGCCCGGCCCTGCCCGGAAAGACCTATCAGAAGCTGATCGACAACACCGAAGGCGACCTGGTCGCCGACTTGCGCACGCCCTGCGTCGGCGGCAAGCCGGTCTGCGTCTTCATCAAGCGCCGGCCGGTCGCTGACCGCTTCGCCAACCACAACAGTTCGACCACCCTGACCACCCCCGAAGCGGTGTTCACGGCGGCCGAGCTGGAGGCCATCGCCGCCTTCTGCGCCGGCATGGGCCTCGATTGGGGCGGACTGGACATCCTTCGGGACAAGGACGGACGTATCTACGTCGTGGACGTCAACAAGACCGACATGGGGCCGCCGATCGCGCTGCCTCTCAAGGACAAGCTGAGCGCGACACGCTTGCTCGCGGCAGCTTTCCTCACTCTAATTCACCAAGATTCCGGGACGGGCGTCGCCGCATGATTCCTTTCGTCAGAGAGATCGAGTTCGAGTACGGGGCCTGCGACCGGGTCTCGCCGCTCATTCGGCGCGTCGTCGCGCCAAATCCGGGGCCGTTCACCTACAAGGGCACCGGCACCTACATCATCGGCACGGGCGAGCTGGCCGTCATCGACCCCGGCCCGGACATCGACGCGCACCTGGAGGCCATCCTGGCCGCCACCGCCGGCGAGCGCATCACCCACATCTTCGTCACCCACAACCACGCCGACCACTCGCCCCTGGCCCGCCCTCTGGCGGAACGCACGGGCGCGACCATCTACGCCTGCGCCAAACAGGGCGTACCGACCGAGTCGGAAGTGCGGATGGAAGCCGGCGACGACCGCAATTTCCGCCCCGACATCGGGCTGTGCGACGGCGGCATGTTCTCGGGGCCCAACTGGACGCTGGAGGCGATCCCGACGCCGGGCCACACCTCCAACCACATCTGCTACGCCCTGATCGAAGAGAACGCCCTGTTCAGCGGCGACCACATCATGGGCTGGTCGACAACGGTGATCAGCCCGCCGGACGGCGATATGGGCGACTATTTCGAAAGCCTGGAGACCATCAAGGCGCGCGACTTCTCGACCCTCTGGCCGACCCACGGGCCGCCGGTCACCGACCCGGCCCCCTTCGTCCAGGCCTACATCGACCACCGCCGCGCGCGGGAGAAGCAGATCCTCGGCGCCCTGGCCAACGGCCACACCCGGATCAAGGCCATGGTGCCGGAGCTCTACAAGGACGTGGACTCGCGCCTCTACCCGGCCGCCGCCCACTCGGTGATGGCGCACATGGTGCAGATGGTCCGCGACGGCCGGCTGATCACCGACGGTGAGCCGACCCTGGACAGCGATTACCGGCTGGCCGAACCGGTGGCCTAAGCCGCCGGGTTCAACGCCGCCGTCAGCCGCCCGATCCGGCGGCAGTTGGCCCCCAGATCACCATTGCCGACCCGGCTGATCGAGCGGATGTCGATGCGCGAGCCGATGCCCTGGGGCCGGATACGCACCGCCACGTCGTCCTTGAAGCGGTAGACCAGGCTGGTCGCCGTGCCCTCGAGGCGGCCGGCGCGGACGTCGTCGGTAACGACCGTGATGCCGTCGGCGATCATCGCCGCCTTGACCGCCGCGAAGGCCTCGGCGGGCTGCATCGAGACCATGGCCGGGCGGGCCGCGCGGCAGGTCTCGCTGTTGATCTCGGCGATCGGCCGGCCGGCGCCGTCGCCGGCGTCGAGCGGGACGACCGGGTTGGGCTCGACCAGGTTGGCGTCGGGCCCGCGCGCCGACATGATGTTCGAGGTGAACAGCAGGGGCTCGGACCAGTCGGTGGCGACATCGTGGATGCGCGGCGACTGACCTTCCCACCAGCCCAGGGCAGCGAAGCCGCCCAGGGTGGCCAGGGTCAGGAACACCGCCAGCAGCGCCTTGCCCCAGTGCTTCTTCCAGCCGGCCAGGGCGGCGATCAAGAGGCCGACAAAGCTGGTCAGAACGCTGACGAGAGCCAGGGCCGGAGCCCAGCCGAGGTTTTCGGCCGGACCGGCGCTCAGCACCGACAGATAGCCGTCGCGCCAGTCCCACAGCCCCGCCCACATGCCGGCCGCGCCGGCCAGGACGGTCAGAACCGGGGCCAGCGCCAGGGCAACGGCGATGGTCAGGACGTGGTCGACCATCCCACCCTTCGCCTTGGTCTTCTTCTTGCCGCCGGCCGGAACCGGGGTGAAGGCCAGCGACGGCTCATCAGGCGTAGCGACGACGCTGGCGTCGCTCTTCAGGCTGGACGGGAAGGCCAGGCCGCCGTCGGAGACCTTGGCCTTCTCGACCTGGCTCTTGACCAGCGCGGCGCCGGCCACGGCCGCCGGCACGGCGCCGAGCGGCGTCATGTCGGGCATGCTGGGCAGGGCGGCGGGGACGTCTTCGTCCTCGCCCTTCTTGCCTTTGGAAACCACATGCTCGGTGCGCGGCGGTTCGGCCGCCCCGCCCGGGCTCCAGGTCAGCGGCAGGTCGCCTTCCGGAATCTCGTCGCTCGCGGGCGGCGCCGACTGCGAAGGCGGCGGCGCCGATTGAGCCGGCGCGGCAGGCGCGGCGGGCGGCGGCGCCTTGGCCTCGACCTGCGGAGCCTCGGCCTTGGGGGCCGGGGGCGGTTCGCGCACCGGCTCGACCTTCAGGGTCTCATCGCGGTGCGACTCGTCGCGGGTGAACAGCATGCCGCCGGCCGCGGCCGCGGCGGCCCCGGCGATCAGGGCCTCGGCAATCGGCGCCGGACCAGCCGGGCGCGCAACCGGGGCCGGCGCGGCGTCAGCCTGCACGGACTGTTGCGGCTGGACCAGGGTCTCGATGCGGTTCTCGGCCGACTCGGCCCCCTGCCCGTGCGCTTCGGGCCCGTGCGCTTCGGGCGCGTGCTGATCGGGGATCGCCTCGGCGTTATGGTTATCAGCGGCGGTCGGGGAGCGGTGGCCCTCCGCCTCCGCGCCGGCCGCCGCCCCGTCAAAAGGGTCGGCGGACTCCGCTGCGGGCGGTTCAGGCGCGTGCAGCACCGGGTCAGGCTCGGCCCGCAGGGCCACCGGCGTCGCGGCCGCCGCGGCGGCCATGGCGGCCATCAACGGCACGTCTGGCAGCACATAGTCGGCGAAGCGGGCGCGCAGCACCTTCTTGTCGATCTTGCCGGTCGCGCCGAGCGGGATGTCGTCGACGAAGACCACGTCGTCCGGCATCCACCATTTGGCGATCTTGCCGGTCAGGTACTCGATGAACTCTTCCTTGGTCGCCGTCTCGCCGGGCTTCAGCTTGACCAGCAGCAGCGGACGCTCGTCCCACTTGGGATGCAGGATGCCGATGACCGCCGCCAGTTCGACCTTGGGGTGGCCCATGGCGATGTTTTCGATGTCGATCGTGCTGATCCATTCCCCGCCGGACTTGATGACGTCCTTGGCGCGGTCGGTGATCTGCATGAATCCTTCGGGGTCGATGGTCGCCACGTCCCCGGTGTCGAAGAAGCCTTCCGGATCGAGGATGGCTCCGCCGGCGCCCTTGAAATACTCGCCGACCACGAAGGGCCCCTTGACCATCAGGTGGCCGAAGGTCTGGCCGTCGTGCGGCAGCCGCTCGCCCGCGTCGTTGGTCAGCTTCATCTCGATGCCGTAGGGCGGGCGGCCCTGCTTGAGCTTGTAGGGCATCTGCTCGTCATAGGAGAGCTTGGCCACCCGGGCGTTCGGAGACCCAAGAGTGCCCAGCGGCGAGGTCTCGGTCATGCCCCAGGCGTGCAGGACGTCGACGTCGTAGCGTTCCTTGAAGCCCCGGATCAGGCTTTCGGGACAGGCCGAACCGCCGATCACCACCTTGGTCAGGTGGGGCAGCTTGAGGCCCTTGGAATCGAGTTCCGCCAGCAGCATCTGCCAGACGGTCGGCACGGCGGCCGAGAACGTCACCTCTTCCGTGTCGAGCAGCTCATAGATCGAGGCGCCGTCCATCTTGGAGCCCGGCATGACCATCTTGGCCCCGACGGCCGGGCAGGCGAAGGCCGTGCCCCAGGCGTTGGCGTGGAACATCGGCACCACCGGCAGGACGGTATCGACGCCGGACATGCCCAGCACGTCCTTCTGCAGGCCCACCAGGCAGTGGATGACGTTCGAACGGTGGCTGTAGAGCACGCCCTTGGGGTCGCCCGTGGTGCCAGAGGTGTAGCAGAGGCCGCAGGCGGTGTTCTCGTCGAACCCGCCCCAGGCGCAGTTCTCGGACTGGCCGGCGATGGCGGTCTCGTAGCAGTGGGCGCCGCCCCACTTGATGCCCGGCACGCCGTGGATCTTGAAGCCCGGCATGTGGCTCTGGTCGGTCATCACCACCACATGCTCGACGCTCGGGCAGTTGGCGAGGATGCTCTCGAGGATCGGCACAAAGGTCAGGTCGACGAAGATGATGCGGTCTTCGGCGTGGTTGATGATCCAGGCGATCTGGTCGGGGTGCAGGCGCGGATTGAGCGTGTGGCAGACCGCGCCGATGCCCATGATGCCGTACCAGGCTTCCATGTGCCGGGCGGTGTTCCAGGCCAGGGTGGCGACGCGGTCGCCCAGCTGGATGCCCAACTGCAGCAACAGGTTGGAGACGCGTTTGGCCCGGCTGTGAATCTGGGCGTAGGTCGTGCGCACGATCGGTCCCTCGACCGACCGGGACACCACCTCGACATGGCCATGCCAGTTCTTCGCGTGGTCCAGGATCTTGTCGACCGTGAGAGCCGAGTCCTGCATGAGGCCGCGCATACGCTTCACCTTCCCCGAGTGTATTTCCTTACGGAAGCACGCTAACGGCCCCGGCGCCGCAGTGCAAACAGGCGCTGCCTACGGGCGAGCAGATTCTGGCTGTTCAAGCACCAGGCGCACGGTCCGGCGGGCGGCTCCGCGCCGCACCGTCAGCTCGACCTGCTCGCCCGGGCGGGCGGACAGCGCCCCCGGGATGTCGTCGACGCCGCCGCCATTGGCGCCCAGCAGGACATCGCCGGGCCGCAAACCCGCCCGCGCCGCCGGACCCAACGGCTCCAGCTCAGCTATCTTGGCCTCCTTGCCGACCAGGATCACGGTCAGGCCGGACCAGCCGCTCGGCGGACGGATGGGAGGATCGTCGTTCGCCAGCGCCGGGGCGGCGGCCAGCAACAGGCCGGCGCCGCTGAAGGCCATGAGCATCGCCCGCCTTGTGCCGTTCATGGATCGTCCCGAAACCGTCATCGCCCGTCAGATGACGTCTTCCAGCACAACCGTGACCAAAGTTGGCGCCCCGGCCCGCTCGACCTGGATCTCCACCTTCGACCCCGGCGCCCCGCGCAAAGCCCAGAGCATGCCGTAGAAGCCGTCGGTCCCGCGCCAGCCGGTGATCCTGTCCGACATCTTCAGCCCGGCCTTGGCGGCCGCGCCGGCCGGGTCGATCCAGGTGATCCGCACATGGTCGCCGACCACATCGGCGTTCATGCCGGCGCGGTCGTAGCGATAGATGTCCTGGATGGCCCGGCTGGGCTTGAAGTAGAAGCGCCGCCGCGCCGGGTGGTTGAGGAAGTTGATCCGCCGCAGGATTTCCATGCCGACGATGCCCTGGACGTCCTGGACGCTGTCCTTGTCGCTGTCGGCCGGGTGGCCGAGCACGGTGATCGGCGTGGCGAAGCCGTAGCGGCCGATGCGCAGCTTCTCGCCCCGCACCGTGCGGGTCTTGGCCTCGCCGGCGACGGTGTTGATGCCGCCGTCCAGGTGCTTTGGATAGTGGTCCCACAGGCCCCGCTTCTTCACATAGTCGGGGAACAGAAACAGCATGCCGGTGTAGCCGGTATCGACCAGCAGCCGCACGGGCTGGCCATCGAACGTCGCCTCGATCACCGGCCGGTGGTCGAAGTCCTGGAAATGTTGGGCGTCGGTGGCGTTGGTCCCCAGACGGTTCGTCGTCCCGAAGCTTTCGCCCTGGGTGAAGGTGGTCAGTTCCTCATAGCCCTCCGGCGCGCCGCCTTCGGACAGGCGAACGGCGACGGTCAGCTGCTGGGTGTCGAAGTCCAGCCCCATGATCGCCCATTTGGCCACCGGCAGGATGCCGACGATGAAGTCGCTGTCGTCGCTGAGGGCGCCCAGCAGGACGGCGTCCTGCTCGCGCACCGCGCCGCCGCCGATGGCGACCTCATTGGCGGTGTAGATGGCGACATCGCTGCGGCCGACCGCGGCCTGGATCCTGCCGGAGGTGACGCGCGGCAGGCCGTGGGCCTTGGCCGCCTTGTTGCTGATGCCGAAGGCGTTCGAGCCGGTGTCGACCAGGAAGGCCACCGGGTCCTTGCGGTTGATGGTCGTCGCCACCCACGGCCGGTTGCGCGTGACGCGGAACGGAATCTGGACACTGGTCGCGGCGGCGGCCGGCGAGGCCAGCAGCATGGCGCCGCCGGCGGCCAGCGTGGACCGTCTGGTGATGGACATGAACGCTTCCCCCCTACTCGGGCGCGAGCGTCCCCCCGAAGATTACTTTCGTCAATGGCTACGCCCAGTCGACACTCACTCGCTTTTCCTTCCGCTCATCCCGGCGAATGCCGGGATCCAGTTCATAGGGCGCCGAGGGTCAGGACTCGTGCCCGTGGGCACGGCGGGAATTCTCCGCCCAACTCATCACCGGCGTGCGCAAGCGCACGCACTCCCACCACCGAGCCTTACGAACTGGATCCCGGCATTCGCCGGGATGAGCGGAAGAAAAGGGGGGACCTGTAACCTAGCTGAGGGCCTTGACCAGGGCCTCGGCCGCCGGTTCGAAGTCGCCATCGCTGTCGACGCGCCGCCAGGTCATTTCGCCCAGATCGCGGGTCAGCTGGGCGTCGAGTACGTCGCCGGTTGCATCCGAGGCATCGCCGCTGCGGCCGGCGATACGGTCGTGCAGCAGACCGGCCGGCGCCTCCAGCCACAGCCCCTCGAACGCGACACCGGCCTTGCGGGCCAGGTCGGCGGCGGCGGCCCGTTCCTCGGGCTTCATGAAGACGGCGTCCAGTATAACCGCGCGGCCGGCCGCCAGGGCCTTGCCGGCGTCCTCGAACATCTGGCCGTAGACCCGGGGGCTGACTTCCGGCGCATAGGCCTCCGGCGGCAGCCGATCGAGCGGGGCGGCGCCCCACAGGCGTTTGCGGATCTCGTCACTGCGCAGGATGACCGCTCCCGGCGAGGCGCCGAGGCCGGGAGCCGCGATGCGGGCAAAGGTCGACTTGCCGGAGCCCGACAAGCCGCCGACGGCGGCCAGCACCGGCTTGACCGGCTCCAGATGCGCCAGGGCGGCGGCCAGATACGCGCGAGAAGCCTCGATGTCGCCGCCGTGGGCCTGAACATGGCAGCGCACCCCGGCCCGCACCGACAGGGCCAACGGCAGGGCCTCCAGCCCGCTCCACAGCCCGCCCGGCAACAACCGCGCCCCCTCGTCCAGCCAGGCTGACAGCACCCGCACGGCCGCATCGCGGCGGCGGCGGAAGTCGAGGTCCATCAGGAGGAAGGCGACGTCATAGAGGACATCAATCTCCGACAGGGTGTCGTTGAACTCGATGCAGTCGAAGAGGATCGGCCGGCCGTCCTCGAGCAGGATGTTCCCCAGGTGCAGATCGCCGTGGCAGCGGCGCACCCAACCCTCTTCCAGCCGGTCCTTGAGAAGGGTTTCCAGCCGCGCCCGCTCCGCGTCGGTGGCGGCGATCAGGGCCTCGACCGGCTCCTTGCCGAGCTTGGGGATCAGGTCCTTCATCAGGGCGGCGTTGGAGCGGATGGTGTAGCTCATGCCGCCGGCCGGTTCGGCCTCGCGGGTCACTGGGGCCTCGGCGTGGAAGCGGGCGATGGCGCGGCCCAGATCGTCCGACAGGGCGCCGTCCACCGCATAAGGCTGCTCGGCCAGCACGGCGGTCTCGTCGAACCGGCGCATCTCCAGCACCGACTCGACGTGGTCGCCCGACCCGTCCAGCTCCAGGCCCCCATTCGCACCGCGGGTGATCGCCCCGACGCGGCGGTAGATGTCCGGCGCGGCGGCGCGGTTGAAGGCCAGTTCCCGCTCAAGCGCCCAGTGACGCAGGGCGGCGGTCTCATAGTTCAGGAAGCCGAAGTTGACCGGCTTCTTGACCTTCAGGGCCAGGTCGCCGGTCAGATAGACGCGCGCGCAGCTGGTCTCGATGATGCGGTCGGCGCGGGCCCCCAGCCAGGCGGCGATCTCGGCTTCCTGCTGGATTTCTTGCGGCGTCGGTTGGCTCATGGCCGCTGCATATCACAGGCCGTGCGCATTTGCCCCCTCGCCAATCCCTTGCTCCGTAAGGGATTTCGCCTTACGGGAGTAATGACCATTGTTATACAGAGGACGCATGGGGGAGCGAGGGGGAGAGACGCGCAGCGAGCGCAAACGCCGCGACATCATGAAGGCCGGCCAGTCGGTCTTCCTTCGGGAGGGCTACTCCGGCGCCGGCATGGAGGTGGTGGCCCGCGAGGCCAGCGTCTCGACGGCGACCCTCTACGCCCACTTCCCCAGCAAGGGCGATCTGTTCATCGCCGTCGTCGAGGCCGCCGTCGTCAGCCTGGCCAACGATATCGAGGAAACTCTCGATTTTCCGGGGGACGCCCGGACCCGGCTGAGCGCCTTTTCCCTGGCCTACGCGCGGTTCTACACCGATCCCTTGTCGAGGGCCGTATTCCGGCTGGTCACCGGCGAGCGCCGCCGCTTCGCCGACCTCGCCGATCACTTTCGCACGTGGTCGCGCAACGCCCTGGGCGGCAGCGCGATCACCCTCATTACCCGATTGGCCGAAGAAGGCCTGCTGAAGGTCGAGAAGCCGGCCTGGGCGGCCGGCCAGCTGCTGGGCATGCTCGAGCACTTCACCCTGACCTTCGGCCTGGTCGCTGGCGACGAGGCGGTTCCGCGCCGGCCCATCGAAGACATCTGCGCCGACGCGGTCGAGACCTTCCTGGCGCGGTACGGGGCCTGAAAACCCCGCCCGCCGGGCGCTCCGGCG
>NZ_JBYCZQ010000017.1:0-28715 GCF_057586315.1 Caulobacter sp. SRI_014 | reverse complement strand
TCGGCAACTGGCCAAGAAAGTCTGCTGGAACAAGCACTTGGACGTCCCTTAGGCGGACGAGTCGGCGTGGACGCGGGCGGCGTTTTGGGGGGCGTTCCTTCTCCCGACAAGCGGGAGAAGGGCGCGCTTGGCACGCTACTCCCGCCGCAGCGCCTCGATCGGATCCAGCTGCGCCGCCCGCCAGGCCGGGTAGGCGCCGAACACCAGGCCGACCAGCATCGAGAAGCCGAGCGCCGTCGGCACGGCCCAGCTGGCGATGGCCATGGGCCAGCCGGCTAGAGCGGACATGGCCATGGCGCCGCCGATGCCGATCAGCAGGCCGATGACGCCGCCGGCGAAGCTGAGCACCACGGCCTCCAGGGCGAACTGGTAGAGGACCCAGGCGCGCCTGGCGCCCACCGCCATGCGCAGGCCGATCTCGCGGGTCCGCTCTGTCACCGCAACCAGCATGATGTTCATGATGCCGATGCCGCCGACCAGCAGGGAGACCGCCGCCACCGCCGCCAGCAGGCCGGTGAAGGTCTTGGTGCTGGCGCTCATGGCTTCCATGATCGAGGCCATGTTCTGGACGCTGAAATCGTCTTCGGCGCCCTGGCGGATGCGGTGGCGTTCGCGCATCAGGTTGGTGACGTCCTCCTGGACCCGGTCGAGGTCCTCGGCGGTCGCCGCCTTCACATAGATGGTCTGGACATTGTCGCCCCGCACCCGGCGCCCAACGATGCGCGACCGCACCGCCTGCAATGGTCCCAGCACGATGTCGTCCTGGTCCTGGCCGAAGCCGGCCTGGCCCTTGGAGGTCAGGACGCCGACGATCTCGAACGGCACGGTGCCGACCCGCAGCCGCTTTCCGACCGGGTCGGCGTCGCCGTACAGCTCCCTGGCCACCGTGGCGCCGATCACGGCGACCTTCTTGCCCTGGCGGGCCTCGCGGTCGTCGAACATGCGGCCGGACGCGACCGTCAGGTCGCGGGCGATCAGATAGTCGGGCGTCACGCCCTCGACGCGGGTGTTCCAGTTGCCGCCTTCCGCCGTCAGCTGGGCCCCGCCGCGCACGGCCGGGGCGACGGCGGCGACGTTCTCGACCTGGGCCTTGATGGCCTCGGCGTCGCCGTCGCTCAGCGAGACGCCGGTGCCGGCCCCCTGGCTGACGAAACCACCGCCCCCGCCGCGCGAGGCGCCGGGACTGATGATCAGCATGTTGGAGCCAAGTCCGCCGATGGCGCTGGTCACCATCTGCTGCGCGCCCAGACCGATTGAAGTCATCATGACCACGGCGGCGACGCCGATGACGACGCCGAGCGAGGTGAGGGCGCTGCGCATCGGGTGGGCGACGATGGCGCCGGTGGCGAAACGGACCAGATCAATGGGCTTCATCATCGGGCGGCCCCGTCATCGCTGACGATATGGCCGTCGCGGAAGGTGACCCGGCGGCGGGTCTCGGCCGCCACTTCGAGGTCGTGGGTGACGAGGACCAGGGTCAGGCCCTCGGCGTTCAGTTCCTTGAAGAGGTTGAGGACATCCTGGCCGGTCTGGGTGTCGAGGGCCCCGGTCGGCTCGTCGGCGAGCAGCAGGTCGGGCTTGTTGGCGAGGCTGCGGGCGATGGCGACGCGCTGTTGCTGGCCGCCCGACATCTGGGTCGGCTTGTGGCCCATGCGGCTGCCTAGTCCCACGCGGTCGAGCAGGGCGGCTGCGCGCTCCCGCCGTTCGGCCGGCTCGATGCCGGCGTAGATCATCGGCAGTTCGACGTTCTGCAGCGCGGTCAGGCGCGGCAGCAGCTGGAAGGACTGGAAGACAAAGCCGATGCGCCGCGAGCGGAAGGCGGCCAGGTCGTTGTCGTCGAAGGCGCCGACGTCCTCGCCCTCGAACAGGTAGCGGCCGTCCGAGGGCCGATCCAACCCGCCCAGGATGTTCATCAGCGATGACTTGCCCGAGCCCGAAGGACCGATGACGGCGACGCTCTCTCCCCGCGCGATGGTCAGGCTGACGCCGGCCAGGGCGTGGACGACTTCCTCGCCCATGACGTAGGTCTTCCTGAGACCCTCGAACTGGATCACTACAGCCCCCGAACCCGAACCCGAACGCCGCCGCCGCCGCCCATCGGGCTGCGCGCCTGGACCTTGGCCTTGGGGCCGCCGCCGGTGATGACCTCGGCGCCTTCCTTGATGGTTCCGGAGCGGTCGACGACCTCGGTGAAGCTGCCGTCGGTGGCGCCGACCATGACCGGCACCGGCGTCGGCTTGCCGTCCTTGAGGATGTAGACGACGCCGCTGGTCATGCCGCCCTGGCCGCCCCGTCCGCCGCCCTGGCCCATGCGGGCGCGCAGGGCGACCAGTCTGGTTTTCTGCTCGGGCTTGAGGATGGGGTCGAGCGCCTTGAAGGCCTCGTCCATGATCTTGCGGCGCTCGGGCCCTTCGGCGGCCCGCATCTTTGTCTGGGCCTGGGCGAAGATGGCGTCGGCCTTCTTCTTCTGGCCGGCGTCGAGGTCGAGCTGTTCGGCGACGCGGGCCAGGCGGTTGCCGCCGCCGCCTCCCTGGCGTCCGCCGGCGCCCTGCTGGCGCTGCTGGCCACCGCCGCCCATGCCGGGCGGGCCGCCCATCGGGCTGGCGCCGCGCTGCGGCGTGGCGGTGGCGTCGGCCGGGCTCCAGCGCAGGGCGGCGGCCGGCACGCGCAGGACGTTCCTGCGCTCTTCCAGCACGATGTCGGCGTTGGCGGTCATGCCGGGCAGCAGCTTGCCGCCCGGATTGTCGGCCTCGGCGATCACCGTATAGGCGACGACGTTGTTGGCGGTTTCCGGCTGTTTGCGCACCTGGGTGACGACCCCGGTGAAGTTATCGTCCGGGAAGGCGTCGACGGTGAACTTGACCCGCTGGCCCTCGCGGACGGAGCCGATGTCGGCCTCGTCGACGCTGATCTTTACCTCCAGCTTGGAGAGGTCCTGGGCGATCTGGAACAGGATGGGGGCCGACAGGCTGGCGGCGACGGTCTGGCCGGGCTCGATCTGGCGGTCGGTGACCACACCGCTGATCGGCGCAATGATGTTGGTGCGGCCGAGATCCACCTGGGTGGCGTTCAGCGAGGCGCGGGCCGAGGTGACCCCGGCCCTGGCGGCGGTGACGGAGGCCTGGGCGGCCTTCCAGGTGGCCAGATCGGCGTCGAGGGCGGCCTTGGCGGTGATGCCCTTGTCGTAGAGCGTCTTGGTGCGGTTGTAGTTGGCCCGGGCGACATCCGCCTGGGCCTGCAGCTGGTTGACCTGGGCCTGGCTCTGGGCGACCTGGGCCTGGCCCTGCTGGGCGCGGCTGACGTAGGTCTGGGGGTCGAGCACGGCCATCACCTGGCCGGCTTTGACATAGTCGTTGAAGTCGACCAGCACCTTGGTGATCTGGCCGCTGATCTGCGAACCGACCTGGACGGTGACCAAGGCCTGCAAGGACCCGGAGGCCGATACCGACTTGGTGATATCGCCGCGCGCCACCGTTTCAGTGCGATAGGGGTCCTTGGGGGCCTTGGGCTTGAACAGCATGTAGCCGCCCCCGCCAAGCACCACCGCGGCGGCGACGCCCCAGGCCACCGGGACCCAGGGAAACTTCGACTTCTTGCGCGGCGCGGTGCTCAGGCTCATTGGGTGCTCGGTGGGACTCACGTGACTTCCATTCAGACACGTCAGGTACCGGCGCCAGTTTGCAGGCGGATTTCACTGTTTTGCAGGGGCCGTGACGCCCGCAATCAACGCGCGTCTTCGAGCGCCCGTTGCAACGGGGTCTCCGGCAGGGTGGCGAGGGTCAGCTTG
This sequence comes from Caulobacter sp. SRI_014, assembly GCF_057586315.1. Taxonomy (NCBI): domain Bacteria; kingdom Pseudomonadati; phylum Pseudomonadota; class Alphaproteobacteria; order Caulobacterales; family Caulobacteraceae; genus Caulobacter; species Caulobacter sp. SRI_014. The sequence continues at coordinate 24,928 of NZ_JBYCZQ010000017.1, read as the reverse complement.
CCGTCCTTGTCCTTGTCGAGCAGGGCGAAGCGATCCTTGGCCGCGGTGGTGGCCTCGGCCTTGCTGATCCGGCGGTCGAAATTGCTGTCCTGGCTCATCACCGGCTGGATTTCGTTGAGCAGGCCGTAGAGACCGGCGCCCGCGCGGCTCTGGTCGGCGACCGTCTTGGCGCCGTCTCCCGACTTGTAGTTGTCCGAGGGCGACAGGGTGGGGCGCCGGCGGCCGCCCATGGGACGGTTGCCCTCCTTGGGCTTGGCCACGGCCATGGCGGCGCGGGACATGATCTCCGGCGCGACTTTCTTCTCGTAGTCGCCGTTCTCCCAGCCATCGACCGTGCCGTCCTTGTTGGCGTCCAGTTCGTCGAAGAAGGCCAGCGAGTCGGCGATCAGCTCGTCGCGGGTGATGGCCCCGTCGGCGTTGGCGTCCGCCTGCTTGAACCACAGGGCGACCGGGTAGGGCTGGTCGAGTTCGCTGCGGAAGGGCTCGCCGGCCGGGCTGATGAAGATCTGAAGGTCTGGCCGCGGCTGGGCCAGCACCGGCGTGGCCGCCAGGGCGGCGATCATTGCTGTCGTTGGGGCGAGACGAAACTTCATCGGCGGATACTCTCCAGGGTCCAGCTAGCGAGGCGGCGGGCGCTTGTCCCGTTTGGCGCCATCCCCGGTCTTGCGGTCCTGGGTCGGCGGCGCTTCGAGAATGGTCTGATAGGGCGTCTTGGGCAGGGTGGCGAGGGTCAGCCTGCCATCCTTGTCCCTGTCGAGGATGGCGAAGCGGTCGCGGGCGGCGATGCCGACCTCCTTCACATCGATGCGGCGGTCGAGGTTGCTGTCCTGGGCGGCGACCGGCTGGACCTCGTTGATCAGGCCATAGAGGCCGGCGCCGTTGCGGGTGCTGCCGTAGGCGCCCCGCTCGAGGACCTTGGGACGGCCGATGAAGGGACGTCGGCCGAGATCGGTGACGACGGCGCCGGGGCCTTCGTCGCCGCGGTCGAGCGGGCTGAGGATTTCCGGCGCGACGTTCATTTCGTAGTCGGCCATCTCGAAGCCGTCGATGAAGCCGTCCTTGTCGGTGTCCAGGGTGGCGTTGAAGGTCAGGGAGTCGGCGACGAACTCGTCACGGCTGAGGCCGCCGTCGCCGTTCGCGTCGGCGCGGGCAAACCAGGCGGTCGCCGGATAGGTCTGCCCCCGCGGGCTGCGGAAGGGCTCGCCGGCCGGGCTGATGAACAGCTGCTCGCGCCGCGGCGGCGGGCCGCCCCCGCCCTCGGGCGGCGGACCGGGCTGCGCCAGGGCCGGCGAGGCGGCGAGGGCGGCGAGCAGCGCCAGGCGTGCGATCATCGGGGTCTCCGGTCCGGATGGGACCCTGTCTGGCTGGGTGACGTGGCGGCGATAAGGTGTGGCGGTTGCGTTGATATTGCGGCCATTCTCGGGTCGCGCGTTTGATCCGATAACCGGTTTCCACTTATCGGAACGCGCTTCAGATCGGCAGCCGCACCCGGGCGGTCAGCCCGCCGCCCGGGCGGTTGATCAGCTCGGCGTCGCCCCCGTGGGCGCGGGCCACCGAGCGGACCACGGCCAGGCCCAGCCCGATGCCCCCGGTCTCGCGGTTGCGCGACGGCTCGCCCCGGAAGAAGGGCTCGAAGACCCGCTCGCGTTCGTGGTCGGGGATGCCCGGACCGTCATCGTCGATCTCGATCACCGCGTCATTGCCGTCCGCATAGACCCGGGCGCGGGCCGCGCCGCCGTACTTCAGGGCGTTCTCGACCAGGTTGGAGACCAGCCGGCGCAGGGCGATGGGGTCAGCCTCGACGACCAGTTTCTCGGTGCGGTCGATGGTGGCGGCGGCGCCGGTCTCGGCCATCTCGTCGACAATGCTCTCGACCAGGGAGGCGAGCTCCATCTTCGTGCGTTCGCGCGGCCGGGTGGCGTCGGAGACGAAGCCCAGGGTGGCGGCGATCATCGCCTCCATCTGGTCGATGTCGGCGGCCAGCTTCGGCTTGAGCGCGTCGGGGACCGCCTCGATGCGGAACTTCAGACGGGTCAGCGGCGTGCGCAGGTCGTGGGCGATGGCCCCGACCATGGCCGTGCGGTCGTCGACATAGCGGCGCAGCCGCTCCTGCATCTGGTTGAAGGCGTTGGCGGCGGCGACGATCTCGGTCGAGCCGGCCATCTGCAGCGGCGCGGCGCGGGGGTCGCGACCCAGCCGGTCGGCGGCGCCGGCGAAGGCGGCCAGCGGGGCGGAAAGGCGCCGGGCCAGCAGCCAGGCCAGCGGCGCGATCAGCAGGATCGACAGCACGAAGGTCAGGATCAGCCGGGTCTGCCAGGCGTCCCAGCGGAAGGTTGGCTTGGGCTTGACCACCAGCCAGTGGCCGTCGGCCTGCTGCACCCCGACCTTGAAGGGCGAGAAGATGACGCGCTCGTCGGGGCGGAACTCAGGCGCGCCGGGCGCATGCATGCCGTGACGCGGGCCGCCCGGCGGGCGTTCGCCTTCCGGCGGGCCGATGCGGAAGATGCGGGTCTCGACCCGGTGTTCGGTGCGCAGCAGCACCCGCACCGGCCCGACCGTCTCGATGCGGATGCGGTCGGCCGGGACCTTGAGATCGGCGGCCAGGATGCGACGGAAGTCCTCGCGCCAGCGCGAGCGGCGGAAGGACTCTTCGGGGGCCTCGGTCTTCAGCTTGACGACCAGCGGCCGGCCGTCGGTGATCTCGACCACGCCCTTCTGGCGCAGCGCCTGGGCCAGTTCACTGAGCCGGTAGACCTCCGGCTGCGGCGGGGGCAGGGCCAGCAGCATGGCGGCGCTGATCGCCGGCGCGGCGACGAGGCTGACCAGGGCCAGCGCCATCACCTGCCAGAACAGCGGCGCGCTGCGGACCCGTGACGGCATCAGCTGCGGGTGACCTTGGGCACGAACATGTAGCCTTCGCTGCGGATGGTGCGGATCAGTTCGCCGCCGCTGGAGCCGTCGTCCAGCTTTTTCCGCAGGCGGCTGATCTGCACATCGATGGCGCGGTCATAGGCGTCGGAGTCGCGGCCCCGGGCCATGTCGAGCAGCTGGTCGCGGGTCAGGATGCGTTGCGGCCGCTCGACGAAGGCGCGCAGCAGGGAGAACTCGCCGCTCGACAGGTTGACAACCACGCCCTCGGGCGAGCGCAGTTCGCGGCGCACCAGGTCCAGCTTCCAGCCGGCGAAATGGCAGGTGGCCGACAGGCCGTCCTCCAGGCTGGGCTGCGGCTCGGCGCGGCGGCGCAGGACGGCGCGGATACGGGCCAGCAGTTCACGCGGGTTGCAGGGCTTGGGCAGGTAGTCGTCGGCGCCGAGCTCCAGGCCGACGATGCGGTCGGTGTCCTCGCCCATGGCCGACAGCATGATGATGGCCGGCCCGCCGGGCTGGGCCGTCAGGCGACGGCAGATGGAAAGGCCGTCCTCACCGGGCATCATGACATCGAGCACGATCAGATCGACGGGGCCCTTGGCCAGGGCGATTTCCATGCCGCGCGCATCGCCGGCGGTGTCGACCTGATAGCCGTGCTGGCCGAGAAATTCCGACACGACATCGCGGATGCCCGGGTCGTCGTCGACCATCAGGATACGGGCGGGCGCTTCCTGTCCGGAGGCGGCGTCAACTGTCATGGTCTGTTCCATTCCGCCATTTTGCCCGGCCCTTGTCTCGACAGGATTGCAATGCAGACATACGGGTGCAACCGAGAGGCCGTGATCTGAAGGCCGAAACGTTCCGGAGTGAGTACATGATCCGCCGTCTTGCCGTCGCCTCCCTTCTGCTTGCCTTGAGCGCTACGGCCGCCGCCGCCCAGGGGCATCCGGACACCAACAAGGACGGGTTCCTCACCAAGGGCGAGAGCCAGGCCGCCGGTGACAAGGGCTTCGCCCGCGTCGACCAGAACAAGAACGGCTTCATCGACGCCGACGAGCAGGCCAAGCTGGCCAAGTTCACCGGCGGCAGGAACACCCTGGCCCCGGCCGACTTCGACAAGGACGGCAAGGTGTCCAAGGCCGAGTTCGCCAAGGCCTCCAACTACCGCTTCGACCAGTTTGACGCCGACAAGGACGGCAAGCTCAGCAAGGCCGAACAGGACGCCCTGAAGAAGGCCAGAGGCTTCTAGGTCCTTGGGCTTCTAGCTGAAGCGCTCCGCCAGGTCGGTCTTCGGCTCGGCGCGGCTGGTTCCCAGCGCGATGTCCGAGACGTAGGGGTTTACCTTGCGCTCGTAGCCGAAGGTGCTCATCGGGCCGTGGCCGGGCACGAAGCTGACATCGTCGCCGAGCGGCCAGAGCTTGCCGGTGATGGCCTCGATCAGGTCGTTGAAATTGCCGCGCGGAAAGTCGGTGCGGCCGATCGAACCCTTGAACAGCACGTCGCCGACCTGGGCGAAGCGCGCCTCGCGGTGGAAGAAGACCACATGGCCGGGCGTGTGGCCGGGACAGTGGATGACCTCGAACTGCGTCTCGCCAAGGGTCACGACGTCGCCGTCATGCAGCCAGCGGTCCGGGGTGAAGGCCTTCGCCTCGGGGATGCCGTACTGCTGGCCGCTGGCCTCGATGCGGTCGATCCAGAACTGGTCGTCGGGGTGGGGGCCTTCGATGGGCACGCCCGTGCGGTCGGCCAGTTCGGCGGCGGCCCCGGCGTGGTCCATGTGGCCGTGGGTGATCAGCACCTTTTCCAGCGTGACCCCGTACTTCTCCAACCCCGCCAGCAGGCGGTCGACCTCGCCGCCCGGATCGATGATGGCGCCCTTCATCGTCTTCGTGCACCAGACGATGGTGCAGTTCTGCTGCAGCGGCGTGACCGGCGCGATGGCGACCTGGATGGGGGGGACGCTCAAGGGGCGCTCCTGACGTTGTCTGAACTCATATGATCGGTGTTCAGGCCGGCGATTGAAACCCCGCATACGAAAAAGGCCCGGGATTGCTCCCGGGCCTTTCCGTCGTCTGCGAAGAACCGATCAGTCCTTCACGTCGTCCACGCCGTAGGCCATGGCCTCGGCCGGGCTCGACATCGAGGTTTCCTCGGTGATGTCGATGCCCTTGGCCAGCTTGGAGTGCCAGAAGCCGTAGAGGGCATAGACCAGGGCGCCGATCACTGCATACCCGCCCAGGATGGCCATCGGCACCGGGTCGTCGTTCATGGCCCGCTCGATCATCGGCTTGAAGTTCTGCCAGGCCAGGAACAGGCAGGCGAGAATGCCGAGCACCGCGGTGACCACGCCGCCCGGAACCTTGAACGGACGCGGCAGGTCGGGGTGCTTCACCCGCAGGTAGATGACCGACAGACAGACGATGGAGAAGGCCACCGCCGTGCCCAGGGACACGAGGTCGCCCAGCAGGCTGATCGGCAGGAACGAGGCCGCCACCGCGATCACCACGCCCAGCAGGATGGTGCCCATCCAGGGGGTGCGGTACTTCGGGTGGATGATGGCGAACACCCGCGGCAGCAGGCCATCGCGGGCCATGGTGTAGAAGATGCGGGTCTGGCCGTAGCAGAGCACCAGCATGACCGAGGAGAGGCCGGTGATGGCCCCGACCTTGATCAGGAAGGCGATCAGGTTGAGCTTGCCGCCCTCGGCCGTGGCCAGGGGAACGTCAGCCCATTCCAGGCCCATGCGGTCGATGGCGACGGCGATCGGAGCCGGGCTGGCCAGTTCCTTGTAAGGCACCACGCCGGTCATCACGGCGGCGACCGCCATGTAGATCACGGTACAGATGGCCAGCGCGCCGAGGATGCCGATGGGGACGTCCTTGCTGGGGTTCTTGGCTTCGGCCGCGGCGGTCGAGACGGCCTCGAAGCCGACGTAGGCGAAGAAGATGATCGCCGCCCCGCGGAAGATACCGCCGTAGCCGTACTCGCCGGACTTGCCGGTGGCTTCGGGGATGAAGGGGTGCCAGTTGTCGGGGTTGATGTAGGTCACCCCCACCGCGATGAAGGTGATCAGCACGATCACCTTGATCAGCACGATGATGTTGTTGACGTTCGCCGATTCCGACACGCCCAGCACCAGCAGGGCGCAGACCAGGAAGATGCCGACGGCGGCGACCGCGTTGAGCGTGCCGGTCATCGAGAACACCAGGTTGCCGGCCTCGTTGGGCGCGGCCTGGATCAGCGGCGTCGCCCACTGCGGGGCTTCCTTGCCGAGGACCATGATGCTCGGGAAATTGACCCCGAAATCATGCAGCATGCTGACCACATAGCCGGACCAGCCGACCGCCACGGTCGAGGCCGCGATGCCGTATTCCAGCAGCAGCAACCAGCCCATGATCCAGGCGAAGACCTCGCCCATGGTGCCGTAGGCATAGGTGTAGGCCGAGCCGGAGACCGGCATGGTCGACGCCAGTTCGGCGTAGCACAGGCCGGCGAGGGCGCAGGCGATGCCCGCGACGACGAACGACAGCATGATGGCCGGGCCGGCATTGGCCGAAGCCACCTGGCCGGTCAGCACGAAAATCCCGGCGCCGATGATGGCCCCGACGCCCAGACTCATCAGGTTGATCGGCCCGAGCGAACGTTTCAGTTCACTTTTGGCCGCTTCCTTCTGAATGTTGGCGATGGACTTCTTCAAGAATAGCCGGTTGCCCGGCCGGGCGCCCTCTGCGGACATGCGTCTCGCTCCCCGAAAGGCCGGCTCCCCGCCGGCTAACAAGCGGCGGACGTTAGCAGTAAAGTCGCGCCACGCAACGGCTTGCGGTGACGGCGCGGCAATCGGGCACTAAACGAACTGCGTAATGCTGCCCATCGAGGAAATCCTGCCCGCGCTGAGGGCCGTTCTGGACAGCGGCGTTAACGCCGTGGTCGTCGCCCCGCCCGGCGCCGGCAAGACGACGCGGGCGCCGCTGGCCCTGCTCGACCAGCCGTGGGCGGCCGGGAAGCTGATTCTGCTCGAGCCCCGCCGGCTGGCCGCCCGCGCCGCCGCCGCCCGCATGGCCGCGACGCTGGGCGAGCGGGTCGGGGAGACGGTCGGCTATCGCGTGCGGATGGATTCGAAGGTGTCGGCGAAGACCCGCATCGAGGTGGTCACCGAGGGCGTCTTCACCCGCATGATCCAGGACGACCCCGGTCTCGACGGGGTTTCGGCGGTCCTGTTCGATGAGTTCCACGAGCGCAGCCTCGACGCCGACCTGGGCCTGGCGCTGGCCCGCGACAGTCAGTCGCTGCTGCGCGAGGACCTGCGGCTACTGGTCATGTCGGCCACCCTCGACGGGGCGGCGGTGGCCCGGCTGCTGGACGGTGCGCCGGTTATCGAGAGCCAGGGCCGCGCCTTTCCGGTCGACACCCGCTACCTCGGCCGCGATCCGGCCGCCCGGCTGGAGGACCAGGTCGTCCGCGCTGTCCGCAAGGCGCTGGGCGAGGAAACCGGCAGCATCCTGGTCTTCCTGCCGGGGCAGGGCGAGATCCTCCGCACCCGCGACCGGCTGGCCGAGGCGGGCGTGCCGGCCAACGTCGACCTCTGCCCGCTGTTCGGCGCCCTCGACCCGCGTGAACAGGACGCCGCCATCAGCCCCGCGCCGGCGGGGCGGCGCAAGGTGGTGCTGGCCACTTCGATCGCCGAGACCAGCCTGACCATCGAAGGCGTCCGCGTCGTCATCGACAGCGGCTTCGCCCGCGTGCCGCGCTACGATCCGGCCAGCGGCCTGACCCGGCTGGAGACCGTCCGCGTCTCCCGCGCCGCCGCCGACCAGCGCCGCGGCCGAGCCGGCCGCACCGAGCCTGGCGTCTGCTACCGCCTGTGGGAGGAGCCCGAGACCCGCGCCCTGGTCCCCTTCGCCCGCCCGGAAATCCTCGAAGCCGACCTGTCGGGCTTCGCCCTGGACCTCGCGAGATGGGGCGCCCGCGACCCAGCCGACCTCGGCTTCCTCGACCCGCCCCCGGCCGGCGCTTTCAGCGAGGCCCGCAACCTCCTGACCCGTCTGGAGGCCCTCGATGAGGCCGGCGGCCTGACCGCCCACGGCAAGGCCCTCTCGGACCTGCCCCTGCCGCCGCGCCTCGCCCACATGGTCATCCGCGGCGCCGCCGGCGGTCAGGGCGAACTGGCGGCCCGAATCGCCGCCCTGCTGACCGAGCGGGGCCTCGGCGGCCGCGACCCCGACCTGCGCCACCGCCTCGAACAGTTCGAACGTGACCGCAGTCCCCGGGCCCGCGACGCCCGAACCCTCGCCGACCGCTGGGCCCGCGCCGCCGGACGGCCGCCGAAGCAGCCGCCGCTGGACGTCGGCCTGCTGCTGGCCGAGGCCTTCCCCGAACGCGTCGCCAAGGCGCGCGGCAAGGGTGGCGAGTTTCAGCTGGCCAGCGGCCGTGGCGCACACCTGGAATCCACCGACGCTCTGGCGCGGGAGCCCTGGCTGGCCATCGGCGAACTGGGCGGCGGCGCGGCCCGTGACCGCATCCTGCTGGCCGCGCCGCTCGATCCGGACAGCCTGCGGACGGCCTTTGCGTCGCGCCTGACCAACGAGGATCGCCTGGAGATCGAACCGGACGGCAAGGTCCGCGCCCGCCGCCTGGTCCGCCTCGACCGCCTGGTGCTGGAGGACCGGCTGGTCGACAAGCCCGACAAGGCGATGATCGCCGCCGCCCTGGCCGGCCACGTCCGCCGCGAAGGCCTCGCCAGCCTGCCGATCGGGGAGGGGACCGCCTCGCTGCTGGAACGGGTGCGCTTCCTCCACGCCCAGGACGCGACCTGGCCCGACTTTTCCGAAGCCGCCCTGATCGCCACCCTCGACGACTGGCTGACCCCGATCCTCGAAGGCCGCCGAACCCTCGCCAGCCTGACCGACAACGACCTCGAAAACGCCCTGCGCGTCCTCATCCCGTGGGACGTCCAGAAACGCATCGACGCCGCCGCCCCGGCCCGCTGGACCGCGCCAACGGGCTCACGCCTTGCCATCGACTATGCCGCCGAGGCCGGCCCGACGATCTCGGTGCGGGTGCAGGAACTCTACGGCGTCGAGGTCCATCCCAGCGTCGGCGGCGTCCCCCTGGTGCTGGCGCTGTTGTCGCCGGCCCACCGCCCGATTCAGGTCACCCGCGACCTGCCAGCCTTCTGGCGCGGGTCGTGGAAGGATGTGCGGACGGACATGAAAGGCCGATATCCCCGGCACGTCTGGCCGGAGGAACCCTGGAAGGCTGCGGCGACGACACGGGCCAAACCGCGCGGAACCTAGGCCAGCAACCGGTCGGTCACTGCGTAGATCATGATCCCCGTCGCCACGGACAGGTTCAGGCTGTCGGCCCGGCCGCGCATGGGGATCTTCACATTCACGTCGCAGGCGCTCGCCAGTTCCGGCGGCAGGCCCTGGGCTTCGTTGCCCATCAGGATCAGCGTCGGGGCGCGATAGTCGGCGTTGTGATGGCTCACGGTCGCGGTCAGCAGGGTCCCGACCACCGACCCCGGCCACTGGCCGCGCCAGGCCAGGAATTCCTCCGCCGTCGCCCGCGCCAGCGGCACGGCGAAGATCGAGCCCATGGTCGCCCGCACGCCCTCGACCGAGTAGGGATCGCAGCAGTCGCCGACCAGGATCACCCCGCCGCCTCCGGCCGCATCGACCGTCCGCACCACGGTGCCCAGGTTGCCCGGATCGCGCACCCGGTCCATCGCCACCCAGCAGACATTCGAGGTCGGCCGCAGACTGTCCAGCGCCACGAACCGTTGGCGGAAGATGGCGACCGCCGGCTGGGCGTTGTCCTTGCGGGCGATCTTCTCGAGGATTTCCGGCGTCACCTCGATGACCTCGCCCCCGGCCTGGGCGGTCGCCTCGGCCGCGCGGATCAGCAGCGGGTGGCTGGCGGCGGCCTTGCCGAACATCAGCACCTGCGGCGCCACGCCCTGGTCCACCGCCTCGGTGATGATCTTCAGCCCCTCGGCGAGGAACTGGCCGCTCTCCTCCCGGGTCTTGCGCATGTGCAGGGCGCGGGCGTGCTTGACCGTCTCGTTCGACAGGGATGTGACCTGTCTGAAATTCACTTCGACCATCTCGCGAAGAACGACAGGCCGATGCGGCGTTGACCGTCTTCCTGCTCCAGCGCCAGCTCGCCCCAGTCGATGACCCCGCCGCGCCCCTTGAGCTGGTCGGCCATCAGGCCCGACAGCGATGCCCCGGAAATCCTCGCCGCATAGGCGTTCATCAGCATGAAGGAGGCATCGGGGCTGAGCAGCTGGGTGCAGAGGTCCGACAGTTCCGGCAGGTCCTCGAACAGCCGCCAGGTCTCGCCGGTCGGACCGCGCCCGAACTTCGGCGGGTCGAGGATGATGCCGTCGTACTGCGCCCCGCGCCGCAGCTCGCGCTGCACATACTTGCGGGCGTCCTCGACCAGCCAGCGGACCGGCTTCTCGTCGAGCTTGCTGAGGATGGCGTTCTCCCGCGCCCAGGCGACCGACTTCTTGGAGGCGTCGACGTGGGTCACCTTCGCCCCCGCCGCCGCCGCGACCAGGCTGGCGACGCCGGTGTAGCCGAACAGGTTGAGGATGGTCAGCTGCTTCTTCGACGACCGGATGCGGGCATCCAGCCATTCCCAGTTGGCTGCCTGCTCGGGGAAGAAGGCCAGGTGGCGGAAGTTGGTGAAGCGGCTGTTGAACTTAGCTTCGCGCCAGCTCAACGGAAACAGCACCGGCGGCTGGCCGGCGAACTGCCAGCGGCCGTTCTCGTCCTCGTCTGTGGGATCGAAGACGGCGTCGGCCTTGTCCCATTCCTCTTTCGACAGGCGTGGGGCCCACAGGCACTGCGGCTCGGGCCGCACCACCTTGAAGCGGCCATAGCGCTCCAGCTTGCGGCCATGGCCACTGTCGATCAGGGCATAGTCGGCCCAGCCCTTGGTGGTCAGCAGAATGGGGGCGTCGGCGACGCGCGGGTTGCTCATGCGCGGGCATTAGCCGCAGGGGGTTCGAAGGTCCAGTATCCTGCCAATTGGGGGGAACAGTTGCGCCCCGTAGGTGATTCCCGTTTACTGTTCGGTTCGGGGACCAAAGCTGAGGGGAAACAACAGGGTGACGACGGTTCTCAAGAAGCCTCAGCGCTCGGCGCGGAAGCCCAAGGGCGACGGCCACATGCGTCGGGGGGAAATCCTCGAGGCGGCTCAGCGCATCTTCCTGGCCGAGGGCTATCAGGGGGCGACGATCCGCAAGATCGCCGACGAGGTGGGGGTCTCCTCGACGGCGCTCTACATGCACTTCAAGGACAAGGACGAGATCCTGCTGGAGATCAGCGACGGGGCGATCACCCGCCTGCTGGAGATCAACAGCGAGATTTCCGCGCGGCCGATCGACCCGGTGGTCCGGGTGCGGATGATGCTCGACGCCTACATGGCCTTCGCGCTGGAGAACCCCAACGCCTATCAGCTTGTGTTCTGCGCCCACACCGGGCTGATGAACGAGGAAAAGACCGAGGCGACCCAGGACCTGGGCGACCGCTGCTTCCAGAAGTTCATCGACGTGGTCAACGAGATCGCCGCCTCGGGCCGGCTGCGCACCGGCTCGGCCGAAAGCGCGGCGCAGGTTCTGTGGGCCTCCTGTCACGGCCTGGTCTCGCTGATCATCACCAAGCCCAAGTTCAACTGGGCCGACAGCGGCGAACTGCGCCAGGTGCTGCTCGACGGCATGCTGCACGGACTGGTGGCGGACTAGACTTGACCGGGTAAACCCCTTCCGTCATCCCGGGCGGGCCGAAGGGCCGACCCGGGACCCAGGGGGTGACAGAGTGCAAACCGAGACGCTTCGACCTGTGGCGGCAGCCGCCCCTGGGTCCCGGCTCTCCGCGCTGCGCGCTGCGGTCGGGATGACGGTGATAGGGGTCCTGGGGATAGCAGGCGCCGCCCAGGCCAATCCCCGCGTCGTCTCGCTCGACCAATGCGCCGATCAGTACGTCCTGGCCCTCAGTCCGCGTGAGACCATTGTCGGCTTGAGCTACCGGGCCGACGACGCAGACTCCCACCTGCGCGACCTGGCCCGGGGCCTGCCCCAACGGCGCATCACCACCGAAAGCATCATGGCCGCCCGACCGACCCTGGCGGTCCGCTACTGGGGCGGCGACGCGCGGCTGGAGGCCGCCCTGGCCGCCCATGGGGTCAAGGTCGTGAAGATCGAGGACGCCACCGACTTCGACGGGGTGCGGGCCAATGTCCGCACCGTCGCCGCCGCGCTGGGACAGCCAACGAAGGGCGAGGCCATCGTCGCCGACATGGACCGACGGCTGGCCGCTTCAAAGGACGCCTGGAAGGGCCAGTCCGGCCTCTACCTGACCCCAAGCGGCTACACGGCCGGGCAGGGGACCTTCATCGACCGCATCCTCGCCGCCGCCGGCATCGCCAACGCCGCGCCGCAGGCCGGCTTTGCCCCGGTGCGGCTTGAGGATGTCGTGCTCGGTCCCAGGCGCGGCTTCGTGCTCGGCTTTTTCGACCAACTGTCGGCCGCCTTCGAGCGTTGGGGCATGGGCCGCCACAAGGCGCTGCAGAAACGCCTGCCTGACCAGACCCTGGCCAGCCTGCCGGCCTCGGTTCTGAGCTGCCCGGCATGGTTCGCTGCTGAAGGCGCGGAAGCCCTGGCCCAATCCGCGCCGGGAAAGGCGTCGCCCAGATGAGCCGCACAGCGACGCTCGTCCTCGGCGGCCTCCTGGTCCTCGTCCTGCTCGCCGGCCTGCTGCTCGGCGAGACGGCCCTGACGCCCGCCCAGTACGCCCAGGCCTTTGCCGATCCCGGCTCGCCGCCCGGCGAGGTGCTTTGGACCATCCGCCTGCCGCGCGCCCTGATGGCGGCTCTGATCGGCGGCGGGCTCGGCCTGGCCGGGGCGGCCTTGCAAGGCCTGCTGCGCAATCCCCTGGCCGACCCGGGCGTACTAGGCGTCTCGGCCTTCGCCGGCCTCGGCGCCGCGCTCACCATTGCCCTGGGCCTCTCGGCCGTCTTCGGGGCGGTCGAGGCCGGCGCCCTTGTCGGCGCCCTGGCCGCCGGCCTGCTGGTCTCCGGTCTGGCGGCGCGGTTCCGCGAGCCCGAGGCGCTGATCCTGCTCGGCGTCTCCCTGTCCTCCCTCGGCGGCGCCCTGACGGCCCTGATCTTCAACTTCTCGCCCTCGCCGGTGGCCACGGCAGAGGTAATGAACTGGCTGCTGGGCTCGGTCGCCAACCGCGACTTCGGCGACATCTTTCGCGCCCTGATCCCCATGGCCATCGGCGCCGCCCTCTGCCTGTGGTCGGCGCGGGGTCTGACCATGCTGACCCTCGGCGAGGAAACCGCCGCCCTCAGCGGCCTGCCGATGGCCAGCCTGCGCACCGCCGCCGTGGCCGGGGCCGCGCTGATGACCGGGGCGGCTGTCGCGGCCGCCGGGGTGGTCGGCTTCGTCGGCCTGGCCGCGCCGCACCTGGTCCGCCGCCTCGCCGGCGACGACCCCGGCAAGCTGCTCGTTCCCTCGGCCGTGGCCGGGGCCATCCTGCTGACCGCCGCCGACCTGATCAGCCGCGTCCTGCCCAGCGAACAGGAGCTCAAGCTCGGCGTCGTCACAGCCCTGGTCGGCGCGCCGCTGTTCGCCCTCGTCGCCTGGCGCGCCTCGCGGAGCTGGCGGGCATGAGCTGGTCCTTCACCGATATTCACGCCGGCCCGGACGGCCGGCCAGTGCTGCAGGGCGCGAGTCTCTCGGTCGCCCCCGGCGAGTTGGTTGGCGTGCTCGGCCCCAACGGCGCAGGCAAGACCACCCTGCTGCGCGCCGGTCTCGGCCTGCTGCCTCTGAAATCGGGCCAGGTGCGCCTCGCCGGAAAGCTGATCGAGGATCTCAAGCCCGCCGAGCGCGCCCGCGCCGCCGGCTACCTGCCCCAGGAACGGCGGGTCGGCTGGAACCTGGCCACCCTGCGCATTGTCGAACTGGGCGCACCCGACCTGCCCGAAGGCCAGGCCCAGGCCCTGGCCAGCGCCTGTCTGACCCGCGTCGGCCTCGCCGGCTTCGAGGGCCGGGGCGTGCTCGACCTCTCGGGCGGCGAACGGGCCCGCGTCCTGCTGGCCCGATTGCTCGCCACCCGCGCTCCGCTGCTGGTCGCCGACGAGCCGACCGCCGGCCTCGATCCCGACGCCCAGTTCCTGGCCCTCGACCTGCTGGCCCAGGAGGCCGCAAAGGGCGCCGCCGTTGTCCTGACCTTGCATGACCTGGCCCTGGCCGCCCGGGTCTGCGGCCGCGTCATCGTTCTGCACAGGGGCCGCGTCGCCGCCGACGGTCCGCCGCGCGAGGTCCTGACGCCCGCCACCCTGCGCGCCGTCTTTGGCCTCGACGGCGCCTTCATCGAGACCGAGGATGGCCCCGTCCTCGTCACCCGACGCGCCTCCTGAGGTTCCGCTTGCTGCTCGCCCGCGCCCTTGCCGTCCTGCTGTTGCTGGTCCCCGCCGCCGCGGCCGCGCAGGAGCGGGCGCCGATCCAGTCCTATGAGGTGATCGCCAGCTTTCCGCACGACGCCCGCGCCTTCACCCAGGGCCTCTTCGTCGAGGACGGCGTCCTCTACGAAAGCACCGGGCTGGAGGGGCGCTCCGCCATTCGCAAGGTCGACCTGGCCACCGGCAAGGTGCTGCAGAAGCGCGATCTCGACCCGAAGTATTTCGGCGAGGGCATCGTTGCCTGGAAGGGAAGGCTGATCGAGCTGACCTGGAAGGATGAGATCGGTTTCATCTACGATCTCAAGACCTTCGAGCCGAAGGGTACGTTCAGCTATACAGGCGAGGGCTGGGCCCTGACCCACGACGGCAAGCGGATCATCATGAGCGACGGCACCGCCCAGCTGCGCTTCCTCGACCCCGAAACCCTCAAGGAAATCGGCCGCATCACCGTCACCGACGGCGGAGGCGAGATCAACAACCTCAATGAGATCGAATGGATCGAAGGCGAGGTCTGGGCCAACATCTGGCAGACCGACTGGATCGCCCGGATCGATCCCACGACCGGCAAGGTCAAGGCCTGGATCGACATGTCGGGCCTCCTGCCGGCCCTCGACCGCACCGGCGGCGAGGATGTGCTGAACGGCATCGCCTACGACGCCAAGGCCAGGCGGGTGCTGGTGACGGGCAAGTTCTGGCCGAAGCTGTATGAGATCAGAGTGAAAGAGCAGGCGCCCTAGGGGCGAACTGAAATTCCCAGGAGGCGCTCGGCTTGGTCCAGGCCTTGATCGGCCCCGCGTACGTTCTCTTTGAAGGTGTCGCGTGAGGTCCCGGCGAACAGCCTGTCGCAGCTATCATATGCGAAGTGGTGCCATGTGAGGATCAGCACCGCGTCGGGCCGCTTCGTCTGGAGCACCCTGTAGGCGATGCCCAGCCGCTTCCGCAGCCTCTCTACGCGCCGAGCGCGCTGACGGTCGCCACAGACCTGGATGTCGGCGAGCTGGATAGCCTGCCCAACGCCATCGAGCAGCGCCGCCTCGGGGCTTACAGGGGTATCTGCTCCGGCTGCAGCGGCAGGTGAAGCCACGCAAAAAAGGACAAGAACCAGGAGCGCCAGCCTACGGACCTGTATCACAGGCCCGTCCCGGAGGCCGAACCGCCCCGCCGAAGGTCCGCCGACAGGGTCAGCGGCGTTGTCCCGCCGTTCAGCCGCGCCCGGTAGACCTGCATCGTTTCCAGTGTCCGCATCACATAGTTCCGCGTCTCGCTGAACGGGATGCACTCGATGTAGTTCAGCGGGTCCGACGACCTTGGATCGCCGCAGGACGCCATCCACTGCCCAGGCCGTCCCGGCCCGGCGTTGTAGCCGGCGGCGGCCATCGCGTAGCTGCCCCCAAAGTTGCCGGTCATGTCGCCCAGGTACCGCGACCCCAGCTTCATGTTGAACGTCCCGTCGAACAGCCGGTCGGTGGAATACTCCTCCCCCAGCAGCCGGGCGGTGTCGCGGCCCGTGCCGTCGAGCAGCTGCATCATCCCCATGGCGCGGGCTCCGGACTGGGCGCGGGGGTCGAAGTTGCTTTCCTGGCGGGCGATGCTCAGCACGAAGGCCGGCTCTGCGGCGCCGGGCACCACAGGCACCGACAGGACCGGATAGCCGCGCTCGGGCAGGATGAAGCCGCGCTGGGCCGCTGTGCGCACCGCCCGCATCCCCAGGTCTTGGTCGCCGCCCGACCGCGCCAGATCGACCAGCAGGGCGGCCTCGGCGGCGGTCGGCAGCACATCGTCGGTGTGCATCACGAAGGCGCGGAACTGCTCCTTCATGCCGAACCCCTGCAGCAGCCGCGCCGCCCGGACGATCTCGCGCCCGTCGAAGCGGCTGCGGTCGGCCTGGGTGATCTGTGGGTCCTTGCCGAGGGTCAGGCTGGTTACCCCGGCCTTCTCGGCGGCGAGCTGGCCGTAGAAGACGGTAATGTGCCGCGCGCCCTGTTTGTAGAAGGCGTCCGCCTCCGCCATCTTGCCCAAGGCCTCGGCGGCCCGGCCCTGCCAGTAGAGGGCGCGGCCCTGAGTGATCGGCGAAACCCCCGCCGCCGCCAGCTTGGCGAAGTGGCGCTCGGCGCCGGCCGCGTCGCTGAGTTTGGTCAGCGACAGCCAGCCCGCATAGAACTCGGCTTCCGCCGCATCGGCCCCGGTGGTCATCCCGCAGTCGCGGGCGATGTTGTAGGCGGCGCGGTAGTTGCCGGCCTGCAAGGCGCTGACGATCATCCGCCGCTTGTCAGGCCAGCTGCGGGCAGCGGCGTCCTCGGTCGGCGCCCCCTTGATCCCCGCCGACAGGGCGAAGGCCTGCGAGGCCTGGCCGCGCTTGTAGTAGTAAAGCGCCTGTTCCCAGACCACGCCCGGATGCTGCCGCTGCTCGGCGCTCAGCGCTGCGACCATCGCCCCCGCATCGGTCCGACCTGATCGCAGCGCGATGCGGGCCTCGGCCAGCGCCTTGTCCGGTCCGGTCAGCGTCGCCGCCAGCTCCTGCGCCGCTGGCCCCTGCGGACCCCACAGCAACAGGTCGGCGCGGGCGCTGTTCTCGGCCTCGGACAGATAGCCGCCGAAGCGGGTGCGCATGGCCACCTGCTGGTCGACCTCGAACAGCTTCGTGGTCCACCAACGCTGGATCAGGGCCCGGGCCTGCAGCTCATAGCCGGTGGCCTTGAGGGCGCCGGCCAGGGCCATGGCGCCCTGGGCCGTGGCCGGCTCGCCGCCGCCGAACCAGTCGACGATCTTTTGGGGCGGCAGGTTGCTGGTTTCGAGCAGCTTCTCGGCTGCGATCTGGCGCCCCTGCGCGCGGGGCCAGCCGGCCAGGTCGCGCCGCGCCGAGTCGGCCTCGAAGAAGCTCATCGAGTCCGGAGCCCCGTCGGCCAGGGCCCAGACGGCGATCTTGCGGGCCAGGGGATCGTTGATGCCGGCGATGGCAGTGCGCACCTGGGCGCCGTCGCCGGCCTTGGCGGCCGTGAAGGCCAGCTGCAGGTATTGGGCGTCGCCGTCGCCGGCCATCTGATAGCCGGGCAGCGGCGGCGCGCTCAGCCGGACGGGCGCCTGGGTCAGGCCCGAACCGGCCGCCAGCAACGCCGTGATCGCCACGCCGCCCGCCAGCCAGACAGTCCTTGCGCCGATCCTCAACCCAATCCCTCCCGAACAATCACATCCCCCGCCCATTGCGAAGCAACAGGCCCCCTCATATTGTCCGCCCCCAATCCATAGCCGCAAGCTATTGCGGCGATCTGACGGCCATTTTACCCGCTATGTTCCAATCCCCCTTCAAGGGCGTCCTGCCGGCCCTGGTGACCCCGTTCCGCAACGGCGCGGTCGATGAGAAAGCCTTCGTCGAGCTGGTCGAGCGCCAGATCGCCGGCGGCGTGCACGGCCTCGTGCCCGTCGGCACCACCGGCGAGACCGCCACCCTCAGCCATGAGGAGCACCGGCGGGTCGTCGAACTGTGCATCCAGACCGCCAAAGGCCGGGTCCCGGTCATCGCCGGCGCGGGCAGCAACTCGACGGCCGAGGCCATCGAGCTGGCCCAGCACGCCAAGGCCGTCGGCGCCGACGCCGCCCTGATCGTCTCGCCCTACTACAACCGGCCGAGCCAGGAGGGTATCTACCAGCACTACAAGGCGATCAACGACGCCGTGCAGCTGCCCGTGGTGGTCTACAACGTGCCCAGCCGCACCGGCTCGGACATGTCGAACGAGGTGCTGGAGCGCCTGTCGAAACTGCCCAACATCGTGGGGATCAAGGACGCCTCGGGCGACATCGGCCGGATGTCGCAGCAACGGGTCACCTGCGGCGAAGAGTGGATCATGCTGTCGGGCGACGACCCGAATGGCGTGGGTTACGTCGCCCAGGGCGGCCACGGCTGCATCTCGGTGACGGTCAACGTCGCCCCGGAAGCCTGCAGCGCCATGTACAACGCCTGCCTGGCCGGCGATTTCGAAACCGCCCGCTACTGGCAGGACCGCCTGATCCTGTTGCACAAGGCGCTGTTCGCCGACGCCTCGCCCAGCCCGACGAAGTTCGCCCTGGCGACCCTTGGGCTCTGCTCGGAAGAGTGCCGCCTGCCGATCAGCCCCTGTTCCGAGTCCGCCCGCGCCCAGGTCCTTGACGGCATGCGAGCCGCCGGCGTGCTCTGATGGCGGCGAAGAAAACCAGCGGCGGCCTGATTGCGGAGAACCGCCGGGCCCGGTTCGACTATTTCCTCGAGGATCCGATCGAGGCCGGCATCATGCTGCTCGGCACCGAAGTGAAGTCCCTGCGCAACGGCCGGGCCAACATCGCCGAGTCCTACGCGGCGGTCGAAAACAACGCGATCGTGCTGATCAACGCCGACATCCCGCCCTATGCGGGCGGCAACCGCTTCAACCACGAGCCCCGGCGGCCCCGGAAGCTGCTGCTCAAGAGCAAGCAGATCGAAAGGCTGATCGGCGCGGTGCAGCGCGAAGGCCGCACCATCATTCCGACCAAGCTGTACTGGAACGACAAGGGCCTGGCGAAGCTTGAGCTGTGCCTGGCCAAGGGCAAGAAGCTGCACGACAAGCGCGAAGCCACGGCCGAACGCGACTGGCAGCGCGACAAGGCCCGACTGCTCAAGGACCACGGCTGATCCCCCCGATCGGAGGATGCGCGATCCGGATTGCGGCCACATGCTTGGGCCAAAGCCGTGCAGGAGCCGACCTTTGCGCAAGATCCTTTTCGCCGCCGTCCTCGCGGGCCTGGCCGCCGCCGCTCCGGCCCATGCCTGGCAAGGCGGCCGGCTGCTCTTTGTCCACAGCCTGTCGGACCCGGTAAAGATTTCGATCGACGGCGTTTCCCTGGGGGCCGTGGCGCCGGACGGCAACCTGGACCGGCCGCTGGCCGCCGGCGTTCACACCATCACCGTGGAGACGGCCTCCGGGGAGCGCCGTTCGGCAACATGGACCTTCCGGCCCGAAACCCTGGCTGACGCCAAGGGCGCCCGCTACTGGTGCGTCTATCTGCAGAAGGGCGAAACGGCCAAGGTGGCCGGCGTATTCACCGTCATCCAGCAGGATTTCTGCGGCATGATGGTCGAGGCGCCCGCCTGAAATCAGGCCTCGATCAGCTCGCGAACCCGTTTGAAGATATCCTCGAACATCGCCGGCGTCAGCCGTCCGGTGTTCGTGTTCAGCCGCGAGCAGTGATAGCTGTTGATCACCCGGTAGGGCCCGGCGTCGAACTCCGACCCGTGCCCCGGAGCGCCCGTTGAGCCCTTCAGATTGAGCGCCCGCAACAGGCTGCGCCGTGAGACGTCACCCAGGGTGACGATGACCTTCAGGTTCGGCATGGCCGCCAGGGTGTTCACGAAGAACGGCCGGCAGGCCTTTTCCTCCGACGTCTCCGGCTTGTTTAGCGGCGGGGCGCAACGCACCGCGTTGGTGATCATGCAGTCGGTCAGCCGCAGCGTATCGTCGGGCCGCGCCTCATAGGTCCCGGTCGCGAACCCGGTCTTCTTCAGGGTGTCGTAGAGCAGCCAGCCGGCATGGTCGCCGGTGAACGGCCGCCCCGTCCGGTTGGCCCCGGTGCGGCCCGGCGCCAGCCCGGCTACCATCAGCCGCCCGTTCCAGTCACCGAAAGACGGGGCAGGGCCGTTGTACCAGGTGGGTTCCTTGCGCTGGTTCTCGCGCCGGTATTCGACCAGGCGGGGGCAGCGCGGACAGTCGCGCGGCGGCTCAGGCGAGGTGAGATCGACACTCACAGTTCATCCTCCGCCTCGATCTCGGCCCGGGTGCGGTTGTCATAGCCGCCGCCACGATGGGCCGGCGCGCGGCCTGGCCGGCCAATGACGTCACCCAGGTCGGCCAGGTCGATGAAGTGATCCGCCTGCCGGCGCAGGTCATCGCTGATCATCGGCGGCTGGCTCTTCACGGTCGACACCACACTGACCCGCACGCCCTTGCGCTGCACGGACTCGACCACCGCCCGGAAATCCCCGTCGCCGCTGAACAGCACCAGATGATCAGCCGCCTCCGCCATCTCCATCATGCCCACGGCGATCTCGACATCCATGTCGCCCCGCCAGCGGTCGCGCCCTTGCGCGTCGGTGAACTTGCGGGCCGTCTTGGTCACCAGGGTGAAGCCGTTGTAGTCCAGCCAGTCGACCAGCGGCTTGATCGGCGAGTAGTCGTCGCCTTCGACAATGGCGGTGTAGTAGTAGGCCCGGATCAGCACCCCGCGCCGGCGAAACTCGTCCAGCAGCTTGCGGTAGTCGATGTCGAAGCCCAGGGCCTTGGCCTGGGAATAGAAGTTGGCGCCGTCGATGAACAGGGCCAGCTTCTCGGTCGGATAAAAGGTCACGGTTTCAAATCCTTGGATCAAAATGCTTAAGTTCGATGACGCCGTGATCGTCGCCCTCGGGAGTAATCTTCCCGGCGACTATCCCGACGGTCCGGCCCTGCTGGAGGCGGCGCTTGACGCCTTCCCCGCCCACGGCCTGACGGTGGTCGCAAGGTCGGGCTGGTGGCGCTCTGCCGCCTGGCCCGATCCGGCGATGCCTGCCTATACGAACGGCGTCGTCATTGTCGAGACGACGCTGGATGTGGCGGACACCCTGTCCGCCCTGCATGCCATCGAGGCGGACTTCGGCCGGGTCCGGCATGAGGCCAACGCGGCGCGCACGCTCGATCTCGACCTGATCGCCCATGGCCGGACGGTGACCGGGGAGGGGGCCGTACGGGTTCCTCACCCCAGGGCGCATGAGCGGCGCTTCGTCATGGGGCCGTTGGCGCAACTCGCGCCAGCATGGCACCACCCCGTGTCGGGCAACACGGCTGACGCCCTGGCCGCGAAGGCGACCGTCGGCGCCGACGCCGACCCGATCTAGATCGTCGGCCGTCTCGGCCGCTGCTTGGCCGACACCGACTTCACCACCATCCGCCCGGCCGGCGAATCGGGGACCGCCACCGGTGTCCGCTCCAGCGCCTGATCGATCAGCGCTACGATGGTCGGATCGTCCAGCATCTCCGGCCCGGTCAGCCGAACGTGCCGCACCCGATTGCCGCCGCCCTTCAGCACCCCGCCGGGATCATCCAGCCCCGCCCCCCGCAGGAAGCACAGCGTCACATGTTTCGGCAGCGCCAGCACCGACAGCACCGCGTCCGACACCCGCGTCGGCGGGCCGAAACCGGCCACCAGGCCCTGATAATTGTCGTAGATCATCACATCGGCTCCGGGCATCCGGGCCCTCAACCGCTCGACGCAGTCCAGGAACTGCGCCGCAATATGCGGCTCATACTTCGCGGCGAACCCCGCCAGGGCTGCCACCGCCTCACTCTCGCCCCCATGACCGCTCATCTTGCGACCTCATCTTGCGGCGTTGCACAATAGCGCGCAAAACACTATGTAGCCCGGTTCCACCGGCACCCCTGAAGAGAATTCCATGGCTCGCGTCACCGTCGAAGACTGCATCGAGAAGGTTCCCAACCGCTTTGGTCTGGTCCTGCTGGCCGCCCATCGCGCCCGGGGCATCTCGGCCGGCGCGGCCCTGATGGTCGACCGCGACAACGACAAGAACCCCGTCGTCGCCCTGCGGGAGATCGCCGACGACGTGGTCGACAACGACGGCCTGAAGGAACACCTGATCACCACGCTGCAACGCGTCGATGAGCGGACCGAGGCCGAGGAAGAGGCGGAAACCGTCGCCCTGCTGTCGGATCCGACCCACATGCAGATGAGCGAAGCGGAACTGATCCGCGCGCTGCAAAGCGACCGCGACGGCGGTCAGGAGGAGCGGTACTGAGCCCCGAAGGCTCAGAACCCCTCATTCTGGAGGCGGCCGAAGAGGCCGCCCCCCAAACTCTCACGCCTGAAGCGCCGAAACCGACCGCCGCCCAGAAGGTGGCCGCGCGGCCCAAATACATGCGCCAGTACGAGCTCATCGAGCGCGTCCGCGCCTATGAGCCCGACGCCGACGAGGCGCTGCTCAACAAGGCCTATGTCTACGCCGTCCGCATGCACGGCTCCCAGACCCGGGCCTCCGGCGATCCCTACTTCGCCCATCCGGTGGAAGTCGCCGGGATCCTCACCGAGTACCGGCTCGACACCGCCTCGATCATCACCGCCCTGCTGCACGACGTCATCGAGGACACCTCGGCGACCCGGCAGGACATCGAGAACCTGTTCGGGGCCGAGGTCGCCGAACTGGTCGAAGGCGTCACCAAGCTCTCCAAGCTGGAACTGACCGCCGACTACGCCCGCCAGGCCGAAAACCTGCGCAAGTTCATCCTCGCCATCTCCAAGGACGTCCGCGTCCTGCTGGTGAAACTGGCCGACCGCCTGCACAACATGCGGACGCTGCATTTCATCCAGAAGCCGGCCAAGCGCGAGCGCATCGCCCGCGAGACGCTGGACATCTACGCCCCGCTGGCCCGAAACATCGGCTGTCACCGCATCTGTTCGGAGCTGGAGGAGCTGGCCTTCGAACAGCTCAACCCGATGGCCCGCACGGCCATCATCCGCCGCCTGGAAGTGCTGCGCGGGGAACAGGGCAAGGCGGTTTCGACGGTCAGCGGCGACATCGCCAGGCTGCTGGACAACGACGGCATCGCCAACCGGGTCTTCGGCCGCGAGAAGAACGCCTTCTCCATCTGGCGCAAACTGCAGCGCAAATCGGTCGGCTTCTCGCAGCTTTCCGACATCTACGCCTTCCGCGTCATCGTCGACTCCGAGGCCGACTGCTACCGCGCCCTCGGTCTGATCCACCGCGCCTGGCCCTGCGTGCCCGAGCGGTTCAAGGACTTCATCTCGACGCCCAAGCGCAACAACTACCGCTCGATCCACACCACGGTCATCGGCCCCAAGGGCATGCGCATCGAGATGCAGATCCGCACCGAGGCCATGGACCGCGTGGCCGAGGACGGCGTCGCCGCCCACTGGCGCTACAAGAACCAGTCCTACGGCTTCGACGCCGAACATATGGAAGCCGAGGGCGGCCGCGACCCCCTTCACAACCTGCGCCAGCTGGTTGCCGTCCTCGAACACGGCGGCGACGCCGAGGACCTGGTCGAGCACGCCAAGCTCGAGATGTTCCTCGACCAGACCTTCGCCTTCACCCCGAAGGGCAAGCTGGTCAGCCTGCCGCGCGGCGCCATGCCCCTGGACTTCGCCTACGCCGTCCACACCGACGTCGGCGACAGCACCATCGGCGCCAAGATCAACGGCGAGCTGAAGCCGCTGCGCACCCCGCTGGTCAACGGCGATGTTGTCGAGATCATCAAGGGCGCCAAACCCGCCGTGCCGCCGGACTGGCGCAGCCTTACCGTCACCGGCAAGGCCCGCAGCGCCATCCGCCGCCACATCCGCCAGACCGAGAAGGAAGAGTTCCTGCGTCTCGGCAAGGCCGCCCTGTTCCAGGCCTTCGAGCGCGTCGGCAAGAGCCGCACCGGCGTCTCCCTGCGCCCGGCCGTCGAGCGGCTGAGCGTCGCCACTGACGACGAACTCTACGACGCCATCGGCCGCGGCCGCATCACCCCGATGCAGGTCATGGAGATCGTCTTTCCGGGCCTGGACGACACCGCCCGCGCCGCCGCCGTCGCCCGCCGCCCCATCGAGGACGGCCAGGCCTCGCGCATCTTCGTGCGCGGCGCCGGTCTGCTGCCGGGTGTCACCCTGCACTTCATGCCCTGCTGCACCCCGGTGCCCGGCGACCGCATCGTGGGCATCATCCGCGAGGGGGTGAACGAGGTCGATGTCCACACCATCGACTGCCGTACCCTGGCGCAATACGAGGACCAGGGCGACCGCTGGCGGGATCTCGCCTGGACCCCCGAGGCCGAGCGCAACACCGTCAGCCGCGCCAGGCTGCGTGTCACCATCCTCAACACCCCCGGGGTGCTGGGCGAGGTCTGCACCATCATCGGCGAAGCCGGCGGCAACATCGTTGGCCTGAAGATGACCCACCGCCAGGAAGACGTCTTCGACGTCGACGTCGATCTGGACGTGACGGACAACCGCCACATCACCACGCTGATCGCGGCCCTGCGGGCCAACCCGAACGTCGAAGGCGCCGAACGGCCGATGGGCTGAATCCCGTCGTTGTCGGCGGGCGGGCAACAACAAACTGTCTAAACTTTGGCGAGTATCGCGTGTAGCCTCCGAGCCTCTCTGTATGGGGCGGGACCATGGCGGATCTGGTTGGCACTGCTGACGGAAATAATATCGCAGGCACCATTGGCAATGATCTGATCCAGGGGCGTGAAGGAAACGACTATCTGAGCGGCGGGGCGGGCGACGACCTCCTTGAGGGAGGCGAGGGCAACGATAGTCTTGACGGAAGTTTTGGTGACGACAGTCTGTACGGCGGGGCTGGTGACGACGTCCTAAGCGACGAATACGGAAGCAATAATTTTCACGGCGGCGACGGGAACGACAACATCGTCGCACGTGGAAACGCGATTATTGATGCCGGATCTGGTTCTGATCGCATCCAGGCGACTGGTGGCGAAATCTCGATAACTACGGGAGCAGGATCAGACACGGTCGTCATCGGACCGTATGCTTCCGTTCTCGTAACTGATTTTGTGGCTGGGGCGGGTGG
>NZ_JBYCZQ010000016.1:0-32997 GCF_057586315.1 Caulobacter sp. SRI_014 | reverse complement strand
TCATCGTCGTTTCGGGCCCCGGACGCCGCGAACCGCCGCCGCCGGCCCCGGCGTAGGCGCCGGCGCCGCGCCCGGCGCCTACATTCCCCGCGCGAACGCCAACGCCGCGCCTACGCCGGCGCCTACATTCCCCGCGCCCCGCGCTACGAAAATCTCAACGATTTCAAGCGAGTGGCCCACCGCCCGGCGCCGGACCCCCGGAATCCCGGATGGGCCGTTGACACCCTGGCGGGACGCCGGGCTGGTATAATGGCCTGCCGCTTCGATAGCGGCGCCCCGTCAGATCGGGCAGCTGGCCACCTCCAGCTGCAGCATGGCCAGGACCCGCCCGAAGCCGATGTACTGCCCCGCCATCATCGACAGCTCCAGGAACTCCGCGTCGGTGAACAGCGCCCGCATGGCCGCCACGTCGTCGTCGCCGATGTTGTGGTGGTCCACGGCCATCTTCTCGGCGAAGCGGATGGCCGCCCGCTCCCGGGCCGTGAAGCCCTCCCCCCCTCCTGAGGGCGCGTCGGGGTCGTCGACGCCGCGCGCCGCCTCGTCCTCGCTGACCGTGTCCGGCGCCATGCGCACGCTCTTGCACAGCACGCAGCCGTTGAGGGTGGCGATGCGCAGGCGGACCAGCTCCTTCAGCCGGGCCGGGAGCAGGCCGGCGCCGCCCGTGTGCCAGGGGTGGTAGAAGGCCTGGTAGGCCTGGACCAGGTCAGGGGCCGGGGCGAAGGCGCGGGCGAAGTGGCGGCCCAGCCAGTTCTCCTCCGGCGTCGCGTCGTGGATGGCCTTCAGATAGGGCGGCAGGTCTTGCGGTTCGGCCAGGGGCAGGCGGGACATGGGCGGATCCTCCTTGGGTCCGCGCCATCAGGGCAGGGGCCGGGCGGGCGCGCAATGGCGCCCTTGCGTCAGTCCGGGCGATTGCGCGACGGGGTTATGTCCTCCGAGGCGTTGGGCGCCGGCCGGCCTTGCCCGCCCCTGGAGAATGCTGTTCTCTCCGAACCGGCCGCTCGCGCCGAGCGGCGCCAGCCTGGAGAGACTGCCATGCGGGTCTGCGTCCAGTTGATCACCGCGTTCTGTCTGTTGCTGTCCAGCGGTCTGGCGGCCACGCCGGCCGCCGCCGCCGTTCCCAATCCGATCCTCTACATGACCAGTTCGGAGCCGTTCACGGTCAACGGCAAGGCCTTCATCCGGGTCAATCTGGCGGTGTTCAACCGCAGCAGCTTTCCGGCCGAGATGTTCGCCGCCGCGCCGGGTCTGCCGCCCTGCGGCCTCAACACCAACGCGTCGCGGTCCTGGGTCGACATCTTCAGCTCCCGGGGCCAGCGGCTGTACGGCTTCTGCGCCCTGGGCGGGCCGGGCGACATGGACAGGCTGTGGTTCGCCTATCCGGCCGACGAACTGCCGCCGAGCTACATCTATATCGAGATCAACGACCGTCAGACGGGGACCAGGTACAGGTCCAACCTGGCGGACACGACCCTTTAGCGCATAAGGGCTTGCGCCGAATATACCAGTCCGTATGTACGGTGCATGTCCGAGTCTCCGCATCCCCCGCGTCCCAAGGGCGACAAGCGCGCCCGCACCCGCCAGGCCCTGGCCGCCGCCGCCGCCGAGCTGATCGCCGAGAAGGGCTGGGATCGCACCTCGCTGGACGAGATCTGCGCCCGGGCCGGCATGACCCGGGGCGCCTTCCACGGCAATTTCGACAGCCGGGACGCCCTGTTCCTGGAGGTCATGCAGCAGGAGACGACGCCGGTGTCGGTTCAGTTCCAGCCGGGGGCCAGTCTGAAGACCCAGATGCGGCTGCTGGGCCAGGCGGTCTATGCTCACGCCCGGCGGCGGCTGCCGCGCCGGGTGCTCAACGCCGCCATCCAGCTGCATCTGATGACCCGGCCCGACATGCTGGCCCAGCAGGCCGAGGCCACTGCCGGCGGCTGGCGCAGCATGGCGGCCGGCTTCAACCGCATGCTGCCGCCCGGCGCCCTGCCGATGCCGGCCGAGCGGTTCGTCAAGGTGATCGACGCCCTGACCGCCGGCCTGACGGTCAGCTATTTCCAGGCCCCCGACCTGATCGAGGAAGCCGACTTCGTCGCCGCATTCGAGGCCCTGGCCGCCGCGCCGGCGGTCCAGCCCTGGGGTGGCGGCCATGCGGTGTCGCCCAGTCCGGTGCGCCGCTGGTGACGCTTTTGTCCCGCCATGCGTTAGGGTGAGATCATGAAGCACGTTCCCAACGCGATCACCCTGGCCCGTCTGGTCCTGACCCTGCTGGTGTTTCTGGCCCTGCTGGCCGGCGTCACCCAGCCGACCTCCGGGCCGGACCTGCTGATGTTCGCCTTCTGGGGCTTTGTCATCGCCGGGGTGACCGACTTCCTCGACGGCTGGCTGGCCCGCAGGTTCAAGGTCGAGAGCCTGACCGGGGCCATCCTCGACCCGATCGCCGACAAGGTGCTGGTGGCCGGGGCCATCGTCGGCCTGGCCATCAACGGCGACCATGTCGCGGCCCTGACCGGCGGGCTGATCCTGTTCCGAGAGTTCTCGATCAGCGCCCTGCGCGAGGTGCTGGCGCCGCGCGGCCTGCGCCTGCCGGTGACCCTGCTGGCCAAGTGGAAGACGACGCTGCAGCTGGTCGCCCTGGCCGCCGCCCTGTTGCGCCTGACCCAGCCGGCCTGGATCACGGGCCAGGTCAGCCTCGGCATCGATCTGTCGCTCTGGCTGGCCGCCGCCGTCACCGTCTGGACCGGCATCGAGTACGGTCTGGCCGCCCGCAAGGCGCTGAAAGGCTAGCTACTCGGCGGCCAGCAGAAACGGCGGCTCCGCCTCGTCCTCATCCTCGACCACCTCGGGGTCGGTGGGGCCGAACAGCAGCCAGTCGGTATCGACCGGGCGCCGGTCCGCCCGCATCAGCCGCATCAGGGCGCACGCGCCGATCGCCTGGAACACCATGCTCGCCTCCGGACTCAACTCAGTTATTGAGAATTGCTCGCAACTGAGGCGATGGCAAGGCGTGATGTGATCACGACATCGGGTTGGCTGGCGGGCTGGGCTCGGGCAGGGGGATGAACTCGTCGTGGTCAAGGTCGGGCAGCTTCATGCGGCCGGCCCGCCAGTCGGCCTTGGCCTGGTCGATCCGCTCCTTGCTGGAGGAGACGAAGTTCCAGTCGATGAAGCGCGGCCCCACCGGCTCGCCGCCGAGCAGCATGACGGTGCTGGGCTCCAGGGCGGTGAAGGCGATGGTTTCGCCCGGCTGGAAGACGGCCATCTGGCCGGTGTGCAGGGTCCGTCCATCGACCTCGACGCTGCCTCTGGCGACGTAGGCGGCGCGTTCGGGATACTCGGCCGGCAGGGCGGCCTTGGCCCCGGCGGCCAGTTCCCAGTGGACATAGAAGAGGGGAGAGAAGACCGGCACCTTGGCTTCCGCCCCGAACGCCTTGCCGGCGACCAGCCGGGCGCTCATGCCGCCGCCTTCGTAGAAGGGCAGTTCCTCGGCGCCCTCATGGTGGCTGAAAGCCGGGGCGACCTCTTCGGACTCGGTGGGCAGGGCCAGCCAGGTCTGGATGCCGTCCATCTTGCCGCCGTGGGCCCGCAGGTCCTCGAAGCGTTCGGAGTGGGTGATGCCGCTGCCGGCGGTCATCCAGTTGACCTCGCCGGGACGGATGACGATCTCGCTGCCGACGCTGTCGCGGTGGGTCATCGCCCCCTCGAACAGGTAGCTGAGGGTCGACAGGCCAATGTGCGGATGGGGCCGCACATCGACGGTGCGCGGGAAGCCGGGCTGGAACTGTGCCGGGCCCATGTGGTCGAAGAAGATGAAGGGGCCAACCATCCGGTGCGGCGCATAGGGCAAAACGCGCCCCACCTCGAAGCCGCCGAGGTCCTTGCGGCGCTGGTCGATGACGAGTTCGATCATGGGGGACCCTCCTGAATTCGGGTCACCTTGCAGGCGAATTTCACCTGGTCAATGGCGGACGTAGGTGGCGCAGACCATGCCCCGGGCAATGGCGTGCTTGTGCAGCAGATCGCGCACCTGCGGCCGGCCCGGCGCGGTCTTGAATCCGCTGGCGGCGTCCAGCGCATAGATCTGGGCGACATAGCGGTGAGGGCCGTGGCCCGGCGGCGGATCGGGCGGCAGGTAGCCGTTGTGCAGGAAGCTGTTGAGGCCGGTGTGAGGGTGATCCTCGTCGTCGAGGGTGGTGATGGCGCCCTCCTTGAGGAGGCCGTCATGCGGCGGCAGGTCGTAGACGATGGCGTGGACCAGCGGGTTGAGCGTCGGGCTGTCGGCGTCCTCGATGACCAGCAGCAGGCTGACCGCTCCGGCCGGAACGCCCTTCCAGGCGAAGGGCGGCGACAGGCCCTCGCCGTCCTCGGTGAACCGTTGCGGCAGGGTGGGGGCGTCGAAGGCGGCGCTCTCCAGGGTCAGGCTCTCGGGCACGTCCTTCAGGGCGGGGTCGTGGTACAGCACCTTCTCCAGGCCCGGGCGCACGCCCTGCAGGGCATGGCCGAGGATGGGCGGCAGGTTCTTGAGCATCGAAGTCTCCTGCGGGGGAAACCCCTGGGAGGCCGGGCCGGTTCAATCGTTCGGAAACGGGAAGGTCAGGATCTGCGCGGACTGCGGCTTGGCGTCAGCCAGCGGCTTGCCGTCGCCGCCGTAGCCGGCCCAGCCGCCGCGGCCGATGACCGCCATGCCGCCGGGCGTCGCCGCCCCCAGGGTCAGGTCGTCGAGAGCCGGATGGTTGGCGGCGGCGACCTGCATGCCCTCGATCTCGCGGCAGTCGACACTGATCCGCAACATGATCAGCCGGGCCGGCGAGACGCCGTTCTGGGTGGCGACCACGGCCATCGGATGCGGCGTGGCGTTGCGCATCTGGTAGTCGTAGCCGACCTTGAACAGCCCGTCGGTCCCGGCCATGGCGACATGCATGCCGCCGACCGGCGCCAGCTTGCCGGTCTTGAGATCCAGCCGGTGCAGGCCGGTCGGGTAGTCCGCGATCAGCAAGGCGTTGCCGGCTTCGCAGACGACCAGGCCCTGCGGTGAGCCCAGCTCGTTGCTGGCCAGCGCCACCTCCAGGGCCTTGGCTCCAGGCGTGAGTCGATAGATGGCGGCGCCGACCGAGGCGCTGGCGTAGACCGTCCCGTTGGAAGCGACAACCACGTCGCCCAGCTGGACCGGTCCCGGCGCGCCCTCGACGGGGTAGCGGGCCAGGATGGCGCCGGTCTTGCCGTCGATCTTCAGAAGGGCGGTGCGGGCCGCGCCGGCCGAGCCGGGGATCTCCGGACCCGAAGCTTCCGTGGCCCAGACCGTCCGGCCGTCGACCGCCAGGCCAAAGATGCCGCCAGTCTCGGCGTCGGCCTTCAGGAAGGGTGTGACCGCGCCCTTGGCGTCGACCTTGTAGATGGTGTGTTCGGTGACGCTGCTGACCAGCCAGCTGTCACCAAACCGGGCGAGGCCCTCGTAGATCGGCCCGGCCTTGGGCAGGGTGGCGGACACGGTCGGGACGCCCTTTGGGGCTGCGTTGGCGGCCAGCCGGGCGGCGACGGGGGCAAAGTCCTCGCGCGCGGCGAGGGTCGACAGCGCCTTGTCGCCGGTGACGTCCCAGATCAGGCCGAGCTTGGCGTAGGCGTCCAGATGAGCGACGGCCTCGGCCGGCTTGCCGGCGGCGACCTCGACGCGGGCCAGGCGGATCAGGGAGCCGGGGCTGTGGGGGTAGAGAGCCAAGGCCTCTTCCAGCAGGGATTCGGCCTTCGCGATGTCATTGGCCTGGGCCGCGGCGCCGGCTTCCTTGCGCAGGCGGAAGTACTGTTCAAGCCGGCTTTCGGGCGCGGCGCCCGCCAGGCAGAGGGCGGCGGCCAAGGTCAGGCTGACGGTGCGGATCATGATGAGCTCCCCTTGTTGCGGGCGAGCCTGCGTCACGGAGCGCCGTTCGGCAAACTAAGGATCGGTAATGTCGCCGCTTTCCGCCCAGCGATCGGC
Source organism: Caulobacter sp. SRI_014 (assembly GCF_057586315.1). Taxonomy (NCBI): domain Bacteria; kingdom Pseudomonadati; phylum Pseudomonadota; class Alphaproteobacteria; order Caulobacterales; family Caulobacteraceae; genus Caulobacter; species Caulobacter sp. SRI_014. The sequence goes on along the minus strand of NZ_JBYCZQ010000016.1, from coordinate 27,038 downwards.
GAACTGGTAAAGCGGCAGGAAGGCGTCGAGCAACTCGCGACCGAGGGCGGTGAGGCCGTAGCCGGCGCCGGCGGCATGCTCGACGATGCCGGCGGCGCGCAGGTCGTCCAGCCGGGCCTGCAGAACGGTTGGCGAGACATCGTCGCAGGCGGCACGCAGGGCGCGGGAGGTCATGGGCTCGCCGCGAAGCTCCCACAGCACCCGCAGGGCCCAACGGCGGCCCAGCAGGTCGAGCAGCCGCATGATCGGCCGGCGGGAAGTGGTGTCGGTCATTTGTTGTTGCTATCGAAAATGTAGCACGTCATGCTATGAAAATCATAGCGCAGGAGTCGCCACATGTCTCGCCTCGCCCCTCTCGTCGCCCCTTTCGCCGCCGACATTCAGGCCAGCTTCGACGCCATCATGCCGCCAGGCGCGCCGCCGCTGGTGCTGTTCCGCACCCTGGCGACCAGCGAGCGGGCCTGGAAGAAGTTCCGGGCGGGCTCGCTGCTGGATCGGGGCCCGCTCAGCCTGCGCCAGCGGGAACTGGTCATCGACCGGGTCTGCGCCCGCGCCGGCAACGAGTACGAATGGGGCGTCCACATCTCCGCCTTCGCCGAGGCGGCCCGGCTGACGCCGGCCGAGGTTAAGGCGACCACCGCGCCGCTCGATCCGTCACAATGGTCGGTGTCCGAGGGCGCGCTGCTGGCGGCGGTCGACGCCCTGCATGAGCGCTGCCGCTGGAGCAACGCCGAACATGCGGCGCTGGCGGCGCACTACGACGCCGACCAGATATTGGAGATCATCCTGCTATGCGGCTTCTACCGCACGGTTGCCTATGTCTGCGGGGGGCTGGACCTGCCGCTTGAACCGGGGGCCGCCCGTTTTCCTACCCGTGCGGGCTGACATAGGGGCTGACAAGTCCCAGCGGCACGGCGGTGCTGTTCTTGACGCCGCGGATGACGATGCGGCTCTCGATGTTGGACACCAGGCCCAGCGACAGGATCTTGTCACGCAGGAAGTCGTCGAAGGCGTGCATGTCGCGGGTCACGATGCGCATCTCGTAGTCGGCGGCCCCGGTCACGGTGGCGCATTGCACCACTTCCGGCCACTTCAGGACGGAGCCTTCGAAGCGTTCAAGGTTTTCCTTGGTCGGAAGGGAGAGCTTGACGGTGCAATATACCTCGAAGGCCAGGCCCAACAGTTCGCGGTCCAGGATGGTCACCCGCCGCTGGATGACGCCGGCGTCTTCCAGGCGCTTGATGCGGCGCCAGCAGGGGCTCGAGCTGAGGCCGACGCGCTCGGCGATCTCGGCCACCGACAGGCCCGCGTCGTGCTGGATCAGATCGAGAATCTTTGCGTCAACTGCGTCGAGAGGCTCTGACAAACTATTGTTCCCCCTGGAGGGGCTAAAACCGCCCCGTTCTTGCCGACTCATGCCCCTGTTGGGGCACGGCTTTGGCAAACATTTTCTCCGGACTTATATGATCTTGCAAGCGAACTAGCCCTTCCCGCAGGAAAGATTTTTCAATGCGCCACTCAGAAGTGACGTTGGACGACAAATATCTTCTCGAAGATGGTCGCGCCTTCATCACCGGCGTGCAGGCTCTCATCAGGGTCATGCTAGACCGTCGGCGCCTTGATCTGCGCGATGGGCTGAACACCGCCGGCTATGTTTCCGGCTATCGCGGCAGCCCGCTGGGCGGCCTCGACCAGCAGGCGGCGCGCTCGCGCAAACTGCTGACGGCGCATGAAGTCGTCTTCCAGGAAGGCCTCAACGAGGACCTGGCGGCGACGGCCGTCTGGGGCAGCCAGCAGGCCAACCTGTTCCCGGGCGCCAAGTTCGATGGCGTCTATGGCCTGTGGTACGGCAAGGCGCCGGGTGTCGACCGGACGGGCGATGTCTTCAAGCACGCCAACTTCGCCGGCGTCATGCCCAAGGGCGGCGTCCTGGCCATCGCCGGCGACGACCACAATTGCAAATCCTCGACCCTGCCCAGCCAGTCGGAGTTCGCCTTCCAGGACTTCGAGATGCCCGTGCTGTCGCCGGCCGACGTGCAGGAGGTGCTGGACTACGGCTTGCTCGGCATTTCGATGTCGCGCTTCTCGGGCCTCTGGGTCGGCATGATCGCCCTGGCCGACACGATGGACAGCGGGGTGACCATCGACGTGTCGCTGGACCGCCACCACCACGTCTATCCCGAGTTCCCCATGCCTCCGGGCGGTCTGCATATCCGGACCAAGGACCAGCCGTTGGAGAAGGAGACCCGTCTCCGTAACCACAAGATCCCGGCCGCGCTGGCCTTCGCCCGCGCCAACAACATCGACAAGGTGGTGCTCGCCGCCCGCCAGCCGCGCCTCGGCATCGTCTGCCAGGGCCAGGCCTACAAGGACGTGCTCGAAGCCTTCCAGGCGATGAACATCACCCTCGATGAAGCCGCCGCCATGGGCATCTCGATCTACAAGGTCGGCATGCCCTGGCCGCTGGAGCCGCAGGGCCTGCGCAGCTTCGCCGCCGGCCTCGAGACCTTGATGGTCATCGAGCACAAGCGGGCCCTGATCGAGCCCCAGGCCCGGGCCGCCCTCTACGACCTGCCCGCCCACGCCCGCCCGACCATCGTCGGCAAGTTCAACGAGCAGGGCGACCGCCTCATGGAGGACACCGGCAGCCTGACCGTGGCCGCCATCGCGCTCGACCTCTACAGCCGCCTGCCGGCCGGTCCGGCCAAGGAGCGGGCATCCGCCTACCTCGACCGCGTCTCGGCGGCCGGCGTCGCCGCCATCAGCCTGGCCAGCGATCAGCAGCGCAAGCCCTTCTTCTGCTCGGGCTGCCCGCACAACACCTCGACCCGGGTGCCGGACGGCAGCCGGGCCCTGGCCGGCATCGGTTGCCACTACATGGCCGGGTTCAACGACCCCAACACCGACCTCAACACCCACATGGGCGGCGAGGGTCTGACCTGGGTCGGCGCAGCGCCGTTCACGACCGAAAAGCACGTCTTCCAGAACCTGGGCGACGGCACCTACAACCACTCCGGCTCGCTGGCGATCCGGGGCGCGATCGCGGCCAAGGCCAACATCACCTACAAGCTGCTGTTCAACGACGCCGTGGCCATGACCGGCGGCCAGACCGCCGAGAGCGGTTTCACCCCGGCCCAGATCACTCGCCAGCTGGCCGCCGAGGGCGTGACGAAGACGGTCATCGTCGTCGACGAGATCGAGCGCTACGAGGGCGTCACCGACCTCGCGCCCAACGTCCAGATCTTCCCGCGCAAGGAGCTGAACAAGGTCCAGGAAGAGCTGCGCGAGACGCCCGGCGTCACCGTCCTGCTCTACGACCAGACCTGCGCCACCGAGAAACGCCGCCGCCGCAAGCGCGGCCTGATGCCCAAGGCGACGACCCGGGTGTTCATCAACCCGCTGGTCTGCGAGGGCTGCGGCGACTGCTCCAAGAAGTCCAACTGCGTCTCGGTCGAGCCGCTGAACACCGAGTTCGGCCGCAAGCGCCAGATCAACCAGTCGACCTGTAACCAGGACTACAGCTGCGTCGACGGCTTCTGCCCGAGCTTCATCACCCTGGACGGCGCCGAAAACCCGCAGGGCAAGAAGATGCCGGCCCTGACGGCGGACTCGACGCCGTTGCCCGAGTTCGAGCCCGTGGACGGGGTGCGCCGCATCCTGTTCACCGGCATCGGCGGCACCGGGGTGACCACGGTCGCCTCGATCCTGGCCATGGCCGCCCACGTCGATGGCCGCAGCGCCAGCGTCGTGGACATGACCGGCCTGGCCCAGAAGGGCGGCTCGGTGTTCAGCCACGTCAAGATCGGCGAGACCGAAACCACCATCGTCGGCGGCCGCGTGCCGGCGGCCAGCGCCGATGTGCTGATCGCCTGCGACCTGCTGGTCGCCGCCAGCCCGGAAGCCCTGGCCCTGTTCTCGAAGCAGAAGACGGTCGCCTTCGGCAACGCCGACTTCTCGCCGACCGCCGACTTCGTGACCAACCGCGACGTCCGCTACGACACCGCCGGCATGGCCCGCCGGATCAAGGGCGCGACCAAGGACTATCAGGCCTGCCCGTCGCAGGCCCTTTCGCTGCACAAGCTGGGCGACGAGATCTACGCCAACATGATCATGCTGGGCTTCGCCTGGCAGAAGGGCGTGATCCCCGTTTCCAGCCGCGCCATGTACCGGGCCATCAAGCTGAATGGCGTCGACGCCGAGGCCAACATGCAGGCCTTCGAGGTCGGACGTAAGGCGGCGGTCGACGAGGCCTTCAAGGGCCTGCCCGAAGACGTCACCCCGACCCCCGAGACCATGCCGCTGGACGAACTGATCGCCAAGCGTACGGCCGAACTGGTCGGTTACCAGAACCAGGCCTACGCCGACCGCTACGCCAAGCGTGTGGCGCAGGTGAAGGCCGCCGAGACCGCCCTGAACGGCGGCGAGGCCCTGACCCGGGCCGTGGCGATCAATCTCTACAAGCTGATGGCCTACAAGGACGAGTACGAGGTCGCGCGCCTCTACACCGACGGCCGGTTCGCCAAGGAGCTCGGCGCCGTGTTCAAGGGCGGCAAGGCCAAGATCTGGATGTCGCCGCCGCTGATCGCCCCCAAGGGTCCGGACGGCAAGCCGCAGAAGATCGCGCTGGGCGGCTGGATGCTGACCACCGTGCTGCCGATGCTGACGAAGATGAAGGGCCTGCGCGGCGGGCCGTTCGACATCTTCGGCAAGACCGAAGAGCGGCGCATGGAGCGCGGCCTGATCGCCTCCTACGAAGCGGGTCTCGACCGCCTGCTCGCCGGTCTGGACGCCGACCACCTGTCGCTGGCCGCCCGCATCGCCGCCATCCCGGACAAGATCCGCGGCTACGGCCACATCAAGGAAGCCAGCGTCAAGGTCGCCGAACGCGAGGAAGCGGCGCTGTGGGCGCAGTGGGAGAAAAAGGCGGCGGCTTAAAACCCACCGTCATCCCGGCCGGAGCGAAGCGGAGAGCCGGGACCCAGGGGGTGACGGCGCTCGCTGTATCAACCGCCTTTGCACCGGCCCCTGGGTCCCGGATCAGCCCTGCGGGCTGTCCGGGATGACGGATTTGGGTGGGGCCTTCGGAACCCTCACCCGCACGAAGCCGTAGAGAACCAGGGCCAGCAGGACCATGCCGCCGGCGATGGCCGGCGCCTGCCAGTTGCCGGTGGTCAGCCGTACGACCAGCAGGCCGGCGCAGCTGAGCAGGCCCAGCAGCGGCACGATGACCGGCGGCTCGAAGGCGCCGCGCGGTTCGTCCTTGCGGTGCTTGAGGACCAGGAAGGCGGCGTTGACCACGACGAAGACGGTCAGCAGCAACAGCACCGTCGCCTCGGCCAGCTGGGTGACACCGCCCGACAGCACCAGCACGATGAGGATGGCCAGCAGCAAGCCAATGGCCACATGCGGCGTGCGCCGGCCGGCGTGGACCTTGGCCAGTGGGGCCGGCAGGCGGCCATCGCGGGCCATGCCGAACAGCAGGCGTGAAGCCGTCACGTAGTTGACCAGAGCGCTGTTGGCGACGGCGGCGATGGTGATGACAACGAAGGTCCAGGCCGGGAACCAGGGGGCGGCCTTGTGCATGACGTCGGCCAGGGGGGACTTGGCTTCGCCAAGGGCCTGCCAGGGGATGACCGAGACGGCGGTGATCGCCACCCCGATGTAGAGGACGGCGGTGATGGCCATGGCCAGGATCATGCCCAGCGGCAGGGTGACCCGGGGGTTTTTCACCTCCTCGGCGACATTCAGGCTGTCCTCGAACCCGACGAAGGCGAAGAAGGTCAGGGCCGCGCCCTGCAGCACCAGCAGGGGGGCGAACACCGCCGCGGCGCCGGATGTGGAGGGGGCGAACTGCAGCAGGTCCTGCTGGCCCCAGAACCGGGCGCCGACGGCGATGACCAGGATCAGGCCGCCAGCCTCGACCAGGGTGCAGACCATGTTGACCCAGATCGACTCCTTGATGCCGCGAAAGACGATGCCGGCCATCAGCAGGAGGTAGCCAAGGCCCAGGATGACGGTTGGGAACTCGGCCAGGATCGGGGCCCGTTGCAGGTTCTCGGCGATGACCAGGGCGCCGGTTGCGATGGAGGTCAGGCCGGAAAAGGCGGTGGCCATGCCGACGATGTGGGTCAGCAGCGGCATGCGGAAGGCATGATGGGTCATGTAGGCCGCGCCGCCGGCCCGGGGATAGCGCGACCCTAGGGCGGCGTAGCTGAGGCCGGTGAACAGGGCCGCGACCAGCGCCGCCAGGAAGGACAGCCAGACCGCCGAGCCGATCTGCCCGGCCGCCTTGCCGACCAGACCGTAGATGCCGGCGCCCATCATGCTGCCGGCCCCGTAGAGCATCATCTGCACCGGGCCGATGGCGCGCAGGAGCTGGGGTTCGCCAGTGTCGGGCGGTTCGGCGTCAGCGGTCATTCGGCATCAACGCGTGAGCGCCCAGTTAGGGGGCAGGGGGTCATGGCGTGACCGAAGGGGCGGATGAAACGGTGATTGTAGCAGATCTGGCCCGTTCGAGCGAGAATATTATTGTTTAAAATCAAGATCATAATGACCAACCGCGGACCGTCTTTCGACCAATCTGCCGCCCGCATCCGTCCAACCATGCCGCCGTATTCGACCACCCTGTTTCCTCCCGACGGCCACCAGGGGACACCCACGGCTGGGTCGTCGGCAGGTGAGCCGTGAACCCTCGCGCCGGAGGAATTTGAAACCCGGGTATGTCGCCGTCCGTCAACCGCCATGGGGAAGGTGAAGCGGGTTTCGTCGGCGTCCGAGGTCACACCCAAGGTTCCGCCATGGGCGGCGGCGACGGCGGAAGCGACGTGGCGCCAAGGCCGAGACCTCAATCTCGTTCCAGGCTCTACTTTCCGCGATAGGCCTTCAGAACCTTCGCCGTTTCCTTGGCCACGAAATCGTCGTCGTCGGACCACTCATACCCCAAGGTCTCGGCGAGGTTGAAGAAGCCCGGTCCGGGACGGGTGCGGCCGGATGTCTTGCGATGGACCAGCACGGTGAGAAGGCACTTTGGCCGGCCGCTGTCGGTCATTTCGGAGATCGCTCCAAGAATTTCGCCGATCCGATTCCTGTCCGCCGGAATACGCCAGTTGAGGCCGACCTCTTCCATCACCGGTTCGTAGAAAACGTGGTCCCGCTGCGCCCGCGCGACGCCTTCGAGGTATCGCTTTACGGCGTCGACCTCTTTGGCTCGCTTCTGTTCACGGGCCAGGAGACTGTCGAGTTTCACGAACGGGCTTCGCCCAATGCGCACGGCGTCAAGCCGGTTGTCGCGCAGCATAGCGCTGACGCCGGCGGCCGACATACCGAGGTGTTCGGCGACGAGCGAAATGGGAATTACGGCCAAGCGATAGTCGGCTTTGTAGGCCTCCAGGTAGGCGTCCAGCGTGCCGAAAGACAACCCCGATGCAGTCATGCGACAAATTCCTTGAGTAAGAGATTTGTAACAATACAAAATCCTGGGCTGGAATCAAGAGCACGAGGGTGCAGCGATGCTGCAAGGCGTCAGTTCGAGCTAACTGACGGGGAGCATGGCGTTCCGCGCCCAATGCACGATGGCCTCGGCCGGCATGGCGCCGCTGGTGCGGGCGACCTCGCGGCCCTTGTGGAACAGGATCATCGTGGGGATCGAGCGGATGTTGTAGCGGCCGGCAATGGCCTGGTGGGCTTCGGTATCGAGCTTGCCGAGGCGCACGGCCGGTTCGAGCTGGCCGGCGGCCTTGGCGAAGGCTGGGGCCATGGCCTGGCAGGGACCGCACCAGGCGGCCCAGAAGTCGACCAGCAGGGGCAGGTCGCTGGAGCGGGCGTGGCGGTCGAAGCTGGCGGCGGTGAGTTCGACGGGCTTGGCCGCGAACAGGGGCGATTTGCAGACCCCGCATTTGGGCGCCCCGCCGAGACGATCCTTGGGGACGCGGTTGAGCGCGCCGTCGGTCGGGCAGGCGATGACCAGGGTTTCGGCGGCGGCGGCTTCGCTCATGAAAAGGCTCCACCGGAGACAATCCGGTGGAGCCGAGATGGTTTCGGGGAGGAAACCCTACAAGGGGTCAGGACTTCAGCGTCAGCGACACACCCCAACTCACCGAAAATCGGGGTTAGCTGACCCGTTCGAAATCCATGTCCCAGTTGACCTCCCAGGTCGTGCCGCCGTCGGGGGAGAAGGCCTGGGACCAGTGGGCGGTGATGGGGGTGATCTTCGACCAGGTAAAGCGGACGAGGATGGGTTTGCCCTCGAAGACGTCCTCGCCGGTGAAGGTCCCGACACCGTCCTTGAAAGCCCCGTGCACCGGCGGTTCGATGCCGGGGTAGCGGGCGTCGAGCCACCAGATGGACCAGCGGTCCAGCCCGGGATCGAAGCGGCGCACGCCGACCGCGCCGTAGGCGCCGGTGGGGATGTTGAGGATGTTGTCGTCGACGTTGCCGAGGCCGCCCATGGTCTTGCGGCACTGGCACCAGCCTTCGAAGGATTCCCAGTCGGTGGAGCCGGCCAGCCGGGCCTTCAGCCGGCGGTGCTTGACCCGCCAGGAGCCGGTCAGGAAGTCGAAGTCCTTGCGGCCGTCGGCGGGCGCCGGCGGGCCCTGGATCAGGGAGCGGGCGGTGGGCTGCAGGCGCTGGACCTGGATGGGACCGGTGATGTGCGCGGCGAGGGCGCGGATGAAGGCGTCGCCCGGGCCGGCGGCGAACAGGCGCTGGGCCTGTTCATCCGGGAAGGCCTGGAACCAGACGAAGGCGGTGACATCCTCGCGGATCGGCAGGCGGGGGTAGCTGTTGGGCCCCGGATCGCTGGCGAAGGCGGCGATTACCGGGGCGCCGGCGGCGGCCAGCGCCGGGGCGACGTCGCGGGCGAACCGGGCGGCGAAGGCGGCTTCGTCGCCCCTGGCGACGGGGCAAACCGTGGCGGTGATGACGGCGGTGGAGGCAGCGGTCGAACCGACCGGGACCCGGGCCTGGCCGGCCAGGTCGAAAGGCTGGATAGGCGCCAGCTGCAGGACGTCGTCTGAGTCGGCGATGGTGGCGTTGGCGGCGGTGCGGGTCGCCTGCCAGACGGGGCCGGTGTAGAAGCCGTCGAGAGCGTCGTGGCGGGTCCGCGGGGTTTCGAAGCCGCGCAGCCAGACAAAGCGGTCGGGGTTGTCGAGGTCGCGAAAGGTCCCGAGGACCGTCGAGCCCAGCGCCTCCTGGCTCTCGATGAACTTCTCTTCGAACATCGTGACCAGCGCCTCGCGGCGGCCCTTGCGCATGGCGTACTGGCGCAGTTCGACGATCTGTTGATGCCGGGCCACGGCGGGGGTGGCGACGTCGGCGGCGGCGGTGAGGACGTCTCGGCGGGTCATGGAAGCCTCCTGGGAAAATCGAGCGAGGCGAGAGGTAGTTGGCGCTACCTGACAGGACTTGTCAGGATTTATCCGGCACAGTCGAAAAATGCGTTCAAGCCGACTCCTCTCCATCCTGATGCTGCTGCAGACCCGTGGCCGGATGACCGCGGAGAAGCTGGCGGCCGAGTTCGAGGTGTCGGTGCGCACCCTCTATCGCGACATCGACGCGCTGAGCGCCGCCGGGGTGCCGGTCTATGCCGACCGGGGGCCGGGCGGCGGGTTCGCTCTGCTCGACGGTTATCGGACGCGGCTGACGGGGCTGACCGATCAGGAGGCCCATACCCTGATCCTCGCCGGCCTGCCGGGGCCGGCGGCGCAGCTGGGGCTGGGTCAGGCGATGGCCGATGCGCAGCTCAAGGTGCTGGCGGCCCTGCAGGAGGGCCCCGGGGCGGCGGCCATGCGGGCCCAGGCGCGGATCCACCTCGACCCGGTCGGCTGGTTCCGCCAGGCCGATGGCGGCGACTGGTTGACGGTGCTGGCCGATGGCCTGTGGCGCGACCGGCGCCTGGCCGTGCGCTACGGCCCGCGCCGGCCGGTTGAACTGGTGCTCGAACCCCTCGGCCTCGTGCTGAAGGCCGGCGCCTGGTACCTGATTGCCCGTTCCCGGGGCGAGGTTCGCACCTATCGCGCCTCCCAGGTCATCGCCGCCGAGGTGACCGAAGACGGCTTCGAGCGGCCGGCCGACTTCGCGCTGGCCGACCATTGGACAAGGGCCCAGGCCGACTACGCCGAAAGCCTGAAACAGGGTGTCGCCCGGCTGAAGGTGACGCCGGACGCCCTCTACGCCCTGCGGCGCGATGGGGTGGAAGTGACCGAGGTGGTGGAGGGGATCATCGAGACGCCGATGGAAGCTCCAGACTGGACGGCCCGTGACCTGATGAAGCTGGGAACCGGCGTCGAGGTGCTTGAACCGCCGGCGCTGCGGGAGCGCATGGGGCAGCTGGCGGCCCAGATCGCGGCGCTCTATGCCTGACCTCCACACCGTCATCCGGGCCGTAGCGTAGCGGAGAGCCGGGACCCAGGGCCCACTGTCACCGCTGACCGCGTCCGCCAATGCCGTGCTACGTCACCCCTTGGGTCCCGGATCGTCCCTGCGGGCCGTCCGGGATGACGGAGAGGGCGGTAGAAATATCTGGCACCAGAGCTGTTGCATATTGCGAAATGCTTCCTATCTAGGCTCTCGATGGCGCAAACAACCCGCCAGATAGGGACTTATCCATGATCGACCGCCGCCCCTTCGAGCAGCTCGGCCATGCCAATCACGGCTGGCTCGACGCCCGCCACCACTTCAGCTTCGCCAACTGGTACGAGCCGACCCGCATGGGTTGGGGCGACCTGCGTGTGTGGAACGACGACGCCATCGCGCCCAAGTCCGGCTTCCCGCCGCACCCCCACGCCGACATGGAAATCATCACCTATGTCCGCACCGGGGCCATCACCCACCAGGACAGCCTGGGCAACACCGGCCGCACCGGCGCCGGGGATGTGCAGGTGATGAGCGCGGGCTCCGGCATCCGTCACGCCGAGTACAATCTGGAAGACGAGACCACGACCCTGTTCCAGCTGTGGATCCAGCCGCAAACCCGTGGCGGCGAACCCAGCTGGGGCGCCAAGCCGTTCCCCAAGGGCGATCGGTCGGGAAAGTTCGTGGCCCTGGCCAGCGGTATCGAGGGCGACGAGGACGCCCTGCCAATTCGGGCTACCGCCCGGGTCCTCGGCGCCACCCTGAAGGCCGGCGAGACCGCGACATATGATCTCGCCGACGGCCGTCACGGCTACCTGGTCGCCGCCACCGGCGAGGTCGAGGTCAACGGCGTTTCGCTCAAGACCCGCGACGGCGCGGCCATCAGGGACGAGGGAGTCCTGACGGTGACGGCAGTCAGTGACGCGGAACTCGTTCTGGTTGATTCAAACTAAACAATCGGACAGCGAGTAGATGCGGGCCGGTCGCGATGCGACCGGCCCTTTTTCGTTGACCACCAATGGGTTAGCCTCGTAACGCTCCGACTGAACACCGTTACGGGACCTCCAACACACGTGCGCTTCGACCTGCTCAAGATTTTGCTGGTGGACGACAACCACCACATGCGTGTGCTGATTGGAGAGATCCTGCGGGCCATCGGCGTCAAGGGGGTCTTCGAGGCGACCGACGGGGCCGAGGCGCTGAACATCATGCGCCAGCACGCCATCGACATCGTCATGAGCGACCTGGCCATGCAGCCGCTGGACGGCATCGACTTCACGCGGCTGCTGCGCAACTCGCCCGACAGCCCCAACCAGATGTGCCCGGTCATCATGATCACCGGCCACTCGACCCAGAAGCGGGTCAAGGAGGCGCGGGACGCCGGGGTGACCGAGTTCCTCGCCAAGCCGGTGACCGCGCGCGGGGTCATCGACCGGATCACCCGGGTCGTGGAGCATCCCCGGCAGTTCATCCGCAATGAGAGCTATTTCGGCCCCGACCGTCGCCGGCGGGTTGATCCCAACTATTCGGGGCCAAGGCGCCGCAGTTCGGATGAGGACAAGCCGATCGGCTAGAGCGAGAGAGCGCAGCTCTCGTTGATCGTCGGCCGCGAGATGACCACCCGGCACAGGCCCGGGAAACGGTCCTTCAGGGCCCGCGCGAAGTACAGGCAGAGGTGTTCCAGGGTCGGGGTCTCGAGCCCCGGCTTGTCGTTGAGCAGGCCGTGGTCGAGCTCGGCGGCGACCGCCTTCAGCTCGGCGTCCAGTTCGCCGAGGTCCGTCACCCAGCCCATCGGACCGCTGATCTCGCCGCGCACCGTGGCTTCGACCCGGAAGCTGTGGCCGTGCAGGCGCGTGTAGGGGCTGTCCACCGGGCCGTTGGGGAAATGGTGGGCGGCGTCGAAGGTGGCTGCCTTCGTGATCTCGAACTGGGGTTGGGTCATCTGTGTCGGAAAATAGGAGATCGCGGGCTCAAATGCCCTAGGCGATGCCGAGGTATTTGTGAGTTTGGGTGCTTAAACGCCACCTGGGGTGCGAAAGGCAATAGGCGATGCAGGCCGCGGTGGCGCCTTCACGGTCCGGACCGTCCATGGGCTGCAGGTAGAAGCGCTCGAAATCGAGGTCTTCGAAGGCGGCCGGATCGACCCCGGCCTGGGGCCAGACCAGCTTCAGTTCCTGGCCTCTGATCTGGACGACCCCGGCGTCGGCCTTGGGGCTGACGCAGACCCAGTCGATTCCGGCCGGGGCGGGGAGGGTGCCGTTGGTCTCGACGGCGATGGAAAAGCCGCGGCGGTGCAGGGCGTCGATGGCGGCCGGGTCCAGCTGCAGCAGCGGCTCGCCGCCGGTGCAGACAACCAGCCGATCGTCCGGACCGCCCGTCCAGGCCGCCTCGACGGCGTCGGCCAGCGCCTCGGCCGTCCTGAAGCGGCCGCCGCCCGGGCCGTTGGTTCCCACGAAATCGGTGTCGCAGAAGGTGCAGACCGCGCCGGCGCGGTCCTTCTCGCGGCCGGACCAAAGATTGCAGCCGGCGAAGCGGCAGAACACCGCCGCCTTGCCCGCCTGGCCGCCCTCCCCCTGCAGGGTGAGGAAGATTTCCTTGACCGCGTAACTCATCTCCCGGGGGTCTACAGGAGTTGGGGCGCCGCCGAAACTCCCCGAGGGCCCTGAAACTCCCGCTGGGGAAAGGTGGCGACTCAGGCGTTTTTGAGTAGTCGCGCCAATTTTGACTGTCCGTAGGGGCAGGTTCCCTTGCGTCAGTTCTCCTGTGGATGGAGCAACTCGCCCGAGGGCAGGAAAACGGCGCGTTTATTGGGCCACAGTCAGGTGAAAAGCCGTAACCTATCGCCGTTCACCTACCCGCAGGACATTGACAGTCTTCAAATGCGCGTATGTCATCCATGGAAGCTGCGGGGGAGTGTCGCGCGTCCCCGACAGCAATCAAAGACGCGGCACTGAGGAAACATACGGCGACCGCAGTTCAGGCCAATTCAGGCCGGCGGCGCCCGGGGAGGGTTAGAATGCACAATTCTCTGCGCCTGCGGAGGACGCTGGCTGTCGGCGTGTCCGCCTTTGCCATCATGGCTGTCGCCGCTCCGGCTTTCGCTCAGGACGAGGAGCCCGCAAGCGGCACCACCGTCGGTGAGTTGATCATCACGGCGCAGAAGCGCGAGGAAGCCATCCAGGACGTTCCGATCGCGGTGTCGGCCTTCAACCAGGAATCCCTGGAAAAGGCCAAGATCGACGGCGGTCCCAACCTGGTTCTGGCCATCCCGAACGTGAACTTCTCCAAGGGGAACTTCACCGGCTACAACTTCCAGATCCGCGGCGTCGGCGCCAAGCTGGTCGCCGCTTCCGGTGACGCCGGCACCGGCATCCACCTGAACAACGCCCCGCTGACCGCCAACAACCTCTTCGAGTCGGAATTCTTCGACCTGGAGCGCGTCGAAGTCCTGCGCGGGCCGCAGGGCACCCTGTACGGCCGTAACGCCACCGGCGGCGTGGTCAACGTCATCACCGCCAAGCCGACCGACAACTTCGAAGCCCTGATCCGCGGCGAAGTCGGCAACTACAATTCGCGCAAGGTCCGCGCGATGATCAACATCCCGATCGGCGACACCATCGCCATCCGGGCCGCCGGCGCCTACCTCAAGCGCGACGGCTACGGCGACAACCTGACCACCGGCAACGATGTCGACGACCGCGACCTGTGGAACACCCGTCTGACGGTCTCCTTCGAGCCGACCGACACCTTCCGCACCTACCTGCTGTGGGATCACTTCGAGGAAGACGACAAGCGCTCGCGCATCGGCAAGCAGTTCTGTCTCAAGGACAGCGGTCCGACCAGCGTCGGCGGCGTCCCACTCTCGGGTGTGGGCCTGATCGCCGACATCCAGCAGGGTCTGTTCAGCCAGAGTTGCCAGGACGTCAAGGCCGGCGGGCCGGGCACCCTCGGCACGCCGGATACCCGCGGCACCCTGGGTGGCCTGTTCGGATCCCTGTTTGGTTTCACCACCGGCGACCAATTGGCTGGCGTGATGCAGGACCCGGACATCCGCAATATCCAGTCCTCTTTCGACCCGGTCTACCAGGCCGAGACGGACATCATCCAGTTCAACGCCGAATGGGACATCACAGACGAACTCACGGTCACCTCGCTGACCTCCTATGCGGAAAACAGCCTGTTCACCAAGCAGGACTACAACCGCATTGTCCCTACCAAGACGCTGAACGCCGTACCGAACCCGGTGAACGCTTATGCGGCGCTGCCCGGCTACGCGGGCATTTACGCGGCGGTGTTCCCGGGCGGCTTCATCAACGATCCACAGTTGGGCGCGTCGAATCTCTTTACGACCGCTGATATTTCCGGCGGCCAGAGCGAGAACTTCAGCCAGGAACTGCGTCTGTCCTCGAACTTCGACGGGCCGGTGAACTTCAACATCGGCGGCATCTATCTCGATTTCACCTCCAACGGTGACTACTACGTCCTGGGCAACACCCTGACGGGCGCCCCCCAGCTCGAAAACCTGCTGCCGCCGGCGGCCTCGGTTCTCGCCTGTTCCAACGTCACACCTTGCTTCGTCGATCCGAACGAAAACCCGAACCGCTCGGGCCGCAACTACTATGACAGCACCGGCGAGTATCACCTGAAATCCCGCGCGGTGTTCGGTGAAGTCTACTGGAACCTGACCGACACCCTGAAGATCACCGGCGGTCTTCGCTACACTCACGATCGGAAGATCGTCGAAAACCGGCCGGTTGTGCTGGTGGTCCCGGGAACGGGCGTCCCGCTCGACCCGACCACCCCGCACCTGAAGGCTGATTTCGAAGAGTTCACCGGCCGACTGGTGGTCGACTGGAAAGTCACCGACAATAGCCTGCTCTACGGCGGTTACTCGCGCGGTTACAAGGGCGGCGGCGTCAACCCGCCGTGCTCGGCCTCGGCGGGGGTCAGCTGCTTCTCGCCGACCTTCGAGCCTGAATTCGTCGATGCCTGGGAGTTCGGCACCAAGAACACCCTGATGGACGGCCGCCTGGTCGCCAACGCCGGCATCTTCCACTACGACTACATCGGCTATCAGGTCTCCAAGATCGTCAACCGCACCTCGGTGAACGAGAACATCGACGCCAAGATCTACGGCGTCGAGTTCGAAAGCATCTGGGAGCCGATCGATGACTTCCGCCTCAACATGACGGTGGGCTACCTGCACACCGAAATCCAGGACGGCAGCTCGATCGACGTCTTCAACCGGACCCAGGACAACCCGGCCCTGACGCTGGTCAAGTCGAGCGCGGCCTCCAATTGCGTGGTTACGACCGCCAACGCGGCCCTGGCCCTGTCGACCTCGAACGCCACCAACAACCCGTTCGCCATCCTGGGCGTCTGCACAGCGGTCACCACCGCCACGGCCGGCACCCCGCTGATCGCGGGCGATCCCAACAGCCCGATCGCCACCGGCACCAACGCCTTCGGCGGTCTGATCAGCGACGGAGTCGCCGCCGATCTGTCCGGCAACAAGCTGCCGAACTCGCCGGAATGGACCTTCTCGCTGGGCGCCCAGTACACTTGGCACTTCGGCGGTTGGGACGCGACCCTGCGCGGCGATTACTACCAGCAGACCGACAGCTTCTCGCGGATCTACAACTCCAACGCCGATCAGCTGGAAGGTTGGTCCAACACCAACGCCACCCTCACTGTGGCGAACGAAGGCTGGGGTCTCAGCTTCGAACTCTTCGTCAAGAACCTGACGGACGAGGAAGTGCTGACCGACACCTACCTGACCGACGACTCCTCGGGCCTGTTCCGCAACGGCTTCTTCGGTGAGCCGCGGACCTTCGGCGTCTCGGTGACCAAGACCTTCGGCATGTAAGCCGAACACCGGTATCTAGAGTAAGGGCGGCGGAGACCTCGGTCTCCGCCGCTTTTTCTTTGCGCGGTTGCAGGCTTAACCTGTCTGAAAGCGCGATGGTGCAGGATCACACTCCAAGCTTGCAGGTCAGAACGGCCCGCGGCCAACGAGACCCGCCCTGATGGATCGCCTTGATCACCTGATTGACCGTCGCGCCCCCCTGTCCCTGGACGCGGATGTGGCGGCGGCCAGCCGGGCCTTCGAGGACCAGCCCGACGCCCAGGTTCTGGCCGTGGTCGACAGCGATGGCCGCCCGGTCGGCCTGCTGCGCCGCCAGGCCTTCGAGGCCGCCCGCCCCCCTGGCCCGACGCCGGTGGCCTCGGTCATGGACCTGGCTCCGCTGACCATCGACGGCGCGACCCGCACCTCCCAGTTCCGCGACGAAATGCTGGCCGAGAACCGGCGGGCCCTCATGGGCGGCTTCATTGTCACCGAGGCCGGCCTCTATCTCGGCGTCGGCACGGCGGTGAACCTGCTGGCCGCGCGCGGCGACCGCTCGCGGGCCCGGCACGACGCCACTATCGCCCACACCCAGGTCCTCGCCGCCGAAATCCTGCGCCAGCTGGACGACGCCCAGACCTTCGTCGACGCCCTGATCCGCCAGCCGCTGCCCGCCGACAGCAAGAGCTGCGCCCAGGCCCTGGCCGACAGCTTCGCCGACCTGCACCGCCTGATGCACCGGGCCAGCGCCATTCAGGCGACCGAGGCGGGCCTGGCCCCCCTCGCGCCCCGGCCGACCCTGCTGCGCGAGGTCATCGACAGCCTGGAGGCCCGCTGGGCCGCCCGTGCCGCCACCGCCGGCGTCACCCTGCTGACCGCCTATGACGGCGCGCCGGAGCTGGCCGCCGAACTCGACGCCGACCGCCTGGCCGACCTGCTCGACGGCCTGGTCGAACGGGCCTTGAGCGCCACCCGCCGCGGCGCCGTCGAGGTCACCCTCAGCGCCCGTCCGGCCCTGGAAGGCCTCTCCCTGGAGGCCCGCGTGCGTGACGCCGGCCAGACCCCGGACCCGGCCCGCCTGGCCCGCATCTTCGAAGCCATCGACGGCGAGAAGCCGCTGGCCATCGGCTTCGGCATGGCCCACGCCGCCAGCCTGGCCGGGGCCATGAACGGCGTCATCCGCGCCGAGACCAACCCGGGCTCCGGCGCCACGGTTGTCTTCAGCCTGCTGGCCCCCGAGGCCGTCGAACAGGTCGCCGCGCCCGCCGCCGGCATGATCGCCGCCTCCGCCGCCCACATCCTGATCGTCGATGACAACGCCACCAATCGCATGGTCGCCGAGGCCCTGTGCGAGATGTTCGACTGCACCAGCGAACAGGCCGTCGACGGCGTCGAGGCCGTCGAGATGGCCACCATCGGCTGCTACGACCTCATCCTGATGGACATCAAGATGCCGCGCATGGACGGCGTCGCCGCCACCCGCGCCATCCGCGCGCTGCCCGGCCCCGCCAGCATCGTCCCGATCGTCGCCCTGACCGCCAACGCCGATCCTTCGGACGTGCGCGACTACATCGCCGCCGGGATGAACGATGTCGTCGAAAAGCCGATCAAGGCCGAGCGCCTGCTGACGGTGTTCGACAAGGTGTTGAACGGCGACCGCGAAGCCGCCAACGCGCAGAACTCGGCCGCGGCCTGATCAGCCGGCCAGGGCGGCGGAGCTGAAACCGTCGTCCAAACTGCCCCGCACCTCGACGCTGTGACCGGCGAACAGGTCGCCGTCATCGTACCAGAAGGTCAGGCCTCGCTCCTGATCCAGGTCGAAACTGCTGAGGCTCAGCCGGGCCTGGAAAGCGTCAACAGAGAGCGGCGCCGGGTCGCTCGCCTCATCCCGCCAGGTGTCGTTGAAGAGGTCGAGCAGATCCTCGCGGATGCGCCGCCGAGCCCTTTCGTCCCAATCGGCCAGGGCGGCCACGACGGCGCCGGCCTCCGGAACCATCAGCGGCCTGTCGTCCGGGCCGGCGGGCAGATGCACCCGGACGCTCCCGCCGCGCCAGGCCACCTCGCCGTTGAACCAGGACAGGCTCCGGTCGAGGGTAAGGTCGCCCAGTCGCGCGTCCTGGACCACCACCGGCGCCTGCAGCGCCGCGGCGAAGGCTTCCAGCTCGTCGTCGTCGACGATGGTGTGGACCAAACCCTCCAGGAAGGCCTGGCGGACGCCGTCATCCTCCGGCGGCGGCATGCGAACCTTGATCCGGACGAGGTCGTAGGGATCGAAGGCGGGACCGAGGACGGCATAGGCGTCATCATCGGCCGGTCGTTCCAGCCGGACGGGCGTCCGCTGCACCGGGCCTCCGGGCAGGCGCCAGGCGATCAGGTTGGCCGAGAACGTCCATTCAGGATCGCCCTTCCAGCGGCTGCGGCCCGCGCCGCTCGGATCGACCAGGCCGATGATCTCGATGACCGGTTCACGCGCCTGCGCCCCGCGGCGGCTGGCGCGCAGCGCCTGGCTGTCGCGGATCAAGGTGTCGATATCGGGCGGCGGGGCGGCGGGCACGAGAGGTCCTTGCATGCGGCTCATCCGCCGTCGGGCTGACCCTAGGTTGGAACGGCTCGTCTGTGAAAGGCCCTGGTGGCGGGGGGCGGGATCGAACCGCCGACCTGTGGGTTATGAATCCACCGCTCTAACCATCTGAGCTACCCAGCCATTCAAGGCGTGCGTGCCAGGGAGGCGGCCTTATAGGGGCGTTGAAACGGCTCTTCAAGCGCCGATGACGCCCTCTCCCAAAAGATTGCCCCTCCCGGCGCAGCGGTGGTTCCGTTCAGCGCCATCGCGCACATTCCATTTGTCGCGCGTTTGATCCGATAACCGGTTTCCACTTATCGGAACCCGCTCTAGGGTCCGGGGCGATGAGCGTCCTGCATCTTCTGGGATCCGGCGGCGAGGGTGGGGCGGAGCTCTACTTCGTTCAGCTGGTCAGCGCCCTGCGCGCCGGCGGTCCCGACCAGGCTGCGGCGATCCGCAAGAACCCCGGCCGCGAGAAGGCTCTGGCCGCCGCCGGCGTCGCCGCCCGCACCTTCAGCTTCGGTGGGCCCATCGACTTCCTGACGCGCCCTGGCGTCTCGGCCCTGGCCAAGGATGTCAACGCCCGGCTGCTGGTCGCCTGGATGAACCGGGCGGCGCGCCATACGCCCAAGGGGCCGTGGGCCCGGATCGGACGTCTCGGCGGCTACTACAAGCTCAAGAACTACCAGGGCTTCGACCATCTGGTCGGCAATACCCAGGACATCGTCGACTGGGTGATCGGCCAGGGCTGGCCGGCCGAGAAGGTTCGCTACATCCCCAACTTCGCCGCCGCGCCGGACGAGGTCACGCCCGTCGACCGGGCCAGCCTGGATACGCCCGAGGGCGTGCCGTTGCTGCTCGGCATGGGCCGGCTGCACACCGCCAAGGCCCATGACGTCTCGCTGAAGGCGCTGAAGAGCCTGCCCGAGGCCTATCTGTGGATCGCCGGCGTCGGCCCGCTGGAGGAACAGCTCAAGGCCCTGGCCAGCTCGCTGGGCGTGCTTGATCGGGTACGGTTCCTCGGCTGGCGCACCGACGCCCCGGCGCTTTATCGCACGGCCGATGTCTGCCTGTTCCCCTCGCGCTACGAGCCGCTGGGCAATGTGGTCATCCAGGCCTGGGCCCACGGACTGCCCGTCGTCGCCGCCGAAAGCCAGGGGCCCAAGGCGCTGATCCGCGACGGCCAGGACGGCCTGCTGATTCCCATCGACGACGAGGCGGCCCTGGCGACACGCACCGCCGCCCTGCTGGCCGACCCCATGCAGCGCATCAAGCTGATCCAGAACGGCCACGCCCGCGTCGAGGCCGAGTTCAGCCAAGGCGCCGTCGTCGGCCAGTGGAACCAGCTGTTCGCCCAGTTCGGAGCCGCCTGATGTGCGGCATCGCCGGGGTGCTGGCCGAAGACGCCGGCGGTAGCGGGCCGTCGGCCCGGCCGCTGATCCAGCGGATTGCTCACCGGGGCCCCAACGGCATCCGGGTCGAGGACGGCAAGGGTTGGTCGATCGGTCACGCCCGCCTGTCGATCATCGACCTGGAAGGCGGCTGGCAGCCGCTGCACGCCGCCGGCTCGACCATCATCGGCAACGGCGAGATCTACAACTATCTCGAACTGGCCGAGGAGTTCGGCCTCAAGGACCGCCTGGCGACCGGCTCCGACTTCGAGCCGCTGCTGCACATCTACGCCCTGGAGGGTGAGAAGGCCTTCGATCGGCTGCGCGGCATGTACGCCTTCTGCCTGATCGGCGGCGATGGCCGGACCTGGCTGGTGCGCGACCCCTTCGGCATCAAGCCGCTCTATTTCCGCGATGGCCTGAATGGCCGCGAGGAGGGCGAGGGTGTGGTCTTCGCCTCAGAGCCGCGCTCGCTGGTTGATCGCCCTTTGCAGGTCAATGAACACGCTGCCGGCCAGCTTCTGGCGCTGAACTACAGTTTCAGTCCTGTCCTGATGCACGAATGCCATCGCCTGCCACCCGGCGCCGTCGCCGAGGTGAAGGGCGACTTCATTGAGGAACTGCGAGTGCGGCCGGCTCTGCCGCCGGCCGGTGTGACGGCGGGCGACGCGGCCTCCCTGCTCAGACAACTGGACGCCGTGCTCGAGGACAGCGTGCGGGTGCATCAACGCTCGGACGTGCCCTATGGACTGTTCCTGTCGGGCGGCGTCGACAGCGCCACGGTCGCCACCCTGATGGCCCGGCTGAACGAACGGCCGGTGATCGGCTACACCTGCGGCTTCGACGCCCCCGGGGCCCGCGACGAACGGGCCCAGGCCGAGCGGGTGGCCAAAGCCCTGAACCTCGACTGGCGCGAGACCACCTTCACCGAAGAGGACTTCTGGTCCATCGCGCCCAAGGTGGCCTGGGCCTTCGACGACGCCACCGCCGACTACGCCGCCCTGCCGACCTTCAAGCTGGCCCAGGCGGCGCGGGCCGAGCTGACCGTGGTGCTGACCGGCGAGGGCGGGGACGAGCTGTTCGGCGGCTATGGCCGCTATCGCCGGGCCATGCGGCCCTCGTGGCTGGGCGGTCGCCCGGCCGAGCCGCGCGCCGGCTCGCCCTGGATTGACGACTGGCGGGACGCGGCGGCGCAGGTCGCCGTTCCGGGCCGCACGCCGTTGCAGCAGGCCCAGGCGGCGGATGTCGCCACCTGGTTGCCCAACGACCTGTTGCTCAAGCTCGACCGCTGCCTGATGGCCAACGGGCTGGAGGGACGCACTCCCTTCCTCGATCCGGAGGTTTCTGCATTCGCATTCAACCTGCCCGACCGGATGAAGCTGCGCGGCAAGTACGGCAAATGGCTGCTGCGCAAGTGGCTGGAACGGCACTGCCCCGCGGCGGACCCCTGGGGGCGGAAGAAGGGCTTCACCGTGCCGGTCGCTGCATGGATCGCCCCCCGCGCGGCCGACCTCGGTCCAAGGATCGCGCGGGTCGAGACCGTCGCCAAGGTGCTGGACGCAGACGCCGTGCGGGCCGCCTTCGCCGATGAGCGGGGTGAGGCCCAGCGCTGGCCACTGCTGTTCTTTGCCCTCTGGTCCTTAATTCATGTGGAGGATGCGGATCCCTCCGACGCGATGAGGACTTTGCGAGGTGGCGACTGACCCTATCTAGGGAGACAGTCACATTCCGGAGTTTCTCATGCGCAGCCTGACCGTCCTTGCCGCCGCCGCTGTCCTCGCCGCCTGTGGCGGCCAACCCAGCGATGCGCAGACCCCGCAGGCGACCAGCGGGCCGCTTGAAACCCGCGCCGCCAACGCCCCTTACAAGCCGGCCTTTCCCGGCCAGACCCGCGCGCCGCTGAAGAGCGCCGGCGTCGCGTTCAACACCGTCACCGTGGCGGACGGTCTCGATAAGCCCTGGGGCCTGGCCTTCCTGCCGGACGGCCGGATGCTGGTCACCGAAAAGGGCGGCGCCCTGCGTATCGTCGGCAAGGACGGCAAGCTTTCGGCCCCGGTCGGCGGCCTTCCGCCGGTCGATCCCAAGGGCCAGGGCGGGCTGCTCGATGTCGCCGTCCACGACGGCTGGGTCTACTGGAGCTTCTCCGAGCCGCGCGAGGGCGGCAACGGCACGGCGGTGGCGCGCGGCAAGCTGGTGGGCGAGGCCCTGACCGAGGTCGCCGTCCTCTGGCGGATGACCCCGGCCTTCGACAACAACATGCATTTCGGCTCGCGGCTGGCCTTCTCTCCGGACGGCTTCCTGTTCATCACCACCGGCGAGCGCTCGGAAATGGCCGGCCGCATGCAGGCCCAGAAGCTGGACGCCGCCTTCGGCAAGGTGATCCGCATCTATCCGAACGGCGTCATCCCCAGGGACAACCCCTTCACCTCCGTGGTCGGGGCCCTGCCGCAGATCTGGTCCTACGGCCACCGCAACATCCAGTCGGCGGCGATCAATCCGAAAACCGGCGAGCTGTGGACCGTCGAGCACGGCCCGCGTGGCGGCGACGAGGTCAACATTCCGCGCCGTGGCAAGGACTACGGCTGGCCGACCATCAACTACGGCCTGGAATACAACGGCAAGCCGATCGGAGACGGACTCACCGCCAAGGACGGCATGGAGCAGCCGGTCTACTACTGGGACCCGGTGATCGCGCCCTCGGGCATGGCCTTCTATGACGCCGGCCTGTTCCCGGCCTGGAAGGGCAGCCTGTTCGTCGGCGGAATGAAGGACCGCGATCTCGTGCGCCTGACCCTCGACGGCGACAAGGTGGTCGGCGAGGAGCGGCTGCTGACCGATCTGAAACAGCGCATCCGCGACGTGCGGGTCGGCCCGGACGGCGCGGTCTATGTGCTGACCGACGGCGGCTCGCTCATCAAGCTGACGCCGAAGGGCTAGGGCAGGGCGGATGGCCTGCCTGTCAGATCACAAGTAACCTCGCCACCTCTTCGCCGATGGCCAGGGAACTGGTCAGGCCGGGGCTCTCGATGCCGAACAGGGCGACGAGGCCCTCGATGCCGTGGGTCTCGGTCCCGCGAATCTGGAAGTCGGGCTGCGGCTCGTCCGCCCCATGCAGCTTGGGCCGGATGCCGGCGTAGTCGCCCGACAGGTCTTCCACCGGCAGGTCGGGCCAGAACTTGCGGATATAGGCGGCGAAAGCGTCCCGCCGGGCCGGATCGACGCTGTAGTCCTCGGAGGCGACATATTCGAGGTCCGGTCCGAACACTGCCTGGCCGCCGAGGTCCTTGCGATAGTGGGTGCCCAACGCCCCGTGGATCGGCGGCGGATAGATCAGCCGTTCGAACGGCGCCTTGGCCTGCAGCCGGAAATAGACACCCTTGCCGTAGTGGCCGGGGGGAATCTGGTCGGCGGGAAAGCCGTCGATGTGACCCGCAACGCCCTGGGCCGAGAGGCCGGGGGCGGTGACCAGCAGGCGGCAGGTCAGCTCTGTCGCCTCCGCGCCGCCGGCCCGCACGGTGAAGCCGCCGCCGGCCAGGGGCGTCGCGCCTTCGAACGGCGTCGAGGTGACCACGGCTCCGCCGGCCGCCTCGATCTCGCCCTGCAGGGCCAGCATGTAGCCGTGGCTGTCGAAGACGCCCGACTGTGGTGACAGCAGCGCCGCCTCGCATTTCAGGCCGGGCTCCAGGGCCCGGGCCTGCTCGCCGGTCAGTCGCTCCATGCCCTCGACATCGTTGGCCAGGGCCTGGTCCCAGATGGCGTTGAGGCGCGAAACCTCGTCCGACGTGGTGGCCACGACCAGCTTGCCGCAGCGGCGGTAGTCGATGTGGTGCAGGTCGAGGAAGGCGTAGAGCATCCGCCGCCCCTGCACGCACAGCCGGGCCTTCAGCGATCCGGTCGGATAGTAGAGACCGCCATGGATGACCTCGCTGTTGCGCGAGGAGACACCCTGGCCGATGGCGGCTTCCTTCTCGAGGACGGCGACAACCAACCCGCGCTTGCTCAGCGCATAGCCGCAGGCAAGGCCGACGGCCCCCGCGCCAACCACCACGGCGTCGAAATCGAACTGGCTCATGTAGCGATTGGTAGAGCGCGCCGCCCGGCGCCGCTAGCCCACCTGGCCCCGATGGCGCAGGAAGGCGTCGGCCAGGACGCAGGCGGTCATGGCCTCGACGACCGGCGGGGCGCGCACCCCGACGCAGGGGTCGTGCCGGCCCTTGGTACGCAGCTCGATCTCCTCGCCGGCCTCGTTGAGGGTGCGGCGCGGGGTGAGGATCGAGCTGGTCGGCTTGAAGGCGACGCGGGCGATGACCGGCTGGCCTGTGCTGATGCCGCCCAGAACGCCGCCGGCGTGGTTGCTGAGGAACGTCGGGCCGTTGTTGCCGGCCCGCATCTCGTCGGCGTTCTCTTCGCCGGTCAGGGCGGCGGCGGCGAAGCCGGCGCCGATCTCGACGCCCTTGGCGGCGTTGATCGACATCAGCGCGGCGGCCAGTTCGGCGTCGATCTTGCCATAGATCGGGGCGCCCCAGCCGGCGGGCACGCCGTCGGCCTCGACCTCGACGATGGCGCCGGTCGAGCTGCCGGCCTTGCGGATGCCGTCCAGGTATTCGCCCCACTTGGCCGCACTGGCGGCATCGGGACAGAAGAAGGGGTTGTTGGCGGTCTCGGCCCAGTCCCAGGCGGAGCGGTCGATGGCGTGGGGTCCGACCTGGACCAGGGCGGCGCGGACGGTGACGCCCGGGACGACCTTGCGGGCGATGGCTCCGGCGGCGACGCGGGCGGCGGTCTCGCGGGCGCTGGAGCGGCCACCGCCGCGATAATCGCGCCGACCGTACTTGGCGATGTAGGCGTAGTCGGCGTGGCCGGGGCGGAAGGCGTGGGCGATCTCGCCGTAGTCCTTCGACCGCTGGTCCTCGTTTTCGATCATCAGCGAGATCGGCGTGCCGGTGGTGAAACCCTCGAAGACGCCCGACAGGATGCGAACCGTGTCGCTCTCGCGGCGCTGGGTGACATGCTTGCTGGTGCCGGGCTTGCGCTTGTCGAGGAAGACCTGGATGTCGGCCTCGGTCAGCTCGATCCCGGGCGGGCAGCCGTCGACCACGCAGCCGAGCGCCGGGCCGTGGCTTTCGCCCCAGGTGGTGACGCGGAACAGATGGCCGAAGGTGTTGTGCGACATCGTGCAGGCGTCTTAGCGCAATCGCCCCAGCCTACAAGACCGGAGCCCAGTTGGCCTGGAAGGCGCGCAGCCGGCTGCGGGCCCCGCTTTCGGTCGGCGGGGGCGGGGGCTTGAGGGTGACGATCAGGTCGCCGGCGGCGTGGGGCCCCCGGGCCGGCAGGCCCTGGCCGGTCAGCCGGACCAGGCCCCGGGCGATGTCGCGCCGGCCGATCCAGATTTCCTTGGGGCCGGTCGGGGTGGCCAGCGGCAGGCGACCGCCGGCCTGATGGGGCAGCTGCGCGCTCAGCCAGAGGTCATCGCCGCGCAGGGTCAGGCCGGCCGCGCCCTTGACCGTAACCGTCAGCAGGGTCTCGCCGGCGCGCACGGTGTCGCCGGGGCGCAGGCCGGGCGGCAGGTCCAGCGCCAGTCGCCTCCCATCGCCGAGGCGAGTGAGGATACGGCCGCCGGCGGCGGCCTGGGCGGGGCTGATCTCGATGCCGTCAGCCTGGACAGGCTTCGGCGGCGGGGGCGGCGCCGGTTCGGGGGGCTTGGCGGCCTTCAGCAGGCCATAGGCCTCGACCACCGCGCGCAGTTTGGCGGCATCGCCGCCCGGACGGTCCGGGTGCGCGGCCTTGACGGCGGTTCGGAAGGCGGCGCGCAGGGCCGCCTCGCCGACATCGCCGCGCACGCCAAGCAGCGCCCGCGCCTTGCGGGTATCCATGGATTTGGCCGCCACCATCAGCGCCCCTGTTATTGTTGGGCTCACCGTGGGCTGCACAGAGTCAATTCCGGGTTAAGCGTGGCGACATGAGCGGGGCGGCGCTACATAGCGGTCATGGCCGACGACACCCTGATCCCCGCCTCGCCGAGCGAAGACGACTACGTCACCCAGGTGACCAGCGCCGAGCCGCTGCCCCTGCTGCCCGAGGCCGACCCCATCGCCCTGTTCGAAACCTGGCTGAAGGCGGCGGTAGAGTCCGAGGCCAACGACGCCAACGCCATGACCCTGGCCACGGTCGACGAGACCGGTCTGCCGGACGCCCGCATGGTGCTGCTCAAGGGCGTGGACGCGTCAGGCTTTACCTTCTTCACCAACTTCGAGAGCGCCAAGGGCCGGGAGCTGCTGGCCAATCCCAAGGCCGCCCTGCTGTTCCACTGGAAGTCCCTGCGCCGTCAGGTGCGCATTCGCGGGACCGTCGCCCCCGTCAGCGAGGCCGAGGCCGACGCCTACCACGCCACCCGCGCCCGCCACAGCCAACTGGGGGCCTGGGCCTCGGAGCAGTCGCGGCCGCTGCCAAACCGCTTTGCGCTGGAAAAGCGGGTGGCCGAGATGGGCCTGAAGTTCGGCCTCGGCAAGGTGCCGCGCCCGCCGCACTGGTCGGGCTTCCGCCTGACGCCGCAGAGTATCGAGTTCTGGCGCGATCGCCCGTTCCGTCTGCACGAGCGGCTGGTGTTCGCGCGGTCCGGCGAGGGCTGGACCACCTCCCGGCTGTACCCCTGAGGCTAGCGAAGCGGTCAACGATTATACCAGGTTCCGAGGCAGGCAAGAGACTTGCGCTTCGTAAGCCTTTGATCTGGTGTGGTATTCAGGGTGGTGTGGGGGCTGCGGATGTTGGCGCGCGCGTAGGCATGGCGTTGGCGCCGGCGCGGGGAATGTAGGCGCCTTTTGACACCCCGGCGCCTACCTGGCGGCGGACTCCGGGCGAACCGCTCGTTCTGGCCGGCTTTTCAGGATGA
>NZ_JBYCZQ010000015.1:0-64096 GCF_057586315.1 Caulobacter sp. SRI_014 | reverse complement strand
GTTTTCGCCGGCCTCAAAAGCGTCCTGCCAGCCCGTAGGCAGCCGACGCCTCAAACCGGCCTACAAACCCCGCGCGCAGACCTACGCCTCCGCTACGCCGCTGCCTACAATCACAGCCCCGTAGCCAACCGAAAAAGCACGCCCCGCCAAGGGCTTGCCGCATTCGCTCTGCTTGCCGGCCGATCGCCGGGTCATAATCGTAGGCCGCTTCGATAGCCTAGTAGGGCCGGTCGCCGACGATGGTCACCCGCTCCATGCGGCGCACGGCCGGCCAGTAGTCGCTGGCGGCATAGTGCTGGCTGGCGCGGTTGTCCCAGAAGGCGATGGAGCCCGGTTCCCAGCGGAACCGGCACTGGTATTCCGGGATCGCGGCCTGGGCGTAGAGGTGTTTCAACATGGCGTCGCTGTCGGCCTTGTCCCAGCCGACGATGTGCTGGGTGAAGGCGGCGTTGACGTAGATGCAGCGGCGGCCGGTCTCCGGATGGGTGCGGATCACCGGATGCTCGACCATCGGATACTGTTTGTTGAAGGCCTCGATCTCTTCCTCGGTCTTGCCGCGCTTGCGCATGGCCGCGCGGAAGTGGGCGAAGTCGTGCACGGCGACGGCGTCATCGACGCGGGCCTTTACCTCATCGCTCAGGCCCTCGTAGGCGGCGTACATGTCGGAAAACAGGGTGTCGCCCCCGACCGGCGGCAACTCGATGGCCCGCAGGATCGACCCCAGCGACGGCTCCAGCCGCCAGGTCACGTCCGAATGCCAGGTGTTCTCCCGGCCCCTGTTCTCCCTGTTATGGGTGATGGCTAGGATTTCCGGATAGCCCGGCTTGTGCGGCGCGAAGGGATGCACTTCCAGCGGCCCGAAGTTGGCGGCAAACGCGATGTGCTGGTCGGTGTCGATGTCCTGGTCGCGGAAGAACAGCACCTTCCAGTCGAGCAGGGCCTGGCGGATGGCCGCGACCTGCCCCGGCGTCGTCGGCTGGCTGAGGTCGATGCCGCCCACCTCGGCCCCGATGGTCGGGGTCAGCGGGGTCAGGGTCAGGCCGTCGAGCTCAAGGTGGCGGACAAGTTCGGTCATGGCTTCCTCCGGGGCTTCCTCCGCGCCGGGTCTGCGCCCGGAGACCCAAGTATGTTACCAATCGGTTTCATTTGACAAGCCCCAACGGAAAGGCCCCCTTACCGCCGATGGCAGACGGTTCCGCCCCCACCCGCAAACCCCGAGTCGATGCCGCCGCCCGGCGCGCCGAATACCTCGACGTGGCCGCGAAGGTGATGCTGGAAAAGGGCCTGCACGGGGCCACCATGCGCGACTTCGCCGAGGCCGCCGGCGCCGCCAAGATCCTGTTCTACCGCCTTTTTCCCTCTCGCGAGGCCATCGTCGACGCCATCTTCGAGCGCGTGGAGGGGACGGTCCTGGCCGCCTACGACGAACCCTGGACCGGGTACGGCTCGCTGGTCGCCCGGGTGCTGGAACGGGCCCGAAAGGACCCCGCCCCTTTCCTCGTGGTGCTGAAGAACTGCGGTGGCGGGGCCGACCGATCCGACTGGGGCGACCGCCTGCGGGCCATCTTCAACGAGCGTTCCCGCCCGCTGTTCGAGCCCAGGCCAGGCGCTCCCGAAGGGGCGGACGAACGCGCGGGTCTGGCCGGCGGCAGCCTGTTTGGCCTCTGGGTCGACCGCATGATCGTCTGGCTGGAGGAACGCGACGGCCTTGACGACGAGGCCCGCATCCGCTGGTGGACCCGCATCGTCCGCGAGTGGCGGCTGGCGTCGCGGGAAGCTTTCCGGCTAGACGCACCGCAACAAGAAAACTCTGAGGAAACGTAAGTGATCCCCGGCCTCATGCAGACCACCCCGCTGGTCATCACCTCGATCCTGCGTTTCGTGGAGACCGCCCACCCGCGCGTCGAGATCGTCTCGCGCACCGTCGAGGGCCGTATCCACCGCTATGACTACGCCGGCATGGGCAAGCGGGTCCGCCGCCTGGCCCGCGCCCTCGAAAAGCTGGACGTGAAATCCGGCGACCGGGTCGCCACCCTGGCCTGGAACACCCACCGGCATCTGGAGCTGTTCTACGCCGTCCCGGGCCTGGGCGCCGTTCTCAACACCGTCAACCCGCGCCTGTTCGACGACCAGATCCTCTACGTGCTGGAGCATGCCGAGAGCGCCATCCTGTTCTACGACCGCACCTTCCAGCCGGTGATCGAGCGCCTCGCCCCGCGCATGTCGACGGTGAAGACCTTCGTCCTGATGGCCGACGAGGATGGCCACGACGCCGGCGCGGTCGGCGCGCTCAACTACGAGACCCTGATCGCCGCGGAGGGCGAAGACCCCTTCCCCTGGCCCGCCCTCGACGAGAACGGCGGCGCCTTCCTCTGCTACACCTCGGGCACCACGGGCGATCCCAAGGGCGTGCTCTACAGCCACCGGGCCGTGGTCCTGCACGGCATGGCGGCGGGGCTCTCGAGCGCTTTCGGCCTGACCGCCTTCGACGTGGTCATGCCCTGCTCCAGCCTCTACCACGCCACCGCCTGGGGCCTGCCGTTCACCGCCCCGATCAACGGCTGCAAGCTGGTGCTGCCAGCCGAGAAGATGGACGCGGTCAGCCTTGGCGAACTGATCGCAAACGAGGGCGTCACCTTCTCCGGCGGCGTGCCGACCATCTGGACCATGTATCTCGCCCACCTCGACCAGACCGGCGGCAATGTCGGCACCCTGAAGCGCGTCATCATCGGCGGCTCGGCCGTACCCCGCGCCATGGCCGAGACCTTCAAGAAGAAGCACGGCGTCCAGGTCCTGCAGATCTGGGGCATGACCGAGACCTGCCCCCTCGGCGTTGTCGCCACGCCGACCCCCGGCCTGGCTGCCGGCGGCGAGGATCACGTCGATGAGGTCATCTGGACCCGCCAGGGCCGTCTGCAGTTCGGCATCGAGCTGAAGATCGTCGCCGAGGACGGGACCGAAGCCCCCCACGACGGCGAAACCAGCGGCGCCCTGATGGTGCGCGGCCCCTGGACCATCCAGCGCTATTTCCGCAAGGAGACCGACGCCGCCGACGCCGACGGCTGGTTCGACACCGGCGATATCGCCACCCTCGATGCCGACGGCTTCATGCGCATCACCGACCGCGCCAAGGACGTCATCAAGACCGGCGGCGAATGGATCAGCTCCATCGACCTGGAGAACATCGCCGTCGCCTGCCCGGGCGTGAAGATCGCCGCCGTCTTCGGCGTGCCGCATCCCAAGTGGGAGGAGCGCCCGCTGCTGGTCATCGAGACCCACGAGGGCCAGTCGGTGAGCAAGGAAGACGTCCTCGCCTTCCTCGAACCCCGCATCGTCAAATGGTGGATGCCGGACGACGTCATCTTCGACGCCGTCCCCCTGACCGCGACGGGCAAAATCGACAAGAAGGTCCTGCGTGAGGCCTATAAAGGCCGTCTAATCAACGCTTAGCGCCAATGTCCTAGAGATATGGGCGAAGGGCGCGCCGCTCTCTTCGGCCCACTGACTGAACGCCTTCTGGATGGCCCGCTGGGCCGTCTTCGAGGTCGTGGGCCCGTCGATGACCCCGGCGCCGGTCAGCGCCTTCACCACGTCCTGGGACAGGACCCAGCCGTCGCGGCCCATGAACCGCATGGCCATGGCCCCTGCCCCGCCACCCAGCCGGTCGCCGCGCTTCCTGAGCATCTCCAGCAGCCCGGCGTAGTCCTCGGCCGGCCAGGCCGCGAAACAGGCCCCGGCGCTGCCGTGCTCGGCGGCCAGGTCCATCAGCAGAGCGGCGTTCAGCTGGACGCTGCGCACCTTGGCCCCGTTGCGGATGATGCGGGTGTCCTTGAGCAGGCCGTCGAAGGCCTCGTCATCCATCTCCCGGCAGCGGCCGGGGTCGAAACCCCACAAGGCCGTCTCGAACCCCGGCCACTTCTTCTCGACCACCGTCCAGGAGAACCCCGCCTGAAAAACACAGCGGCTGATCATCGACAGCCAGCGGTCATCGCTGATCGCCGCCAGCTCGGCGGGCGTCTTCACTGCTGGCATCAGGGCGGCCAGAGCCTCGTCCCCGCCCTTGCGGGCGGCGGCGCGGGCGCGAAGGGTTTCAAAGCTGATCACGACGGCCTCCCCAGGCTTTCGCCCAGCATGCCGCCGCCGCCCCGGCCTGCAAAGCCTCTTGCCGTCGCCGCCCGGCGTTCGGCAAAATCGGCGCAAGACAGATGGGGGAGACCATGGATCGCACGATCGGCACACCGCGCCTCTGGGCCATCCTGGCCGGCGTCTTCGGCCTGGCCTCGCTGGCCGTGACCGTCGCCTTCCGCCTGCTGGGACCGGTGACCGCCGCCAAGGGCTGCTTGGCCGACGGCGCCGTCATCGACTTCGAATTCGCCCGCAAGGCCGATCAGCTGACCGAGATCTTCGGCGCCCCGGCCGATCCCTGCCGGGGCCTGGCCATCCACGCCATGGACGCGATCAACCAGCTGGACGTGATCGCCTACATCCCCAGCTACACCCTGTTCGGGATATGCGCGGCCCTGTTCATCAGCGGCGGCCGCCTGCGCTTGCCCAGCCTGCTGGCCATCCTCGCCGCAGTCGTCGCCCTCGTCGCCGACTACGTCGAGACCTTCACCCTGCTGGCGATCACCCCCGCCCTCGAGCCTCAGGCCGCCATGCTGCCGACCTCCTCGACCGCCGCCTGGATCAAGTTCGGCGCCCTGGCCGCCCACGCCTTGATCCTGGCCGCCGTCTGCCTCGAAAAGGAGCCGCGCCGCTGGATCCTCGGCCTCCTGCTGCTGGCCCCGGCGATCGGGGTGCTGGCCGCCTTAAGCAACGCCCAGAACGTCTGGCTGCTGACCGTCGGGTTCCTGCTGGCCTGGCTGCCGCTGCTGGGGCTGGCGCTCTGGCAGGCGGTGCGGCCGGAATAGGAAAAGGAAGAAACGCCTGGCGGTGACGGAGGGATTCGAACCCTCGGTACGGCTTTATACCGTACGTCGGTTTAGCAAACCGGTGCCTTCAGCCACTCGGCCACGTCACCCCAGGCGAGGGGCGCTGATAGCCGGTTCGGCGCGCCGTTGCAATCATCGGAAACGCCGCGTCGAGCCTGTTCCGATCAGACACCTCCCGTCTGATCGGAAAAACAGGCTCGCCACTTTGAGTGGGAGCGCGATTCACCCGGCGAACCGGGAGCCACTTCGCCGGATCGCGCTCCGGTGAACCGTGTTAACCGGGTGATCAGGGGCCTCATGGCAAGGTTACGGCCGTCATGACCATATCCCCTGCCCCGCAGCCCACCGATGAGCCTTGGGTCGCCGCCGCCAAGGCCTTGCGCGACGATCTGCGCCGAGGGCTGGTGGCCGATCCGGAGCCTGAAGAGAGCGACCGCCGCGGCCCGCTTCGTCCGGGCCGCCTGACCCCGCTGCGCAACCGCATCCAGGGCCAGATGGTCGGAAAGCTATTCCGCACCGTCGATATCGCCTCGCTCGTAGGGCTGGCCGTGATCGGCGCCCATTTCGCTACCCCGCAGGGCTGGATCAACGCCAGCCTGGCGCAGGTCACCCCCTATGGCGCCGGGGCCCTGATGCTGGCCTGGCTGCTGGGCGGGGTCGGCCTCTATCGCTTTCCGCGCCAGGGACGGCTGTGGACCCGGATGGTCCGGCTGGGGGCTGCTTTCGCTCTCGCCGGCGCCCTGCTGACGGCCGGCGTCTGGCTGGTCGGCGGCTCGCCGCCCTCCGAGGTGCTGGTCTCCTGGTTTGCCATGGCCTTCGTCAGCCTGGCCATGCTGCAGGGTATCTGGTGGGCCATGGTCCGCCGCTGGCGCACGGCCGGTTACCTGACCCCCAACATCGTCATTGTGGGCGCCACGGAAGTCGCCGACCGGCTGATCACCGCCGCCCTGGCCTCTCGCGAAGTGAACGTGGTCGGCGTCTTCGACGACCGTCTGGGCCGCGCTCCGCCCAAGATGCAGGGCGTGCCGGTGCTGGGCGACCTCGACGCCCTGATCGGCCATCGCATCATGCCCTACGTCGACCAGGTGGTGATCGCCGTCACCTCGGCGGCCAAGCCCCGTGTTCGGATGCTGACCGAGCGGCTCAGCGTGCTGCCCAACGACATCTGCCTGGTCGTCGACATGGACGGCGAGGCGGCCCAGAACGCGGTCATCAACCGCATCGCCGACGCGCCTCTGGCCCGCGTTTCCGGCGTCGCCACCGACGAGAAGCGGGCGGCGTGGAAGCGTCTGCAGGATCTGGGTGTCGGGACCCTGGCCCTGGTGCTGCTGGCCCCGGTGATGGCCATCGTCGCGGTGCTGATCAAGCTCGACAGCCCCGGCCCGGTCTTCTTCCGCCAACGCCGCCACGGCTTCAACAACGAGGAAATCCGCGTCTGGAAGTTCCGCTCGATGAAGCACGAGCTGACCGATCACACCGCGTCAAAACAGGTGACCGGCGATGACGACCGCGTCACCCCGGTCGGCCGCTTCATCCGCCGCACCAGCCTGGACGAGCTGCCCCAACTGTTCAACGTGCTGGCCGGCGAGATGAGCCTGGTCGGCCCTCGCCCGCACGCCGTCGGCATGAAGACCGGCGACACCGAGAGCTCGCGCCTCGTCGAGGAATACGCCCACCGCCACCGCCTCAAGCCCGGCATGACCGGCTGGGCCGCCGTCAACGGCTCGCGCGGCCCGGTCGACACGCCTGAGCTGGTCCAGCGCCGCGTGGCCCTCGACATCGACTACATCGAGCGCCAGTCCTTCTGGCTCGACCTCTACATCATGGCCATGACCATTCCCTGCCTGCTGGGCGACCGGCACGTGGTGCGTTGAACTAATGTTCTGGCGCGGCGTCCTTGGCTATCTGCCTGTCAACCTGGCCCAGGGCCTGGTTGGGTTGCTGACCATTGTCGTCTTCACCCGCCTGCTCAGCCCGGCCGACTACGGGATCTACGCTATCGCCTACTCGGCCATGGTTCTCAGCCACACCGCCCTCTTCACCTGGACCGAAGCCGCCATGGCCCGCTTCCAGGCCCAGGCGCGGGAGCGGGGCGAGACGGCCGATCACATGATGACCGTCTATCGGGCCTGGTCGATGCTGGGTCTCGGCTTCCCTCTGCTCGCCGGCATGGTCGCCTGGCTGGCCCCACTGCAGCACTCGCTGCGGGTCGCGATCAGCGCCGGCCTGGCGGCCATCCTGTTCCGCAGCTGCATCCGCCTGGTGCAGGAGCGTAGGCGGGCCGACGGCGAGGTCGCTTCGGCCGCCACCCTCGACATCGTCCAGACCATCGGCGGCTTCGCCATCGGCGCGGCCCTGGCGGCCATGGGCATGGGCGGGGCCTCGGCCCTGCTGGGCATGGCGGTGATCGCGGTGATCTGCCTGGTCTTCGTGCTGCCGGGCGAGCTGAAGCTGTTCAAGGGCGGTCACTGGCAGCCGCAGCGGGCGAAGAGCTACGCCCAGTACGGCGTGCCCATTTCCCTGTCGCTGATCCTGTCGCTGGTCATCGCCAGCACAGACCGCTTCGTGCTGGCCGCCTTTCTCGGCGAGGCCAGCGTCGGCGTCTATCACGCCGGCTACAGCCTCGCGAACCGCACCCAGGACGTGGTCTTCGTCTGGCTGGGTATGGCCGGCGGACCGGCCATGGTCGCGGCCCTGGAGCGCGGCGGCAAGGCGGCCCTGGTTCAGACGGCGAAGGAACAGGCCAGCTTCATGGTCCTCCTGACCCTGCCGGCCGCCGTTGGCCTGGCCCTCGTCGCTCTGCCCCTGTCGGAACTGCTGATCGGGCCCCAGCTGGCCCAGGGCGCCGCCCGGGTGGTGCCCTGGATCGCCGCCGGCGGCTTTTTCTCGGGGATCACCACCTACTACCTGCACCAGGCCTTCACCCTGGGCCAGCGCACCCGTCTGCTGATGGCGGCCATGACCTTCCCGGCCGGCCTCAACCTGGCGCTCAACTTCGCCCTGGTGCCCCACTTCGGCCTCGACGGGGCCATGTGGGCGACCACGGCCAGCTACGCCGCCGGCGCCGTTGCGTCCTTCACGCTGGGCCGCCGGGTCATCGCCCTGCCGCTGCCCATCGACACCTTGCTCAAGGCGGGCCTCGCCTGCCTGCCGATGATCCTGGTGGTCTCACTGCTGCCCGACATCGATGAGGTTCCAGAACTGGCCCTCAAGGCCGGCCTGGGCGCCCTGGCCTATGGCGTCACCGCCTGGATGCTCGACGCCGGCGGCCTGCGCAGCCATGGCCGGACCCTGCTGCGCACCCTGCGTCCGGGAGCCGCCGCATGACCGCCCAGGCCAGCGACTGGATCATCGACAATTCCCTGTGGGCCGGCGCCAAACCGCGCCTGTCGGTCCTGATCCCCTTCCTCGGCGACGACCCGGCCCAGCTGGTGCGCGAACTGGCCGCTCAGTCCCCCGATATCGAGATTGTCCTGCTCGACGACGGCGGCAAGGACGCCGCCCTGGCGACCCGCATCACCGAGACGGTCCAGGCCCTGCCCTGCCCCGCCCGCTTCGTACGGCTGGCCGCCAACGCCGGCCGCGCCAAGGGCCGCAACCGGCTGGCCTCGGAGGCGCGGGGCCAGCACCTGCTGTTCCTCGACGCCGACATGCTGCCCGACAGCGACACCTTCGTCGCCGACTGGCTGGCCATCGCGGCGAAAGACTCCGCCGTCGCCTTCGGCGGCTTCTCCTTCAAGCGCACGCCCTCCGACCGGCGCTTTGCCCTGCACCGGGCCATGGCAGAGCGCAGCGACTGCCTGCCCGCCGGGCAACGCGCCGAGAATCCGGAGAAGCACGTCTTCACCTCCAACCTGCTGGTCCACCGCGACGTGTTCGACGCCGTCGCCTTCGACGAGCGCTTCACCGGCTGGGGCTGGGAGGACGTCGAGTGGGCCATGC
The DNA here is from genome assembly GCF_057586315.1 of Caulobacter sp. SRI_014. Taxonomy (NCBI): domain Bacteria; kingdom Pseudomonadati; phylum Pseudomonadota; class Alphaproteobacteria; order Caulobacterales; family Caulobacteraceae; genus Caulobacter; species Caulobacter sp. SRI_014. The sequence goes on along the minus strand of NZ_JBYCZQ010000015.1, from coordinate 55,223 downwards.
GGGTCGCCCGGCGCTGGCCGATCCTTCATCCGGACATTCCGGCCAGCCATCTGGGCCTCGACACCGCCGAGACCCTGGTCCGCAAGTACCGCCAGTCGGCCGCCAACTTCGCCCGCGTCGTCGAGGCGCACCCCGACGTCGTCAGCGGCTACGCCAGCTTCAAGGTGGCCCGACTGATCCGACACCTGCCCCTGCGCGGCCTGCTGCGCGAGGCCGCCCGCCTGACCGCCCTGACCGGCGTTCTGCCGGCCGGCGCCCGCGCCTTCGCCATGCGGCTCTACCGCGCCGCCCTCTACGCCGAGGTCGTCTGATGGACGCCTATTCCGCCGACCGATCCCTGCGCGGCAAGCTGCGCCGCCGTTACACCCGCCTGGCCTTCCGTAAGCCGCTGCGCCTGTCGCTCGACCGGCCGATGATCACCTTCAGCTTCGACGACGTCCCGGCCACAGCCGCCCTCGCCGGCGCCCAGGTGCTGGAAGCGGCCGGCCTGCGCGGGACCTTCTACATCTGCGCCGGCCTCGAGGACGGTGACGGTCCCATGGGCCGCTACGGCTCGTCGGAAGACGCCCGCCGCCTGGCCGCCGGCGGCCATGAGGTCGCCTGCCACACCTACAGCCACCTCGACTGCGGCCAGGCCGACCAGCCGACCATCGCCGCCGACGTCGCCCGCAACGGCGTCGCCCTGGCCGAGCGCGGCGCTCCGGACCCGGTCAGCTTCGCCTACCCCTACGGCGACGTCTCCTTCGCCGCCAAGAGGGCCCTGGGCAGCCGTTTCAAGACCCTGCGCACCGTCCAGGCCGGCCTGGTCACCGACGGCGCCGACGCCAACCAGCTGCCCGCCGTCGGCATCGAAGGCGAGGACGGTGAAGCCAGGGCCCTGCACTGGATGGACGAGGCGACCCGACGCAAGGCCTGGCTGATCCTCTACACCCACGACGTCGCTGACACGCCGTCGGCCTGGGGCTGCACGCCGCAGGCCCTGGCGCGGCTCGCCGGGAAGGCCAGAGCGTCCTTCGACGTGGTGACCATGGCGCAAGGGGCGGCCCGGGCCGGCCTCTGAGTTTCGTTAACGACCGGTATACGGCTGCGCCGTTAAGGATTGGGCGACGCGACAGAATGCGCGGCCTCCCACGATTGGTCCGTTAGCGGACTCGTGGTCTCCTTCGCCCGACAGACCATGCCCAACGCAAGCGCCCTCGTTCTCCGATGACCCTGGCGGTCCCCTTCAGCCCGCCGGCGCGGACCGGCCGCCTCGACATCCCGGTGATGTTCGAGATGGCGCTCTCCTGCTTCGTGATCTTCACCTACATGCAGGGCTGGGCGGCGCCGTTGACGGGGTGGGCGGCCGATCCGACCAAGCTGGTGGCGCTGAAGTACGGCTTCCTGCCCGCCTATGGCGCGACCATCCTCCTGATCGCCATGGACCCTGTGCGGGCCTTCAAGGCCGTGGGCCGTACACCGATCATCTACGCCACCGTCGCCCTCGCGGCCGCCTCCTGCCTGTGGTCGATTGACGGCGGGGCGACCCTGCGCCGGGTGCTGGCGCTCAGCTTCACCACCCTGGCCGGCACGGTCATCGCCGCCCGCTGGAACCTGCGCCAACTTTCCGAGATGGTCGCCGGCCAGTTCGCCCTTCTGATGATCATGAGCGCCGTCTTCGCCATCGTGCCCCCAAGGCTTGGGATCATGACCGAACTCTTCCCCGGCGCCTGGCGAGGCGTCTGGACCGAGAAGAACGGCCTCGGCGGCATGATGGCGCTGGGGGCGATGTTCTGCCTCGCCGCAGCCGTGCTGGCCCCGCCAAGACGGTGGATCTGGGCCGGGCTGTTCGCGGGCTGCGCGGCCCTGGTGCTGCTGTCGACGTCGAAGACCGCCCTGCTCTGCCTGCTGCTGGGGATACTGGGCGTCGCCGTCGTCGGCCTGTTCCGGCGCGGGCCGGCCATGGCCGTGGTCGGGACCTGGCTGGGGGTCAGCGCCGCGGCGGTGCTGGCGGCCGTCCTTGTGCTGGCCCCGGACATGATCTTCGGGCTGCTCAACAAGGACACGACCCTTACCGGCCGGACCGAGATCTGGACCGCCGCCATCCACGCCATGCAGGAACACGACCCGGTCAAGGGCTTCGGCTACGGCGTCCTCTGGGATCATCGCGATCCCTGGGAGCCGGCCCGCTGGATCGCCCATGACGCCGGTTTCACGGCCGGCCACGCCCACAACGGCTGGCTGGAGGTCTGGTTCGGGTTGGGCGTCGGTGGCCTGGTCCTGTGGGGCGCGACCTACGTTCTGACCCTGCTACGCACCGTGGCGGCCACCTACCACCGGGAGGTGGCCTATCTCGCCCTGCCCTACCTGTTGATCTTCACGATGATGAGTCTGACCGAGGTGTCGATCTACGACTTTCACGATGGCGAATGGGCGCTGTTCGTCATGATTGCCTGCCGGCTGGCGATGCCGGACGAGCGCTCGACCGCGTCGAAGGCGGCGAAGAAGTAGAACAGGGTAACGGCCAGGCTGAGCTCGGCCAGTTCCTCGAACACCTCGTGCTGCAGCAGGAAGCCGGTCAGGGCGAACAGCGGATAGAGGGCCGGCCAGGTGAAGGCCAGCCGCGCGCCGGCGCCCAGCGGACCCAAGAGCTTCATCAGCCGCGGCGACAGGGCGGCGGCCGGCGCGAGGATCAGGACGAAGCCGATAGCCTGATAGAGGGCGTCATAGACGCGCGGCGAGACCAGGTTATGGACGTTGGCTTCCTTCTGCAGGTTGGCCTCCCGGAGGCCCTCGGGCGTCGCAAAACCCAGCATGTGCTGGCCCCAGCTCATCTCCTCGCCGATCAGGAAGATCAGGGTCGGAACGGCCAGGATCAGGATGGTGCGCCAGATCAGGGTCGCCGCCTCGCCCGACCGACGGGCCAACAGCACGCCGATGGCCATGATGGTCGCACCGTAGAAGGCCACCGTCAGGGTCTCGACCAGGCCGCCGTCGAAGGTCTCCGAACCGAAGATCCAGGCAAAGCGCTCGGCCAGCAGGTGGTTGGCGACGTTGAGCGGGAACAGCCCAAGGCAGAGGAACAGCAGCCCCCCGATGCCGAACCGGACCAGGATCGCCTGCTCTCGTTCCGCGCCGCTGGCCACGGTCTTGCGCGGCAGCAGGGCGAGGCCCGCGCCGATGAGGAAGGCGAGGATGGTCAGGACGCCCATTGTCGGATTCTGGGACAGGATATGTGGCATGACGCGAATTCCGGGATGAGCCCGCCCCGGAATGAGACGGACTCCTGCTGTTCTCGCCTTGCCCAGCACGGTTCGGGCCAACCGGCGTCAAAAATCAGGAGAGGATTCGGCGCAGGAAACCGGGCGGTTCGATCCGGGCCCGGTTGAAGAAGACGCCAGCCACCCGGCCGCCCGCCGCCGCAATGGCGTCACGCAGTTGGGCCGGGGCCCGGACGTCAGCCTGGTCGGCGGCGACGACCAGCACGGTCTGGTCGATGAAGGGGGCGATGGTGGTGGCGGCCTGCGAGCGGTCGGCGGCCGGAGAATCGACAACGATCAGGTCGGCGTGCTTGCGCAGGGCGGCCCAGTAGTCGCCGCTGGGCAGGACGTGGACCGTCTGGCGGCCCTTGAGGACCTCGCGGCGAAAACGGGTGACCCACCAGTTCGCCTCGCCCACCTTGTAGGCGGCGACGTAGCGGGCGTCGGGGATGGGCCGGCCCTCGGCATCGGCGCGGCGCGGCTGGACGGTCAGGAAGCAACTGCCGTCCGGGCTGGCCGAGACCGGCTTGCCCAAGGCCCCGTAGTGGCCGGGATCGGCGGTGATGGCGGTGACCTGGGGCGAGGTTTGCAGGTCCAGATCGATCAGCCAGACGGTCTTGCCGGCCCGCCGGGCGGCGAAGCGGGCGAACTCGCGGGCGACGGTTGAGGTCCCTTCCCTCTCACGGGCGGCGACGAACTGAACGACGCGCGCGCGGCCGGGCGTGGACGCGCCGAGCGTCGCCCACAGCCCCCCCATCTCGCCGCTCAAATCCACCATTCGTCGAATCGCCAAACACGCACTGCGACAGCCAGCCTAGCTTATCTGAGGTATCAACGCGCTTTCAGCGGCGCCGCACCCAGCACGGGCAGGTCCAGGGTGCGCGAGGCCGAGGCCGGCGTCGGGATGCCGGGCCGCAGGAACATCCGCAGCAGGCCCGCGCACAGGGCCGTGAAGCCGGCGAACAGGAAGGCCAGCACCAGCACCGGCCGCTTCAGGCTGGCGGCCTTCGGCGGAGGCGAGGCGCGCTCGACGATGCGGATGTTGTCGTTGCTCTCGCTGGCGATCATCCGGGCCGCCTCGTCCTGCTGTTCCTTGGCGCTGAAGTCGCGGACCGAGGTTTGCAACAGGTCACGGTCGCGGGTCAGCTCGGTGAACTGCGGCTCCAGCTCGGCCAGTTGCTGCAGCTTGGTCGTCGCCTCGCCGTACTGGGCGATATTGGCGTCACGGGCGCTCTTCAGGCTGGCGATCTCGGCGGTCAGCTGGATCTTCTCGGTCTGCAGGGTTTGATAGACCGGGTTGGGTCCGATGCGGCGGGCGCCCGGCGCGGTGGTGCGTCCCGAGGCGACGGCGGCCTCAAGGGTTTTGATCTGGGCGTCGATGTTGACCAGCGCCTGGCTGTCGGGCGTGTAGCGGCTGCGCAGGTCTTCCCGCTGCACCTTCAGCGAAGCCAGCTTGTCGGTATCGGCGGTGTTGATGTCGCTGTAGACGTTGCTGGTCGGAGCGATGCCGGCCAGCTGGGCGTCGAGGCTGCCGAGGCGCCCCTGCCGCTCCTGGATGCTGGCGTCGAGGGTGTAGCGCTGGCCCTCGAGCTGGCCGATCAGCTGGGTCATGCTGTTCTTGGTGGCCATGAAGTCGCCGAGGTTATTGTTGGCCAGAAACTCCTGATAGGCGGCGTCGGCCTCGGCCAGCCGACCTTCGAACAGCACCCGCTGGCGCTCCAGGGCCGGCGAAGTCGCTTGCTGCAGCACGCCACGGCGGTAGGTCAGATATTCCTCGAGGTAGGTGTTGAGCACCTTGGCCGCCATGTCGGCGTCTTCATGCTCGAAGGTCACCCGCACGATGGGGTTCTGCGGCGTCGCCGAGACGCTCATCTTCTCGCCCATGTCCGACACGGCCTTGGCCATGACCAACGGCTTCTCGGCGGCCGGGGCGGCGTCGTAGGCGGCGCCGGCCGTGGGGTAGACCGTGGCCAGTCCCATCTTTCGCAGCACCCGCTCACGCAGCTGGGCGCTCATCAGGATTTCGGTTTCCGAAGCGACCATGCTGTCGGTGTCGGGAACGGCGCCGCGGGCGGCGTCGCCGGCCCGGGGCTCGTAGACATATTCCTGGCCCAGCTGGACCAGCACGCTGGAACCGGCGGTGTAGGACTTCTTCAGGGTCATGGCGAAGCCGGCCCCGATCAGGAAGATGACCAGGAAGACGCCGATCATCAGCGGCAGTTCGCGCCACAGCAGGGTGATGAAGTCGCTGGCCGCATAGCGCGGCCGACCGGCCCAGTCGGCGCGGGCCGGCGGGTCATGCGGTACACTGGTCCAGCTGCCGGCGTAGGCCATGCGATTCTGCGAAACGCCCTCTCTTCAAGGGCACCCTGGCGCGGGCGGCATTAACGGTCCGTTACCCATTCTCCTTAACCTTTGCACCATGATCCGCGCGCGCATCCTTGTTGCAGCTGTAAGCGTCGTCGCCCTGGCGGCGGGAGCGCCCCTGGCCGCGCAGGCGTGGCCGTTCAGCGGAAAAGACAAGGGGCGGCCTACAGCGGCTCCGAGGGGTCAGGCTTTCCCGGATATCGCCTATGCCGACTGGAGCGAGGCCGAGCCGGCCTACCGCGTCTATCCGGGCGACGAGCTGGAAATCTCCATCGCCTCCGCCCCGGAGCTGAACAAGACCGGCTTCATCCAGCCGGACGGTCGAATCGCCCTGCCCCTGATCGGCGGCGTCATGGTCGGCGACCGCACCCTGCCCGAGATCGAGGCGGCGATCTCACAGGCCTATGCGCGCGAGCTGCTGCGACCTCAGGTCACGGTGGGGGTCAAGACCGCCCAGCCGCTGAAGGTCTTCGTCTATGGCGAGGTCCAGAAGGCCGGCATCTATGACATGCCCGGCGACATCAATGCGCTGCAGGCGGTGGCCATGGCCGGCGGCTTCAACACCACCGCCAAGCGCAAGCAGGTCGTCATCCTGCGCCGCACCGCCGACGGGCGGTTCATGCGGCGGACTGTGGATCTGTTGAAGGGCTCGAACCAGGGCGGTGCGGATCTTGTGCCGCTGCGCCGCTTCGATCTGGTCTATGTGCCGCGCAGCGATATCGCCGAGGCGAACCTGTTCCTGCAGCAGTACTTCCGGGACCTGATCCCGATCAGCTTCGGGTTCAGCTATGATCTGAACCCGCAGAGCAATCGCTAAAAGATCAGATCAGGCCCGGGCCAGCCATTCGCGCGCCTGACGCTGGGCTTCAGCGACTTCGTCCGAGGCCATCTCCTGGCTCAGTTCCTTGCGGTACAGCTTGGCTTCGATCGAGCCGCGCATCGCCGCGAGGTTGAACAGCATATGGGCCGAGACGTAGTCGAGCGGCGCGCCGCCCTGACCGGTCGAGTAGAGCATGCCCATGCGGAACAGCTCGTCGCCCGAGCTATCGGGCCCCGGAAGGGGCATGTGGGCGTCGGTGTCGTGGCTCATCATCATGATGCCGTATCCCGTTGTTTGGCGCCGTTCTGGCAGCCGGTTCGTGTTGATCACGGGTATGAGGAAAGAGCCGCGTTCCTGAATTCAGGGTTAACCGCGAACGCCGTTGTGACGTTTTGTGCGATTTTTTCCGAAATACTTTCAGGCTGTTAGGACGCAGGTAAGGGACTGGTAGAGTTACGTTTACACCGCTTGCGCGGGGATGAATCCCGCTGAGGCCCGGTAAGGTTTTGGAGGGGTCCCAGGACCACCCTTGGAACGACATTCCTGACACGTCCGTTCAGGCTCGGTTCAGGCGCACCGATTCACCTTGTTCGCCTGTCGAGGGTAAAACGTGCGGTCTTCCTCCCTTGGGAACCGCCCAGTCGACCTTAAGGAGGACGTCGACCATGAAACGTCTGATATTGGCTCTGACCGCCGCCGCCTGTGTTTCAGGCCCGATGCTGGTTGTCGCCACCGACGCCGCCGCCCAGGGCCGTGGTGATCGTTGGGATGATCGCCGTGACGACCGTCGTGATTATCGCCGCGAGCGGCGCGAAGATCGCCGGGACTACCGCCAGGACCGCCGTGAGGACCGCCGCGACTATCGCCGCGATCGTCGCGAGGCCCGCTGGGACCGCGCCCGCCACAACGGCTACTACTACCGTAACCGCTGGTACTACGGTCCGCCGCCGAGCGCCTACTACAGCGATCCCTACTACCGTCCGGGCTACGCCGCCTGGCGCCGGGGCGCTTATCTGCCGAGCTACTACCGCTCGAACGACTACCGGATCTACGACTACGGTCGTTACCGTCTGCGCGCCCCGCCGCGCGGCTACTACTGGTACCGCTCGGGCAACGACTATCTGCTGGCCGCCATCGCGACCGGTCTGATCTTCGAAGTCATCACCCGCTAGGGCGGCTCTTGTGTGCAAAGGGAGCGCCTCGCCGGTTACGGCGGGGCGCTTTTCTTTGACCTAGCCTTCACAGGCTTGGCCGCCTTCCCACCGGTGGCCTCCTTCAACAGGTTGCGGTGATCAAGACGCCATTCTTGAGGGCTCATTCGACCGAGAATGCCAAGCGCGCGCTCCAGAAACCCAACATCCTCTGGATCAATCTGGGCGGCCAAGATCAAGGGCAGGCGGGTCTTGATCAACAACAGGCATGCACCGACGAAAGAAAGAGTGCGCACAAACCCTTTCATTGAGCGATCGCCTGCATAGCGCCGCAAAGCGGATTTGATCTCGATATCTCCCCGAAGCGCTCTGGGCGTATCCGCTAGAGCTGGCGCGGCGGTAAACAGGAAAAATGCACCGGGCAGGATCACGAGTCCAAGGAAGAGGCCCGCGAGCCCGATCGTCGCCAGCCTGGCATCGCCCAACAGCGAAGGCCTCTTTGGTTCGTGCGAAGAGGTGAGCGCAACTTTCGTGGTGACACAGTGCACGACCCGATTCTTGGAGGCCTTGTCCTTAGAAATGAACTTGAACCGCAGGCTGTATTCCGATCCGGGCGTGAGCACCCCTGCGTCAGTCCATTGCGTCGGCGACTTCACGTCAAACAAACCAGTTCCCAAGGCCCTACGAGAACTCGATGCCCATGCCGTCGCGCCCCCTTTGACCTTTATCTTTCCCCGCCGTGTGAGGATGGGACTGAGTTCGGATATTTCCAGTTCGACGTCGGTCCCCTCCAATCCGGCAGGCTTGTTCCATCCGACGGTGACGCGATCCTGGCCTTGATTGACCTCCAATAGAAACGGGCCTTCGGTACAGGTCGCGGCCTGACCTGCCCCGAGGCAAAGAACGATTCCAAGAACGATCAGGGCAAGATTAAGCGTTCTCATAATAGAGACTGATCCGCCGAAGTTGCCACCAGACGCAGAACGCCGCAGCCATCAGGGCGACAGCAAGCACCGGGCCATTCGGTCGACCGCCGGATGCGTTCATCGCGAAGAACGCGCCAAACAGCAAAAACAGGTAGCAAATGGTGGCGGCCACGCCTGAATAGAATGAAAGTCTTCGCCCTGCCCGATCCACCGCGTAACGGGCGTCAAGACGATGCTGCAAAAAGACCGAACTCCTCAGATAAGACAGCCACGCCAGGGGCGTGAGCAGAACTGAGAAGTTGGAAAGCAGCGCAACAACAGACCTCCCCAGAAACAGGATCAGACTGGGGTTGTCAGGTCGGTTGTCATCCTCTCGCCTGCGTCGCCGTGATCGTCCAAGCCAATGACCCGCCAAGCCGAGAAAACCCTCCAGGACAAAAAGGCCCAGAAGTATGGCTGACAAGAGTGCGATTTGATTAAGTGTGTCGCTTTCAATTGAACTACTGGATGCTTTGGTCATCGCCTCGATGAGCGGCTTACTGAAAACGAGATATGCCGAGATTCCTGCGATTACCAGAAACGTATCAAATATAATCTTTCGGAGCGGCAACTCACTGGCGACCGCGAACAGCCCGACTGCTACCGACAACAGACCAACCGCAAGTACGACTATGGCGGACAAGTAGACCATCGGCGTGTTGTCTGGACCGAGGAACTCAAGGACGATCGCCACGCAAGCGCCCAAGACGAACGCGCCGGCCATCAGCCATCGAAACCGCAACAATCCAGGGAACCGGAGTATTGTCTGCAGAAAGAACGCCACGAACGTGCCAACAGCGACGGGAACCAGGAAGAGCAGAAAGACAATCTTGAAGAAGCCCTCATTGCCGTCGAACGAGTCGATGCTCATGACGCCAGCGTCCACGGCCGCGTGAAAAAAGAGCCCGAATCCAACAGCGAGGGCGATATGGCAAAGGAAGTTTGCGAGGTTGGTCCGCCAAGATTTCCTGCCGTTGAAGGCCAAAGGGTATCGGAAAACAAAGAAGAATAGTGCGGCACAGAGCGAGAACAGCACCAAGCTAGGCGCGTTTATCGGCGTTCCAACCGGGGCCCGTGGCCCTACAAAGCCATAGGCTGCGCACCCAAGCAGCACTGCCAACAATACCAGTATGCTGGCCACGCGACTGTGCCGCCGCAGTGGGTCCTCGCCGATTTCCAAAGCCGCCATAGCCCCCTCCAAGAAGGCAACCATAGCGTGAAAGTGAATTAAGGAGAACGTTGATTTTTCAACGTGGCGTTCACCGGATGACCCGCGCGCCCTTGCCGTGCATGACCGCCTCGACCTCGGCGGCGCGGACCATCGAAGTGTCGCCAGGCGTGGTCATGGCCAGCGCCCCGTGGGCCGCGCCGTAATCCACCGCCGCCTGCGGTCCCTTGCCCTCCAGGAAGCCGTAGGCCAGCCCCGAGGCGAAGCCGTCGCCGCCGCCGACCCGGTCGAAGATTTCCAGGTTCTCGCGCATCTGCGAGGTGTAGAACTCGCCGCCGGCCCAGAGGATGGCCGACCAGTCGTTGAAGGTCGCAGTCTTCGCGTTGCGCAGCGTCGTGGCCGCGACCTTGAAGTTGGGGAACTCGCGCACCGCCGTGGCGATCATGGTCTTGAAGTTGGCCGGGTCGATGGCGCTGATGTGCTCGTCGAGGCCCTCGACCTCGAAGCCGAGGCAGGCGGTGAAGTCCTCCTCGTTGCCGATCATCACATCGACGTACTGGGCGATCTCGCGGTTGATCTTCTGGGCCCCGGGCTTGCCGCCCTGGCTCTTCCACAGGCTGGCCCGGTAGTTCAGGTCGTAGGAGATGATGGTGCCGTACTTGCGGGCCACCTTCACCGCCTCGATGACCGCTTGAGCCGTATTCGGGCTAAGGGCCGCGAAGATGCCGCCGGTGTGAAACCAGCGCACGCCTTCCTCGCCGAACAGCTTTTCCCAGTCGACCTCGCCTGGCGCGATCTGGCTGGCCGCCGAGTTGGCGCGGTCGGAGCAGCCGAGGGCGGCGCGGACGCCGAAGCCCTTCTCCGTGAAGTTCAGGCCCACCCGGGTGTTGCGGCCGATGCCGTCGAACTCGCGCCAGATCACGTGGCTGGTGTCGACCCCGCCCTGCATCATCAGGTCCTCGACCAGCCAGCCCAGATCGTTGACCGGCAGCGCCGTCACCGCCGCGGCGCGCTTGCCCCAGCATTTGCGCATGGCGCGGGCGACGTTGTACTCGCCGCCCCCCTCCCAGACGTTGAACTGGCGGGCATTGCGCACCCGACCGTGGCCCGGATCGAACCGCAGCATCACCTCGCCGAAGGACACACAATCCCAGCGGCAGTCTTTGGCCGGACGGAGGTTGAGGATATCGCTCATCTTTTCCTGTGCTTCTCGATCAGCTGGACGGTCTCGCGGACCTTGGTTTCGATGCCGCCCCAGTCCTTGGCGTCGAGCAGGTCCTGGGTGATCAGCTTGCTGCCCATGCCGGCCGCGACGATGCCGGCGCCGAACCAGGCTTTGACGCTGTCCTCGGTGGGATCGACGCCGCCGGTGGGCATGATGCGGGTCCAGGGCATGGGCCCGAGCACCGCCTTGACGAACTCCGGCCCACCGACCTGGGTCCCGGGGAAGACCTTGACGATCTCGCAGCCCAGCTCCTGGGCATAGGAAATCTCCGAGGCGCTGCCGCAACCCGGGCTGTAGGGGATCATCCGCCGATTGCAGACCACGGCGACGTCGGCGTTGAGGATGGGACCGACGACGAACTTCGCGCCATTGGCGATGTAGATGCCGGCCGTCGGCGCATCGACGATCGAGCCGACACCCATGATGACGCGCGGATCGGCCTTGGCGAAGTGACGGGCCACATCGAGGAAGACGTGGGAGGCGAAGTCGCCGCGATTGGTGAACTCGATACAGGGCGCGCCACCGTTGACGCAGGCCTGGATGACGTTGACGCAGACCTCCGGGTCCGGGTGGTAGAAGACCGGGATAACCCCCTGCTTCATCATCGCTGCAAGTACGGACATCCGGTCGTGAGTCATCACGCGCTCCTGTGAACTTCTGAGGGCGCCAACCTAGACGAAAAAATTGGGCGCCGGGGTCAACTCCCGGCGCCCAGTTTGCGCAAGGAGGTAAGCTAGAAGGTGTACCGGAAGCCGAAGTAAACTTGGCGGCCGGTGTGGTGATAGACGCTGGTGCTTTCGCGACCGTCGCCGCCCACCCACTGACGGTTGAACTCGTCTGAGAGGTTCAGCCCCTCGACGGTGACCATCAGCTTGTCGGTGATCTTGAACGAGGCCGAGGCGTCGACGTTGAACGTCTCCGTCTTGCCCTCGGTCAGGTTGCCGTTCCGGCCCGGGACGTTCTGCAGGTAACCCTCGCGGTACGACGCCGACACCCGGGCGCTGAAGCGGTCATCCTCGTAGTAGAGGGTGCCGTTGTAGGCGCTAGGCGACAGGTTGATCAGGTCGTCGGTGACGACCGTCGTGCACAGGGCGTTGCTGCAGTAATCGATCTCGGACTGGACGTAGGTGTAGTTCAGCTGGACGCCGAGGTTGGCGAACGGGCCCGGCAGGAAGGTGAAGGGCTGCTGGTAGCTAATCTCGAAGCCCTTCAGCGGGCCGCCTTCGGTGTTCACCGCGGTGGTCAGCTGGAAGACGGTCGAAGGGCTGCAGCTGTTGGCCAGCAGGCAGAAGCCGGGCGCGAAGGCGCTGCCGTTCAAGGCCGTCAGGTCCGAATAGGGCAGATCCTGGCGGATGACCTGAATGTAGGTGTCGATGTCCTTGTAGAAGAGCGACAGCGACACCAGGCTTTCCGGAGCGAAGTACCACTCGAAGCTCAGGTCGTAGGTGTTGGCCTCGAAGGGCTTCAGCTTCACGTTGCCGATGGTGGCGGTGAAGTTGGGGCTGGAGGCCGCCAGCGAGGTGGTCGGGACCAGGTAGTTGGTGCCGGCCAGGGTGTTGCCGATCTGCGGACGGGCCATGACCTTGGCGGCGCCGAAGCGGACCATGAACTGGTCGGTGACATCCAGCGCCAGGTTCAGCGACGGCAGGTAGTTGTCGTACTCGTTGGTGCCGTGAACCTTGGTGCCGCCGCCGGTCGAGCTGTAGCCCTCGGCGTAGAGGCGGGTGTTGGCCGCCCGGATGCCGAGGTTGCCGCGCAGGCGCATGTCCCAGAACAGGTCGAAGCGGAAGTCGCCCTGCAGGTACCAGGCGCGATCTTCTTCCTTGATCGACCGGTTGCCGCCGCGGGCGTTGCCGTTGGTGAAGCTGGTCAGCGTGAAGTCGCCGCCGGGGACGCCGGTGTTGCAGTTGCAGTAGATGTTGAACAGGCTGGCGATGGCGTTGAGGTTCGGCACCACCCAGCTCGAGTCGTTGCCACCCGGCTGGCCGAGGCCCGAGCCGAAACCGCTCAGCACGCTGGCGATGTTGGCCACGGTGGTGCCGACCGGCAGGGCCGGAACCACGGTTTCATCGGTCCGGCGGAAGTCGAAGCTGTCGCTCTCGTAGGACTTGATGTTGTAACCGAATTTCAGGGTGAGCCAGTCGGTGGTGTCCCACACGAAGTCGAGCTGTCCGGAGTTGAACTCGGTGTTGACGCCGTTCGGACGGATACGGATTTCCGAGCGCGGCACGGTGGTGCCGGTCTGACGCCAGTCCCAGTTGGCCGGGTTGGAGACGTCGAAGCCGTAGTTGATCAGCGGCGTGTTGCGGTTGCCGCGGAAGTCGTAGCTGAAGCCCTGGATGTTCTGGCGGTCAAAGGTGACCGTCGTCTGGACCGGGTTGTCGAACTCCGACTTGGCGTTGCCGACGTAGGCCCGCATCTTGAAGCTGTCGTTGAACTTGTGGTCGAAGGTCAGGGTGTGCTGGGTGAACTCGGTGGTGAGCTCGTCGTAGCGCTGCTCCGACCGCACATCGACGTTGTCGAACACGCCATAGACCAGCTCACCGTTCTCGACGACGGCGTCCCGGACGTGGATCTGGGTCTTGCCGCCGGCCGCCGCGTTGCGGCTGAACGACAGCGATTCCAGGAAATTTTCCTGCCGGGTGGCGTCCAGCTTCGAATAGAGGACATCGTAGCTGAAGGTGGTGTCGTCGGTCGGCTTGAACTGGATGGCGCCGGTGAAGCCCAGGCGTTCCTGGCTATGCACCAGCCGCCCGTAGCGCGGCAGGCGCGGATGGAAGACGTTGGCGCTGTTGACCGTCGTGTAGGCGGCGTTGTTGGCCGCCGTGTTGGCCGGGCGAGCGACGCCCGTGGCGCAGTTGGTCGCCGAGGAGCCGGTCGAACCGCTATTGGTCGGGTTTTGCGGGGCGAAGCCGAGCGGGCTGCAGAAGCCGCCGTTGTCGGTGGCGCGTTCCCAACGCACCGAGCTGAAGCCTTCTTCGAGCAGGTTGCGCTCGCTGTAGGCGATCGAGGCCAGGACGCCGACCTTGTCGTCGAAGAAGGTGTTGCTGACCAGGAAGGCCAGGCGCGGGTCCCACTCTTCCGACAGGTCGTTGAGGCCGTACTGGCCGCTCATCGCCATCTGGAAGCCGTCGTAATCGAACGGCCGGGTGGTGCGCAGATCGACCGTGGCGCCCAGAGAACCTTCTTCGGTCTCGGCGGCGGCGGTCTTGCGGATGGTGATGCTGTTGAACAGCTCCGAAGCAAAGACATTGAAGTCGAAGCCGCGGCCGCGGTTTGCGCCGCCCGAGCTGTCGGTGCCGCCGGTGGTGGCCTGGGCCTCCATGCCGTTGATGCGGGTGCGGGTGAAGTCGGCCCCAAGGCCGCGGACCGTGATCGAGCGGCCCTCGCCGGCGTCACGGTCGATCGAAACGCCCGGGATGCGCTGGATGGATTCAGCCAGGTTCAGGTCGGGGAAGTCGGCGATGTCCTCGGCCTTGATGGCGTCGACGACGGTGGTTTCCTGACGCTTCACCTCGACGGCGCTGGCCAGCGACCCGCGGAAGCCCTTGATGACGACTTCATCGACGTCGGCGTCGTCGGCGGCCGGCGTGTCTTGCGCCGAGGCATAGCCGGCGGCGCCGAGCGCCACGGTCATGGCCGCCAGCGAAGCGCCGAAACGGAGCGCGCCATACCGCAGCATGGAAGTGCGCGAACGATCCTTGTTGGACACCTTGTAGTCCCTCCCCTTTCAGGCCGTTCGCGGTCTGGCGCCGCCGTCGTCCTACCTGTGACACGATCCCGAACCGCCGCCCTCCTGGCAACGCTCGGAAGTTTTGACACCGGTGTCATTGCAAGTCAGAACTTGTTTGACACCGGTATCATCGCCGTTGATATCTCAGTTTCGAACGATTTGACAAGCCCCTCCGCCGAACTTCCACCGAAGTTCACCTACCGGGAGAATTTGAACTTGAGCCGCCTGACCGCCTGCCTGATGGGGACCGCCCTCGCCGCCCTGGCCGTCCCCTCCGACGCCGCCGAACCTCTGCCCGCCTTTCCCGGCGCCGAGGGCCACGGACGGTTTTCCCAAGGCGGGCGCGGCGGTTCGGTGCTTTTCGTGACCAATCTGGAGGACGCGGGCCCGGGTAGCCTACGGGCCGCGGTCGAGACCAAGGGGCCGCGCACGGTGGTGTTCGAAACCGCGGGAACCATCCGCCTGAAATCGCCTCTCAAGATATCGCGCGGCCGGATCACCATCGCCGGCCAGACCGCTCCGGGCGAGGGAATCACCCTGGCCGACCAGCCGCTGGTCGTCGCCGCCGACGATGTCGTGGTGCGATTCCTTCGCGTGCGGCTGGGCAGCGAGTCGGGGGTGCAGGAGGACGCGGTCACCGTCTCGCGCGGCAGCCGCATCGTGCTTGACCACATCTCGGCCAGCTGGTCGGTTGATGAGACGCTGTCGGTCGGCAGCCGCTACAGCCCGCCCGAGGACGGCGTCTATGACGTCACCGTGCAGTGGAGTCTGATCGCCGAGAGCCTGAACCGCTCGCTGCACGAGAAGGGCCGCCACGGCTACGGCAGCCTGATCCGGGGCGGCTACGGGGCGCGGATGAGCTTCCACCACAACCTCTGGGCCAACCACCAGGCGCGCATGCCCCGGCCCGGCAACTACAACGGCCCGGAGGTCGACCCGGTCGGCCCCTTCATCGAGTTCCGCAACAACGTCTTCTACAACTGGGGCGGCGGCCATGCCGGCTACAACGCCGACACGGCGGCGCATGCGGCGTATGACTTCATCGGCAACAGCTATTTTCCGGGGCCTTCCAGCGGCGGCCAAGGCCTGGCCTTCTGCGAGGACAACAGCCTGTCGCGCGCCTGGTTCGAAGGCAACAGCATGGCCGGGATGGTTCCCGCCGATCCCTGGAGCCTGGTCGGCTGCAAGCCGCCGGCGGGCTATAGGGCGAGCGGCCCCCTCGCTGCGTCGAATGTCACCACCACCAGCGCGGATGTCGCCTCCTGGGCCGTACTCGACCGCGCCGGCGCCTCGAAGGTTCGCGATGCGGTCGATCTGCGCATCCTTGCCGGCGTGCGGGACCGAAGCGGTGGGCTGATCGACAGCGAACAGGACGTCGGCGGCTGGCCGGTGCTGAAGGGCGGCCCCGCCCCGGCTGACATGGACCGCGACGGCATAGGCGACGCCTGGGAGCGGCAGCACGGGCTCAACCCGGTCGATGGAACCGATGGCGCGGGCGACAAGGACGGCGATGGCTGGACGAACTTCGAGGCCTATCTCGCCAGCCTGGCCTGAGGCCGTCGGCGAGTCAGCCAGCCGAGCAGGCTTCCGGCCAGGATGATTACCAGGTCGCCGCTGGCCGGATCGAAGCGGGAGGGGTCAAGCGATCAGGTTAGCCGGTGTTGCGCAGGCCTGCTGCGATGCCGGTCACGGTCAGCTGGATAGCCAGCCGCGTCTCCTCGCTGTCGTCGCCCTTGCGGCGACGACTGAGCAGTTCGAGCTGCAGGTGGTTGAGGGGGCCCACCGAGCCTGCCGCCAATGCCACCGACTCGGCCAGGTCCGGCCGGTCGTCGAGCAGCCTTGTGCCGCCCCGGATGGCCAGGGCCAGGTCAACGGCCGCGTCGTGCTCGCGCCGGATGGTGTCGAAGATTGGATCGCCGCTGGCCCGGTCCTCGCACAGCGCCGCATAGCGGGCCGCCAGCCTCATGTCGCTCTGGGCCAGGGCCAGTTCCATGTTCGACAGCAGGGCCTCGACGATGTCGAACTCCGCCGCCAGCTCGGCAAGCCGGGCCGGCTCCAGGCCCGCCCGCTGCGCCCCGCCGGCCAGACCGTACCAGCCCGGCAGCATGACCCGCGCCTGCGACCAACTGAACACCCAGGGAATGGCCCTCAGATCCTCGATCTTGCGGCTCTTGGTGCGCGAGGCCGGCCGGCTGCCGATGTTGAGGGTGACGATCTCTGCGATCGGGGTCGCCGACCAGAAGAAGTCCTCGAAGCCCGGGGTGTCGTAGACCAGCTCACGGTAGTGGGCGAAGGCGCCGGCCGCCAGGGCGTCCATGGCTTCAACGGCCTTTGCCGGCACGGCGTCCCGCGGTCGGGCGGTGGCGGTGAGGACGGCGGCAGTCAGGCCTTCGAGGTTGCGGCGGGCGGTGGGCTGGTCGCCGAAGCGGCGAAAGATCATCTCCCCCTGCTCGGTCATCCGCAACCGGCCCTGGACGGTGCCCGGCGGCTGGGCCAGCACGGCCTCCGCGGCGGGGCCCCCGCCTCGTCCGACCGAACCGCCGCGGCCGTGGAAGATGCGCAGGCCGACGCCCAGGCGGTCGCATTCGGCCGCGAGCGCAGTGGCCGCCCGGGCCACGCCCCAGCGGGAGGCGACGTAGCCGCCGTCCTTGTTGCTGTCCGAGTAGCCGACCATTACCTCCTGCACGGGCGAGGCGCCGAGCAGGGATTTGGCGGCGTCGGTCTCCAGCCAGGCGCGCAGCACGGCAGGCCCGGCCTCTAGATCGCCGATGGTCTCGAACAGCGGACTGACCCGCACCGCGGCGCGCGGCTGGGCTCCACCCCAGACCAGACCGGCCTGCTTGAGCAAGACCAGGGGTTCGAGGATGTCGGACACCGTGGCCGACTTGGAGACGACATAGGCGCCGATGGCGGCAGGGCCGTAGTCGGCGATGGCTCGGGCGGCGGCATCGATGATCGAGAGCTCGCGGGCCGTCTCCTCGCCGTAGGCGGTGAAGGGCGAGCGCAGCGGGCGCGGGGTGGCCAGTTCCTCGAGCAGGATGGCGACGCGGGCGTCTTCGTCGAGCGCCAGATAGTCTTTGGCGCCGCCTGCCTGGTTGAGCAGATCGGCGATCACCCGCTCATGGACATCCGAGTTCTGGCGCAGGTCGACCGATAGCAGGTGGAAGCCGGCGGCGCGGGCCAGGGCCAACAGCGTCTTCAGGCGGCCACCGACCAGGCGCGCGCCGCCATGGGTTTCCAGTGAGGCGCGGATGATCTCGAGGTCGGCGATGAAACCGTCCGGCGAGCCATAGGCCGGGCCGTCCGGCGGGCTGACGGCATAGGCGACGCGGACGCCGGTCAGCTTGACCGAGGTCGCGCACAGGCGGTCGAAGATCCATTCGAAGGCCAGCCGATAGGGCTCGTCGAGGCGATGGACGCTCGGCTGGTCGGCCTGCATGGCCAGGGCCAGCAGGTCTTCGGAGGCCGGGCCGTAGGCGGTGGAGATGGCCAGGTCCGACCACAGGCGGCGCACCTCGCCGGCATAGTGGTCGAGAATCAGCCGGGCCTGGGAGCGCAGCGCCAGGGCAAGCGTCTCGGCCCCGACGCCGGGGTGGCCGTCGCGGTCGCCGCCCAGCCAGGTGCCGAGCTTGAGGATTGGGCCCAGCTCGCCGATCTCCTCGCCCCAGCGGTCGTAGAGCTCGATCAGCGCGGGAAGGATGGCGGTGCGCACCACCGAGAGAGCATTGCGGATCTCGTCGGCGACGGTGATCTTTTCGGGGCGATACAGCCGCGTGCGCCAGAGCAGGGCCGTCTCGCGGAACAGGTCCTCGCGGATCTGACGGTCGAGGTCCGGCGGCAGGTGATGCCGGCGCAGGGCCATCAACCGAGCGATCTCGACCTGGCGCTCAACCAGGGCCCGGCGGCGGACCTCGGTCGGATGGGCGGTCAGCACCGGGGTGACCGACAGGCCGTCCAGCGCCTGGCGCCCGGAGGGGCCAAGGGCCTTCAGCGCGTCAGCCAGGGTGGCGATTTCGGCAAGGCTCTCGGCCTCGGCCTCCTGCCGGCGGCCGGCGACATCCTCGCCGATGTTGGCCAGCATCGAGGCGCAGGCGAAGGCGCGGGCCAGCAGCGAGGCTTCCGACGGAGTCACCGCATTGAACAGGAAGCCCAGATGCGGGGCCTCACCGCCCTCCTCGGCCGCCGCGCGGGCGGCCTCGACCAGGCGGGCGGCGTCCTCGCCGTCCAGATAGCGGATGGCCTCGGCGAGCAGGTCGCCGAGCAGGTTCAGGTTCTTGCGGACCTGGCCATTGGAGGCGGACGAACCGGTCAGCGGGCCAGCCATCCCCCGTCCACGGGCAGGATGGCGCCATGCACATAGTTCGAGGCCGCCGAGGCCAGGAACACGGCCGCGCCGCCAAGGTCCGACGGCTGGCCCCAACGGCCGGCCGGGATGCGCTCGAGGATGGACTTGTTGCGCGCCTCATCGGCCCGCAAGGCCGTGGTGTTGTTGGTCGAGAAATAGCCGGGCGCGATGGCGTTCACATTGATTCCCTTGGCCGCCCACTCATTGGCCAGCAGCCGCGTCAGACCGGCGATGCCGCTCTTGCTTGCCGCATAGGAAGCCACGCGCACGCCGCCCTGGAAAGACAGCATGGAAGCGATGTTGATCACCTTTCCGGCGCCCTGCTGGACCATCTCACGGGCCGCGGCCTGGGAGAGGAAGAAGGCGGTCTTCAGGTTCACATCCATGACCGCGTCCCAGTCCTCTTCGGTGAAGTCGAGGGCGTCGTTGCGGCGGATGATGCCGGCGTTGTTGACCAGGATGTCGGGCGCGGCGGCAGCCGACTTGGCGGCGGCGATGACGTCGCCTGAGATGTTCGGCTGGCCAAGGTCGGCCTGGATGAAGTGGAAGCCGCGACCGGTCGCCTTTACGGCGGCCTCGGTCTCCGTCACGGCCGACCGTCCAACGGCGACGATGTCGGCCCCGGCCTCGGCAAGGGCGACAGCCATCGCTTGGCCAAGGCCGGTATTGGCGCCGGTGACCATGGCGGTACGGCCGGCCAGGCTGAAGAGGTCGCTCATGGTGCGGACCCTACTTGAGTTGGCAGATGTCGAGGACGTTCATGTCCGTGTAGTCCAGGTTCTCGCCGCCCATGGCCCAGATGAAGGCGTAGTTGGCGGTGCCCGAGCCCATGTGGATCGACCAGGGCGGGCTGACCACGGCTTCCTCGTTGGCGACCACGATGTGGCGGGCGCTGTCGGGCTCGCCCATGAAGTGGAAGACCCGCTCGTCGCCCTTGAGGTCGAAGTAGAAATAGATCTCCGAACGGCGGTCATGCAGGTGGGGCGGCATGGTGTTCCAGACACTGCCGGTCTTCAGAATGGTCAGGCCGAGCAGGAGCTGGGCCGACTGACAGACGCCGGGGATGATGTACTGGTAGATGGTCCGCTCGTTGGAGGTCTCCAGCGAGCCGCGCTCCAGGGGCGTGGCCTGGGTGATGTCGATCTTCTTGACCTCGAAGCGGGCGTGGGCCGGGGTCGAGGCGAGGTAGAAGCGGGCGCCCTCCCCTTCGAAGACCACGTCCTTCGTGCCCATCGGGACATAGAGACCATCGCGGGGACCCAGGTCGAAGGCCTGGCCATCGACCGTCACCTTGCCGGCTCCGCCGACGTTGATGATGCCCAACTCGCGGCGTTCCAGGAACGGATGGCCGGCGGCGCTGGCCGGTTCGGTCTGGTCGGGCAGCTTCAGAGGCGCAGCGCCGGGAACCGCACCGCCGATCACGAAGCGTTCGTTGTGGCTGTAGTTGAGCACCACCTGGCCATCGACGAACAGACCGGTCAGCAGGTAACGGTCGCGCAGTTGGTCGTTTGTGGCGCCGTCCATCATGTCCGGATGGGTAGCCTGAAGGGTCTTGGCGAACATGTGACGAGGTCCTCCCGAGAGATCGTGTTTCCGGTCAGGTAACCGGTGTCATGACTTGTGGCAAGCGTCGCTGACGACTTTAGCAGGAGCCGTTGCCGGTGGGGACCGGTTCGCGCCGCGCATCGTTGATCAGCAGCCGCCAACAGCCGGAGGCGTACCTGTCCCCATAAGAAAAGGACGCCCGCCTTTCGGCGGACGTCCTTTAGCTGCGGCCCGCCAAGTGCGGGGCGGGATGGGCGCACGAGGGTGGATCGGCGCCTCATCCCCGGCCGGCCGCGAGCATTTCGCTCGAGGCTTGAGCCTAGACGTCGTCTTCCTCGGTCGGGCCGACGAGCAGCTCTTCCTCGATATCGGTCGACTTGCCGCGGACCTGGGCCTCGATCTCGGCGGCCATGTCCGGGTTGGCTTTCAGGAACTCCCGGACGTTGTCGCGGCCCTGGCCAATGCGCTGGCTGTTCCAGGAGAACCAGCTGCCCGACTTCTCGATGACCCCGGCTTTCACCCCCAGGTCGATGATCTCGCCAAGCTTGGAGATGCCCTGGCCGTACATGATGTCGAACTCGACTTCGCGGAAGGGCGGGGCCACCTTGTTCTTGACGACCTTGACCCGGACGTTGTTGCCGATGATCTCGTCACGGACCTTGACCGAGCCGGTGCGGCGGATGTCGAGGCGAACCGAGGCGTAGAACTTCAGGGCGTTACCGCCGGTCGTCGTCTCCGGGCTGCCGTACATCACCCCGATCTTCATGCGGATCTGGTTGATGAAGATGACGATGGTCTTGGCCTTGTGGATCGAGCCGGTCAGCTTGCGCAGCGCCTGGCTCATCAGACGGGCCTGCAGACCCGGCAGGCTGTCACCCATCTCACCTTCGATTTCAGCGCGCGGCGTCAGGGCCGCCACGGAGTCGATGACGATGATGTCGACGGCGTTCGACCGCACCAGGGTGTCGGTGATCTCCAGCGCCTGCTCGCCGGTGTCCGGCTGCGAGACGAGGAGCTCGTCGAGGTTGACCCCCAGCTTGTGGGCGTAGGACGGATCCAGCGCATGCTCGGCGTCGACGAAGGCGGCGGTGCCGCCGGCCTTCTGGACCTCGGCCACCACATGCAGGGCCAGGGTGGTCTTGCCCGAGCTTTCCGGGCCGTAGATTTCGATGATCCGGCCCTTGGGCAGGCCGCCGATGCCGAGTGCGATGTCGAGGCCGAGCGAACCGGTGGAGACGCTTTCGATCTCCTCGATCTTGCCCTTCACGCCCAGCTTCATCACCGAGCCCTTGCCGAACGCCCGATCGATCTGGCTCAGCGCCGCTTCGAGCGCGCGCTGCTTGTCACCGTCGTCTTTACCCACGAGCTTCAATGCCGCCTGATTAGCCATGTACTTTCCACCTTGTCCCACGATTCTCGCCGGCCCGCCCGGCGCGTTGAGGGCATAAGTACATGGTTTGTTCTCGTTCGCAATATGTTCTCGTTTTCGGCGAGAACATTTTTGCGGAACACCGGCTCAGGCCGTGAGGAACATGTCGTCGAAGTTCCTGCGGTAGAAGCGGTCCCTGCCCTCTTCCGACAGACCCTCGAAGGTCGCCTCGAACCGCCCGATCGGGTCCTTTGTCCCTTCCGGGTGCGGGAAGTCGCTGGAGAACAGGAACAGCTCCTCGCCGCCCTCGCGGATGATCAGCCCGGCGTCCTCGGTGGCGAAGGGGGTGAAGCGCACGGCCCGGCGGATGAACTCCGAGGGCGGACGGCTCAAACCACCGACCACCGGATCGGTCTTCTTCCAGCTCTTCCAGGCCTGGTCGAGGCGACGCATGAAGTCCGGAACCCAGCCGGCGCCCAGCTCGATGACCCCGCCCCGCAGGTTCGGGAAGCGGTCGAAGACGCCGTCGAGGGCCAGGGCCGAGAGGAACATCTGCGGCGCGAAGCTGAGCACGAAAAAGTCCTTGGCCCGCAGGTTCTCGCCGCCGCCCAGCCAGTCGGTGGGCCGGGGATGACCATTGTTCTGATAGGCCGGGTCAAGCACCGGCGGCGAGCCGCCGACATGCAGCATGAAGGGCACGCCCGCCTCACTCATCCGGCGCCAGACCGGGTCAAGATCCGGGTGGCCCGGCGAGCGCCCGCCGGCCGGGCTGGCCGGCAGCCAGATAGCCCCGATGCCGGCCTTGATCGCCAGATCGACCTCGATCAGCGCCTGGGCAGGATCATCGAGCGGAACCATTCCGACCGGGATCAGCCGTTTGTCACCAGAGCAGAAGTCGGCCATGCCCCGGTTCAGGGCCCGCGAGCCGCCGTACTTCACTTCCAGGTCGTCGCTGCGCAGGAACTGGCTGCCGGCAAAGGTCGTGAAGACCAGCTGGCGCGAGAAGCCGAGGTCGTCCAGCGCCCGACGCCGCTCGTCCGGGTTCATCGCCCCATAGGCGCCCCAGCCCTTGGGGCCCGAGACCACGTTGGACGCGATCGCCGCCGTCGCCGCCTCGTCGGTCTGCCGCGCCTTGGCCCGGCGGATGGCCTCGGCCGCCCCGGCCCCGCCGGCCTCCAGCCGCAGCGGGATCAGGCGGTCGCGCACGGCAGCGTCGGCATTGGCGCTCAGCCAGTCCTCGCTTTCCATGATGTGGCTGTCGGCGTCGTTCATGACGCGCCCCTGGGCGTAGGACATCGCGGCCTCCTCCAAATCGGTCTCTGCCGTACCGGTTATTCGAAGAGTAGCCGCAGCCGCCCTGTTTGTGGAGTCTCGATAGGGCCGGTGTGTTCGACAGGGGGCAGAATGCCCGGATTGTGGATACACATTCCGTGCTGTGACGGGCTGACGCACCGGTGTGACAACACCCCTTTAAGCACCTGACGCTAGCAAGGCAGTCCTGTCTGGAGTTCTGTCTTGGCTACCTCCTCGCGCACCCTGCTCGGTTTTGCCTTCGCGGCCGGCGATCTGCTCCTTGAACTCGACGCCTCCGGCACAGTGCTGGAAGCCGTCGGGGCTGCCCAGTCGATGCTCGGCGTCCCGGAAAGCGGCCTGGCCGGCCAACCCCTCGGCGCCATTTTCGACGAGACGGACGTCCAGCTGTTGGGCGCCATCCTCGAATGCCTGGACGAGGGCCAGCGTCGCGGACCGGCCGTTCTGCGCCTGGCCCGCGCCGGCGCGCACGGCGCCGCCGTCACCCTGCGCAAGCTGCCCGGCAACAGCGGCCGCATCTCCTGCGCCCTGATCGCCGCGCCCCTGCCTAACACTCGTGGCGGCGAGGACGGCATGCATGACCGCGCCGGCTTTGAAGCCGTCGCCCGGGGCCTGACCGAGGCCGCCCACCTGGCCGGCCGCGAGCTGGAACTGGCGATGATCGACCTGGCCGGACTCGAGGAGGCCCGCAGGGCTCTGCCCGCCGCCGAGGTAAAGTCCCTCGACGCCCGCGTCGCCGGCGCCTTGCGCGCCGAGGCCGGCCAGCACGGCGCCGCCGCCCGGCTGGAGGGCGAGCGCTTCGCCCTGCTGCGCGAGGCCGGCGAGACCCCCGACCTGGTGGCCCGCCGCCTCAGCCGCGCCATCGCCACCGCCTGCGGCGCCTCGCCGATCACCGGCAAGGTGCAGTCGGTGCCGCTGGAAATCGCCTCGCCCGGCCGACTGGCCAGGGCCATGCGCTACGCCCTCGACGACTTCATGGCCGAGGGGTTGAAGGACGTGCCGCCGCAATCGATGGCCGACGCCATGAACCGCTCGGTTCGCCGCACCCTGGCACGCGCCGGCGAACTGGGCGCGGCGGTCAGCCAGCGCCGCTTCGCCCTGGCCTTCCAGCCGGTGGTCAGCCTGGCCGACGGCAGCCTGCATCACCACGAGGCCCTGGTCCGTTTCGAGGACAACGCCAGCCCCTTCGCCATGGTCCGCATGGCCGAAGAGTTCGATCTCATCGAAGAACTCGACCGCGCCGTCCTCGAACAGGCCATCCGCCGGCTGAAGGGCGACCGCACGGGCGAACTGCGCCTGGCCGTCAACATCTCCGGCCGCAGCATCGGCTCCGGGCCCTTCGTCGAAGGCCTGCAGCGTCTGATTACCAAGTCTCCCGGCCTCGCCCAACGCCTGATCCTGGAGATCACCGAAAGCGCCGCCATCGACGACCTGGCCCAGGCCAACCGCCATATCCAGGCGCTTCGCTCGACCGGCAGCGTTGTCTGCCTCGACGACTTCGGCGCCGGCTCGGCCTCGCTGGCCTATTTGCAGACCTTGACCGTCGATGTGGTGAAGATCGACGGCCGCTATGTGCGCGACCTGGCCGGCGGTGGCCGCGACGCCGCCCTGGTGCGCCACGTCGTCAAGCTGTGCCAGGACCTCAAGGTCCGCACCGTCGCCGAGATGGTCGAGACCAAGGAGGTCGAGACCGCCGTTCGCGAGGCCGGCGTCGACATGGCCCAGGGCTGGTACTACGGCCGCCCGAGCGAAACCCCCGGGCAGCCGATCAAACACGCCGCGCCGATGAACGCCCGCCGCACCGGCACGTCGGAGAGCTGGGGCTAGGCCCAAACCCGGCCTCCTCCTCTAGGCCGTCCGGATGAGCCGCCCGGGCGATGGCGCACACCCAAGGTGCGCATAACGTCGTTCTCGAGGGTCATTTCAGGAAGGGCTTCGAGGACCATGCAACGCCAGCCAACCATTATCACGGCCGCCTCCTGCGCGGCCCTGCTCGCCGGCGCCTACACCGCCGCTCTGGCCCAGATCGGCCAGTCGCCAGGGGAGTCCGCCAGCCCGGCTTCGGCGGCGGCGATACCCGTATGCCGCCATGCTCTATATTTTCATTCAACCGAACAGATGGCCCACTCGGACTGACCTTGAGCAAGAGGTTCCGCCGGACCGCCAAGTTGCTGGCGCCGGCAGCGACTGTTTGTCATGCTCGGGGACTGTGGGGGAGACACCGGGCTGATGCATGACGCTACGGCCGTCCGCGCCGATGGATCAAAGCACCCGCGACACCGCTCCCGGGGCGCCATGGCCGGCGGCGCGGCGGCCATGTTGCTCGCCCTTGCCGGAGCCGCGTTTCTGACCCTGCCGCCGGACGCCGACGTCAACAGGGCCGCTCTGCCAACCCATTCAATCTACTGGCTCCAGCCGGCGCCGGATGGACAGCCCGCACGCCCGTTGGTTGGCGAACGCCCCGGGCGCATAGATCACCTGCCCTGGGCGAAGCCGTCAGTCCAAATCTCCGGCGTCGTGCCGGCGAGGCCTGGACCCGGCGCCCATGTGCT
Source organism: Caulobacter sp. SRI_014 (assembly GCF_057586315.1). Taxonomy (NCBI): domain Bacteria; kingdom Pseudomonadati; phylum Pseudomonadota; class Alphaproteobacteria; order Caulobacterales; family Caulobacteraceae; genus Caulobacter; species Caulobacter sp. SRI_014. Next base: position 29,433 of record NZ_JBYCZQ010000015.1, on the reverse strand, counting down.
GCTTCTCCCGGCCGCCGCCGGCGAACCGACGGTGTTTGTAAATGGCGCCGAGGTGCCGGCAGCGCCGGCCGGGCCTCGATACCTCGCCCTGTCGAGTTTTCGGCCGATGACCGCCGCCATCCCCGAGCAATACTTCCGGCCCGGACTGAACCGGGTCGATGTTGTCCTCTCGGGCGCTCAGGGACGGGTTCTGGCCGCCCCGCCCGTGCTTGCAAGCGAGGCCGCGATCGCTCCGATGATCGCCAGGCTGACGGCCTGGGTGCGGCTGGCGCATGCCTTCGCCGCGCCTCTGGCCTTGTTCGCGGCCGTTCTTGCGCTGACCGCGATGCTCTCGGCGTCTTCACGGACCTGGTTTCTGGCCCTGTCTGCGGCGGCCGCGGCTGCGGGTTGCCGGGCGGCGCTTGACGGAGCCATGCTCCCCGCCGACCTCGATCCATGGCGCCTGCTGATTGATCGATTGCTTCTCGCCCTGGCAGTCCTCTCACTGCTGTGCGCCGGGTTCAATCGTCCTCTCTCTGTCCTGCCCACCCAGGGGATCAGAGTGCGGCTCGCAGAGATCGCGGCGGGCATGCTCGCGGGGCTGTGCGCCGTAACCGTCGCGAGCGCACTCTGGACCGCGTTCGAGCCGTTTTCGGGTCTCTGGATCCTCAGGCTCGAAGTGGTCTACGGCCTTGGACTGGGACTTCTCTCCGCGGCGCTGGCCCTGGCGTCAGGCGTAACCGCCGGGCGGACGCTTGTCCGCCTGGCCTTGGCCAACCTGGACCTGTCCCGCCTGGTTCGGCTCCAGCGGGTCGAGATCGAGGCGACCTCACGGGCGTTGAACCAGGAAATGCGCCGCTCGACGATCCTTGAGGAGCGTCAGCGGCTGGCGAGGGATATGCACGATGGTCTCGGCGGGACGTTGACCTCGCTGATCGCCCGTGTCCGCACCCGTCGCATCGACATTGACCAGATCGAGCACGAACTCATGGGCGGGCTGACCGACCTGCGCCTGGTCGTCGACTCCCTGGACGCGGTCGGCGAAAGCCTGTCTTCCGCCCTTGCCGCCTTCCGATCGCGGACCGGACCACAGGTGGAGGCCGCCGGACTAACCCTGATCTGGGATCAGTCCGAGGACCTAGGTGACCAGGCCGAAGATCCGCGCTGGATTTTGCACCTGTATCGGCTCCTGCAGGAGGCGGTCACCAATGCAGCCCGTCATTCCGGGGGCCAGAACCTGAAGGTTTTGATCCGCCGGGCCGGCGCACGGGGCCTGCGGATCGAGGTTGCTGATGATGGGGTCGGTCTGGATCCTGAACGGACAAGGACGGGCAAGGGCCTGGGCAACATGGCCTATCGCGCCGGCCGGCTGGGCGGCGCCCTCAGCTTCGAGCCGGCCGGGACCTCGTCCGGAACACGCGTGGTTATCGTGATCCCGGACGACCGCCCTGACTGGGACGACGGTGACTAGTCCAGCGGTCGTATCAGGCCCAGCTGCCGCGCCTCAAAGATGGCTTCGGTCCGGGAATGCACGCTCAGTTTGCCGTAGATGGCCTTGACGTAATCGCCGATGGTGTGAGGTGAAACCTGAAGTATCCCCGCGGTTTCCCGGTAGCTGAGCCCCCGCGAGAAAAGCTTCAGGACCTCCACCTCCCTTGACGTCAACAGGCTTGCGTCTCTCTCCTCCGGGGCCGGCGCGGAGGCCTTGAAGATGTTCAGCAGATAGGTCGCGGCCTGCGGACTGAGCGGGGTTTCCCCGGCGATAGTGGCCGTGATCGCCCGGCGGAGCTGTTCCGGCGGCGTGTCCTTCAGCAGATAACCGTCCGCTCCCGACCTCAGGGCGCTGAGGACGCTCTCACGATCCCCGAGCACCGTCAGGATGAGGCAGCGTGTCGGATGCGCCGCCTTCAGCCAGACGATGAAGTCCAGCCCGCTGCCATCCGGCAAACCGATATCGACGAGGCAGAGATCAGGCCGGACCTCAGTCATCTGGGCCGTGGCGGCGGCGACTGTCCCCGCCGAAAACGCCAGAAGGAGGTCCTCGGACTCGCGGACGATCTGTTCGAGGTACAGCCGAAGTTCCGGGTCATCCTCCAGAATGCCGACGAGGCTGGGCGCGCCGCTCATCGTGTCCAACAGGTCCCGTAGGGTTGGTCGACGATGTCGACCCAGGCGCGGGTGGGACCGCCGGGCGCCTGGCCCCGACCGGCGATTCCGCCGGCCCGCCCACCGTCGTGCATCGCTGCGGTTCGCCACCCAGGCCCCAAGCTCTGGGCACAGTAGCGGTCAACATCCCTGATCGAAGCAAACCTCGCCGCCGCCACGGGCCGGGTCAGGGCGATGTCGCCCCCGGTCCAGTTCCACCGATCCCAGTAGTGGGATGATGGAGCCGGAATCTGGCCGGGACGCAGGCACGCGACGGGAAGGGCGGCGCCGCAAGGGGTATCGCCGAAGATGGCGTCACAGATCGGCGTACTGTTGTCGCCGACATTGCAGCTGAAGGTGATGATGTCCGGGGCGTACTCGTTCGCGGCCGGCCTCACCGACAGGGCCAGTCCCTTGCCCCCCGGGGGTTTGACACAGACCGCCAGGCCCATGAAATCAACGCTGGTATCGTCATGGATCCAGACGTCCAGCCAGTCCGGCTCTGCACGGTCGCCGAACTCATCCAGCAGCGTTCGGGAAGGATCGTCGGGGTCTGGCCTGTTCAGCGGTATGTGACCCAGCTCCGCAAAGCGCAGAGAGCCATCGACACCCCATTCGTCCCCTTCACCAAGCCTGACGACTCCCTTGCTGAACAGCAGGCGGCCTGAGGTGGTTTCGAGGCGGCCCATGGCAATCGAATCCGTCTGGTTGGAGCCGACAGGCTTCACGCTAACGACGAAGAGACCCTTGGCAATCCGCGCCGGCGTCCGGAAGGAGTCCATGACGCCGCGGTCCGGCTGGCTCTGGTCGTAGGATCCGCCTCGCACAAGGGACGCCGTCCTGATGGTGTCCCGACCTGGGCGAAGGAACAGGGGCTCCGAGCCTTCAGGAGAGAAATTGTCCTCCTTGCCCCTGACAAGCACAACCTTGGTCTCGGCTCGTCGACACTCGTACTGCCGCAAGAGTTCCATACCCGTGCGTGGCCCAGCCACCGGCTCGTCCGGAGCGGTTCCTGATCGGGCGATTGTCAGCAGGCCCCCGCACAGGCAGAGGACCATGATCGGCAAGATCACGGACGCTCGCATCAGCTCCCCCCGAGCGAATTGAAGCCTCACACTAGCATCCGGCGCGCGGTCGGCAATCGATCGCAAGCGCCTTCCCATGATCCTGGGGTGTCATCGCGGCCGGGGTTCCGACAGGCTGGCGCGAAACACGAAGACTGCGGGACCGGCTGTCAGAGGTCTGGCGCGTTCCCCTGGATTTTCGGACCCGGTCGGAGACACCTGATGCAAGCAACAGCCCTCGCGATCTTCCTGGCGACGGCGCAGGGCATGGTGGCCACCGAAGCCGGCTCATCGCTGGGGTCGGGGACCGTAAAACTCTGCATGTACCAGCCGGGCGTTCCCAAGCCGGCGGCAAGCCCGGGTCCCGGCGCGGGGCCGATCCTGGTCACCGGACAGGGGGAAGCCGGCAATGATCCGGGAGCCCGATCCGAGGCTCAGCTGAACTGGTCCAGGAAGGTCCAGGCGTCGTTCGGCCCTGCCTACGCCACCTTTGGCAATGCCCGCAACGCCGCCTTCACCTGCCGCGAGGCCGGCGGCTACCTCAGCTCCCGCCGGAGCTGCTCGGTCCAGGCGCAGCCCTGCAACTAGGCCTCCGTCTCCGGACGCCCACCCCATGATCATGGGGTGCCACCATCGGCCCGAAAGGAACAGGGTGGCGCGGTAACGATGTTCGCGGAACTCGGACTCGGCTTTGGGTCGATCGTTAACCGCTTCGGGGGAGGCGCGCAGACAATGTTCCAAGGGGGTTTTCCAGTGGTGTTCCGAAGTGTTCTCCGGGTCTTGATGGCCGCCCTCATCGTCGCGACCCCGCTCGCGGCCCATGCCCAGCCCGCTCCCAAACCCGCCTTCACCGGACTGAAAAAGACCGCCGCCGTCGACGTGTTCGGCGGCGCTGAGCTCACGGCCGGACTGGTGGCCGCCGATGGCCTGACCGCCCTTCTGACCGATGTCCTCATCCAGGACGGTCGCTTCGTTGTCGTCGAGCGCGCGGCGCTGTCCAGCATCCAGACCGAACAACAGCTGGGCCAGAGCGGGGCCACCACCGCCGAAACAGCGGCGCAGTCGAACCGGATGATCGGCGCCCGCTACCTGATCAAGGGCGCCATCACCAAGTACAACCCCAACGCCGGCGGCGGGGGCCTCAGCATCGGCGGACTCGGCGGCGGCCTGCTGGGGGCCGGCGCCCGGAGCAAGACCGCCACCGTCACCATCTCCCTGCGCCTGATCGACACCACCACCGGCCAGGTAGTTTCCACCGTCAACGCCACCGGGTCGGCCAGCAGCCAGGGTGTGGATGCCGGTCTGGTCAACAAGAAGGGCGCCACCCTGGGCCTCAACGGCTTTCGGGAAACCGCGCTGGGCAAGGCCTGCGAGGACGCCATCCGCAAGGCGGTGGAAAAAATCGTCCTCGACGCGGGCTCGATCCCCTGGACCGGCCTGGTCGTCGATAACCGGGCCGGCCAAGTCTATCTCAACGCCGGCGCCGACCAGAACGTCCAGGCCGGCATGGTCTTCACCGTCTTCCGCCAGGGCGAGACCCTGACCGATCCCGGCACCAACGCGGTGCTCGACGTCAGCTTCGAACGGCTGGGAACGGTCCGCGTCGATACCGTCCGCGACAAGATTTCCATCGGCCAGATGGTCGACGGCCAGCCGCCGGCGCGCGGCGACATGATCAAGGCCGAGTAAGGCCCACCGCCACACACCCCTTCGGACCACCACCACGCGGTGCGTCCGGTTCCTCGACTGACTTCAAATCCGCTCTCCGGGAGAGACGCCATGAAGCTCGCCAAATTCGCCGCCGCCGCCTTCGGCGGACTGCTGTCCCTGGCCATCGCCGGCGCCGCTCTGGCGCAGGCCCCTGACCGGCGTGGGCCCGTCGCCGGAGCCTCGGCCGCGGTCGGTGATGTTGCGATCGGCAAGCAGTCGACCGGGCCGCTGCAGGTCGGCAAGGTCGCCGAGTTCAGGCTGGTCGTCCGCAATGGCGGCACGATCCCGATGGGTCAGGGCGTCAAGGTCACCGACGTCGTCTCCAGCGACTTCACCGCTCCGATCACCGCTATTGGGCCAGGGTGGACCTGCGCCATCGTCGGACAGACCGTCACCTGCCAGTACATGGGTCCTCCGATTCCGCCTGGCAGCAGTTTTCCGCCGATCATCATCAGGGCCAAGGCCGCGGTGGCCGGTCCCTTTAACAACTGCGCGATCGTTCAATCCACCGTCGTGCCGGACGGGGGTGCGCCCGGCAACAACCAGTCGTGCATTTCAGGCAACCTGCAGTCCGCGATCGTTGTGGGCGGCGGATTGGGCAATCCGAGATCAACGGGCGCGGTAGATTCGCCGACGGCAGGGCCGTCGGGGCCACGCGGACCTGTGCAGCCTGGACCCGGACCGAATCCACGGGCCATCGACCTGAAGATATCCAAGCGGGCGCTTTGGCCTGTGGTGGCCGGGCAGCCGATCAGCTTTGGCATCACCGTGACCAACAATGGTCCTGGCCCGGTAACCGCCGCCACCGGCGTCCAGGTCATCGACACCTTGCCAAATGGCTTTGCGCCAGTCCTGGGCTATAGCGGCGTCGGCTGGACCTGCGTGACGAGCCTGCCGACGGTGACCTGCACCTACAGCGGTGTTCCGACCGTGAACGCCGGGCAGTCACTCCCCGAGCTGGCCATCAGCGTCCAGGCCGGCAACGGCCGTGGCTATGTGCAATGCGCTGTGGTGCGGACGGGTGGAACCATCGACCAAAACCCTTCCAACGACCGGGCGTGCATTGAAGGTCCGATCGGCGGCGGCGGCGGAAGCGGCGGCGGCGGCGGCAGCAGTAACGGCGGCGGCGGCGAGCCGCGCGCGATTGACCTGTCGCTCGGCAAGAGGTCTCTCGGTCCCGTCGTTTCCGGCCAACCGGCGGCATTCGAATTGATGATCACCAACAATGGACCGGGACTGGTCAACAGCGCCGCCGGCGTACAGATTGTCGATACGCTGCCCGCGGGCTTCACCGGACCGGTGACCGGGACCGGCGCCGGCTGGAGCTGTTCCGTCAGCCTGCCCACCGTCACCTGCAACTACAGTGGCCCGCCAGTACCGCTCGGTCAGACCCTGCCGGGCCTGACCATCACCGCCACCGCCGGCCCTGGACCAACCTACAAGCAGTGCGCCGTGGTCTCGATCCGCCGGGGCCGCGACACCAATCCCCGCAATGACCGCGCCTGCGTCGATGGCCGCGTCGAGCCGCCCAAGCCAGGCTACGACGTCCTGATCCGCAAGGCCGGTCCCTCCGCCACCCCCATCGGCCAGACCGCCACCTTCACGCTCAGCCCCTACAATACGGGTCCCTCGTCGGTCAGCAGCGGGACCGGCGTAACCGTCACCGACCTGCTTCCCGCCGGTTTCGGGCCGCCGACCATTTCCGCCCTCGGCTGGAACTGCAACGTCTCCGGCTCCGGCCCCTATCTGGTCACCTGCAACCTGACAGCGACCACGTCGTTCGGCGCCAACTCGCCATTGCCGACCATCACCATCAACACCGTCGCCAACGGCCCGCCCGGCGCCTACACCAACTGCGCCGAGATCAGCCTCCGCAACGGCAGGGACGTGCGCCCCGGCGACAACAAATTCTGCATCGGCGGCTCGATCCGTCCCAGGCCCGTCGGAAGCTACGATGTCGGCATCGACAAGAAGGGGCCTGGCCCCCTGACGGTCGGCCAGACCGCGACCTTCGTCCTCGGCGCCTACAACGTCGGCCCGTCGCCGGTGGACGCCGGCACGGGCGTGGTCGTCACCGACACCCTGCCCAACCCGCCGTTCGGTGGAACCGCCACGGTCAGCGGCGGCCCCAACTGGAACTGCTCGGCCAGCACCGGTCTCAACGTCAGCTGTCTCTACATCGGACCGTCCGTGGGACAGGGCCAGGCTCTGCCGCCCATCACCGTCACCGCGATGACTGTGAAGCCCGGCAAGTACCTGAACTGCGCCGACATCGCCCTCACTCGCTTCCGCGACACCAACCCCCGCAATGACCGGGACTGCGTCGAGGGACCGGTCAGCGAGAACAAGGCCGTCGACGTCAGCATCCGCAAGCAGGGGCCGACGTCGTTGACCGTCGGCCAGACGGCGACCTTCACCCTCAAGCCCAACAACGACGGGCCCGCGACGATCAACGCCGGCTCGGACCTCTATGTGGCTGATCTCCTGCCGGTCCAGTTCGGAGCGCCGGTCGTGGCCTCCAACCTGCCCAACTGGACCTGTACAGTCGGCACGGGCTCGCCCGTCGGCGTGCAATGCCGTTACGTCGGCCCGCCCGTGCCGGCGGGGACGCCGTTCCCGCCGATCACCATCACCGCCCAGGCCGTGACCTCCGGCCCCTGGAGCAACTGCGCGATTGTCGGGTTCAGGCAGCCCAACGGGATTGTCGCCCCGGCCCCGGACGTCCAGCCGAACGACAACACCAGCTGCATCGAGGGCCAGGTCGTCAAACCGGCCGCCTACAATGTCGGCATCGCCAAGTCGAACCCCGGCGCCCTGACCGTCGGCCAGACCGCGACCTTCGCCCTCACCCCGACCAACCTCGGGCCGACGCCGGTCAACGCCGCCAGCGGCGTGGTGGTCACCGACCTGGTGCCTAGCCCGGCCTTCAGCGGAACGGCCACGATCACCGCCCTGCCCACGGCCTGGAACTGTTCCGCCAGCGTCGGACTCAGCGTCAGCTGCACCTACATCGGCGGCAATATCATCGGCCCGATGCCGCCGATCGTCATCACGGTCGTCCCCTTCAAGGCCGGGCACTATTACAACTGCGGCAAGATCGCCCTGACCGGTGTCGGTCCCGACACTGCCCCGGGCAATAATCAGAGCTGCGTCAAAGGCCCGATCGGCCCGGCCAAATCCGACCTCGCGATCCGCAAACAAGGCCCCGGCCCGCTGATCGTCGGCCAGACGGCCATCTTCACCCTGACCCCGATGAACTACGGCCCCGGAGCAGTCAGCGCCAGCAGCGGCGTGGTCGTCACCGACACGGTTCCCAATCCGCCCTTCAGCGCCCCGGCGACCGTCAGCGGCGGTCCCAACTGGAACTGCTCGGCCAGCAGCGGTCTCAATGTCAGCTGCACCTACATCGGCGCGCCGGTCACCGGGCTGATGCCGCCGATCACGGTCAGCGTCGTGGCGACCAAGGCCGCGACCTACACCAACTGCGCCCGTATCAGCATCAACCCCGCCACCCTTGATACCGTCCCGAGCAACAACCAGGGCTGTGTCGACGGCAAGGTGACCGAAGAGAAGAAGGTCGACGTCCGCATCGTCAAGACCGGCCCCTCCGTGATCGAGGGCGGCCAGATCGCCACCTTCACCCTGTCGCCGTTCAACACCGGCCCGGCGACCGTCACCAGCACGATGGGCCTGGCGATCACCGACAGCCTGCCGATCAACTTCGGCAGCCCGGTTGTGGTCAACGGTGGTCCCAACTGGACCTGCAACGTCCCCAACACGGTGCCGCCCTTCACCGTCAACTGCGACTACATCGGTCCGCCGGTGCCGCCGACCAGCCCCTTCCCGACGATCACCATCACCGCAAGGGCCGGCGCCTATGGTCCCTGGACAAACTGCGCCATCATCGGCTTCAGGGACCAGAACGGCCAGATCCGGCCCGCCCCGGACGTGGCGCCAGGCGACAACCGCAGCTGCATCAAGGGCGAGGTCGTCCGGCCCACCCCCGTCATCTACGACCTGTCGATAGACAAGAGCCTCTACAACAACACCGCCAGCTACAACGGCGGCGGCCTCTTCAACATGCTGGTGACCAATCTCGGTCCCCCGATACCGCCCGGCGGCAAACTGACCATCAGTGACAGCCTCCCGGCCGGCATGATCGCAACCTCCCCCACCGGCCTCTGGACCTGCACCCCGGCCTCGCCCGTCACCGGTCCCATCAACTATGTCTGCACCCACCCGCTGCCGAACGGCCTGCCGACCAGCGGCACAGTCCCCATGCAGCACCCCTTCTATTTCACCGGGCCGCAGCTGCCGGGCTACACCAACTGCGCCACCGTGGCCGCCTATCCGAGCTCGACCTCCAGCACCCCGCTGGGCGAGAGCAGTACGGCCAACAACACCGATTGCGTGACGGTCACCCTGCCCCCCCTGCCGTCGCCCAACCTGTCCCTGACCAAAACGCTGGCAGCCCCCTGCCAGAACACCAACGTCGGAGTGATCTGCACCTTCACCTTCACGGTCACCAACGCGGGCTCGGTTCCCTACAACGGCCCGGTCACCCTCAGCGACACCGTCACCTACGCGCCCGCCAACGGCATCTCGATCAGCGGTGTCTCCGGCGGCTGGAGCTGCACGCCGGGCTCACCCTCCTCGTGCCAAGGGAACGTTTCCCTGGCCGGCGGCGCCAACACCAGCTTCAACGCCACCTTCACAATCAGCAGCCCCGTGCTGCCGACCCAGAACTGCGCGCAGCTGACCGCCCCGGTCAACGCCGCCCAGCCCGGGCCCTCCTGTGTGCCAATCACCTTCGTCAACAGCACGCCACCGGTCCTGTCGATCGAGAAAGTCGTGGAGAAGGACTGTACGGGAACCCCGCCCGACATCCATTGCCGCTTCAAGATTCGCGTCTTCAACAACGGGCCGGGCGCCTACATCGGGACGGTGACATTCTATGATCTGGTCACCTCGTTGGGATCGCCGACCGGCAACGTCTCCCTGGTCGCACCTTTCCCCGCCGGCTGGACCTGCGGCGGGTCGCAACCGATGACCTGCACTTCGGGCCTGGTCACGATCCCGCAGAACGGCATGATCTCCGCCACCCTGTGGATGGACATGCAGCCGCCGATCCCGCCGGATACCAACTGCGCCCGGCTCAACGCGCCGGGTCTGCCCACCTCCTGCGCCGGCATGGGCCCGCCCCGCTTCGACATGGGCGTCGACAGCAACTTCATCGCCGCCCCGGGCGCCCCGGGCTTCAACGACTACCTGATCTATGTGAGCAGCAATCCGGCGGTCATTCCCGGGTATCAGATCAAGATCAACGGCTCACTGACCTCGGCCTGGGGGACCAGCACCTTCTCGCCGATGACCGTCGTCAACTCGCCCAACTGGAACTGCAGCCCGACCACCTGGTCGGCCTTCCAGTGCATCTACACAGTGCCGTCCGGCTACAGCGGCGGCCTCATCCCGCTGACGCTGCGGACCTCCTACCCGTCCACCGCCATCGGTTCGGCCTTCAACTACACGGTGACGGTCACCACCATCGGCAACACCGATCCTAATGCCGCCAACAACACCCGCAGCGTCAACGGGACCCTGTTCTGATCCCAGCCCCCAACCCAGGAGTATCCCATGCTGAAACCTGCACTGGCGCTGCTCCTGGCGTTGCCGCTCCTGGCGGCCGGTGCGGGGCAGGCCGCTGCAATTCCCGGCCGCCTGCAGGTGGTCAAGGAGATCGTCAACACCACCGGTCGCCCGACGCCGGCCGGCTCCTTCCGGCTCAACATCGACTGTTCGACCGGCCCTGACTTCACGGTGCTCGCCACCGCCCCGGGCAGCCTGACGCAAAGCTTCGCCATTCCCGCGTCCGTACGGTGCACGGTAAGCGAGCCGAAGCCGTCGTCCCCGCCGCCGCCTTGCCGTTGGGTGGTCAGCTATCCAGCCGGTCAGTCAGGCGGCGCCGGAGACACCGTCGTGGTCAGGAACACCCTGGTCTGCGGCCTGTCCTCGACCGACAGGAAATGAGCGCTTTGACCGCCTGCTCGCGACTCCAGCCGAAGTAGTGCGTGCCGCTGTCGACGACGAGGCGCACGGTGCGGAACATGGCGTCGTGGATCATGCCGACCTCGCCGACGGACCCTGTCGCAGAAGTCCTTGTCTCCCGGGCTTTCTATCCGCGTCCGGGCGGAAGGGCCTTTTCCGCTTCGGTGACGCAGTTGTACGGCAGGCCGGGTCGCCGGCAGAAGTCGGGCCAGACCCCCGTGGCGCGCCAGTAGGTGATGAGGCCTGCCCGCGCCGAGAGCTGCATGAACCTTGGATCGCGCCGCATGTTCTCGGCCGGGGGCAGGAACATGAAATGGGACGTGGCCGCGCGGGCGGGCGTCGACGGGCTCAGGCCCGAGAGCGCGCCGGCGTAGTAGGCGCCCGAAAGGTCGAATGCGAGGTCCAGGTCGCCGGCCATCGAGGCGCTGGAGATCGCGATGCGCGGGTCGTAGACTCCGCGGCGCGCGAGGTCGTTCAGCGCCCGGGCGGAGGCTCTCAGCCGGTAAGGATCCCGGGCGACCAATCCCTCCAGAAACTGGCGGATCGCCGACTGCACCGGTGAAGGAAACGCGACGGTCCCGCGATCCAGCATCGCCAGCGCCTCGGCCGGAGAGTCGTTGAACATGCGGTTCTTGAAGGCGTTGTGCCGCGCGGCGGGGGACTGGGGCCAGACCTGCAGCAGCCGCTCGCGAAGGCGCGCCGCTTCGGCGAACTGCCCGTTGGTGCTCAGCACCGGGACCAGCGCGACCCAGTGGCTTGGCGCCAGCGGATCCAGGGCCGCGGCGTCGCGCAGGTGCGCCAGCGCCTCGGACGTGCGCCCAACCTCCATCAGCAGGCCGGCGCGGACCACATGAGCGTCCGACAGGGTCGGGTCGACCTTGATGGCCCGCGAGATGAGTGCGTCCCGTTCCTGGAAGGCGCTCCCCTCCGGCAACAGGAATGAAAGCGCGAGGAAGCTCTCGCCATTGGACGGGTCCAGCTGCTGGGCGCGCTCCGCCGCCTGCCTGGCTTCGGTCCGCAGGGCCCGCGCCCGCGTCGCCGGGACGTTGACGGCGGCCATCGCGGCCGAAACGGCGAGCATCGACCATGCCCGGCTGAACCGCGGCGCCCGGACGGTCAGCTCGCGAGCCGCGGCCAGCATGTCGCTGCCGCCGGCCTCGAACTGCTCGACCCTGTCGCAAGCGCGCATGAAGGCGGCGATGACCGCCGGCTTGACCGGCGCGTCGCCCTGGCGCCGTGACACGAGAGCGCAGCGCAGCACCTCGGCGGCGTGCGCCGCGATCTGTTCTTCCAGCCAGAGCGCTTCGGAGCGGGGGCGGCGATACTCCTTGGTCCAGAGCGCCAGGTTGGCGGGGGCGTCGATCACCTGCATCGTGACCACCAGGTCGTCGCCCTCCCGGATGACGACGCCGTCAAGGACGAACCGCACGGAGTCGCGGGCGGCCCGGCGCGACATCTCCTCACTCCGATAGTCCTCCGGACGCACCCGCGCCAGGGTGTCGAGGTCGCCGATACTGAGCGCGCCGCGGACCCGTTCGGCCATCCTTTCGGACACGGTGCGCAAGGAGGGCTCCGCACGGAACGGGAGCACGGCCAGCCGCTCGTCAGGCGCCGGGCGCCAAAGCAGGACCGCCCCCGCCAGGACCGCGGCAACCGCGACGGTCGACAAAATCGAGATCACCATTCCTCTGCGGGTCCGCAAGGAAGGCGTTGCCGCCGCCGTCCCCGACTCCGCGATCAGCCGATAGCCCATCGACCGGATCGTCTCTATCCTCACCCGTCCACGGGTCTTGGCGACGAGCCGGCGCAGGCGCACCAGGACGCGGTTGATGGCGTCGTCGGTGACGATCAGGCCGCCCCAGCACAGCTGGATCAGATCGTCCCTCGAAACCAGCCGCCCCTCCGCGCGATGAAGCGCCACCAGGACCTGCATCACCCTAGGCTCGAGCTTTTCGGTCAGATCGCCGATCTGGACTTCGCAGAGTGACGGCCGGATCAGCAGCGGGCCAGCCGCCGCGTCCGCGCTGGCGGCGAGGTCGATCGGGGCGGCCCCGTCGGCGGTCGACCGTGCTCCGTCAGCCATGACCTGTTCGACGTGATCGCACGCGTCGCCCCCCCGGCCCCACTATTGCAGCCCCTCGCCCGGTTGCGCAATCGGCGCACGCCGCGCTCCCCCAGTCGCCCGGCTCGTCGGCCCGCAGCGCCGCAGATCATCCAATCATCGGCAAATCATCAGCCAATCATCCGGGTTTCTCCTGGCCGAAACGGTCACCCTGTTCCCGATCTCAAGGGAGCGGAATGTCATGAAGCCATTGATCGGCCTCTACGCGGGGTTCGCCATGTTGGCGTCCGCCGGCGGCGCTTCAGCGGCGGACTACCAGTCCCGCAGCCAGGGCGGACCGGGGGGAACGCCGTTCACGCTGCGCTGCGCACAGGGCGACTATCTGGTGGGCCTGCGCGCGCGGGCGGGCGACTTCATCGACGCCGTCGCGCCCCTGTGCGCCCATTGGGATGTCAAACGCCGGGTCTTTCTCGAGCCGGGGGTCGGACCGATGCACGGAGGCAGCGGCGGGGGCCAGGCCGAGATTCGCTGTCAGGACAGTTCGGCGCTCAATGCGCTGCTTGTCGAACGGGCGCCCAATTCATACGGGAACGTGGCGCTGCTGGTTCCGGCCTGCGTCACGGCGCGGGACACCGCCCGGACCACCCGCCGTATCGGGCCGGAGCAGTTCGGGACCTCGATCGCCGACCGCCGGGACCGCGAGGCCGAGCCGGGCGTCGGCTCGTCGACCACCGTCGACTACAACTGGAACGTCATGCCGCGTTGCGACGCCGGCGACATCGCTGTCGGCATCTACGGCGCCGCGGGCAATTACGTCGATCGGATCGGCCTGATCTGCGCCCCCTCCCCGGCGCGCATGGTGATGCTGCCGGGCGCGCTGAATCTTCCTGCCAAGCCCGCGCCGATCAAGGCTGACCCCAGGATCGTCAGCCGCGAGAGCCTGATCGGGGCGCCCCTCGCCGCCCGGCGCTGCCGAAGCGGCTTTGTCTGGCGCGAGGCCTCGCCCAGCGACTTCGTCTGCGTTCCGCCGGAGTCGCGTGATCGCGTGCGCCGGGAGAACGCGACGGCCCGGTCGCGGGTCAATCCGAACGGCCCCTACGGCGCGCAAAGCTGCGCCGCCGGGTTCGTCTGGCGACAGGCCTTCGACGGCGATCTGGTTTGCGTGACGCCCGACGTCCGCGCGCTCGTGCGCCGGGAGAACGAGTTGGCTGCATCCCGCACGGTTCAATGATGGAGGCGAGGACAATCCCCATGAAACGAACTCTTCTTGTCGGCGCCCTGTGCGCGCTCGGCCTCGTCACAAGCGGGCCTGCCGGGGCAGAGCCCATCAGGACGGTCCGCCAGCCTCTCGTGGGCGCCGAGCTGGTCCCCGTCGCGCGTCAGCGCGAACTGGGCCTTGTCACGGTGTCGGTCGGATGCAGCGGGACCCTGCTCAATCGATACTGGGTGCTGACCGCCGACCACTGCCTGAGCGACAAGAAGACCGGAGTCGAAATCCCTCCGAGCAGCGTCGAGATTCGCGCCGCCTGGACCACGAAGGTCGGCCGCCCTATCCGCTACGTGCGGTTCGGTGGGCGGGGGCTGGATGTGGCGCTGATCCAGATCGGCGAGGAGCTCGACTACACCACCCTGCAGCTCATCTACCATCAGCCCTACGATCCCGACGCCGGCAACTATCTGACCAAGTACGGGCGCGGCATCCACGGCTTCGCCACCGTGTCGGGGGCGACGGTGACCCCGGCCCCTTCCGACGGCCAGTACCGAACCATCACGGCCGAGGCGAGCGTCGCGAACAACGCCGTGATCACCATTCCCGCCTCCGGCGGCGCGGTCGGACACGGCGGCGACAGCGGCGGGCCGGACTTCGTCACCGCGCCGAACGGCTCCCATCTCGGCATCGCCTCGGTGCAGTCCTCCTGCGTCGGCGTCTTCGCGCCGGACAAGCCGGAAGAATGGCCCTGGGCGACCAACATCACCAGCTGCAACAGCGCGCCCCTCATCACCCTGCGCGACGAGATCCTGCAGACGATCCGCGACCAGCCGCCCCGCTGGGGCAATCTGGAAATCGCTCCCGACGGGGCCGGATCCAGTACGGCGGAGTTCGACGCTGTCTCGCGGGCGCGCAACACCATGGAGGTCTTCTGGGTCGGTCCGCGGGGCGGCCTGGAGGGCGCCTACTGGTACGAAGGGGCGAACTGGCGCCGCCAGCAGATCGCGCCTGACGGTTCGGCCTCGGCCAGTGGGGCGGTGTCGGCGGTGGCGCGGCGTCCCGACACGATGGAGATCTGGTGGATCGGCGCCCAGGGTTCGATCGAGAACGCCTATTGGTATGAGGGCGGGCGCTGGACGCGCCAGCAGATCGCGCCCCAGGGGGCGGCGGCCGACCAAGGCGCCGTCGTCTCGCTCGCCCGCCTGCCCAACACCATGGAAATCTGGTGGATCGGCCCCGAGGGTTCCATTGAGAACGCCTACTGGTACGAGGGCGGGCGCTGGACGCGCCAGCAGATCGCCCCCCCGGGCGCGGCCGCCCTGGGCGGTGGCCTGGCGGCGGTTACGCGGTCGTCGAACACCATGGAGATCTGGTGGATCGGGCCCCGCGGCTCGATCGAGGGCGCCTATTGGTATCAAGGCGGTCGATGGACACGCCATCAGATCGCGCCCGACGGCAGCGCCGCCGCCGGCTCCAAGATCGCGGCGCTCGCCAGACGGGCCAACACCATGGAGATCTGGTGGACCGGCCCGACCGGCTCGATCGAGAACGCCTATTGGTACGAAGGCCGCGCCTGGACGCGCCAACGGGTCGCTCCGCCCGGAGCAGCCCACGCCGAAACCGCGATCGGCGCGGTATCGCGCAATCCCGACGCCCTGGAAATCTGGTGGGTCGCGCCGAACGGATCGCTTCAGGACGCCTTCTGGTACCAGGGCGGGACCTGGAGGAGGTTCGAGTTGCTGCCTGCGGGGCGGGCCTCCGGACGCGGTGGCGTGACGGCCGTGTCCCGATTCCCGGACGCCATGGAGCTGTGGTTCGCCGGCCCGGACGGGGCGATCCGCGACGCCTACTTCTACGACTGAGAACTGCCAATGAGGCCTGCTGACGGGCCGATCCCCGTCAGCAGGACGCCATCAAGATGGGCCAGGCGCGGGCGGGGACAGGTTGAGATCACCTGTCCCCTGCACTCCTGCCCTACTTCGCGCCCTTGGTCGCGGCGATGTAATCGCCGACCACGTTCTCCAGCACCTTCAGCGGGGTGCCGCCGGACAGCAGCACGGAGTCGTGGAACTTGCGGATATCGAACTTGCCGCCCAGTTCCTTCTTCGCCCGCGCCCGCTGTTCCAGGAAGGTGATCTTGCCGACCATGTAGCTGCAGGCCTGGCCCGGCCACACGCAGTAGCGCTCGATCTCGGTGATCGCCGCGCTCTCCTGGTCGCCGATGTTGTCGACCATGTACTTGACCGCCTGCTCGCGGCTCCAGCCGTAGAAGTGCATGCCGCTGTCGACCACGAGGCGGACGGCCCGGAACATGGCGTCGTGGATCATGCCGACCTCGCCGACGGGGTCGCCCTTGTACATGCCCATCTCGACGGCCAGTTCCTCGGCGTAGAGCGCCCAGCCCTCGCTGTAGCCCGAGAAGCCGATCACCTTGCGGATCAGCGGCAGATCGCCGGCTTCATTGTTCAGGGCCAGCTGCAGGTGATGGCCCGGAATGGCCTCGTGATAGGTCAGGGTCGGCAGCAGGAACTTGGGCTGCTCGCCGCTGTCACGCAGGTTGATCCAGTAGATGCCGGGCCGTTTGCCATCCAGCGACGGCGAGTTGTAGTAGCCGCCCGGCGCGCCGGCCTCGATCGCCTTGGGCACCCGTCGGATCTCGACCGGCGCCTTGGGCAGCTGGCCGAAGTACTGCGGCAGCTTGGGCGTGATCGCCTTGACCTGCTCGTTCAGGCTGACCAGCAGGGCTTCCTTGCCCTCGTCGGTGTTGGGCCAGTGCTGCTTGGGGTCAGCGACCATGGCGGCGTAGCGCTCGCCGACCGTGCCCTTGGTGTAGCCGGCCTTCTTCATCAGCTTGTCGGCCTTGGCGCCGAGGCTCTTGACCATGTCGAGGCCGATCTTGTGGACCTCCTCGGGCGTGATGTCGCTGGTCGTGTAGTTCTTCAGGCTGACCGCATAGTACTCGTCGCCCTTCGGCAGGCGCTTGATGCCGGCGTCATGCACCGCCTTCGGCTGCCAGCTCTTGACCAGCTCCAGCTGACGCTCGAGCGCCGGACGGATGCGTTCGTCGTACAGGGCGCCGGCGACACGGGCGTAGTCGCCCTCGATCTTCTTCTCGCCCACCCGGCGGACCAGCGAGGACACCAGGGTGGTTTCGCCGGTCTTGGTGGCCAGGAAGGCCTCCATCTGGGTGCGGGTCTTGGCCAGCACGAAGTCCGGCGGGATGACGCCCATGGCCGCATCGCGGCGGCCGGTCTCGGCCTCGTTGTCGAGGGTGCGGGCGAAGCACTCCATGCGCGACAGATAGGCGTCGGCGTCGTCCTTGGTCTCGATGCTGTGGGCGGTGTCGAGGAAGTCCGGCGTCGACTGATAGCTGCCCGTCAGCTGGCTCAGCACATAGGGGGCGCCCGAGCCGCCGTTGTTGTAGGCGAACTTGCGGTTGCCCTCGTCCTGCACCGACAGCACGAACTCGACGGTGTCGTAGTTGACCGCGTCCATGCCGGTCAGCTGCTTGCGGTCGATAGCCCGCAATTCGGCCAGCTGCTGCGTGTTCTGCGCCCGGCCCTCGGCCAGCGAAGTCGCCGAATTGTCGCTCAGCAGGCTCTTGCTCCAGGCCATCGCACCGTTGTCGATGCCGAGGTAGGTCGGCAGCTCCGGCGAGCGCCGCATGGCCTCGTCCATCGCCCGGTCGAACATGGCGTACATCTTGGCGGCCTCGCCCGTGGGCGCGGCGGCGTTGGCCAGGCGCGGCGTGGCGGCAAGGGCGGCGAGCGCGGTGGCGGAGGCGAAGAGTTCGCGGCGGTTCATCATTGAAAACAGCTCCCCATTGGCGCGGTGCGCCGAATTTGCAGGCCGACAGGGGTAAGCCGCCCTTCCCCCGGCGGCAACGGGCCGGGCGTTAATTCGACGTAATGGGCGCCCGCTCATTTCGGGCCGCCAGCGCTCATATTGAGCGGCGCTCACGTTGAGGGCTTCACCGTACGAGCCTAGGCTCCGCGTAACGCGGGTCGCCCAATGTCCGGGCCCGCGCGGGAGCCCCACCCATGCCTTTCCCCGCCAACTTCAACGTCAGCAGCCTCAACGGGACCAACGGTTTCGTCATCGGCTCGGCGGCCGCCGCTTCCCTGACGGGATACGCGGTCACCGGTACGGGCGACTTGAACGGCGACGGCTACCGGGACTTCGTAGTCAGCGCCATCTCCGCGCCGACGACTGGCGGAACCCAGGCCGGCCGCGTCTACGTCATCCACGGCGACACCGGCGGCCTCCCCGCAAACCTCGACCTCTCCACCCTCGATGGGACCAACGGCTTCCGCATCAACGGCGTGGCCCAGGACGACTACGCCGGCTGGTCCGTCTCCGACGCCGGCGACGTCAACGGCGACGGCGTCACCGACCTCCTGATCGGCGCCGCCCGGGTCAACACCACTGTCAACGGCAACGAGGGCGCCGCCTACGTCGTCTTCGGCAAGACCGGCAACTTCGGGGCCCAGCTCGATCTCTCCAGCCTCGACGGGACCAACGGCTTCCGGGTTCCCGGCCAGTTCAGTTACGGCGAGCTCGGCAGGGCGGTCTCCGGCATCGGCGACATCAACGGCGACGGCATCGACGACATCGCCGTCGGCGCCTGGCAGACCCCGGTCGGCGGCGAGGTCTATGTCATCTTCGGCAAGTCCACGGCCTTTACCGCCGATGTCGACCCGGCCGGCCTGGACGGAACCAACGGCTTTCGGCTGACCGGCGGCGGCAACAGCCGCTTCGGCGAATCCATCGCCTCGGCCGGAGACGTCAACGGTGACGGCCTGGACGACATGATCATCGGATCGCCCAACGGCAACAGCTACCGCGGCGCCGCCTTTGTTATCTTCGGCAGCACCAATCCCTTCGTCGCCAGCGCCAATATCAGCACCCTCGACGGGACCAACGGCTTCGCCATCGTTTCCTCGAGCAACCTGCAGTTCGCCGGCAGTTCGGTCTCATCCGTGGGCGACGTCAACGGCGACGGCTTCGCTGACGTGGCGGTGCTGGCCTACGGCTACGGCGACTACAGCGACGGCGCCGTCTACGTCGTGTTCGGCAAGAACGGCGGCTTCGGCGCCAGCCTGACCCTCAACGACCTCGACGGCACGAACGGTTTCCGCGTCTACGGCACGAGCAACTATGCCGGCTTCCGCGATGTCACCGGCATCGGCGACCTGAACAACGACGGCTTCGACGATTTCATGTTCGGCGCCGACCAGCATGATGGCGAGAACGCCGACACCGGCGTCGCCTATGTCGTCTACGGCAAGGCCAGCGGCTGGAGCAACTTCACCACCGGCTCGATCAACGGGACCAACGGCTTCCGCATCAACGGCCTGGTCAGCACCGGCCAGCTCGGCTTCTCGCTCGACGCCAGCGACGTCAACGGTGATGGCGGCCGCGACCTGATCATCGCCGCCCCCTGGGCCAACGGCCTGAACGGCACGGTCTATGTCATCTACGCAGACCCCAGCGACATCAGCTTCACGGGCACCACCGGCGACGACACCTTCAGCGGCGGTGGGTTCGATGACGCCCTCAGCGGCGGCGCCGGCAAGGACAATCTCTCGGGCCTCGACGGCGACGACGTGCTCGACGGCGGCGCCCTGGGCGACACCCTTTCGGGCGGCAATGGCGAGGACCAGCTGTTCGGCGGCGACGGCGGCGACGTGATGACGGGCGACGACGGGGCCGACATTCTCAACGGCGGCGAAGGGGCCGACAAGCTGTTCGGCGGGGCGGGGACGGACGAGCTCAACGGCGGCAACGGCAACGACCGCTTCGACGGCGACACCGCCGGCGACACCCTCTCCGGCGGCGGCGGCAACGACTACATCGACGGCGGCGCCGGTCCCGACAGCATGACCGGCGGCCTCGGCAACGACGTTTTCATCGTCGACGACGCTGGCGACACCACCATCGAGGCCGCCGGCGAAGGTTTCGATATCGTCCGCACCGCCCTCACCTGGACCCTGGCCGACAACATCGAGGGTCTCGAACTGGGCGGCGGCGGCAACGCCAACGGCACGGGCAACGCCGGCGCCAACAACCTGCAGGGCAACAGCGGCGACAACTTCCTGCTGGGCCTGGGCGGGGTCGACACCATCAATGGCAACGACGGCGACGACACCATCATCGGCGGCGAGGGTAACGACCTCCTGCGCGGCGGCACCGGCGGCGACGACTTCCGTGTCGCCCACGCCTTCGGCGCCACCCTCGAAACCGACCAGGTCTTCGATTTCAGCACAGCTGAGGGCGACATCATCGACCTCTCACAGATCGACGCCGTGGCCGGCGGGTCGGATAACGCCTTCACCCTGGTCGCCGCCTTCACCCGCGTCGCCGGCCAGATGACCCTGACCTTCGCGGCCGGGATCACCACCCTGCGGCTCGACCTCAACGGCGATGCGCGGGTCGACTATCAGATGAAGATCAATGGGGATGTCACCGGCGACTCCGCCGGCTGGTCGCTCTGACCCCTACGCAGGGGGCCCTTCGCTGATCACCTGCGGCGGACGATAGCGCTCGACCAGGCTTTCCAGCTCCTGGGTGCGGGTCGCGCCGGCCACGTTCAGGCGCACATACATCGCCTCTGCGCCCTTGTCCTTGGCGGCCTTCCAGGCCTTGGCGGCCGATTGCAGGCTGCCTGCCGCGCCGGCGCAGATGACGTCCAGGGCGCCGTCCTTGCGGCGCACGCAGACGAAGTTTCCTGCCATGGCGGGCAGCTCGGCCAGATCGGTGTTGAGCCGAAAGCGCAGGGCGACGCCATCGGCGCCTTCGAGTTCGATATAGTCGTTCACGGATGTTCCTTAGGCGCTGGCGGATCGCATCGCCAGCGCCTTTGCAGGATCATCGGTCTCTGAGGCAAAACCAAGACGCTGTCGGCCGCCCGGAATGAGGCGTTTTCGCCGAAACAGTCACTTCCTGTTAACACCCGTAAACGACCCTCGAAAACGCAAAATGGGGAACTGGAGCCGCGTGCCTGCCGCACGCCGCCCGCGTATCAGGGGGAGTTGAGCCATGCCGACCATCTACGGAACTCCGGGCGAGGACGACCTTCGGGCTCCGATCGGTGCGACCGCCGCCTATATCATCTTCGGCCGTGACGCCGACGACTACCTGGTCGGCGCCGAGGGCGCTGACACCCTGCAGGGCGAAGGCGGCGACGACTACATCATCGCCTTCGGCGGCGTCGACCGCGTGTTCGGCGGCGACGGAAACGACCAGGTCTTCGGCGGGATCGGCAACGATACGCTCGACGGCGGCGCGGGCGACGATGTGATGGCCGGCGAGGCCGGCGCCGACCAGCTCTATGGCCGCGACGGCGACGACTACCTCGAGGGTGGCGACGGCAACGACGTCCTGCGGGGCGGCGCGGGCGAAGACATCCTCTACGGCGGGACCGGGGCGGACATCCTCCACGCCGGCGACGGCACGGGCACCTACGGCGGCGGATTCGTCTACGGCGAGGCTGGGGCCGACACTTTCTACGGCGACCTGTTCGACGACATCTTCTACGGCGGGGCCGACAACGACAAAGCCTGGGGCGGCGCCGGCGCCGACCAGCTCTACGGCGGCGACGGCAACGACATCCTCGACGGCGGCGCGGGTCTGGACCGCCTGGAGGGCGGCGCCGGAAACGACACCTTCTACGGCGACGCCGCCGATGTGATGATCGGCGGGGCCGGCAACGACGTCTATATCGTCGACTACAACATGACGAGCTTCATGGCCCCGCCGACCCTGGCCATCACGGAAGACGCTAGCGGCGGCTACGACATCATCCGCAGCCTCGACTCCATCCGCCTGCCCGACAACGTCGAGGCTCTGGTGCTGCTGGACTCGGCCCAACCCTGGCTCAGCGGCTACGGCAACGCCCTGAACAACAATATCCAGGGCCACCAGGACTACGACCGGCTTTACGGTTACGACGGCAATGACGTCCTCGATGGCCGGGACGGGTCCGACTATGTCGTCGGCGGCCGTGGCAACGACATCATGTACGCCGACTTCGGCAGCGGCGGCGACACCTTCGAGATCAATGACGACTCCCTGTTCAACGCCGCCCTCGAGACCGACACCATCTACGGCATGGGCAACGGCGACTGGCTCGACTGGGAGCGGATGGACGCCAACGCCAACCTCGACGGCAATCAGGAATTCGTCATCGTCGCCGCCTTCACCAAGCAGGCCGGCCAGATGACCCTGACCGAAGTCGGCAACTGGTGGTACGCCAAGGTCGATGTCACCGGCGACGGCAGGGTCGACTATCAGGTCCGCATGGAGAGCTACGGCACCGGGTTCGACAACAACTTCGAATACTGGATTCTCTAGCCGAAAGCCCCGTTTCGGGCGCCGGCGCGACGGCCTGTCGCGCGGCGGCCCGTCACGTCCCCTGCGGGCTTGCAACGCCCTACAGTGCGCCTCGCCTAAGGCCTCTGGATCGGCAGAGACGGCGAAGCGCCCGTATCATGTGCCCGCCACCTTCCAGGAGAGCCTAGACCTCGTCCCGGACCCGGGACGCCAGGTACATGAACACCGGCGTCCGCTGGGCCGCGTTGCCCGGATCCAGTCCCAGCCCCGCGAAGAACCGCGCGAAGGCCGCGTTCTCGGTGTCCAGGTAGTCGCCCTTGCGCAGGAAGCCCGCCTTCATCAACGCCTTGTCGGCCGCGGGGATGGCCCGATAGGCCGCATCCAGCCGCGACGCCGACGCGACGCCTTCCAGCTTCTTCTCGGCCCACGACTTGAACATCCACCGGGTCAGCCGTTCCCCGGCCGAGCCGAACTGGTGGTTGGCGACGCCACAGGCCTTGGCCGACGCCTCGATCTCGCCGTCTGTCAGGGTTTCCATGACCAGGGTCAGACCCTCCATGGCCGTATCCTTGGCCACGGCCTGATCCTTCAGCGCCTGGGGCATCCTGCCCCAGATGCAGCTGCCGGCCGTGAGCGGCGCCTGATCGGCCGCCAGCGTCTGCGCCTGGGCGCCGCTGATGGAAACCTGGCCGGCGCAGAGGGCCAGGGCGAGAACCAGAAGACGAAGCTTGCTCATCCGCCGAGCCTAGACGAGGTCGACCGTCAGGCCAACGGTCTCACAGGCCGGCGGCCAGATCGGCCTCATCGCCAAGCCGCGAGAGCAGATAGAACAGAACGGTCGTCCCGTCCTCATTCTGCGGATCGACGCCCAGCTTGTCGAAGAACCGCATCAAAGCCGACCTGCGCGCCGGCTTGAGCGCCTCGTTCTGCCTGGAGTCAGACATCAGCACTGTCTTGTCCGCGGCGGGGATTGACCGATAGGCCTCGTCCAGCTGCGCGGCGGACACCCGTCCGGCCAGATGGTCCTCCGACCAGACCCGTCCCATCCATCCGGCCAGCCGCCGCCCGGCCGACCTGAATTGCTCATCGCTTACGCCGCACGCCCTGGCCGAAACCTCGAGCGCCCCGTATTCCGACTGTTTGAGGGCATCAATGATCCACAGCTGCGCGGCGATGCCGCTCTCCTGTTGCAGCGCCTCCGTCTTGATCGCGGCGGGGAGGCGATCCCACATGCATTGACCGGCGTCGGCCGGCGCGGGCTCGCCGCGCGGCAGCATCGGCGGCGGAACCGACAGTGTCTGCGCGGCGCTGACGGAGACCTGGCCGGTCAGAAGAAAGGCGGCCAGCGCGAAAACACGAAGCTTGAACATCTCGCGACCCTAGCCGACGCCCGCCAGGCCGCCCAGCCCTAGGCCGCGATCTGCTGCTTGACCCGTTCGGCGAGGGTCTTGATGTCGATCGGCTTGGGAAGGAACGACACCCCCTCCTCGCCTTCCAGCAGGTCGCTGAACTCGGCCTCGGCATAGCCGCTGATGAACATCACCGGCGCATCGCCCAGATGAATGCGCGCCTTCTTCAGCAGGGTCGGCCCATCCATGCCCGGCATGATCACGTCGCTGATCAACAGGTCGATGGTCCCGGCGTGCTCGATGCACAGCTCCAGGGCCTCCTCGCCGTCGCAGGCCTCGATGACCTCATAGCCCCGCGCCCGCAGCAGCCGGGCGGCCACCCCGCGCACGGCGTCCTCGTCCTCGACGAACAGGATGCGGCCGACGCCCGACAGGTCGCGGGCCGCCTGGCGGGCCGGCTTGACCACTTCGGCCACGGGAAGGGCCCCGGCCACCGGCGTGTGCACCGGCAGGAAGATGCGGAACACCGCCCCCTGCCCCGGCTCGCTCTCGACGTGGATCCAGCCGTCCGACTGTTTGACGATACCGTACACGGTCGCCAACCCCAGGCCCGTGCCCTCACCCACCGGCTTGGTGGTGAAGAAGGGGTCGAAGATCTTGCCGACCACCTCGGGCGGAATCCCCGGACCGTCGTCGCTGACCTCGATCAGGGCCATGTCGCCCATCGGCAGGCCGTTGTAGCCCATGCTCGCCGCCTCGACGTGGGTCACCCGGGCCGTGCGGATACGCACCGTGCCGCCGCTGCCCGCCGCCCGCACCGCATCGCGGGCGTTGACGGCGAGGTTCATCACCGCCGTCTCCAGCTGGCTCTTGTCGGCCCGCACCAGGGGCAGGTTGCGCCCATAATCGGTGACCAGCTTGACGTCCTCACGCAGCAAGCGGCGCAACAGGACCTCGAACTCGCTGATCAGCTCGCCCAGCTCCAGCACCTCGCGCTGCACCGTCTGCTTGCGGCTGAAGGCCAGCAGCTTGCGCACCAGGTCCGCCGCCCTAACCCCGGTCTGGCGGATCTCGTTCAGTCCCTCATACGAAGGATCGCCCAACGGATGGCGCTGCAGCAGCTCGTCCAGCCGCAGTTGGATGGCGGTCAGGAGGTTGTTGAAGTCGTGGGCCACCCCGCCGGCCAGCTGGCCGATGGCCTGCATCTTCTGGGCCTGGGCCAGCTGCAGCTCGATCTGCTTCTGCTCGGAGACGTCGACCAGATAGGCCGTCAGCCGCCCGCCCTGGCGGTTCAGGTACAGATGCCCGATCCGCGTGTTGTCATGATTCAGCCGTACCTCGAAGGGTCCGGCCCGCCCCTCGGCCGCCCCCAGACCGGCATCGAGCCGCGAGCTCTCCGCCACCAGCTCGCCGAACACCAGGCCCGGCTTGGCCGCCCCGCCGGTAATCTCGCCAAGCGCCGTGTTGGCCTCGACGATCTTCGCGGTGAACACATCCGCCCCGTCCAGCAACGCCGCCCCGAACGGCGAGGCGGCGGCCAGCGCGTCCAGTCCTGCCTCATCGGCCGTCGGAATGGCCAGCGCCTTGGCGCTGATTTCGGTCGGCGGCAGCGCCTGGGCCCGCTCGGCCGCCAGCCGCAGCAGGAACCGGCCCGGCCCCAGCGGCGCGACGGTCAGGTCACGGTCGCCATCCTTCAGCTTCAGCGAGGTATGGGCCGGCAGTCCCCGGCGCGCGCGGTTGAAGGCGCCGTACAGCCCGGCCGCCTGGCCGTTGCGCGGCAGCCGTCCGCCGGCGCCCAGCTCGGCGCCCCAATGCTCATTGGCCGCAATGATCTTGCCGTCCAGCCCGGCCACGGCTGCCGCCTCGGGCAGCGCCTCGACCATGGCTTCCAGCATCGGCGTATCGTCCGCCTCGGTCTGCGTCCCTGACGCCCGGAAGGCCAACAGTCCCAGACAGGCGACACCGGCCAGCCCGATCAGCAAGAGCAGCCCGGCCAGGGTCTCGATCCCGGCCTCCAGCGCCGGATAGGCGGCGAACCCCACCGCCAGCACGAAGAAGACCGCGGCCGCTCCCACCAGGGGATCGAACCGGAACTTCCGCTTTTCGCTCATATCCGCTCGGGCCATCGGCTCCTTGGGGGTCAGCGTCGAATCACTCATTGGGGAGGATACTCGTTAATGGAACCGGCCCCGAATCGGGCCCACCGGGTGCTCATCGCAAGGTCTTCGCCCGCTCGGCCCGCTTCTGGCTCATGACGAAGCCGATGATCTTGGCGACCGCCTGGTAGTGGGCCTCGGGGATGACCTGATCGACCTCGGTCGCCGCATACAGCGCCCTGGCCAGCGGCGGGTCCTCGATGACCGCCACACCGCTCTCCTCGGCCAGAGCCCGGATCCGCAGCGCCAGGTCGTCCAGGCCCTTGGCCACGCATTCGGGCGCCGCCGTCTCGCCGGCTTCGTAGCGCAGGGCCACGGCGTAGTGGGTCGGGTTCATCACCACCACCGTGGCGTTGGGCACGTTCTGCATCATCCGCCGACGCGAGACTTCCATCTGCATCTGCTTGCGCTTGGCCTTGATGTGGGGGTCACCGTCGGACTGCTTGTACTCGTCCTTCAGTTCCTCGCGGCTCATCCGCATCCGCTTCATGAACCGGGCCCGCTGCCACAGCCAGTCGGCCCCCGCCGTCACCAGCAGGAAGCACAGCACCGCGAAGAACAGCGCCTTCACCAGCGCCATGGTCGCCGGCAGGATGGCCACCGGATCGGCCGCCGCCAGCGCCTGCAGCTCATGGGCGTGGGGCTTCAGCACCATCCAGGTCACCGCCCCCGTCGCCCCGATCTTCAGGAAGCTCTTGAGGAACTGGAACAGCCCGTCGGGCCCGAAGATGCGCTTGAAGCCCTCCATCGGGCTGACCTTCTTGAAGTCGGGCTTCATCTTCTCGGCCGTGAACAGCAGGCCGTGCTGCACCACATTGCCGGCGATCCCGGCCAGCATGGCCGCGACCATCACCACGACCAGCGCCGGCATCCCGGCCATGATCGCCTGGCTGGCGATCCCCACCCCGCCGGTCCCGGACATGTCCATCGCTTCGGGATGGGCGATGAACGGCAACAGCTTCGCCGTCATGTCGGTGGCCAGCCAGCCGCCGCCCATCAGGATCACCCCGGCCACGGCGGCCAAGCTGAACATCTGCGGCAGGTCCGGGGTCTTGGCGACGTCGCCCTTCTTGCGGGCTTCCTCGAGTTTCCGGGGTGTTGGTTCTTCTGTTTTCGAGGCTGCTTCGTTGTCTTCCGCCACGGATCAGCCTCCCGTGCCGGCGAAGACGCCGATCAGGTCGCGGTAACGGCCGACCCAGACCATCCCGACCAGCCCCAGCGACAGGGCGAAGATCGACAGGCCGAAGATCACCGCCAGCGGCGACGTGACGAAATAGATCTGGAACTGCGGCATGATCCGCCCGACCAGGCCGGCCGCCAGGTTGAAGATCAGCGAGAACACGATTACCGGCGCCGAAAGCTGGATGCCGAGAGCGAAGCTGCCGGCCACCGTCCTCACCGCCAGGGTCCCCGCGTCGCTGACCGGAATGCCCGCCTTGCCCAGCGGGAACAGCTCATAGCTGTTGGCCATGGCCCCGATGAACAGGTGGTGCAGATCGGTGGTCATGATCAGCACCACGCCGATCAGGCTGAGGAAGGTCGACAGGGTCGCGTTCGGCTGGCCCAGCATCGGGTTGGCGGTCTGGGCGAAGCCCAGGGTGGTCTGGATCGACACCACCTCCCCCGCCGTGGCCAGGGCCGACAGGAACAGCCGCATGATCATGCCGATGGTCAGGCCGATGAGGATTTCGCGGATCACCTGCAGGCCGACATCGCCCATGGTCGCCGGCACGAAGACATTGCGCGCCGCCAGCGGGGCCAGCACCAGGCACATCAGAAGGGCGAACGACAGGCGGATGCGCGGCGGCACGCTCTGCTCGCCGATGCCCGGAATCAGCATCACCAACGCCCCGACCCGGGCGAAGATCAGCCCGGCGGAATAGACCTGGGCGGCGGTGGCGTAGGCTTCCACGCCTGCCCCTACATGCCGGCGATGCGGGCGGCGATATTCTTCATGAAGCCGCTCATCAGCGCGCCCATCAGCGGCAGGAACAGCAGCAGCGAGACAAAGATGGCGACGATCTTGGGCGCATAGACCAGGGTCGCTTCCTGGATCTGCGTCAGCGCCTGCATGAGGCCGATCCCCACCCCGACGATCAGCCCCACGATCAGCACCGGCGCGGACAGCTGGATGGTCAGCCAGATGGCGTCGCGGCCGACGTCGAGCACCTCAGCGCCGTTCATGGGAAAGCCTCACAGTGGAATCTAAAACGAGGCTCAAGATTTGGCGCAGTATGGTTAACGGGTGTTTACGAAGGCCCCCTTCAGATCTGAAACTTCGCTGGCACTCCAACCATGTTCTCAGGACGCTGAGCGCGATCAACGAACAAGCAAACTCGTTCGTAAAGGGTGCCTGCCACAGTCAACCCGCTAAGGCCCCTATAGGTGAGATCCTCAGCAGAATGTTCGCAATAGGCGACCATCACCGCCTCAGCAGCTGCACCATCAACGATGTGGAATGAGTGGCGATATGCCCGATCCGGGGAAATCATCTTACTCACCCGATCATATGTAATCGGAGTTCGCCAAAGTGGATCTGGCGAGATCATTCGCATCGCTCGCTCTACTTCCGGCGTGTCTTTGTAGAATGTTGTTTCAACAATTATGTTAAATCCATCATAGTAAGAAAGCGATGAGCTTCGTACGTCAACTAAATCTGTACCAACTACGTCCCACCGGATCATCGCTAGGGGAATTTTCTGAAATTCACCATTTGCGTAGTCTACAACTTCGAACCACGCACCATAGTCGGCGCTTCGCGGAAGGTTGTTGAAATCGTCAGAGCCGATGGCGCGGGCGACGTTCATCATCAACTTTTGCCAAGTCGGATTCTCTGGCTCCAAGGCCGGATCATCGACTTGAATACCTGTCAGGAAATCGTCCGCCCCGCTCCCCGCAAAGAGCAAAAGACCGTCCTCTAAGCGACGTTCCGAAGCGTTTATCCAGCTATGGTATATTCGCCGGTCACCAATCTCGACGAATATAACACTTACATCGATCCAATCCTCTTCTTCCAAGCCAAACTCGCGAAGGACTTCGACTACACTTCCGCCAACATTTGTCCGGTCAGCCTCCTCCAGAACTCGGAGTATTTTCAGCGCCCTGTCGACATTGCCGGCCCACAGAACCACCTTTTGCGGCGATATGACGACAACCTTTTGAATCAGTGCCGCTACGCCGGAGGAGCCCTTCTCAAAGGGAATTATCTTGGTCGGATGCAGAAGGGTTTCGGAGGCACCACTACCTTCGTCTGTCACCAGAATGTCCCCGATGACGCGAACATGGTCAGCGCTGATAAAGGCAGCAATTAGAGTCATCTCCAGCAACTCGCCTCCTTGAGTTCCAGTGTAGACCGCGCATTCTTTCGCAGTCGACGGTTGCC
>NZ_JBYCZQ010000014.1:0-133085 GCF_057586315.1 Caulobacter sp. SRI_014 | reverse complement strand
GCTCTTTTGGAGGTCAAGGTTGTCTTCCCCCCCCCCCCCCCCCCCCACACACAACACCTCCTCGCGTTCCGCGCGATCACCCCCTATGCTCCCCGCCGTGGGGCATGCTGCGCCCCGTCGCCTGACCAGAGACAATGTTACTCATCGCCTGCGCCGTGGTTCTGCTCCTCGTGGTGCTCAACGGCGTCTTCGCCATGTCCGAACTGGCGGTCGTCTCCTCCCGCAAAGCCAAGCTCCAGTCCCGCGCCGAGAAGGGCGACGAGGGCGCCGCCGAGGCCCTCCGGCTGGCCGAAGACCCCACCCGCTTCCTGTCCGCCGTGCAGGTCGGCATCACCTTGATCGGCATCCTGGCCGGCGCCTACGGTCAGGCGACCATCGCCGGCGAGCTGGCCAAGACCTTCGCCAAATACCCGGCCATCGCCGAATACAGCCACGTCATCGCCACCGGCATCGTCGTGGTGGTGCTGACCTATTTCTCACTGGTGCTGGGCGAGCTGGCGCCCAAGCGCTTCGCCATGATCTACCCGGAGACTATCGCCGGGGTGGTCTCGCGGCCGCTGTCGCTGATGGCCAGGGCCATGCACCCCTTCGTCAGCCTGCTCACCTTCTCCACCGCGGGCCTGCTGCGCCTCATGGGCGTCAAGGACGACAGCGGCGAGGCCATCACCCAGGAAGAGGTCGAGACGGTCCTCGCCGAGGGGGCCAACGCCGGCCTCATCGAGCCCGAGGAACAGAACATCATCGCCGAAGTCATGCGGCTGGGCGACCGCCCGATCCGCGTCGCCATGACCCCGCGCAAGGACGTCTACTGGATCAGCCTGGCCGACGACGAAGCGACCCTGAAGACCGAAATCCGCTCCTGCCCCTACAGCCGCATTGTCGTGGCCGACGGCATGGACATCGATGAACCGGCCGGCATCGTCCACAAGAAGGCCCTGCTCGACCGCGTCCTCGACGGCGGCCCGCTGGACCTCGCCAGCGTGGTGGTGACGCCGCTCTACATCCCCGAGACCACCAGCGTCCTCAAGGCCCTGGAACTGCTCAAACAGACGCCGCACCACATGGCCATCGTGGTCAACGAGTTCGGCGCCCTGGAGGGCGTGGTCACCGCCATCGACATTCTCGAGATGATCGCCGGCGACTTCCCCGAGAGCCATGACGAGGACGCGGCCAGGTCGATCATTGTGCGCGAGGACGGCAGCTGGCTGGTCGACGGCCGCACCGACCTCGACGACCTCAACAAGGAGCTGGGTCTCAACATCGACGACGACGGCGGCTTCCACACCGCCGCCGGCCTGGTGCTGCAGCGGCTCGGCCACCTGCCCAAGGAGGGCGAGACCCTCTCCTACGGCGGCTACCGCATCGAGATCGTCGACATGGACGAGCGCCGCATCGACAAACTGCTGTTCAAGAAGCTGCCGCCCAAGGCCAAGCCGAAGGCCGAATGACCCGGCCGCACCCGGAGGTCGCGGCCGCGCTGACCGCGCTGACCTTTACCCCGGGTAAAAATGGCCCGCCGCTGATCGGTGTCTCGGGAACCCAGGGGTCGGGCAAGACCACCCTGGTCACCGCCGTAGCCGAGGCCATCGGGGCGGCGCACCTGTCCCTCGACGACGTCTACCTGACCCGAGATGAGAGGCAGACGTTATCGCTATCCCACCACAAGCTTTTCGCGACTCGGGGCGTACCCGGCTCGCATGATATCGCCATGCTTTTGTCGATCATCGAGACGCTCTCGACAGCCGACAACGACAGCCGCACCCCCCTGCCCGCCTTCGACAAACTGGCCGACGACCGCCTGACGCCCGACGCCTGGCCGATCTTCGAAGGCCGCCCGACCGCCATCCTCATCGAAGGTTGGTGCTTGGGAGCGACGCCACAAGCCCCTGAAATGCTTATGGAACCCGTCAACGCCCTCGAACGCGACGAGGATCCGGACGGCGTCTGGCGCACCGCGATAAACCGCTTCCTCACCGGCCCCTATGCTACACTGTTCAGCCGCTTCGATAGCTTCCTGCACCTGCGCGCCCCCGCCTTCGAGGTCGTCCAGGGCTGGCGAGAGCAACAGCAGGCGGGCCTTCTCGGCCGACCGCTACATCCGGAGGAAAAGCTGGGGCTGTACCGCTTCATCCAGCACTACGAGCGCCTGACTCGCCACATGCTGGCCG
Source organism: Caulobacter sp. SRI_014 (assembly GCF_057586315.1). Taxonomy (NCBI): domain Bacteria; kingdom Pseudomonadati; phylum Pseudomonadota; class Alphaproteobacteria; order Caulobacterales; family Caulobacteraceae; genus Caulobacter; species Caulobacter sp. SRI_014. The sequence continues at coordinate 130,917 of NZ_JBYCZQ010000014.1, read as the reverse complement.
GCGGCGTTTTGCCCGGCCTCGTCGTGCCGCTGGACGCCAATCGCCGCCCCCAAGGAATCCCGCTAGCCTCCCCGCAATGAACGAGATCGCCCGCCTCATCCTGACCCTGGCCCTGGCCGGCACGGCGGTGACCTTTCTGGGCAGCCTGATCCTCTGGGCGACCAACGAGGAACGGCGGATCGGCGCCGCGCTCAAGCGCGTCCTCGGCGGCCCGTCGGAAGCCACCATCATCGCCAGGGGCCGGGCTCGCGGCGCCGGCCTGTCGGTCACCTCGGGCCTGTTCGCCACCGCCTGGGACAAGGGCGACTGGTGCATGGTCTACCGGCTGGAGGAGGTCACCGGCGCCGAACTGCTGATCGACGGCGAGGTCGCCGCCCGCGTCTTCCGGGGCGAGACCCGCAAGGCCCTCGACCGCGTGCCGGCCACGGCCCGCGAGGTCACCCTGCGGCTGGTCTTCGACGATCCGGTCAATCCCGATTTCGACCTCCAGCTCTGGACCGCCGGCGACGAAACCCGCCGCGACGCCCCCACCGCCGCCAGCTGCGCCCAGGCCGCCAACCAGTGGCTGGCCCGCATCGAGGCCATCGTGCGGCGCCCGCGCACCGCCCAGGTCGTCTCCGCCTCACCGCCACCCCCGGCCCCGAAAGTGGCCAAACGGGCCGCACCGCCTCCCCCACCCGAGGACGAGCCCCCGCCCTGGGATGAGGATGACGAGGACGATGACACCGTCCCCGACCTCTTCGACGGCGACTACGCGGATGACGACCACGAAGACAAAAGCCATAATTGACAGCGTAAATAATAGCGCGCACCTTCCCGTCATTCCTCGGGAGGCCCCGCCATGTCCATGCTGATCGCCGCCGCCGCCGTCTTTGTCCTGATCCACCTCTTGATCTCCGGCACCCGCCTGCGCGGCGCCCTGGTCGGGGTGGTCGGCGAGCCCGCCTACATGGGCCTGTTCTCCCTTGCCTCCGTGGGAGTCATTGTCTGGCTGAGCATGGCTTACGGCGCCGCCAAGGGGACCGGCCCTGTCCTCTGGAGCGTCCCCGACGCCGCCCGCTGGGCCCAGGCCGGCATCCAGCTGCTGGCCCTGCTGTTCGTGGTCCCGGGCCTGCTGACCCCCAACCCGACCAGCGTCAAACAGGAGGGCGCGGTCGAAAAGCCGGTGACCGGCATGCTGCGCATCACCCGCCACCCCTTCCTCTGGGGCGTGGTCATCTGGGCCGCCGGTCACCTGCTGCTCAACGGCGATGCGCCCAGCCTGATCCTGTTCGGGTCGATGGCCGTGCTCGGCGTCTTCGGGACCTGGTCCATCGACGCCAAGCGCAAGGCCGCCCTCGGCACTCCCTACAAAGCCTTCATGGCCCAGACCGCCAACATCCCCTTCGCCGCCGTCGTCCAGGGCCGCCAGCCTTTGCGGATCATGGAGATCGGCTGGTGGCGCCTGCTCCTGGCCGTGGTCATCTGGGCCGCCCTGATGTGGGGACACGGCATGATCTTCGGGGTCAGCGCTCTGCCTTGATCGGGCCCCGGCTTGGCGCCACTCTTCATCCGCTCCGGAGGATCAAGATGCGCCTGGCCTTCATCACCGCCGCCGCCCTGCTGGTCTCCGGCCCCGCCCTGGCCCAGCAGGCCAAGCCCCTGTTCCCCAACCCGGCCGACGCCGACAAGGACGGCGTCGTCACCGACGAGGAACGCATCGACTACCAGGCCGCCCAGCACGACAAGCGCCGGGTTCAGGAAATCGGCGTCGCCGCGCCAAAGGCCTCCGGCAGCGCGGTGACCCTCAAAGTGGCCGAACCCGAGAATGAACTCGACAAGCGGGCGGTGAAGGCCAGCAGCTTCGAGGAAGCCCAGAACGCCCTGGCCGAACAGGCGCAGGCCGAGAAGGACGACTAACGCCGGGTTTGCCAGGCCAGCCAGACGGCGACCAGGGCGATCCCCACGGCCATCACCTTGCGCACTGTCGCCATGCCGGCTGATCGGGTCAGGATGACCCCGGCGCTGGCCGCCCCGAGCACGATGCCGCCATGCACCAGGCCGCTGATCAGCAGGTGGCCGAGCCCGAACAGCCCTGCCTGCAGGGCCGGCGGCGCAAAGCCTTCGCGGACAAAGCCCGGCAGCAGAGTGACATAGAACAGCGCCGCCTTGGGATTGAGGATGTTGGCCAGATAGCCACGCCCGACCAGGCGCAACCAGCCCTGCGGCGCCGTCGCCACCGTCTCGGGCCCCGCCTCCTCGCCGCGCCAGCAGTCCCAGGCCAGCCACAGCAGGTAGCCGACCCCGGCCCAGCGCAGGATTTCCCAGGCCGGCGGCCAGGCCAGCAGCAGTTCCGTCAGGCCCAGCACTGAGGCGGCCAGATAGGTCGCCAGGCCAAGCTGGATACCCAGCACCGCCGCCCAGCCGGCCAGCCGTCCGCGCTCCGCCGAGAGGGCCGCCAGATAGGCCATGTTGGGTCCAGGCGTCAGCTCGACCAGCACCATGGCCGCCAGAAAGGCCGGGACGACCGCCGGGTCCAGCGGCCAGGCCATGGGCTCAGAGCGCCTCTTCGACCGCCGCCTTGATTTCCGGATCGAGCGGGTCCGTGCGCGGTCCGAAGACGTTCACCAGCTTGCCGTCCTTGCCGACCAACAGCTTGTGGAAGTTCCACACCGGTTCGGCCGGCTCGCCGACCTGCTCGACCGCCCATTTGTAGAAGGGATGGGCGCCGTCGCCCTTCACATCGACCTTGCCGGTCATCGGGAAGTCGACGCCGAAGTTGGTGCGGCAGAACTCGCTGATCTCCGCTTCCGTCCCCGGCTCCTGGCCCATGAACTGGTTGCAGGGCACGCCCAGGACCACGAAGCCCTTGTCGCGGTACTCGGCGTAGAGCTTCTCCAGCCCATCGTACTGCGGGGTCAGGCCGCATTTGCTGGCCACATTGACCACCAGCACCGGGTGATCCTTGAAGGTCGTCATCGGCAGCGGCTGGCCGTCAATGGCGGTGAACTCGAAGTCCCAGGCGTTGCTCATGGCGTGCTCCTCAGCTGACGCGAACCATGGCGCCGTTTGCGCCGCTGGCAACCTTGACGTGGCGTCAGAAGCCGGCGGCCTGTTCCACCGCCAGCGCCAAGTCCAGCGCCCGCGCCGCCTCCTCGCCCGTCACCACTGGTCGGGGCGACTTGCCCAGCACCGCGTTGACGAAGCCTTGGACGCTGGTCCCCAGCGGGTCACGCCCGGCCGGGGTCTCGGTGAAGTCCTGGTTCAGCGCAAACGGCGTTGAATTCTTGAACTCCCGCGTGACGAAATCGATCTCGAGAATGCCCGAGGGATAGACGATCCGCATCGTCCGCTCCCGCGCCTCGGCGTTGCGGGCGGCGGTGAACACGGCGGTGAAGCCGTCCTCGAAGCTGGCCTCGCCGGTGATCTCGTCGGGCGTCCCTTCCGCCTCGACGGTGAAGGGTTCGGCGTCGGTCAGCGCCAGAGCCAGGTCGATGTCGTGGATCATCAGGTCCAGCACCACCGACACATCCTTGCTGCGGATCGACGGCGTGCCCTTGCGCACCGCCTCCAGCCGCAGGGGCTTTTCGGGAATGTCGAGCAGGCCCATGGCCTGGCTGACCACCCGCTCCTGGTGACCGCAAGCCAGCACCAGCCCGGCCTTGGCCGCCGCCTGGATCAGGCGGTCGGCGTCCTCCAGCGTCGTGGCCAAGGGCTTTTCGACATAGACCGGCTTGCCGGCGGCCAGGCACTGCAACGCGAGCCTGGCGTGCGTCGTGGCCGGGGTGGCGACGGTGATGATGTCGGTAACCTTCAGGAGGTCGTCGAGGTCGCCATAGGCTTCCGCGCCGTACTGATTGGCCATGTCGAAGCAGCGTTCGGGATGCAGGTCGTAGATGCCGACCAGCTCGATCCCTTCCATCTCGGCGTATTTGCGCGCGTGATAGCCGCCAAAGACGCCCGAACCGACCACACCGGCTTTGAGAAGTTTCGTCATGGGCCGGGGTTTAGCGCAGTTCGCGGCTTTCGCGAACGGTCAGATGCGCCTAAACAGTCGTTTGAATGTACGCCGTAAAACGGAAGGAAACTCCATGACCACGTCCCGCGAAGTGCGCCTCAAGAGCCGCCCGGAAGGCCTGCCCACCGCCGCCAATTTCGAGGTCGCCGAGGTGACCCTGCCCGCCCCCGGCCCCGGCCAGATCAAGGTGCGCAACCACTTCATGTCGGTTGACCCCTACATGCGCGGCCGCATGTACGACCGTCCCTCTTACGTCCCGCCCTTCCAGATCGGCGAGGCCCTGCAGGGCGGCGCGGTCGGCGAGGTGATCGCCAGCAACGACCCGGCTTTCGCGGTCGGCGATGCGGTGCAGTCGATGTGGGGCTGGCGCGAGGCCTACAACGCCGACGCCAAGACGGTGCAGAAGCTCGACACCTCCAGCGGCCTGCCGCTGCAAGCCTTCCTGGGCGTCGCCGGCATGCCCGGCATGACCGCCTACGCCGGCCTGCTGCGGGTGGGCGGCCTGAAGGACGGCGACGTGGTCTTCGTCTCGGCCGCTGCCGGCGCCGTGGGCTCGGTCGTCTGCCAGATCGCCAAGATCAAGGGCCACACCGTCATCGGCTCGGCCGGCGGGCCGGAAAAGGCCGCCTTCCTCAAGTCGATCGGCGTCGACCACGTCATCGACTACAAGGCCACGCACGACCTGAAAGCCGCCCTGCGCGAAGCGGCCCCCAAGGGCATCGACGTCTATTTCGAGAATGTCGGCGGCGAGCACCTGGAGGCGGCCATCGACTCGGCCCGCCCGTTCGCGCGCTTCGCGCTGTGCGGCATGATCAGCCAGTATAACGAGACCGGCGAGCCCAAGGGCCCGTCCAACATCATCCAGGCGGTCGGCAAGAGCCTGAAGCTGGAAGGCTTCATCGTCTCCAACCACTACGACATGCTGCCGGACTTCCTGCGCGACATGTCTGCCTGGATCGGCTCGGGTCAGCTGAAGTGGAAAGACACCGTCGACGAGGGCATCGACAACGCCGCCGGCGCCTTCATCAAGCTCTTCAAGGGCGAGAACATGGGCAAGATGCTGGTCAAGCTCAGCTGAGGCCCCGCAAGGGACGCGTTGAACCCCAACGCGTCCCGGCGTTTCTCGATCAGACTTCCATCTCGAGGATGCAGCCGGCCACGTCGCCGGCGATCGCCGTCAGGCCCTCGGTGCTGCTCTTCTCGACCGCCTTGGTGTAGCCGTCGGTGGTCTTGACCATCTCTTCGACGGCGGCCTTCTGATAGGCCTCGTTCTGGGCCTGCAGGAAGTTCAGCCAGGTCATGGCCATGTCGGTCATCGGCTTGTCCTCGCCTTCCTTGACCTCGTCCTCGGTGAACTTGGCGAACAGGACGGTGGCGGCGGTGCACTTGCCGGCCATGGCGGCGGACGTGCCGGCCTTCACCTTCAGGGTGGCGTCGGCGGCGGTCGCCGCGCCGCTGAGGGCGACGGCCAGAGCGGCGCCCATGGCTAGGCGGATAAAGGTTTTGGACATAACGATCTTCCCGATTGAGTTCGGGATATCGGTAGGCTCAGCGCCGCTTGGCCGCGCCCTCTGAAAGGGTGGCGACACGCAAATGGCCTATGCTCAAAAAAGGGGGGCCTAGTCCCGGGCCTTGAGCTCGGTCAGGGCCCACTTGTCTCCCTGCTTCTGGAAACTCAGCGCCACCCTTGATCCCGCCGCCTCCGGCGCGGCGGCCATCACATCGGCATAGGCGCGGAAAGTCGTGCGGCCGGCGGGCAGGCCGGCTTCCGGAACCGCCTCATGGTCGATGGTGGCGCTCTCCAGCGTCACCGAAGAGATCGAGCCGGTGGTGGCGAACACCGGACCGCTCAACGGCGGCAGGGTCTCGACCTTGTTGATCTTGTCCGGGCCCGGCCCGCAGGCGGCGGCGAGCAGGCAGAGCGAGATGATAGCGGCGAGCCTCATCGGGTGACCGATCCTTCCTTGTACGGAGCGGGCCGTAGCACGCCCGTATGACAGTTCAACCAATTGCCTTCCCGCAACGGCCCCCATGGCCTACAAGCCCCGCCTGAATTGGGTTTTGCAAGCTGGAGAGTGATCGTGGCGCGGCTGTTCGACGCCTTTGTAATGGTCGACTGGAGCGCGTCTTCGACACCGAAGACGGGCCGCGATTCCATCTGGATCGGGGTCAACAAGCGTGACGCCCGCTTCCGCCCCACCTTCGAGGCCCACAACCCGGCCACCCGCGCCGGCGCCATGGCGACCCTGCGCGAGGTGATCGGCGACCTGCGTCGGCGTGGCGAGCGGGTGCTGGTCGGCTTCGACTTCCCGCTCGGCTATCCGCGCGGCACGGCGGCCAAGCTGGGCCTGAAGGACGCCGACTGGTCCGGCATGTGGAAATTCCTGGCCGACAACGTCGTCGACAAGCCCACCAATCTCAACAATCGGTTCGCCGTGGCCAACAAGGCCAACCGGCTGATGACCGATTCCGCCAAGCCCTTCTGGGGCTGCCCGGCGAAGGACGCCCAGACCTGGCTGTCGTCGACCAAGCCCGAGCATACCGCCGACCTGCCGCCGCTGCTGCGCGCCGCCGAGCTGGCGACGCAGGGCAAGGGCAAGGGCAAGGCCGGCGCGAAAAGCGTCTGGCAGATCTTCGGCAACGGCACGGTCGGCAGTCAGGCCATCGTCGGCATCCCGGCCCTGCGGGCGCTCAAGCTGGAACTGGGCGACAAGGCGAAGGCCTGGCCGTTCGAAACCGGCTGGAAGACGCTGAAGGACGCCGATGTCGCCGACATCGAGGTGCTGTTCGCCGAGGTCTATCCGGCGCTCGGCGACGTGCGCCCGGAAGCCGGCGAGATCCTCGACCGGGCCCAGGTCCGCGCCCTGTGCGAACACTTCCTGCGCCTCGACGAGGCCGGCAAGCTGGGCGAGGCTTTCGGGCCGTCGAAGGCGATCGATGAGGCCGAAGTGGCGATCATCGAGGCCGAAGAAGGCTGGATCCTGGGGGCTTAGGCCCCTCCCCTGTGGCGCGAGCGCAACGCTCGTTAACCCTCGCGCCACACCCCTCTTGTCAGACCGCCGTTCGGTGTGAGACACGCCGCCCCCTCGATTTGGAGACTAACCGCCGCATGAAAACGCGCGCCCTAACCCCCTGCTGGAGCTTCGGCGACCAGCAACGCGCGCGTCCTGGCGGCAACGTCCTGGCGCGCCTCAGACACCTGTAACCTGGCGGCGCCTCCCGGTGTCGCCATAGCGACGCCTGGAGAGTTGACGATGAACGCCTGGACGGGTCCCTGGACCGTAGTCCATGTCCCCACCCCGCTGTTGCGGAAGCTGGCCGGCGAGTTCGCCGACCGGATCGCCCTGGTATGGGGGCAGCCGCACGGCGCCTTCCTGACCGCGCCCGCCGCTCGCCGCCACCTGGCCTGCCTGGCCTTGATGGACCGCGAGCACACGGCCGAGTCGCTGGAAACGGTTCTGTCCGATCCCTTGCGGACCGCGTTGCGCAACCTGTTGCCGGATGCGCCCGCCGGTTTGGGCCGCGTGTTGGAGCGGATGGGTGAAGAGGCCTGGGCGGAGACGGAATACCGTCAGTTGCTGGCCGCCCTGGCCGACCCCTTCACCGCCAAGGTGATGAACCACGCGGTCGAGGTCACGCCGCAAACCGTTCGCGGGGCGGTCGTCCTGCCGACCGCCGTTGTGCGGGCCGGGGGTGGGCGGTTCGCGCTGGACGGGGGTCAGGCCTCGGTCCTGAACGAAGCCTACGAAGCCATCGCCCGCCGTCTCGACGAGCGGGCCATGGCGGCGGTGGCCGAGCGTTGGGGACGGGCCGGCAGCGTGGCGCAGTTGTTCGAATGGGCGGCCGACGACATCATCGGGGAGATCCCGCCGACGTCGCTGGAAACGCCTGTCGGCTTCCGCCTGTTGGCCACCAAGGCCGACCTGCGGGAGGCAGCGTTGCGCTACCGCAACTGCCTGCGCGACTACGTCACCAACGCGGTCACGGGCGAGAGCGTGTTCTTCGAACGGCTGGGGACGCCCCCGGCCGTCGTCCAGGTCTCGCGCGACGCCGTCTTTGGATGGCGTCTGAACGAGGCCCGGGGTCAGGACAACGATCCCGTGCCGGCCGAAACCCGCGGCGCTATTGTCGCGGCCCTGGAAACGGTCGGCGTTGTCGTGGGGCCCAGCCACTGGACCCTGCAGAACGCCCTGTTCCAGGCCGGGATGGGCAACGCCTCGACCGTGACCCGCGAGGATCGCGTCGCCGAGGTGTTCGGCTACTGAGGGGCCTGGGCCGTGTCTTCGGACGCGGCCCAGGCCTTGTCACGCGCGGCAAGCAGCCAGAACCGCCCGACCAGGCAACCGGCCGAGATCAGGCTGGCCAGGATCACGGCCCAGATGATGCCGTTCAGCCCCAGCTTCATCGGATGGGCCAACCACCAAGCCAAGGGGCACATGATCAGCGCATAGCTGAGGATGTGGGTGAAGGTCGGCAGCCAGACCTCCCCCCGGGCCCGGAGCGCCTGCGCCGCCACCACCTGCAGGCTGTCGGCGGCGAAGAACAGGCAGGAGAGCACCAGGGCCGGCGCGGCCAGGGCGATGAGGGCCGCCTCGCGGGTATAGGCCCCGGCGATCCAGGCCGCGAGCGGCCAGACAAGCGCGGAGATAAGAAGGCCAAAGACGATCGCGACGCCAAAGCCCAGCCAGCCTGCCCGCGCCATCCCCGCCCGATCGCGCGCGCCGTAGGCCCGGCCGACCAGCACCCCGGTCGCCGCCGACAGGCCCAGCGGGACCATGAAGATCACCGCCGCCACGTTCAGCACCACGGCATAGCCCGCCACGACCACTGCCCCCAGCCAACCGGCGACAATGTTCATGCCCCCGAAAGCAGCCGTCTCGACGAAGTAGCTGGCCCCCGCGCCATAGCCGATCCGGCGCTGTTCCACGGCCTGGGCGGGGTTGGCTGCGGGCTTGTCGAAGACACCGAGCTCGCGAGCGTCTTTCATCCGCCAGATCCAGGCCAGCAGGACCACCATCAGGAAGATCCGCGCCCCAAGGGTGGACCATGCCCCGCCGACCGCTCCCATGGCCGGAATGCCGAAGGCGCCCGGCACAAACAGCAGGTTGAGCCCCAGGTTGACGATGTTGGCGGCCCACATGGTCCACATCCCCGGCCCGGGCCGCGACAGGGCCTCGAGGTAGAAGGTGGCCGCCACCGAAACGAGATAGGGCGTAAGGGACAGGGCGAAGATGCGCAGCGCCTTGCCGGCCCCCTCCGCCAGCCCGGCCTCGAGGCCAAGCGAGCGCAGGAACAGCGGGCCAAGCAGGAACATGGCCACCGTCGACGCCACACCGAGCCAGAAGGCGTAGACGATGCCCCGCCGCAGCACCGCGCCGGTGTCGTGACGCCGCCCCTCGCCGACCAGCCGGGCGGTCATCACCTGCACGCCCAGCAACAGCCCGACGGCCGTGGTCACGATCACCGAGGTGGGGGCCCAGCCCAGGGCGTGGAAGCCCAGCTGCTCGGCCGAGTAGCGGCCGACGATGATCGCGTCGGTCAGGCCCATGACCATGATGCCCAGGCGGGCCATGACCACCGGTCCGGCCAGCCGCAACAGTTCGATCAGGTCGGCGCGCGCCGTCGGCGTCTGGTTCATGGGTCCCTCGAAGGGCCGGAACACTGGCGATGTTCGCGGGGCCCATCAACCCGTACGGGCGGACAAGCTTGGTTGTCGTTCTGGCCAGGCCGGCGTCTTGACCTTTGCGTCCAAGCGGCCTCCCTTCCCCGTAATCCCTGGGGAGGGCGCTCATGACCAACGACCAAAGACACACATCCATCGACGCCGTGCGCGGCTTTGCCGTTCTGGGCATTCTGTTGATGAACATCGTTGGCATGGGCCTGCCGGCCTTCGCCTACATCGACCCGACCTACTACGGGTTCGAGCCGCACAAGACGGCCAACATCTGGACCTGGGCGGTCAACTATGTGGTCGCCGACGGCAAGATGCGCGGCCTGTTCACCATGCTGTTCGGGGCCAGCCTGATGCTGATCGCCGACCGCGCCGAGGGCCAGCGCCCCGGGCCCGCCGCAATCCACTATCGCCGGGTGTTCTGGCTGTTCGTGTTCGGCATGCTGCACGCCTATCTGCTGTTCTTCGGCGACATCCTGGTCACCTACGCCATCGCCGGGGCGGTGGTGTTCCTGTTCCGCAAATGGTCACCGAAACTGCTGATCGGCCTTGGCGCCGTGGTTCTCGCCCTGCTGGTCGCCAAGGGCCTGTTCGAGACCCACCATCTGCAGTCGCTGCGCGACGCCGCCCAGGCCGAAGGGGCCAGCGAGGCGGCTCGCAAGGCCTGGGCCCAACAGTCGTTCATCGTCAATCCGCCGCCCGAGTTCGCCCAGCGCGAACTCGCCGGCTACCGCGGCGACTTCTTCGACGCCATGAAGGCGCGCGCCTTTATGGCCGTGTTGCTGCAGACCGTTTTCCTGGTCACCGAGACCCTGTGGGAAGCCATCGCCCAGATGATGATCGGCGTCGGCCTCTACCGGCTGGGCTTCTTCACCCTCGGCTGGAAGACCCGCTCCTACGCCACCCTGATGGCCATCGGATGGGGCGTCGGCATGCCGCTCACCGCCTGGCTGGCCTGGCGGGTCGCCCAGGCTGACTTCGAGCCCTTCCTGCGCCAGGAAAACAGCTACTGGGCCGCCATTCCGCGCCCCATCATCGCCCTGGCCCACGCCAGCGCCCTGATGCTGCTGGTCCGCTCGGGGGGCCTGAACTGGCTGGTCAGTCGGCTGGCCGCCGCCGGACGCATGGCGCTCAGCAACTACCTCGGCACGTCGATCATCACCGCCTTTTTGTTCTGCGGCTTTGGTTTTGGCCTGTTCGGCAAGCTCGAGCGCTATGAGTTGTACGGCGTCGTCGCAGGGATCTGGCTGCTGATCCTCCTGTGGAGCAAGCCGTGGATGTCGGCCTTCCACTACGGCCCGTTCGAATGGGTCTGGCGCTCGCTGGTCCGCTGGAAGCTCCAGCCGTTCGTGAAGCGCCCGGGCTAGCCTCAAGTCCCCGTCTCGGGTTACCAAGCCGCAGATGGGGATTTTCAAGCCTGCCTTGCTGGTAACGGCCGTGCTGGCCGCGCCGACCCTGGCCCTTGGCCAGGCGCCGGCTGCGCCTGCGCCCGACCGTGTCACCCAGGTCGACCGCCTGTTCGCCGGCTACAACAGCCTGGAGAGCGCCGGCTGCGCCGTCTCCGCCTCGCAGGACGGCAAGGTGCTGGTCGAGCGGGCCTACGGCAGCGCCGATCTCGAACATGATGTGCCGATCACGGTGGCCACGCCGTTCGAGGCCGGGTCGGTGTCCAAGCAGTTCACCGCCGCCGCCATCCTGCTGCTGGTCCAGGACGGCAAGGTCAAGCTGACCGACGATGTCCGCAAGTACCTGCCGGAACTCCCCGACTACGGCCGGCCGATCACCATCGACCAGCTGCTCAGCCACACCAGCGGCCTTAGGGACTGGGGCGATCTGGCCTTCTGGCAGGGCTGGCCGCGCACGACCCGGGCCTTCACCCAGGACGATGTCGTCGATCTGATCCGCCGCCAGCGGGGCCTGAACTACCTGCCGGGCGCCGAGTACGCCTACACCAACAGCGGCTACAACCTGCTGACCGAGGTGGTGCGCAAGGCCTCGGGACAGAGCCTCGCCGACTTCACGGCGGCCCGCATCTTCAAGCCGCTCGGCATGGGAAAGACCAGCTGGCGCAATGACTTCCGGCGAATTGTGAAGGGCCGAGCCATCGCCTACGCCCGCGCCTCCGAGGGCTGGCAGCAGCAGATGCCCTTCGAGGAAGGCTACGGCAACGGCGGCCTGATCACCACCGTCGCCGATCTGCAGACCTGGAACGCGGCCCTCGCCTCCCAGAAGCTCGGCGATTTCCTGACCGTCGAGATGCGCCGCCGGGCGGTGCTGAACAACGGGCTGCGCATCACCTACGCCCGGGGCGTGGTAGTCCAGACCTGGAACGGCCAGGAGGAGATCAGCCATTCGGGCTCGACCGGCGCCTACCGCGCCTGGCTCGGCTACTATCCGCGCCAGCGCTTGAGCGTCGCCGTGCTGTGCAACGCCTCGGACGCCAACGCCACGGTGCTGGGCCGCGGCGTCGCCCTGACCGTCCTGCCCCCTGCCCCGCCCGAGCCGCCGGGCCAGCCGCTGGTCAATCCGGCCGGCCGCGCCGGACTCTATGTCAACGAACGCACGGGGCGCACGCTGCTGCTGGTCGCCGACGCCAACGTCACCCAGGGCATCCGGGTGGCCGGCGGCGGGACGCTGTGGCCGCTCGGCCCCGACAGTGTGCGGTTCGGGGCCGACGAGCTGACCTTCGGCCAGGGCGTGCTGACACAGAAGACCTTCGAGGGCGATCGCTATCTCTATCGCCGCACGCCCCTGTGGGCGCCGACCCAGGTGCAGCTGGCCCCGTTCGTCGGCCGCTATCGCAGCGACGAGATCGGGGTGACCTATACGGTGACGCGCGGCGTGAACGGCCTGGTGCTCAAGCTCGAAGAGCGGCCGACGGTGATCGTGCCGATGAACCCGGTCTACCGCGACGCCTTCGACCTGCGCGGCAACCTCGCCCGCTTCCGCCGCGACGAGAAGGGGCGAATCGTGACCCTGAGCCTCGGCAGTGGCCGCGTGCGCGACCTGCGCCTGAGGAAGGTCGGTTAGCTGGCGGCCCGCAGGTCCTCGGACCGCAGGGCCCGCAGCTTCTCGGCAACCAGGAACGACAGCTCCAGCGCCTGCTCGCCGTTGAGGCGCGGGTCGCAGTGGGTGTGGTAACGGTCGGCGAGGTCGCCTTCCGACACCGCCCGGGCGCCGCCGGTGCATTCGGTGACGTTCTGGCCGGTCATTTCCAGGTGGACGCCGCCCGGATGGACGCCTTCCGAACCGGCGATTTCCACGAAGGCGCGAACCTCGGCCAGGATGCGATCGAAGGGCCGGGTCTTGTAGCCGTTGTTGGCTTTCAGGGTGTTGCCGTGCATCGGGTCGGTGGACCAGACGACGCTGCGGCCAGACTTCTTGGTCGCCTCCATCAGGCGCGGCAGGCGGTCGGCGATCTTCTCGGCCCCGAAGCGGCCGATCAGGGTCAGGCGGCCAGGCTCGTTGGCCGGGTTCAGCACATCGATGAGGCGCAGCAGGTCGTCGGCCTCCAGGGTCGGGCCGACCTTGACGCCGATGGGGTTCTTCACCCCCTTCATGAAGTGGACGTGGGCCCCGTCCAGCTGGCGGGTGCGCTCGCCGATCCACAGCATGTGGGCGCTGGTGTCGTACCAGTCGCCGCTGGTGCTATCGACGCGGGTCATAGCCTCTTCGTAGCCGAGCAGCAGGGCTTCGTGGCTGGTGAAGAACTCGACGCGGTGCATCTCCGGATGGGTGTCCGGGGTGACGCCGATGGCGGCCATGAAGGTCAGGCTCTCGCTGATCTTCTCGGCCAGTTCCTTGTAGCGGGCGCCCTGGGGGCTGTCGGCGACGAAGCCGAGGGTCCAGCGGTGGATGTTGTAGAGGTCGGCGTAACCCCCGCCGGCGAAGGCCCGCAGCAGGTTCAGTGTCGAGGACGACTGGCCGTAGGCCTTCAGCAGGCGCTCGGGGTCGGGGGCGCGGCCCTCGGCCTCGAACTCCATGCCGTTGATGTTGTCGCCGCGGTAGGACGGCAGGGTGACGCCGTCGATCGTCTCGATGGGCTCCGAGCGCGGCTTGGCGAACTGGCCGGCGATGCGGCCGACCTTCACCACCGGCTTGCCGCCGGCGAAGGTCAGGACCACCGCCATCTGCAGGATCAGGCGGAAAGTGTCGCGGATGTTGTCGGCCGAGAATTCCTTGAAGCTCTCGGCGCAGTCGCCGCCCTGCAGCAGGAAGGCCTTGCCCTCGGCAACGTTACCCAGCAGGCCTTTGAGACGACGGGCCTCGCCGGCAAACACGAGCGGCGGCATCCGGCGAAGTTCGTCCTCGACCCGCGTCACGGCGCCCGCATCCGGATAGTCGGACGGGATATGCTTGGCGGGTTTGGCTCTCCAGGATTGCGGGGTCCAACGCTCGGTCATCAGTCTGCTCAAAGTTCAAAAGGATCGCGGCTCATACAGTAAGCGCACGATACAGGCAAAATAATGCGCGCGGGTGGCGACAAATCCACGCGCAGCGGAAAATTTATCCCGCGCTAGGCGGCCGTTCCCAGGTTCGGCGGAATGTACCGCTCCTTCATCGTCACCAGTTCCTCGGCGGCGGTCGGGTGGACGGCGCAGGTGGAATCCCACTGCTGCTTGGTGACACCCATCTTCACGGCGATGGCGGCCATCTGGATCATCTCGCCGCTGTCGGGGCCGACGATGTGGACGCCGACCACCTTCTGGTCCTGCGGGTTCACCAGCACCTTCATCAGCATCTGCTCCTCGCCGTGATAGAAGGTGGTCTTCATCGCCCGGAACACCGCCTTGTAGACGTGGACGTCGCCAAACGCCTGGCGGGCCTCGAACTCGGTCATGCCCACGGTGCCGATCGGCGGCTGGCTGAAGACGGCGGTGGCGACCATCTCGTGGTCGAAGGTCGTCGGGTTGTTCCGGAACTGGGTCTCGGCGAAGGCGGCGCCCTCACGGATGGCCACGGGAGTCAGGTTGATGCGGTCAGTGACGTCGCCGACGGCGAAGATGTTGTCGACGTTGGTCTTCGACCATTCGTCCACCGCGATGGCGCCCCGCTCATTGAGCTTCACGCCCGCTGCTTCGAGGCCCAGACCCTTCACATAGGGCTCGCGGCCGGTGGCGAACATCACCTGCTCGGTGGTAAGCTTCAGGTCGTTGGTCAGGCAGCTGAGCAGGCCGTTCGCGGTCTTCTCGATGCTGGTGTGCTGGGTGCCCAGCACCACGCGGATGCCTCGCCGCTCCATCTCGCGGGTCAGGTGGATACGCACATCGTCGTCGAAGCCTCGCAGGATGTTGGGGCCGCGGTAGACCAGGGTGGTCTCGACGCCGAGGCCGGCGAAGATGCCCGCGAACTCCACGGCGATATAGCCGGCGCCGACCACCATGATCGACTTGGGCAGCTTCTCCAGGTGGAAGGCCTCGTCCGAGGTGATGGCGTGCTCGATCCCCGGCAGGTCCTGCGGCACGGTCGGCCGCCCGCCGGTGGCGATCAGGATCTTGTCGGCGGTGACCGTCATGTCCTTGCCGATGATCTCGACGGTGTGGGCGTCCTTCAGAACGGCCCGGGCGTGGACCAGTTCGGTCCCGGCCTTGCCGAGGTTGGCGACATAGATGCCCGACAGCCGGGCGATCTCGACATCCTTGGCCTCAAGGAATCGCTTCCAGTCGAAGGTCGCCTCGGGGATGGTCCAGCCGAAGCCCTGGGCCACCTTGATCTGGTTCGACACCTCGCTGGCGTAGACCATGAACTTCTTGGGCACGCAGCCGCGGATCACGCAGGTGCCGCCGACCCGGGATTCCTCGGCCACGGCCACCTTGGCGCCGCTCATGGCGGCCAGCCGGGCCGCGCGGACACCGCCGCTGCCGGCGCCGATGACGAAGAGGTCGTAGTCGTACTTGGCCATGGCGGCGCAGTCTCCGGAATGTCAGGCAGTCTATTTAGGTATTCAGGGGTGCAGGCGCACCACGCCTTCGTCGGTGCCGATCAGGGCTTCGTCGGCGAGGTCGAGGAACAGGCCGTGGTCGACCACGCCGGTCACCGATTTCAGGGCCTCGCCCAGAGCCGCCGGCTGCTCGATCTTTCCGGACGCCATGTCGTAGATCAGGTTGCCGCCGTCGGTGATCACCAGGCCCCGCTCCGACTTGCGCAGGCGCGGTGGCGGCAGGTCGAACTCGGCGGCGATGTCGGCCAGCCGCTGACCCGTGTGGATATGGCCGAACCGGACGACTTCGATGGGCAGGGGGAACCTGCCCAGCGCCTTCACCTGCTTGGCGGCGTCGGCGATGACCACGCATTTGCGCGAAGCCTCCCAGACCAGCTTCTCGCGCAGCAGGGCCGCGCCGCCGCCCTTGATCAGCGACAGGCCCGGCCCGACCTCGTCCGCGCCATCGACGGTCAGGTCGACGCGCTTCACATCGTCCAGCCCGACGATGGCGATGCCCAGCTCCCGCGCCAGGTCGGCAGTGGCGTCGGAGGTCGGAACACCCTTGATGTCGAGGCCGCGCGCCGCCAGCGCCTTGACGAACCAGGCGGCGGTCGAGCCGGTGCCGAGGCCCACGACCATGCCGGCTTCCACGAGCTCGGCCGCAGCCTCGCCGGCGATCTGCTTCTGGGTGTCAGCGCTCATGGTTTCAGCGTCACATTCACCAGGCTGACCGAGACGCCGCCGGGCAAGTCCATCACGTCCACGATATAGAGACCGCCCGCCCGAAGCGCCGCCTCAAGCGCGCTGTCGTCGCTCCCCACCGACGTCTTGCGGCCGTCCACGAACCGGAAGCGATAGGTCGTGTGGTCGGGTGATTGGGTCGACGGCATGGCGATCCAGCCAGCCAGCAGGTCACGGTCAGCCTTGTTCAGTTCATAGCCGCTGACCGTGCAGCCGGTAAACCGCAACGCCGGCTTGACCTCCGGGCCGCTATCGATCCGGGTGAGCATGACGGCCAGGGCCCCGCCGTCAGCCTCACGGATCAGGGTCACAGGGTCACCGAGTTCCGGTGGCAGTTCGGTCCGCTTGTCGACGAAGCCCCGCGCCCGCGCGGTAGCCTCCGCAGCCGTCGGGTTGTCCTGATTGTTGAGGCAGACAGTCTGGAACTCGGCGATGAAACTCGCATCCGCCGCCTGGGCCGCCATCGGCGCGGCCAGCAGGGCGGCGGCCATGGTCAAGGCGCGGATCACGGGGCCTGCTTGATGCTGAGCAGGGTCAGGCCGGTCTTGCCGTCGGTGTCCTCGATCTGAAGCACCCAGAAACCGCCGGACTTGATGGCCGTGACCATCGCCGCCTCGTCGGCGCCGTTGACGACGGCGCGTTTGCCGCCCCGGTCGGTGTAGACGTAGTAGACCTTGGTCGGGGTTTCTTCCTGCGGCGCGACGCCCACCCAGGTCTTGATCGCCGCCTTGGCCTGCGCGGAGTCGATCGGTCCGGTGACATTGCAGGCTTCGTAGAACTGGTTCGGCGTGGCGCCCGCGCCGGCCACCCGCGACTGAGTCACCACCACGGCCCAGCCCCGACCGTCGGCGCCGGTCTTGTTCATGCCCCACATGGTGTCGATGCCCGTCGGCTTGGGGGCCGGGTAGTCGGCGTAGCCCGACGCCTTGGCCACATTCACCGCCTGGCTCAGGTTGGCGCGGTTGTTCAGGCATATACGCTGGAACTCGCCGGACGCCGTGTCCTGGGCAAAGGCGGCTCCCGGCGCGGCCAGCACGGCGGCGGCGGCGGCGGCAAGGACCATCATCGGTAGGCGCATCGGTCTTTCCCCAATCAAGCCGGCCAAGGTCATTTGGCCCTCGCCCGCAGTTTGGCAGCCCGGAAGCGCGCCGCCCAGCCCTGGTCGCCGGCGATCAAGGGATCGTCGACCACGAGATACCCGCGACGGTTCGAGCCCCTGCTGTATCGACCATCAGAAGACCCAGACCTTTTCCACGAAACGACTGGCTCTTGAGAGTTCTGTCGGCAGGACCAACGGCGATGACGCGATCTTCGGGCATGACAAAGGTTTGACGACTGCGGGTCTGCGCCTCGTTGGTCCAGGTAGGCTCTTGCGGAACAAGTCCGAGAGCCTCCCTCGCGACAACCGGATCCTGGTTGGGGGCGCTGACGATGCAGGACTGGGTTCGGAGCGGCGGTTCGCCGCTCGATGTCCCGGCCTCGGTGTCGGACATCAGCATGATCTGCCAGACGCCGTCCGGCTCTTCCTTCTGAAACCGCTTGACGATGTCAAACGACCGGTCCGGCTCCGGCAGCGCGACGAAGGCGAAACCCGCGCGCAGGATCGCCGCCTCGGCATTCTCCAGGCTCCCGAAATTTGCCAGACAGATGTCCTTTAGCGCGTCACGGGTTGCCGCCGTCGCGCCGCCTCCGACCGACACCGCCAACATAGCCGCAAGGCTGAGGGTCCGTAGCGTCCGGCGCATCATTTCACCGCCTTCGCGCGGGCCTTCGCCGCGCGGAAGCGCGCCGCCCAGCCGGGTTTGCTCTCCTGAGCCGGACGGGCCAGGGCCAGGGCGTCGTCCTCGACATCGCGGGTGATCACCGAGCCCGAGCCGGTCATCGCCCCGGCCCCGATGCTCACCGGCGCCACCAGGCTGGAGTTGGAGCCGATGAAGGCCCCTGCCCCCACATGGGTGTCGTATTTGTCGAAGCCGTCGTAGTTGCAGAAGATGGTTCCGGCCCCGATGTTGGCCTTCTCGCCGATCGTGCCGTCGCCCAGATAGGCCAGGTGGTTGGCCTTGGCGCCGGCGCCGACCTTGACCTTCTTCACCTCGACGAAGTTGCCGATGTGGGCGTTCTCGCCGATGTCGGCGCCCGGCCGCAGGCGGGCGTAGGGGCCGATGATGGCGCCGGGCCGCACCACGGCGCCCTCGACATGGCTGAAGGCCCGGATCACCGCCCCCGCCTCGATGACCGCCTTGGGGCCGAAGACGACGTTGGGCTCGATCATCGCCCCGCCGGCGATCCGGGTGTCCCACGACAGGAAGACCGTCTCCGGCGCCACCATCGACACCCCGTCGGCCATCAGCTGGCCGCGCCGCCGCTGCTGCCAGAGGTATTCGGCCCGGGCGACGCCGGCCTGGTCATCGGCGCCCATCACCGCCGTCTCGCTGGCGAAGGCGACGCCGACCCGGGCGCCGTCGGCGTTGGCCAGGCCGACGATGCTGGTGATGTAGTATTCCGACTTGACGTTGTTGTTGTCGACGCGGCCCAGCCAGTCGAACAGCGGCCCAGCCGGCCCAACCAGCATGCCGCTGTAGCAGGCCCCGACCGCCAGCTCTTCAGGCGTGGCGTCGCGGGCCTCAACGATGCGCAGCAGACGGCCGTCCGCGTCCTGGATCATCCGGCCGTAGAGGGCGGCATCGTCCGGCTCGAAGGCCAGCATGGTCAGCTCGCCCGTGCCGAACAGCGGTTCCAGGTCGGCGGCGGTCAACAGCGGGCAGTCGGCGTTGGTGACCAGCACCTCGCCCTCGAACCCGGCCAGGGCGTCCTTCGCGCAGAGCACCGCGTGGGCCGTGCCCATCGGCGGATCCTGAATGGCCACCGCGCCTTCGCCCAGCCGCGCCGCCACATGGGCCGCCACCGCCGGGCTGTGGGTTCCGCAGACCACGACGATCTTCTCGCACCCGGCGCCTTCGGCGGCGTCGATGGCGCGGTCCAGCATGGTGCGGCCGCCAACCTTGTGCAGCACCTTGGGGATCGGGGATTTCATCCGCGTTCCCTGGCCGGCGGCCATGATCACGGCGGCGCGCTTGCTCATCGAGTCATCCTGGAGCCCGTTGCATTGACTGCCCGTTTAGCCGAAAGCCCGTCGGGATGGCTAATCCCAAAGACCTTATCGGCTGGACGATCGTCTTCGACCTCGACGGCACCCTGATCGAGACCGCTCCTGACCTGGCCGGCGCGCTGACGGCCCTGCTCACCGAGGAGGGCCTGACGCCCCCGCCCTACAGCGAGCTGCGCACCCTGATCGGCCGCGGCGGTCGCTGGATGACCCAACAGGCGCTGGAGAAGGCCGGCTTCCTGCCGACGACGACGCAATTGGACCGCCTGTTCGAACGGATGCTGGTCCTCTACCGCGCCCGCATCGCCGACGAGAGCCGCCCCTTCCCCGGCGCCGTCGAGGCGATGGACGCCCTGGCCGCCCGCGGCGCTATCCTGGCCGTCTGCACCAACAAGCGGACGGGCCTGTCGATCCCGCTGTTTGACGCCCTCGGACTGACCTCCCGATTCGCCGCCATCATCGGCGCCGATCTCGCCCCTGCTCCCAAGCCGGACCCGCGCCACCTGCTGCTTACCATAGCCGAGGCCGGCGGCGATCCGGCCCGTTCGATCCTGGTCGGCGATACCGACAGCGACACCCATGCGGCCCGGGCGGCGGGCGTTCCCTGCATCGTCACCGACTTCGGCTACAGCCAGATCCCGGCCGCCGAGCTCGGTGGCCACGCCGTCATCAGCCACTTCGACCAGCTGGCCGCCGTCATCACCGACCTTGCCGCTTGCGCCGCTCCGGCCGGATCGCTATAGACGCCGCCTCCTGAGAGGATGTGTAGCTCAGCGGGAGAGCACCTCGTTCACACCGAGGGGGTCACAGGTTCAATCCCTGTCACATCCACCATCTCCCTTTCAATCCGAAGCTAAAATCGACACGGCGACACGATGGTGTGGTCGGTTACCCATGGGTTGCGCGGTTCGATCCCGTCCGACTAATCTTATAACCGATTTGGGTGGGGAGTGATCAGGCAAGTCCAATGCCCATCGCCGCCACTGCAGAGCCAGGCGGGGGAAAATGAGCTTCGGAACAATCTTTCAACTCTCGGCGCTGGACGCGACAACCGGCTTCACCATCGATGGCGTGGCCGGCGACCAATTCGGGGCCATGGTGGCCTCGGCCGGAGACATCAACAACGACGGCTTTGATGATTTCATCGTCGGGGTGCAGTTCTCGGACATCGCCGGTTTCAACAGGGGGGCGGCCTATGTCGTCTTCGGGCAGGCGTCCGGATTCGGAGCGTCGCTGGATCTGACAAGCCTGGACGGGTCGAACGGCTTTCAGTTGACCGGCGAGGCCGACAGCGACAATGCCGGTCGGGCCGTTGCGTCCGCCGGCGACATCAACGGCGACGGCTACGACGACCTGATCATCGGCGCCCATCGCACAGACGTCAACGGCAGCGCGTCGGGCTCCGCCTACATCGTTTTCGGGCGCGCCTCGGGCTTCGCCGCGACACTGGCCCTGGCCGATCTCGACGGATCGAACGGGTTCGAACTGAACGGTGAGGCGGAGAACGACTTCAGCGGTGAAGCCGTGGGCTCGGCCGGCGACTTCAACGGAGACGGGTTTTCGGACTTGATCATCGCGGCGCGGCAGTCCGACGCAAACGGCAGCCAGTCCGGGGCGGTCTACGTTGTCTTCGGATCGGACCAACCGTTCCCGGCAGCACTCGACCTATCGTCCCTGGATGGCTCGGACGGCTTCAGGATCGCCGGGGTCGCCGCGAATGACTACCTCGGTCGCTCTGTCAGTTCGGCCGGTGACCTGAACGGCGATGGGCTTGATGACATCATCATCGGAACCGACGACGCCGACCCGAATGGCGGTCAGTCGGGCGCTGCCTATGTGGTTTTCGGGAGCACCACATCGCTGGCGGCCTTCGACCTCAGCGGCCTGGATGGCTCCAACGGTTTCCGGATCAACGGCGCGGTTGCAAACGACCGGGCCGGGTTCGCGGTTTCTGCCGCCGGTGACGTCAACGGCGACGGATTTGGCGATATCATTGTCGGGGCGCGGCTTCAGGGCGCGAGTGACTCCGGCGCCGCCTACGTCCTCTTCGGCGCGGCAGGCGGATTTGCCGCCGATATCGACCTGGGCGCCCTTGATGGCAGCAGTGGTTTCAAGATCAGCGGCGAAGCTGGAGGAGACATCGCCGGGCGGGCGGTTTCAGCGGGAGACATCAATGGCGACGGCTATGACGACCTGATTGTCGGCGCCTATTTTGCCGACGGAAATGGCGCCCAGAGCGGCGCCGCCTATGTGGTCTTCGGGCGGGGATCGGACTTCTCCGCGGACGTCAGCCTGGGCAGCCTTGACGGATTCACAGGATTCCAGCTGCGCGGCGCGGCGGCCAGTGACTTCGCCGGACAGTCAGTCGCGGGAATCGGCGACATCAATGGCGATGGAATTGACGACCTGATCGTAGGCGCCAGCGGTGTCAACGCCAGCGCCGGTCGCGCCTATGTGGTGTTCGGACAGGCCGAGGCCCGTGACTTCGCAGGCACGGCGGGCGCTGACAGCTTCTACGGCGGCCGGTTGGCCGACCAGCTGGTGGGTGGTGGCGATAAGGACAGACTGCGGGGCCTGGCGGGCGACGACCTGATCGACGGCGGCGACGGCAATGATCAGCTGTTCGGCGGTAACGGCGCGGACGACATCATCGGCGGGCTGGGCAATGACATTCTTGACGGCGGAGCGGAGGGCGATGGACTGGACGGCGGCGACGGGGCGGACAAGCTGCTCGGCGGAGCTGGAACCGACCTGCTCGATGGCGGCGACGGCAACGACCGCATTGAAGGCGGCGACGGGATCGATACGCTCTCTGGCAGCTCCGGCAATGACCACCTCGACGGCGGGACCAGCGCCGATACCATGACCGGCGGCGCCGGGAATGACGTCTACATCGTCGATGACGCGGGGGACCAGACCGTTGAACTGGCGGGAGAAGGCTATGACATCGTCCGCAGCGGGCTCGGTTGGACTCTCGACGACCATTTTGACGGCCTGCAGCTGCAAGGCTCCGCCAACGTCGATGGGACCGGCAACGCGCTGGCCAACAACATCCAGGGCAACAGCGGGAATAACCGTCTCGACGGCGGGGCCGGGGTGGACACGCTCAACGGTGGTGATGGCGACGACACCATCATAGGCGGCCTCGGCAACGACCTGCTGCGCGGTGGGACGGGTGCGGATGTGTTCACCGTCGCCCACGGATTCGGTCCGGTGCTGGAGACGGACATCATCTACGACTTCTCCACTGCCGAGGATGACATCATCGACCTGGGGGGTATCGACGCCGACATCAATTCCGCCGGGGACCAGGCCTTCATCCTTGTCTCCAGCTTCAGCAAGACCGCCGGGGAAATGACCCTCGCGTTCTCAGGGGGCCAAACGCTCCTTCGGCTGGACGTCAACGGCGACGGCAAGGTCGATTTTCAGTTGAAGATCAACGGTGACGTCACCAGCGACAGCGCCGGCTGGATATTCTGAGCCAGCCGGCGTCCGCCGGACCATATGGTCGGCGGAGGGAGTTTGCTTCGCGCCAGAGTGCAATCTTCACCGCCGCCGCCACCTGTCGCGCCAGCGACGCTACGCCGCGTTTCCAGCCGAGGACGTTGACGTAACAATGCTCTCCGGATTGGAGAGGGACCTGTCGTGCTTCAGTGGTACTGCGTCATCCGGCATCCGAGCGGGCCGACGCCCGTCATCGGCAATGACGAACATCGCCATTGGTTTGGCCTGTCGCGCGTGCTGATCGAGCGCGAGGCCGCCCCCGGCCGCCGCACGCTCATCGAGATCCGCGCCTACCGGAACCGTCGTCAGGCCGAGACGGACGCCATCGCCGGCAGCGCCCCGCCACACGCCGCCCCCCACCATCCGGCAGAGACCGCCTCGCTGGTCCAGGTCAACGCCTGGTTCCCGTTCCGCGCTTGCCTGCGCAGCCTCAAGCCAGACCTGCGCCGGCCACTGCGTCCGGCCGCCTGAAACATCCGTCGGCGGACGGCGTTGAGAGGGGTATGAGCCCCTTCGTTCTCAAGACCGCCGGCTATCTGATCTCCAGTTTCAGCATCGTGGCGCTCGGCGTGGCCGCCTGGCCAGGGGCCAGCGAGGCCGATCTGGAGCACTGGCTAATGCTGGGAATGTTCGCGGCGGTCGCCGGGATGGTCTTTCGCTGGACCAGCTATTTCCTCGACAAGCGCCGGGCCGACGCCGAGCGGGCAAAGGCTAAAGCCAGCCCCCCTGGAAGCCGGCCCGTTCCAGGCCCCGTCTGATCACCGGCTCCTCGCGCATCAGCTGCCAGATCAGGCCCGTGCGCTGGTTCTCGATCATCGCCACGATCGGCCCCTGGTCGATGCCCAGCATGTCCTTGCCGACCCAGCCGGTCATCGGCCTGACCTCGCCGAACTCGGGCGGCGCCCGGTCGACCGAGGGGTTGAAGGCGTCCTGGAATCCGTGCGGGCCATAGATGGCCGCGCCATGGTCCTCGATCATCCGCCGCAGGGCCGGCGTGACCGCTTCCGGGACGAACGGCAGGGAGGCGGCCACCGCCGTCGGGGCCAGGGTGCCGTCGTCGAAGTCATAGGCGCCGCGCGCCGAATAGGCCTTGAAAGTCTTCAGCGAGAAGCCGCGCAGCCGGGTGAAATGGCCCGGCCCGTCGCAGGCGGTCAGGCCCCAGGCGTCGACGCCATAGCCATTCCAGCGCCCCGGGTTGTCGCGGGCGTAGGCCTGCTGGGTCAGGACGGCGCGGCGGCTGTTCTCGAAATAATCGATGCCCGCCTCGCGCATGAAGCGGTCCTGGATGCCCCGGAAATCGATCCACAGATGGCTGTACTGGTGGCCGAACATCGGGCCGAAGGCCAGGTGCGGGACCGGGTCGTTGGTCCAGCTGCGCGGGTAGCTGGCGCACCAGGCCTCCCAGGCCGTCGGCGGGACCGGCGAGTTCTCTGCCCCCAGGGCCAGCACATAGAGCAGCATGGCCTCGTTGTAGCCGCCCCACTCATAGGGAATGAACCCGCTCTCCGGCTTCCAGCCCAGCGCGAACCGGCCTGATGACCTAAGCGCAAAGGCCCAGTCGACCCGCGCCATCAGCCGCCCGGTCCGCTCCCGGATCTCGACTTCCAGCGGGACCGGCCCATCGAAATAGCGGGCCGCCGTCAGGGCCCCGGCCAGCAGCAGGGCGGTGTCGATGGTCGACAGCTCGCAGTCGCTGGCCCGCAGGCCGGTGTCCATGTTGAGGAAGTGGTAGAACCAGCCCCGTGTCCCCGACACCCCTTGTGCGGCGTCGCCCTGCGGCGCGGTCTCCAGGGTGCGCAGGGCCCGCGCCGTCATGTCGGCGGCGATCTCCCGGGTCAGCCAGCCGCGCGAGGCGCCCGCGACCCAGCAGGTGAAGGCAAATCCGACCGCCGCGATGGAACAGGCCGAGGGCGTCGGCCAACGGTCCGCCGTCAGGCCCGAGGTCCGGTCGGTGGCCGAGACGAGGCCGGCAAAGGTCCGCGCCTGGATCTGGGCGATCAGGTCTTCATCGGTCATGTCAGACGCCCCATCCAACGCTCTGGGGGCCCGCCGGGCCGCCGCCGTAGGTGTCCACGGCGGCGAACAAGCCAGCGACCATATCCCGCTCGGCCTGGCTGAGTTCCGGCCGCCAGACGTCGAAGATCAGGATGATGCGATCCTTGCCGCTGTCGTTCCAGGCTTCGTGCTCGATGGTGTCGTCAAACAGCCAGGCCTCGCCCTCACGCCACTCGCGCACCTCGTTGCCGACCCGGAAGCCGCATTGGCCCGGCACGATCAGCGGCAGATGCCCGATCAGCCGGGTGTTGATGAAGCCATTGTGCGGCGGGATTTTCGCCCCCGGAGCCAGCCGCGAGAACAGGATCGAGGGCGTGCGGCCGGCGATGCCGCACAAGGGCAGCCGCGCCATCGCCGCCATGGTCGACGGGCAGCGGGCGACAACATCCTCGACCGGCGCCCCGTCGCGCCACAGGTAGAGGGCGCTCCAGTCGGCGTTGTCGCGCATGCCGTGGCCATCGTCGAAGGGCCGGTCCGACTGGCTCTTCACATAGGGGGCGAAGGCGGCGCCGTCCGCCAGCAGGGTGTCGAGTTCGGTTCGGATCGCCGGGGCGGCGGCTTCCAGGTCCGCCAGCCAGGGAAAGGGCTCGCGGCCATAGAACTGGATCTGCGGCAGGCCGGGAAAATAGTAGTGGCGGGGCTCCTGAAGATAGACCCGCTTGCGCCCCAGCATCAGATCCAGCGATTCCCGGAACCGCTCGCCGCTCACGCCCTCGGCGGCCGGTCCGACCGCCTCCAGCAGGTGGCGTTCGTAGTCGGCGGCATAGCCATCGCTCATCGCCTGGGCGCGGCGCAGCTCGGACGCCAGCTCCGGGGGCAGACGGTCCGCCGGCGGCGAGACCTTCAGGGCCTGACGGCAGAAGGCCGCGGCGGCCCGCGCGTCGCCGGTGGCGGCGAAATGGTCGGCCTTCATCATCAGGCCGCGCAGGTGACGCGGATCGATGGCCAGCAACCGGTCCAGCGCCGCCAGCATAGCGCCGCTGTCCCCCTGCCCCCGCGCGGCCACGGCCAGACCCAGGAACACCGGCCCGTCGGCTCGGCCCGTGGCGACGATCTGCTCGAACAGCGCCCGCGCGCCGGCGAAGTCGCCGCGGCCAAGGGCCTGGGCGCCGGACTGGGTCAGAAGGCGAGGATCGATCACCGAAGACATGGGCCGATGTGAAATGGGAGGGTGGGAGCGGTCAACCGCCCATCTGAATTTACGCTTGACAGATGTCTACAGTCGTAATCTTGTAAGTCTACAAACGTAGACACGGAGCTGATCGATGAAGACCCCCGCCCTTTCCCTGATCTCGGCCGCCCTGCTGCTGGCCCTCGCCCCGGCCTCTGCCCAGGCCGCCACCCTGAACCCGACCCTGGTCTTCCTCGACGCCGCGCCAGCGATGAAGCTCGTGATGTTGCTCCTCGTCGTCCTCACACTGGCCGCCGTCGCTGTGTGCGTGCGCAAGCTGGCCGCCGGGCCGAACCTGACCGGCGGCTCGGCCTTCCTGTCGGCGCTGCGGCTGGGCGGGCCGCTGCTGGGCCTGCTGGGCGCGGCCTACAACGGGCTGATGATCTTCATGGGCCTGTCGCGAGGGCCGCAGCCCTTCCACGTGGTCGCCCCGGGCCTGGCCGAATGCGCCCTGCTGGTGCTGCTCGGCCTGATCTGCGGCGTGGTGGCGGTGATCTGTCACTGGGCCGTCGAGGCCCAGGTGGACCGCACGGTGCTGAGCCGCTGATGCGCATTACCGACGCCGAGAGCGAGGTGCTGGCAGCGTTGTGGCGGCGGGGACCGATGTCCTTCGCCGCCCTGATCGAGGCGGTGAAGCAGGTCCAGCCGTGGGGCGACGCCACGATCAAGACCCTGCTTCACCGGCTGATCCAGAAGGGCGCCGTCGCCTCGGTCCGCCAGGACGGCCGCCAACTCTACCATCCGCAACTCAGCCGCGCGGCCTATGTGCAGGACCAGATCCAGAGCCTGGCCGACCGCCTGTTCGCCGGCGACCGGGCCGCCCTGATCGCCACCCTCGCCGACTGAGCGGGCCATCTTGGGTTTGACATCGGCCCCGGCCCGGCCGACATCCGGCAGGATGACGGCCGACGCCTCCAAACCCCGCCACATCCACTTCATCGGCATCGCCGGCGCCGGCATGAGCGCCGCCGCCCTGATGATGCGCGACGCCGGCCACGTCATCGGTGGCTCGGACGAGGAAGCCTTCCCCCCGATCAGCACCTATCTCGAGACCATGGGGATCCCGTTCAAGCGGACCCTGGCGGCCGAAAACATCGGACCGGAGATCGACCTCGTTGTGCTCGGCGGCAGCGCCAAGCTGGCGGGCGAGGCCAACCCGGAGTTCACCGAGACCCGCCGTCGCGAAATCGAAATGACCGGCTTTCCCCAGCTGGTCGCCGAACAGACCAGGGATCGCGACGTCACCATCGTCGCCGGCAGTTTCGGCAAGTCCAGCTGCACCGCCCTGCTCGCCCACATCCTGCGCGAGGCCGGCAAGGATCCGGGCTACATGATCGGCGCCATCCCGGCCGGCGGCGGCCCGACCGGGGCCTGGGGCTCAGGCCCGATGGTGCTGGAGGGCGACGAGTACATCGTCAGCCAGACCGACCGACGCTCGAAGTTCATGCTCTACGACGTCGACCACCTGCTGCTGACCTCGCTGGTGCACGACCACCTCAACGTCTTCCCGACCTACCCCGAGTACGAAAAGCCGTTCCGCGACCTGCTCGCCCGCCTCAGTCCCGACGCCACCCTGGTGCTGCGTGACAGCCCCTCCCTGCGGGCCATCGTCGGCGACAGCGCCGCCGCTCCGGTCTGGTACGGCACGGCGCCGGGCGAAGGCTGGTACTGCCAGGACGTCACCTTTGGCGAGGTTTCGGCCTTCAGCCTGGTCTCGCCGGACGGCCGGAAACTGGCGCTCGAGACCCAGCTGCTCGGGGCCCACAACATCGAAAATGTGGTCGGCGTCGCCGCCTTCCTGCTCACCCGGAACCTGGTCACCGAAGCCGAACTTCAGTCCGCCGTCGCCAGCTTCCAGGGCATCCGCCGTCGCCTCGACCGGCTGACCACGGTTTCAAGCGTCCCGGTCATCGAAGGCTTCGGCTCGTCCTACGAAAAGGCCCGCTCGGCCATCGAGGCCATGCTGCTGCACTACCCCGGCCGGCCGCTGGTGGTAATCTTCGAGCCCCACACCTTCAGCTGGCGCAACGCCGAGGGTCTGACCTGGTACGACACCGTCTTCGACGACGTGGCCCGGGTTATCGTCATCCCGCCCCCG
Organism: Caulobacter sp. SRI_014; assembly: GCF_057586315.1. Classification (NCBI taxonomy): domain Bacteria; kingdom Pseudomonadati; phylum Pseudomonadota; class Alphaproteobacteria; order Caulobacterales; family Caulobacteraceae; genus Caulobacter; species Caulobacter sp. SRI_014. Next base: position 102,651 of record NZ_JBYCZQ010000014.1, on the reverse strand, counting down.
ACCCACGGCGCGGCCACCCACGACCAGCTGACCCACGGCCAGATCCTGGCCCGCATCAACGCCGCCGGCGTTCCGGCGGTGGGCGCGACGACGCCCAGCGAATGCGAGGCGGCGCTCGCCGAGCTCACCGGCGAGGAGGTGGTGCTGCTGCTCTCGTCCGGCCCGCTACTTGGCCTTCCCGCCAGCCTGCCCGCCCTCCTTGACGGGCGCTGGGGCGGGCACGGAGAGGACTGAGCCCGGACAGCTGTCGTCATCGGGCTCAACGGTCAGGCGCGCGCCGTCCACCTCGATCTCATTCCAGCGGTTCGGCTTGACCAGAGCCTGGCCGGCCCGCAGCGCGATCCTTTGGTCGGTCTTGGCGCAGCCGAGGCCGATTTCGATGTAGCCCCGCCTGGCCCAGACTCCCTTGGCGTCCTGTTCATACAGCACCAGGATCGAGCCCTCGCCCAGCAACAGGTCCTCGCGGCCGTCGCTGTTCAGGTCGAGCAGGAAGGCCTCGCAGGCCTCACCCGCCTTGGGGCACAGGGAGCCCGCCACCTGATCCCACTGCGCCGTGAAGGTTTCGGGCAGGGTCTTGCCGGCCGGATAGACCTTGACGTCGGTCGCCGCCTGCCTGCCGCCCGCCGGCTCCCAGACGCGGTTCTTCTGCTTCTGGGCCGCGACGGCCAGTTCGCCGATCTCGCCCTTGTCCCCCGCCAGCCTGGCCAACGCCTCCTCGCCGAACCGGCCAGCCGAGAACTTCAGGTATTCGAAGTCGAAGTCCGCCGGCTTGACCTTGCCCGACTTGAGCCGCGCCACCTGGCTGTCCACCGACAGACGCACCGGATCTGCCAGCGGCGTCAGAAGCGCCAGCAGCACGGCGAGGCCCACGAAGCTGGTCGCCACATTGGTCGGCTCCAGCCGGCGCATGGCAGGTCCGGGCAGGACGGCGGCCAGGGCGTATCCCAGGGCGTAGCAGGCGCCGATGACGACGAAGGCGACGCCGATAATCCGCTCGATGGTCAGGCCGTACTGGCCGATCCGCAACATCAGGGCCTGGGCCGCCAACACGGTGAGGGGAACCAGCAGCAGCCCGGCCAGCCGCATGGCCCAGCGCAGGACGGCCGGCAGCGGTTTCTCTCGCCCGCCGTCGTGATAGGCGGCGTTGATCAGCAGGATCAGCCCCGCCCCGGCGCCGATCAGGATGGCTGAGGCGTTGCCGGTGTTCCACAGCGGCTTCAGCCCCGTGAACGGCAGCGCCAGCAGGAAAGCCAGCGCCAGGCCGGCGAGCAGCGGCAGCAACCAGCCGAGCAGGGTCAGGGCCACCGTCCGCACGCCCTGGATCAGCCCGACCCGCACGTCGGTAAGGTGCACGGCCGCGGCGAACGCCAGGGCGCTGGCCGGAATCGAGAACCAGCGCTCGCCGATGACCTCGCTGACAAGCTTCACCCCGATGACGTCGAACAGGGCCGCGCCCAGCGCCAGGACGCCCCAGAAGATGCCGGTGAAGGCCAGGGCCAGGGCCAGCTGCACTCCGTGCTTCCAGGAGACGTCGAAATAGGTCGGATAGGTTGCGATACGGCCGCGATCCCGCGCCGCCGCCACGATCAGGCTGTGGGCCACGAACAGCCCGACCAGCACGGCCGCCATGACCAGGGGCGAGGGAATGCTCTCGAAGCCCTTCAGCCCACGATAGCCCTCCACCCAGCCGATGCCGGCGGTGGTCACGGCGGCGGCCAGCGCCCAGACGATCAGGGTGCTTCGCTTGAGCGATCCCAGTCCGCTCAGCAACACCGCCCCCGTCGACAGCGCGGCGATCAACAGGGCCATGAAGATAGGCCGGTCGGTCGACGGCCACGCCTTCTGCTCGACGGCCTCCGACAGCCCGAACAGCACCAGGCCGACGATCAGGCCGACGCCCAGTCGGATCAGCAGCAACCGGCGCCCGGCCCCGGCGTTGTGCTCGGTATCCATGCTCATATCGTGCTTCCCCCTGTGGCCGGCGAGCCTCGCCCGGACCTCAACCGCGAGCAAGTGCGCATTCCGTGCAGGGCCTTTGACGCGAAAGCCTTTGCGACAGGCCCGGCGCGTGGCAGTTTCCGTTCGCGACAAGGAAAGCCGCTAAGCCGTCCATGCCCAACCCCGCCGAATTTTCTCTGCAGCAGGGCCAGCATGGTTCGACCGCCGTCCTCACCGGGGACTGGACGGCCGAGACGCTTGAAGACGCCGGTCTGCGCCTGGCCGAAAACCTGCTGCATTCCAAGGCCGTCAGCCTCGACATGACGGGTATCGGCCGCTGCGACACGGCCGGCGCCTACGCCATCATCCGCGCCGCCGACGGCCGCGACACCGCCGGTGTGCTGATGGCCCGGCCCGAAACCGAACGCCTGCTCCATCTGGTCGGCGAGGCGGTGCAGGCCGAACCGACGCCTCCGCGCCAGCACCGCGGCTTCTACGACCTGCTGGTCCGCATCGGCCGGGGCGTCGTCAATGTCGGCCTCGATCTCTACGAGACGCTGATCTTCCTCGGCCACCTGATGACCTCTATCGGCCGGGCGGTGACCAATCCCCGCAAGTTCCGCGGCGCGCCCTTCATCTCGCTGTGCGAGCGGGCCGGCCTCGACGCCATCCCGATCGTGGCCACCACCACCTTCTTCATCGGGGCCGTTGTCGCCCTGCTCGGCATCAACACCCTGCGGGCCTTCGCCGCCGAGGTGCTGGTGGTCGAGGCGACCGGCATCTCGGTGCTGCGCGAGTTCGGTATCGTCATCACCGCCGTGCTGCTGGCCGGCCGCTCGGCCTCGTCCTTCGCCGCCGAGATCGGCTCGATGAAGATGAACCAGGAGATCGACGCCATGCGGGTGATGGGGGTCGATCCGTTCGACGCCCTCGTTCTACCGCGTTTCCTCGCCCTGCTGGTCACCATGCCGCTGCTGACCTTCGTCGCGGACCTGGCGGGCCTGGTGGGCGGGCTGGCGGTGACCACCTCGATGCTCGACCTGTCGCCGACCTTCTTCTGGCAGCGGATCGCCGACAACGTGGGGGCCACCAACTTCTGGGTCGGCATCTCCAAGGCTCCGGTCATGGCCATCGTCATCGCCGGCATCGGCTGTCGCCAGGGCATGGAGGTCGAAGGCGATGTCGAGAGCCTCGGACGCCGGGTCACCTCCGCCGTGGTCCAGGCCATCTTCGCCATCATCCTGCTCGATGCCCTGTTCGCGCTCCTCTACATGGAGCTGAACATATGACCGATCAGTCCGATCTGGCGCACACTGCTTCCCTGGCCGAGGACGGCCTCGACGCCGCCGCCCCGCCCATCGAGGTGCGTGGCCTGCGCTCGGCGTTCGGCGACAACGTCGTCCACGACAATCTCGACCTCGTGGTCAAGAAGGGCGAGGTCCTGGGCGTCGTCGGCGGCTCGGGCACCGGCAAGTCGGTGCTGCTCAACACCATCATCGGGCTGAAGGAACCGGACGCCGGCGTCGTCCGCATCTTCGGCCAGGACATTCAGCACGCCAGCCGCCGCAAATGGTCGGCCATCGAGCGCCGTTGGGGCGTCCTGTTCCAGGCCGGCGCCCTGTTCAGCTCCCTGACGGTCAAGGAAAACGTCGCCGCCCCGCTGCACGAGCACACCGACCTGTCCCGCCGCGAGATCGACGACTTGGCCGAACTGAAGATCGCCCTCGTCGGCCTGCCGCCCCGGGCCGGCGCCCTGAAGCCCTCCGAACTCTCTGGCGGCATGCGCAAGCGGGCCGGCCTGGCCCGCGCCCTGGCCTTCGACCCGGAGCTGCTGTTCCTCGATGAGCCGACCGCCGGCCTCGATCCGATCGGCGCCGCCGCCTTCGACGAACTGATCCTGGACCTCAGCCGCAGCCTGTCGCTGACGGTGTTCATGATCACCCACGACCTGGACAGTCTCTACACAATCACCGACCGCGTCGCCGTGCTGGCCGATAAAAAGGTCGTGGCGGTTGAACCTGTCCATACACTTGAGCATTCCGATCACCCCTGGATTAGGGAATACTTCCTGGGTCCACGCGGACGCGCCGCTCAGTCGGCCATCGGCAGGGGGGGCACGAGGGTCTGATGGAAAGAAACGCCAACTATGCGCTGGTGGGGGCGGCAACGCTGCTGCTGTTCATCGCCGCCATCGTCTTCGTCTTCTGGCTGGCCCGCCTCGGGTTCAACAAGAACTACGACGAATACGATGTGCTGTTCGTCGGCCCCGTGCGCGGCCTGACCGAGGGCGGCGAGGTGCATTTCAACGGCATCAAGGTCGGGGACGTGTCCTCGATCAAGCTCGACGCCCGTGACCCCAACCGCGTCATCGCCCGGGTCAAGGTGACCAGCGACGTGCCGATCCGCGAGGACAGCTACGCCACCCTGGAGCCGCAGGGCATCACCGGCATCAACTACGTCCAGATCACCGCCGGCGACCCGGCCAAACGCCTGTTGAAGGACACGGTCCCGGCCGGCGAGATCCCGGTCATCAGGACCCAGCGCAGCGCCCTCTCCGACCTGTTGGCCGGTGGCGGCACAGTGCTGACCCGAACCATCGAGGCGCTGGACCGTATCAACCGCGTGCTTGGCGACGAGAACATCAAGACCTTCGGCGCCGCCCTCGACGACCTGCAGGCGGTCACCGCCGAGGCCCGCGAGCAGAAGGAAATCATCGCCGACGCCCGCCGCGCCCTGGCCACCTTCGAGGAAACCGCCAAGGCCTATACGGCGCTCGCCAAGGACGGTCAGACCTTCATCAACGGTGACGCCAAGAAGACCATGGCCAACATCGACGAGGCCGCCCTCAAGGTCGACAAGGCCGCCGCCGATGTCTCGGCCATCCTGACCAAGCTGGACGGACCGGTGAACGACTTCGCCACCGAGGGCCTGCCCCAGCTGACCAACGCCATCACCACCCTGCAGGGGGCCGCCGAGTCTCTCGACCGGTTGGTGACGGAAGCCGAAAAGAGCCCGCAGAACCTGGTCGGCAAGCCGCCCGCCGAGAAGAAGAAGGTGAAGCCGTGAGGACCAACCTGTTCCGTGCCGCAGCCGTCGCGGCCACCGCCGTGGCCCTGTCGGGCTGCATCACCCTGTTCCCCGAGGCCGAACCGGCCAAGCTTTACCGGTTCGAGATCACCGCCCCGTCGGAGGTCGCCGCCAAGACCTTCACCGTCACCCGGGGTCCGATCGCCTTCGACCGCGCCGCCGCCAGCGACGGCATCATCGCGGTCACCAATGGTCAGATCCAGTACATCGACAGCGCCCGCTGGGCGGCGCCGGCCCAGCAGATCTTCGAGGAGGAACTGGTCCGCGCCTTCCAGGCCGGTCCCGCCCGCCTGATCGGTCGCGGCGAGGTCGGCAAGAGCGACTGGCTGATGCGGCTCGACGTCCAGCGGTTCGAGGCCGACTACCGCAACGGGCCCGAGGGCGCTCCGATCATCGTCATCGAGATCAAGGTCGCCCTGACCCGAAATGTCCGCGATGGCGACACCTTCGAGACGGTCATCAAGACCGAGGTCCAGGCCGGCGAGAACCGCGTCGGCGCCATCGTCCCGGCGTTCAACAGCGCCCTGACGAAGAACCTGACCGAACTCAACAGCTGGATCGTGGCGACGGGCGGGCCGCGCTGAGGTCAGCGTAGGGCCACGACGCCTATCCCACACACCGTCACCCCAAGACTTGTTCTTGGGGCCCACGGTCGATGTGTCGACAATCAGCGCTTTGGAGGCGCGGCCGCGCCTCCACGATCAACGTTAGCTGCAGCGGAACCGTGGATCCCAAGAACAAGTCTTGGGATGACGGTGAAAAGGGCGGCAGGCGCCAGCGCCCACCGCCCTCCCCGCTACCTTCGCCGCGTGCCCTGGAAGCCGCCCCTGCGGTGCGGTTCTTCCTCGCAGTAGCCGAACACGCCGCTGAAGCCGCTTTCGGTAAACTCCAGCCGATAGCGGCCACGGTGCGAGCCGTCCGGGCACTGACCGCCGGAGCTGGTCTGGGTCCAGATGCCTTCCATGACGTTGCCGGTGATCTTGGTCGTTCTCATGGTCCCGTTGGCGTAGGGATAGCTGCCGCCGGCCGGGGTCAGGGTCATGACGCCGCCGCCGGTGTCGAACGTCCCGGTCATCCAGGCGGAATAGTCGCCGCCCTGGCCACCGCCGCCACCGCCAGCTCCGCCGCCGCCCCCTCCGCCGCCACCGTTGGTCCCGGTCGGACAGGGGATCATCTTCACCACGCCGTCGGGCTGGTTCTTGTGGAACAGGCTGAACTCGTGGATGTCGAGGTCGGCGTCCCGCTGGTTTTCCCGCGTGCGGACCAGCACATACATCGACGGATTGCCGGCATAACGGGCGTTGCCGATCGGCGAGGCGACATACTGGATCGAGCAGGCGTCGCCCCAGTTTGATCCGTAGGCCCGGTAGGCCCAGACGCCCCAGGCGCCGGAACCCGGGCCGCCGCCGCCCGCGCCCCCGCCGCCGCCTCCACCACCCGCGCCGCCGCCGGCGCCTTGCCGGGTCCCGGAGATGACGCCGTTGTGGAAGCTGGACCCGGGGATGCTGCCCTTCAGCCAGCACATGGCCTGCGGCCCCTGGCCGCCCGGCTTGACGAAGGTCCAGGACTGACAGTCGCCCCGCGCCAGGCAGGCCTGCTTGCACAGCGCCGGATTACCCGAGGCCAGGGCGAAGGAGGCGATGTCGCCGCCCCCCAGATTGACTCCAAGCAGCATGTCGCCCTCGACCTGGGCCCCGCCCGGGTAGGGCCCGCCACCGCTGTTCTTCGTGCCCGAGATCGCGTTCTGGTTCTGCACCCCGGCCGCCACCTGGCTCTTGAGCCAGCAGACGGCGTAGGGCCCCTGGACGCCCGGTTTGACAAAGGTCCAGGCCTGGCATTGCGGGGCCTGGTCGCAGGCCAGGCGGCAGAAGCCCGGATCAGGCGTCTGAAGGGCGTAGTTGTGATAGTCGCCGCCGGGCAGGTCGACGCCCAGACCCATCATGGTCTCGACATCGGCCCGGGCCGGCGACAGTCCCACGGCCAGCAGGCCGACCAACAGGCCAACGAGGCTCAACGACTTGAAGGATCCCATTGTCCCCTCCCGGGCGCGCGAACGGTGCGCGGCAGGCTAGGAACCGGCACGGGGAAGAACAACGCGAAGTGCGCTCAAAATGGGCGCCCACACCCCATTCTAGGCCAGGTCGAACAGGCCGGTCAGATAGGGGTTGAGCATCCGGCCCTTCGGATCGAGCTCGCGCCGCACCTCCAGAAAATCCTTCCAGTGCGGATACAGGCCGCTGAGCCGCTGGCCCTTGAGGCTGTGCAGCTTGCCCCAGTGTGGCCGCCCACCGGCCCGCTGGAAGATCGGCTCGATCAGGTCGAAGAAGAAGGCGTAGTCGTCCTTGTACCAGGCATGGACGGCGACCGAGCCGCGCGGGCCTCCAGCAAAGGGCGACAGCCAGGCGTCGTCGGCCGCGATCCTTCGCACCTCGATGGGGAAGAAGACGTCCTTGCGCTCCTTCTCGATGACCGCCTGAACCTCCTTCAGCGCCGCCAGCTGGGTCTCCGGCGGCAGGTGGTATTCCATCTCGTTGAAGCGGACCGGCCGTTCGGTCGAGAGCAGCTTCCAGCCCTCGTCGACCGCTGTCTCCGGTTCTGTCCCGCCCAACAGCATGCCGGCCACGCTCTTCCGCACCCCGCTCGACCAGCCGAAGGTGTTGCGCAGCATCTTCAGCGCCTCGAGGAAGGCGTCGTCCTGGCTCGGCGGCGGGGCGACGGCGGCCTCGTCCGTTTCTTCATGGGTGATGTTGGCGGCCAGGCCGGTGAAGGGGATGGCGTAGAATTCGAAGTTGCGGTGCGTCTTCCAGCGCTCTTCGGCCTTGGCGAGGGTTTCCTCGAACGGCTCGATCCAAACCCGGCGCCGCAGCCGGCGGTTGGCCGTGGTCCGCAGCTTGACCTGTGTAATGATCCCCAGCGCCCCGAGCGACACCCGGGCGGCGTTGAAGACCTCCGGGCGCCGGGCTGCATCGCATTCCATCATCTCGCCGTCGGCGGTAACCAGGGTCATCGCCGTCACGTCGCCGTGGATGGCCGGCAGGCTGATCCCAGTGCCATGCGTCGCCGTCGAGATGGCCCCGGCCACCGACTGCTTGTTGATGTCCGGCAGGTTGGCCATCGCCCGGCCCTTGGCGGCCAACGCCGGCCCCAGGGCGCCCAGCCGTGTGCCCGCTTTCACGACCGCCGTGTCGCCCTCCCAGCCGACCACGCCGGCGATGGCGTCCAGCGACACCAGTGTTCCGTTGGTCGCCGCCAGGGCGGTAAAGCTGTGCCCCGCCCCGACCGCCCGGATCGGCCCCGGAGCGGTCTTCAGCCCCGCCGCCAGTTCCCCCTCGTCCTTCGGCGCCAGCCGCTGCTCGGGATAGGCGTTCTGGATGCCGGACCAGTTGCGCCACAGCATCCGCCCCTGCGGGTTCACCGCATCGGGCGACGGCGGCTCCGGCTTGTCCCGGTTGGCGATCACCGCCGCCCCGCCGGTCGCCAGCACCGCGCCACCGACCCCGGCCGCGCCCAGAACAATCGCCTTGCGCCGCGTGACCATCATTTGGCTCCCGACATGAAGTGGATCAGCGCCTCATAGTCTTCCGCCGTACAGCCCGCGCACTGACCGCCGGCCGGCATCGCCTTGAAGCCCTGCACCGTATGCGCCACCAGCGTCGGCATCCCCTGCTTCATCCGCAGCGCCCAGGCGGCGACATCCCCGGACAACGGCGCGCCCGACGCCTTGATCGTGTGGCAGGTCTTGCAGGAGGTCTCGTACAGTCCCGCCAGTCGCGCGTCCGATGGCATCAACGCCGCCGACTCTTCCTGGGTGATTGGCTTGGCCTGAGGCGAACAGGCGCAAAGCGCAAGGCCCGCTACCGCGACTGCTAGAAGTCTGATCATGCCGTCCCCTGTTGAGCGCGTGAGTCCGCTCTTGAGCGAAGGTGACACCAGCGTCACCTATTTTGGCAAGCCTCGGTGGGCCACTGGTCCAAATCGGACGGCGCGGCCCAGGCAGAAGCAGAGAATAATGACGTTAATTCAACTGCTTAAGGAATATTTCTAGACATATTCATCTCAGTTCAGCGGCATTTTCGGCCACAAGTCCCGGTCCGCCCGCCCGCGTAGCGCTGTGTTGAGCCCAAGCCACCAACAATCACAGCGCCGATGTCAACGTCGGGCCTACGCCGGCGCCTACATTCCCGGACGCCGAAACAACGCCAAAGCCAACACCTGCTGGGCTTTTGCGCTCGGTCGCGCTCTTGGCCCCCAGCGCCCGCATTTTGTAGGCATCGGGGCGGCTCGGTATAATGGTCCGCCGCTTCGATAGCGGTCAGGCGATCCCGTGCAGCCGCTTGGCCGCCGTCAGAGTGTTCTGCAGCAGGCAGGCGATGGTCATCGGCCCCACCCCGCCCGGCACCGGCGTGATCCAGCCGGCCACCGCCTTGGCCTCCTCGAACGCCACGTCGCCGACCAGCCGGGTCTTGCCCTGCGCCGCCTTCTCCGGATCCTTCGAGGGGAGTCTGTTGATACCGACATCGATGACCGCCGCTCCCGGCTTGATCCAGTCGCCCCGCACCATCTCGGTCCGCCCGACCGCCGCCACCAGGATGTCCGCCTCACGGCACACCCCGGCCAGATCGACTGTCCGGCTATGAGCGATCGTCACCGTGCAGTCGGCCGCCAGCAGCAGCTGGGCCATCGGTTTGCCCATCAGGTTCGACCGCCCGATGACCACCGCCCGCTTGCCCTTAAGGTCGCCCAACGCGTCCTTGAGCAGCATCATGCAGCCGACCGGCGTACAGGATGTCAGGGCCGGCAGGCCGCTGGCCAGCCGCCCGGCGTTGGTCACGGTCAGCCCGTCGACATCCTTGTCCGGCGAAATCCGCGCCACGATCCGGTCCTGGCTGAGGTGCGGCGGCACAGGAAACTGCACCAGGATGCCGTGGATCTTCGGATCACTGTTCAACTGGTCGATCAGTCCGAACAGCTCGGCCTCGGTCACATCGGCGCTGAGCCGATGCGTCTCCGAGTACATCCCGGCGGCCGTCGTCTGCTCGCCCTTGTTGCGCACATAGACCTGACTGGCCGGATCCTCGCCAACCAGCACCACCGCCAATCCCGGCGTCAGCCCGTGCGAGGCTTTCAGCGCCGCCACCTCGACCGCCACCCGCTCGCGCACCCCGGCGCCGAAAGCCTTGCCGTCGATGATGGTCGCTTCGCTCATGGAGCCTCCGTCAGGTTGGCGTGGCCCTACCCCCAGTCGGCCGTTCTGGCAACGCTCAGCGCAGGGAGGTCAGAGCAACGGCCTGTTCGATCCCCCTCATGGCCGTGTAGGCATCCGAGCTGGAAACAAAGATCGAGAACCGGACGCTCGGCTCATCCAGAGCACAGATCGCCCCGCCGCTCAGGCTGGGCACATCGTCATAAGACCAGCACAGGAAGGTCCCCGCCTTGCCCGCCGTTTTCAGGATCTTGCGCTGAATACCCATCGAGGGATCGCCGATCATCGCCGACCGTTCCATGCGGGTCATCACCGTCTCGATGAACTTCTGTGGCGTGGTGTTGTTGGGCTGCAAGATGCTGTAGGCCAGTTGCAGCTTGGCCGGCTTGCCGTTGATCGTCAGGGTGCAATCGAAGACGTGGCTGCTCGAGCCATTGGCGCCATTCTGTACCGGGTGGGCCGTACAACCGGCAAAACTATCCGGGGCGACAATCGAACGGCCATTCCCCAGATCAACCGTTGCAGCGGCGGCTGCGGCGGGAAGGCCCAGCGCCAGGGCCAGGATAGAGGCGGCGGCAAATCGATGCATTGGCTTGGCTCCCTTAGATCGCAGCAGCCTGCCGCGCGGACGGGCCCGCCGCACCCTCTCAAAGGGGGTGTCATCGCGACCTTGCGTTACGCTGGACATGAGGCCCGCAAGCCCGCATCCTGCAACTTCAAACGACTGTTCGGACACCGCCCATGTTCATGACCTTCTTCTCGGAGCTGCGCCAGGCCAAGGTGCCGGTGACGCTCAAGGAGTACCTGGTGCTCATGGAGGCGCTCGACAAATCGGTCATCGACCGGTCCGTCGAGGAGTTCTACTTCCTGTCGCGCGCCGCCCTGGTGAAGGACGAGAAGAACCTCGACAAGTTCGACCGTGTCTTCAGCCACGTCTTCAAGGGCCTGGAGATGGTCGGCGACGGCGCCACCTCCGAAATCCCGGCCGAATGGCTGAAAGCCCTGACCGAGAAGTTCCTGACCGACGAGGAGAAGGCCGCCATCGAGGCCATGGGCGGCTTCGAGGAGCTGATGAAGACCCTGCAGGAGCGCCTCGAGGAACAGAAGAAGCGCCACGAGGGCGGCAACAAGATGATCGGCACCGGCGGCACCAGCCCCTTCGGCGCCAACGGCTACAACCCCGAAGGCGTCCGTATCGGCCAGGACAAGGGCCGCCATGGCCGCGCCGTGAAGGTCTGGGACAAGCGCGAGTACAAGAACCTCGACGACTCTGTCGAACTCGGCACCCGCAACATCAAGATCGCCCTGCGCCGCCTGCGCAAATTCGCCCGCGAGGGCGCCCCGGACGAGCTCGATCTCGACGGCACGATCAAGGGCACCAGCCGCAAGGGCTACCTCGACATCGTCATGCGGCCCGAGCGCCGCAACAAGATCAAGGTGCTGATCTTCTTCGACATCGGCGGCTCGATGGACAGCCACATCAAGCTCTGCGAGGAACTGTTCAGCGCCGCGCGCACCGAGTTCAAGAACCTCGAATTCTACTACTTCCACAACTGCCTTTACGAGAGCGTGTGGAAGGACAACCGCCGCCGCTCGACCGAAAAGACCAACACCTGGGACGTGCTCCACAAATTCCCGAGCGACTACAAGGTCATCTTCGTCGGCGACGCCACCATGAGCCCCTACGAGATCACCTATCCGGGCGGCAGCGTCGAACACTGGAACGAGGAACCGGGCGCCATCTGGATGGACCGGGTCACCCAGATCTATCACAGCTGCATCTGGCTCAACCCGACGCCGGAGCGCCACTGGGACTACACCCAGTCGATCGGAGTGATGAAACAGCTGGTCGGCGACCGCATGTTCCCGCTGACCATCGAAGGCCTCGACAAGGCGATGAAGGAGCTGGTGCGGGGTCACTGACCCGGCGCTTGCACGGCCAAACAAATCCCGCGATGGTCCCCGCCAGTCAAAAGTAGCGGGGGGCCTTCGTCGTGGACGCCAACACCATCACCATCATTTCCATTGTCGCCGGCCTGGCCGTCGGCGCTGTCGGCGGCTTCGTACTCGCCAGGGCCCTGAGCATGAAGGGCGCCCTGATGATCGCCGCCATGGCCGTCATCGGCGCCGGCGGCGGGGCTCTGGGCTGGTTCTTCGCCGACCATGACCTGGTGCCCAACCAGAAGTTCGCCCTGGCCCGCAAGGAGGCCGAGAAACTGCCCGAGGTGGCCACCCTCAAGAAGTACTACCCGGCCGACTACGCCAAGATGCAGAACGACATGGAGCTGGTGAAGGGCAAGCGCCTGGGCAGCACCGGCATCGCCCAGCTGGTCCATTCCAACGCCCGCACTGTTCTGAGCCGCGAGATGAAGAAGGCCACCGACGAGAACCTCATCACCCTGATGAAGATCCGCCGCGACAAGGCCGAGGCGCTGGGCAAGGTCAACGTCGGGTACTGCTACGACTTCACCCGCGGGGCCCGCCTGGCGTTCGATCCGGACACCGTGGTCAGCGCTGATCTGGTCAAGCGCGAGCGTGACGCCACCGCCGCCATTCTCGAGCAGGTCGCAACCAACCCGGTGAAGGATGCCGCCGGCGCCAACCTCAACCCCGAGGACGGCGGCAAGCTCGTCGACCTCTGGTACGACGTGCAGATGAAGAACCAGATCGGCGACCAGGCCCTGGCCGGCTTCGACGCGGAGGACGCCAAGGTCGTTCGCCAGCTGACCGGCCGCAACATCTCGGTCAGCGATCCCAAGCGCCAGGGCCTGCTCTGCCGCTACAACATCGCCCTCCTCGACGCGACCCTGAAGCTGCCCCCGGCCAAGGCCGCCGCGGTCGGCCGCCTGAACGTCGGCAAGGGGTTGTAACACCCCACCAACCTCCGTCATCCCGGCCGTAGCGCAGCGAAGAGCCGGGACCCAGGGGGTGCGTGAACTGGCTGCTTCGACCGTGCCTGCGCCGGCCCCTGGGTCCCAGATCGGCTCTACGAGCCGTCCGGGATGACGGAAGTTGGGGTGGATTGAAGCCAAGCGCATGCCGTGTGCGTTGTCCCGCCATGGCCAAGCGGGACCTCAAGACCTACGACTCCATGCGCGACTTCGGCGTCACCGCCGAGCCAAGCAGCCAAGCGGCCGTCAAGCCGTCGCAAGCCCTGCGCTTCGTCATCCAGAAGCACGCCGCCACCCGCCTGCACTACGATCTGCGGCTGGAGTGGGAGGGCGTCTTCCTGTCCTGGGCGGTGACACGCGGTCCTTCGCTCGACCCGGCTGACAAGCGCCTGGCCGTCGAGGTCGAGGATCATCCCCTGGCCTATGGCGACTTCGAGGGGACCATCCCCAAGGGCCAGTACGGCGGCGGGACGGTCATGCTCTGGGATCGAGGCTACTGGGCGCCGGAGCCCGGGTTCGATGTCGCCAAGGGGCTCAAGAAAGGTGAGCTGAAGGTCGTCTTCGCCGGCGAACGGGTAAAGGGCGGCTACGTCCTGGTCCGGCTGCGCGGAGACAAGTTCGGCGGCAAGCGCACCAACTGGCTGCTGATCAAGCACCGCGACGAGTATGTCAAAGACGGCGACGGCGAGGGTATCCTCAAGCGCAACACGACCTCCATCGCCTCCGGGCGCAGCATGGAAGACATCGCCGCCGGCAAGGGCAAACGTCCCACCGCCTTCATGACCAGGACAGCGCCGAAGGCCGACGCCGTCTGGCGCTCCGGCGACCCTGAGGCGACCGGCGAAGCCGCCGCCAGACAGGCGGTTGCGCCGGCCGCCAAGGCGGCGCGACCCAAAACCTCAAAAGTGAAAGGCAAGGCGCTGAAATCCCTGCCCGAATTCGTTGAACCTCAACTCTGCAAGCTGGTCGACCGGCCGCCGGTCGGGGCTAACTTCGGCCACGAGATCAAGTTCGACGGCTACCGCATGCAGCTGCGCGTCGCCGGAGGCAAGGCGACCCTGCGGACCCGCAAGGGCCTCGACTGGACCCACAAGTTCGCCGCCATCGCCAGGGACGGCGCCGCCCTGCCCGACGGCATCCTCGACGGCGAGATCTGCGCCCTCGACGACAACGGCTCGCCCAGCTTCGCCGGCCTGCAGGCGGCCCTGTCGGACGGCAAGACCGACAATCTGATCTTCTTCGCCTTCGACCTGTTGGCGGAAGGCGGCGAGGATTTGCGTCCCCTCCCCCTCGCCGACCGGAAGGCGCGGTTGCAGGCCCTGATCGGCGAAGGCACGCCGCGCCTGCGCTACGTCGAACACTTCACCCAGGCCGGCGAGGCGGTGCTCAGCTCCGCCTGCCGGATGGATCTGGAAGGCATCATCTCCAAGGACCTCAAGGCCCCGTATGAATCCGGCCGCTCGACGACCTGGAACAAGTCCAAGTGCAGGGCCGGCCATGAGGTCGTCATCGGCGGCTGGACCCAGACCGGCAGCGCCTTCCGCTCGCTGATCGCCGGGGTTTTCAAGGACGGCAAGCTGGTCCACGTCGGCCGCATCGGCACGGGCTTCGGCAAGGACAAGGTCGCCAAACTGCTGCCGAAGCTAAAGGCCCTGGAGATCGACAAGTCGCCTTTCAGCGACAAGGAGCCCAAGGGCCGCGGCGGGACCAAGGCCGGCGACTCCCACTGGGTCAAGCCGCAGTTGGTCGCCGAAATCGAGTACGCCGGCCTGACCGGCGACGGCAACATCCGCCAAGCCGCCTTCAAGGGCCTGCGCGAGGACAAGCCGGCGAAGGAGGTGGAAGCCGAGGTCGCGCCCGCCTCCACGGAGTTGGCCGAGCCCAACCCGGCCGTGGTCAAGTCAAAGCCCGTCACCGTCAGACCCGCCAATTCCGCCGAGGTCCTCGGGGTGCGCCTGTCCAGCGCCGACAAACCCCTATGGCCGGATGGCGGCGACGGCTCGCCCATCACCAAGCTGGAACTGGCCCGGTACTACGAAGCCGTCGCCGGCTGGATGATGCCCCACATCAAGGGCCGCCCCTGTTCGATCATCCGCACGCCCGAGGGCATCGAGGGCGAGAAGTTCTTTCAACGCCACCTGATGAAAGGGGCGTCTAACCTGCTGACCGAAACGATCGTCAGCGGCGACCGCAAGGGCTACCTGCAGATCGATCGCCCTGAGGCCCTGATCGCCGTGGCCCAGACCAGCGCCACCGAACTGCACCCCTGGAACTGCCAACCCTTCGCGCCCGACAGCCCCGGCCGCCTGGTCTTCGACCTCGACCCGGCCCCGGGCGTCACCTTCGAGGATGTCATCGAAGCGGCCCGCGAGGTCCGCGACCGGCTGGAGGACCTGGGCCTGGTCAGCTTCGCCAAGACCACCGGCGGCAAGGGCCTGCACGTCGTCACGCCGCTGGCCAAATCGAAGATCGACTGGCCAACCGCCAAGGCCTTCGCCCGCGAAGTCTGCGCCCGCATGGCCGCCGACAACCCCGACCGCTACCTGATCACCATGAGCAAGGCCCAGCGCGAAGGCCGCATCTTCCTCGACTACCTGCGCAACGACCGGATGAGCACCGCCGTCGCGCCACTGTCGCCGAGAGCCCGGCCGGGGGCGACGGTGTCAATGCCGCTGACCTGGACACAGGTGAAGAAGGGGCTGGACCCGGCGAAATACACCATCCGCACCGCGCCAAAGCTGGTGAAGAGCATGAGCGCCTGGGAAGACTATTGCGACAGCGAACGCCCGCTGGCGGCGGCGATCAAGCGGCTCGAGCGCGGGGCGAAGGCGGCGGCCTAAGCCCGCTTCTTGGCCGGCGCCTTGGCTGGGGCCTTCTTCGCCGCAGCCTTGGCCGGCGCGGCCTTCCCCTTCGCCTCGAGGCTCTTCTTCAGCGCCGCCATCAGATCCACCACATTGGTGTCTTCCGGCTCCTCGGCCTTCACGGTCCTGCCCTTGCCCTTCTTTTTCTCGGCGATCAGGTCGCGCAGGGCGTCCTCGTAGCGGTCATTGAATTTGGAGGGATCGAACGGACCCTCCTTCTGTTCGATGATCTTCTCGGCGATGGCGACCATCTCCTTGTCGCCCTTGTGGGCCGGGATGTCGTCGAAGTAGTCCGCGACGTCCCGCACCTCCTTGTTCGAGCGCAGCGACCAGGCGATCAGCCCCTTGCCGCGCGGCTCGATGCCCAGCAGTCGCTCGCGCTGGTGCATCACCAGCCGGGCCAGGGCCACCTTCTTGGTCTTGCCCATGGCGTCACGGATGACGCTGAACGCATCCAGCGCCAACTTGCCGTCCGGCACCAGGTAATAGGGATTGTCCCAGTACAGCCGGTCGATATCGGCGGCGTCGACGAACCGCTCGATGTCGATGGTCCGCGTGCTTTCCAGCCGCACCGCGTCGATCTCGTCCTGGGTGACGACGATGTAGCTGTCCTTTTCGTACTCGTAGCCCTTGACCAGGTCCTTGCGTTCGACCGGCCCCTTTTCGGGGTCAGTCGGGATCATCCGGATGCGGTTGTGGGTGTCCTTGTGCAGCAGGTTGAAGTGCACCTCGCCGCTGGCCTGGGTCGCCGTGTAGAGGGCCACGGGACAGGTGACGAGCGACAGGCGCAGGTGGCCTTGCCAGGTGGGGCGGGCAGCCATGAAAGGATCTCCGATTCGCGGAGTCCAACGCCCGCCCCTGCCTGGGGTTGCGAAAGCCTAGTACCGGGCCCGCAGCGTCAGGCTGACCGTGCGGTCCTCGCCGGGCGTGCCGACGATCAGGCCGCTGTTGCCCGAGACGATGGTGATGTTCTGCACATACTCCTCGTCGAAGGCGTTCTTCAGCAGCAGGAAGGCCTCCCAGCCGCTGTCCGACTTGAAGCCGGCCCGCAGGTTGACCAGCTCATAGGCCGGCAGGCGCGAATACTTCGACACCGCCGCATCGGCGAAATAGGCCGAGCGGAAGCTGGCGTCGGCGCCTAGGTAGGCCTCGCCGACGAACTTGCCGACCGTGACCTCCTGGCGGTACTCAGCCCCGAACGAGCCCGCCCACTTCGACACCCCCGGCAGCTCCTTGCCCGACAGGTCGCAGGCCGCCGTCGCCGTGCCGATCCGCTCCAGCGGGCAGGGCCCGTTCTCGAAGCTGTCGTACTGGCCGTCGGTGTAGGCGAGGTTGCCGTAGAAGGTGAAGCCGCCGATCGAGCGGGTGTTGAAGTCGACCTCCACCCCCTTGAGGGTCACCTTCTCGGCGTTGGCCAGATAGCCGCGCAGGGCGCCCGGGCCGGTGTCGACGACGTTGGCCTGGAAGTTCTCGACGTCGGTGGCGAACACCGCGGCGTTGAACACCAGCAGGTTGTCGAACAGCTGGGTCTTGAGGCCGACCTCATAGGTCGTCACCTCCTCCGGCTTGACCACGGCGCTGGTCAGCGACGGCGTGCCGGCCGCCGTGTTTGGAATGCCGGACATGTTGATGCCGCCCGATTTGAAGCCCTGCGACCAGGTCCCGTAGACATGGATGTCGTCGGTGAAGTCGTAGGACACCGCGATCTGGCCCGACCACGACCCATCGCTGGTGTCGGCCGCATAGGCCTGGGGCCGGGCGATGCCGAGGCGGCGGTTGATCAGGGTGGTATCGGCCGTCACCAGCCCGCCGGCGACGGTGGCGACATAGACCCCCTCCTTGTCCTCCTGGGTGTAGCGGATGCCAGGCGTGATGCTCAGCTTGTCGGTGATGTTCCAGGTCAGCTGGCCGAAGGCGGCGTAGGAGGTGGTGTCGATGCTGGAGTTGTTGAACACCGTATAGCCGTCCAGCAGCGCCGGCGGAGTCACAGTCCCGGGCAGCAGCCAGTAGGTCGCGTCGGCGCCGTACTCGGTCACCCCGGCCGTCGTGATGTTCTGGTCGTAGTAGTAGAGGCCGACGGTCCAATCGAGCGTGTTGGCTCCGTTCGAGGCCAGCCGGATCTCCAGGCTGTCCTGCTTCTGGTGGCTGGGGTTGGCCGACTGGCGGGTCACGTCCAGCGCGGTGTAGTCACGGTCGTTGCGCGGCTCCCAGTCCCACTCCCGGTGGGCGCCGATGGCGGTCAGGGTGGCGAAGCCGAAGTCGTAGTCGGCGGTCAGGGCAAGGCCGCTCAGCCACTGGTCGGCCTGGATGTTGCTGTCCACATCGGCCTTGCGGTCGAAGATGTTGGTGCTCGGCGGCGCATAGCCCTTGCCGGCGGCCAGGGCCGGGTATTGCTGGTTGGCGGGCTTCAAGGTCGGACCGTACTTGTAGAACAGCTGGGTGCAGCATTCCGGCTGCTGGCTGGTGTAGTCGGCGGCGAAGCGGACCAGCAGCTTGTCGGTGGCCTGCCAGTAGATCTGGCCGCGCACGGTCTCGCTCTCGCGGGCGTTCTGGTCCTGCTTCCGGACGGTGTTGTAGATGTCGCCATCGCGATAGGTGGCCACCGCCGACAGCCGCACGGCCAGCACGTCCTTGACGATGGGAACGCTGACGCTCGCCTTGGCCTGGCGGAAGTCATAGCTGCCGTAGCTGCCCTCGACCCGCGCCTGGAATTCCTGGGTGTCGGCGTCCTCGGTGACGATGTTCAGGGCGCCGGCCGTGGTGTTCTTGCCGAACAGGGTGCCCTGCGGCCCGCGCAGCACCTCGACCCGCTCGATGTCGATGAAGTCCGACAGGGCCGCGCCCGGCCGGCTGTTGTAGACCCCGTCGATATAGATGCCCACGCCCTGCTCCAGCCCGTCATTGGCCAGGCCGTAGCTGGCCCCAAGTCCCCGGATGGTCAGGTTGGTGTTGCGGCCGTTCGGCGACAGCACCTGCAGGGTCGGGACCAGCTGGGTCAGCTGGCTGACGTTACCGACACCCGCCTGCTCGAGCTTGACGCCGCTGGTCACCTGCAGGGCGATCGGCACGTCCTGGGCGCTTTCCTCGCGGCGGCGGGCGGTGACGATCAGGGTGTCGACGGTGCTCTCTCCCTGGTCGGCCTCCACACCGGCGGCGGCCGCGCCCTCCTCGGCCGGGGCCGTGACCTCTGCGGCAAAGGCGGCGGGCGCGGCCAGAAGGCAGGCGGCGCCGGTCAGCAGCAGAAGTTTACGCGACAGGCGATTGGATGCGGCCATGACGAATATCCCCGGTGGACGCGTTAGCCCCCATGGCGTCGCGTCCGACCTGACATCGTCCTTATTCCTACTATGGCGATAGAATTAGACAGTTTTTCTGAAGGCGCTTTCACCCGGCCCGGCCCCGGCGTTTAGAACGCCCGTTTTATCGCCCTTGCCTAATTCCCCCACGCCCGTAATGCTCCGCTTCCGGAAGGGAAGGGTTGGGACACAGTGAGTCAGATTGAAAACGGTGCGCCCGAAGGGGCCGGCGAAGCCGAAGCGGCCACCAAACAGCTGGTCTTCAACGCCGCCGAGCGGCTGTTCGCCCTCAACGGTTTCCAGAACGTCTCGGTGCGTGACATCACCGCCGAGGCCGGCGTCAACCTGGCCAGCGTCAACTACCACTTCGGGTCCAAGGACAGCCTGCTGTTCGAAATCTTCCGTCGGCGCACCACCGAGCTGAACCGCGAACGCGCCCGTCTGCTGCACGAGGTCTCGGACGCCCACGGCGGCAGCCCGCCTGTGCGCGAGATCCTCACCGCCCTGATCGCCCCGCCCCTGCGCTGGCTCGATCCGGCCAACGACCGCCGCATCTCCCTGCAGTTCCTGATCCGCGCCCGCAGCGAGGGCGCCGCCGAGATCAAGGAAGTGTTGTCGACCGACGTTTCCCACCTGCGCCGCTTCAGCGACGCCCTGCTCGCCGCCCGGCCCGACCTGGCGCCGGAGGAGGTCTACTGGCGGCTGCATTTCGTGCTCGGCATGATCCACCAGAACCGCTTCATGGAACTGGACCGCCTGCACGTCCTGTCGGAGGGCCTCACCCGCGAGGACGACATCGCCGCCCTGCAGCGCCGTATGGTCAACTTCGCCGCCGCCGGCTTCGACGGCTAGACGCCCCCTTTTCCAGCCATGGACTTAGCGCCCGGACAGGGCATGATCGCCACATGACCCCGCGCCCTCTCCTGCTCGCCCTGCCCCTGTTCATCGCCGCCCAGCCGGCCGCCGCGTTGGAGCCGGACCTCGCCAGGTCCCAGGCCTTCATCGAATGCCGGATCGCCTGGGACGGCTCGGCCGCCCCGCTGCCGGATGTCGCGCGGGAGAAGAAGCCGACCGGCCAGTTCATCCACTACCTGCCGCCCGCCGGGGTAACGGCCTACGGCCTCGATCCCGAGATGATCTATACGGTCGTCGAACCCAGCGGGACCCGCAACCGAAACGCCGTGGTGCGCGGCAAGGTGGGGGAGATCGCGGAGACCATCCGCGTGGCGGTCGGGGCCGAGCCGCTCGATGTGGAGCCGAAGTTCGGCTCCAAGATCGTTCACAACCAGAAGGCGCCCGCCGGGGCGCCGCGCCAGATCTGGGTGATCGACGAGGGCGACGGCCTGGTCAGCATCAGCTGCCAGGACGCTCCCTGAGGGTCCGGCGGCCGGCTTCCGCCAGCCGCCGTCCCGGTCAGATCGTCGGCGTCGTCGAATGCGGCGCCGTGTGCGGCGTCGTATGCAGGTGCGGGTCCGTGCCGACCACGGTGGTCGGGGTCTCGGTCACATGCGCCCGGGTCTCCCAGGCGTGCCTGCGCGCGCCGTAGCGGCCGCCGAAGACCGCCGCGATGGCGCCCAGCAGCATGGCGATGAAGGCCCACAGGGCGACCGTCGCCGTCGAGTCGGCGGCGGCGTTGGCTTCCGGCTGCGCGGCTGGCGGGATGGCGGCGGCGCTGTCGGGCAGGTCGCCGGCCAGCGGCTCGCGATCAAGGACGTTGACCTCTTGCACGCCGTTGTTCGACAGCCCGTCGATCATCGAATTGACCCCGCCCACGGCGCTGGAGCCGGCCAGGAACAGGGCGATGATGAAGGCCAGGGCCCAGACGGCCAGTCCGTGCAGGTAGCCCTTGTGGTGATCGGTGTACTTGGCGACCCGGCTGGCCACGAAGCCGCCGACGAACAGCGCCAGCGCATTGGCAATGGCGATCCAGGCGCCGGCCCCGGCGCTGAACGCCTTGGCCTCGCCGGTGGTCAGGTCATAGGGGTTGATCGAGGCGGCGCCGAGCGCGACGCCCAGCAGGTTGAGCATCGCCCCGACGGCGATGGCCACCACCGCGCCGGCAAACACCGCCGGCCAGGAGATGAGGGTGTGTAACGGATGCGGCTCTCGCGCCGTCGGCTGAATTACAGACATGGTTGGCCTCCCATTGCGGCGCGGGGACGCGCCTGTGGGAGGCCTAACGCGGCAGGGCCCCGATCGTTCGGTGCCGCAGGATCAGTGGGTCGTCGCCGGCTCGAAGGCCCCGTCGCGGTATTCCGGCGGGATCGAGAGGTAGATCGTCGGCAGCTTGATGCCGAGCCGCGCCCGCGCCGCCTCCAGGTCCTCCGCGAACAGCGCCGGGTAGTCGACCTCGGGCAGCCAGGCGGCGGCCTTGCCGTTGGCGAACGCCTGCTTGATCGCCGCCTTGTAGGGCTGGCCGTTCTTCGCCGAACTCATCTTGTTCCCCGCCGCGAAGGCGATGACCCGGAAGCCCAGGCTGCGCGTCTGCTCGTAGGAGAAGGCCACCAGGCAGGCCTCGCCCAGCGCATCGGTGCGATAGCCGGTCAGCACATGCCAGATGTCGTGCACGTCGCGCAGGCGGCGGCCGTACCAGGTCAGCGGATGCGCCGCCTCGACCTGGCTGTCCCGGGTCTGCTCGCTGATTTCCTTCAGGCCATCGGCCGTGAAACCGCGTTCGTCCATATGGGCCAGGTAGGCGGCCCCGACCGTGCCGGGCGCGAAGCTCTCCAGCCAGGCGCGATCCATCAGCCGGTCGTTCAGCTCGTCGCGCTCATAGGCGATACGGCCCCCGCGCGGCGTCTTCATCAGCCGGGCATAGCCCTTGGAGATGGCGTTGCCCGACAGGGCCCGCATCAGGTCGAACACCGCAGCGGTGTCCTCCTTGTCGGCCATCAGCCTGCGAACGGCCTTGAGGGCGCGAACCGGCTGCAGCCGTATCGTCTCGCCCTTGCGGAACTCGACTTCAGGGCGCGCGGAAGCGACGATGGGGGTCATGGCGTTCATGGTCGGAAACTCTGGGGAGAGAGGTTTCGGCAGTATGTGGGCGTTAGCTACTATGTGAACACTGCTTAGATGGCAAGGGGGCCAGATTGCCGCGTCTGCAAAAACGATCGGTGTCACTAACGGGACACGCCACTTCGCTGGCGCTGGAGCCCGAGTTCTGGGCGGTTCTCGACGCCGCCGCCGCCGCCGAGGGGCTGAGCACGGCCGCCCTCATCGTCCGCATTGACGCGGGCCGGGGCGAGCGGCCGCTGGCCTCGGCGTGCCGCGTCTACGCCCTTAGCCGGGCTTCGCGGGACTAGGCAGCGGCAGCGGTTCGGGATTGGGCGTCGCCGGCAGCTTCGGGGCCTTGGGCAGCTGCACATCGAGGTTCATCGCCTGGTTGGCCAGGTTGGGCGTATTGCCGCTGAACACCGCCCAGCCGATCAGCAAGGCGAGAATGAACACCGCCCCCAGCAGGAACCCCCAGAACGTGCCGCCGCGATGAGGTGAATGGGCATGAGCCATGGCTTGCTCCTCCGTGACGGGTAAACGGCCCAACCCAGACCGCCGTTCCGCCAGGCGGCGCAGCGCACCCATCCAACTCTCCCCCCGCAAGCGGGCGGAGAGTTTCTGCGCCGTCGCCCTCCTCCCGGCGCTTTGTGCTACATACGTTCCCCTGATGTCTGAATCGCTGACCCCCAAAATCTCCGACCTCGCCCGCGCCGACCGCGTCTCGGGCCAGCCCGACTATCTGGACGGCCTCAACCCCGAACAGCGTCAGGCCGTCGAGGCCACCGAAGGCCCGGTCCTCGTTCTCGCCGGGGCCGGCACCGGCAAGACGCGCGTGCTGACCACCCGCCTGGCCCACATCCTGGCCACCGGCCGCGCCCGGCCGTGGGAACTGCTGGCCGTCACCTTCACCAACAAGGCCGCCCGCGAGATGCGCGAGCGCATCGCCGCCATCATCGGCCCCAGCGCCGAGGGCCTGCGCTGGCTCGGCACCTTCCACAGCGTCGCCGCCCAGATCCTGCGCCGCCACGCCGACCTCGTCGGCCTGAAATCCAGCTACACCATCCTCGACACCGACGATCAGGAACGGCTGATCAAACAGGTCATCGAGGCCGCCAACATCGACGCCAAGCGCTGGACGCCCAAGACCCTGGCCGGCCTCGTCGACCACTGGAAGAACCGCGGCTGGACGCCCGAAAACCTGCCCAGCCCGGAAAACAGCGCCTTCGCCAACAACCGCGGCCAGGAGCTCTACGCCGCCTACCAGGCCCGCCTGCGCACGCTCAACGCCTGCGACTTCGGCGACCTGCTGCTGCACAACATCACCATCTTCCAGAAGCACCCGGACGTGCTGGCCGAATACCACGACAGGTTCCGCTACATCCTCGTCGACGAGTACCAGGACACCAACGTCGCCCAGTACCTGTGGCTCCGGCTGCTCGGCCAGGCCCGCCAGAACGTCTGCTGCGTCGGCGACGACGACCAGTCGATCTACGGCTGGCGCGGGGCCGAGGTCGACAACATCCTGCGCTTCGAGCGCGACTTCCCCGGCGCCGCCGTCATCCGGCTGGAGCGCAACTACCGCTCGACCAGCAACATCCTGGCCGCCGCCAGCGGCCTGATCGCCGAGAACAAGGGTCGCCTGGGCAAAACCCTGTGGACCGAGGACCAGCCCGGCGAAAAGGTCATGGTCCGCGGCGTCTGGGACGGCGAGGCCGAGAGCCGCCTGATCGCCGAGGAGATCGAGCGCTGGAAGAAGTCCGGCCGCCGCTACAAGGATGTCGCCATCCTGGTCCGCGCCTCCTTCCAGATGCGCGCCTTCGAAGAGCGCTTCGTCATGCTGGCCATCCCCTACAAGGTGATCGGCGGCCCCCGCTTCTTCGAGCGCGCCGAGATCCGCGACGCCCACGCCTACCTGCGCCTGATCCAGTCGCCCGACGACGACCTGGCCTTCGAGCGCATCGTCAACGTGCCCAAGCGCGGCATCGGCGACACCAGCGTCCAGAAGATCCTCACCCTCGCCCGCCACCATGGGATCAGCGCCATCGACGCCAGCCGGGGCCTGGTCAACACCGACGAACTGGTCGGCAAGACCCGCACCGCCCTCGCCGCTTTCGTCCGCGACATCGACCGCTGGACCGCCCAGCTGCAGTCCGGCCAGACCGACCACGTCCGCCTGACCGAGACCATCCTGGAGGAGAGCGGCTACACCGACGCCCTGCGCCTCGACAAGGGCCCGACCAGCCAGACCCGGCTGGAAAACCTCAAGGAGCTGGTCCAGTCGATGGGCCAGTTCGACGCCCTCGGCGACTATCTCGAGCACGTCTCCCTGGTCATGGACCTCGACCGCGGCGGCAGCGACGACAGCGTCCAGATCATGACCCTGCACAGCGCCAAGGGCCTGGAGTTCCCCCTGGTCTTCCTGCCCGGCTGGGAGGAAGGCGTCTTCCCCAGCCAGCGCAGCATGGACGAGAAGGGCGACAAGGGCCTGGAGGAGGAGCGGCGCCTCGCCTACGTCGGCATCACCCGCGCCCGCGAACAGGCCCGCATCAGCTTCGCCGCCAACCGCCAGGTCTACGGCCGCTGGACCAGCCAGCTCCCCAGCCGTTTCGTCGACGAACTGCCGCCCGAGACGGTCGATGCCGCGTCCGAGACCGGCTACTACGGCGGCGGCCCCGGCATGAGCCAGCCCACCACCAGCCGCTGGGACGCCGACTCCAGCTTCGGCCAGGGCTACACCAGCCCCGGCTGGAAACGCGCCCAGTCGCGAAACTACCAGGGCGGCCACCCCGGCCGCCAACAGGTCATCGAAGGCGAAGGCCGCCTGGTGGCGGTGTCATCCCCGGAAAAGGAGAGCGCCTACGCCCGGGGCGACCGGGTGTTCCACATCAAGTTCGGCTACGGCGCGGTGGTGGCCGTGGAGGGGAACAAGCTGACGGTGGCGTTCGAACAGGCGGGCGAGAAGAAGGTGATCGACTCGTTTGTTGAGCGGGGATGATCGCAAAGGGCAGCGCTGAGCCTCCGATGCCTACCCATCCTGAGGATTCTGGCCCGGTTCCTACCCTCACTCTGTGGCTGCGACATTTTGCGCCCGCCCGAGACGGCCATTTCAGATTTCCATTAACCGCATTTCCGTCCGGCGGCCGCACTGTCCACGGCCATGGTCCGCCGACAGCCCCTGCCTCAATCCCCGACGTCCGCATGCCCAGCTCCGCGCCCCGGTCATGACGCCGATGAACGCGCCAGCCTGCTGAGCCAGGCGGAGGCGATGGCCGGACTCGGCTACTGGGCCTGGTATCCGGCTGACGACCGCACCATCTGGTCCCCCGCTGTCTACACCATTCATGGCCTCGACCCGGCCCTGCCGCCGCCCGATCTGGCCGGGGTGTTGAGCCTTTACGAGCCCGAGGACGCGGCCGAACTCGAACGGCTTGTCGGACGGGCCATAAGCCATGGTGAGCCCTATGCGCTGCGGGCCCGCATCCACCGTCCAGACGGCGGCCTACGCCACGTCACGGCCCGGGGAGAGGCCCGGCACGGTCCAGACGGGGCCGTCGAGCGGCTGTTCGGCGTCTTTCTCGACATCACCAGCGCGACCGAGGCCGAGGAAGCGCTGCGCCGAAGCGAGGCGCGGCTGCGCCGCCTGACCGACAACTCTGCGGACGTCATCACGCGGGTGGAGCCCGGCAAGGGCGTGACCTGGGTGTCGGGCGCCTGCCGCATCTACGGCTACGAGCCGGAGGACCTGCTCGGCTTGAAGGCCCAGGACCTGGTCCATCCCGACGACCGCGAGCGGGTCCTGGCGATGCGCAAGCGCCGCCTTGCGGGGCTGGAAGATCCGCCGGGGGCGTTTCGCCAGTTTCGTTTCCGCTGTGCTGACGGGCGTTGGATCTGGGCCGAGAGCAACCCGACGATCGTGCGCGATGCGGCCGGCGCTCCCGTCGAGATCATCAACGTCATGCGCGACATCACCGAGCGCAGGGAGATCGAGGAGGCGTTGCGGGCCAGCGAACTGCGCTACCGCGTCCTGACCGAGAATTCCACCGACCTCATCACCCGCTCCACGAAGGCAGGCGAGCTCTTCTACGCCTCGCCGGCCCTCAACAGATTGACGGGGTTCAGTCTGACGGATCTGGCCCGCAGTCCGACCGCGATTATCGAGCGCATCCACCCGGACGATGTCGACGCCTGCCGCGCTGGGGTCAAGCAGGTGATAGACGGTAAATCCGGCGACTTCGCCCGGCTCACCTTCCGGTTCCAGCGCGCCGACGGCCAGTGGATCTCGCTGGAAAGCACGCCGACCCTACTGCGCGGCGCCGACGGCCAGGACGAAATCATCGATCTGCTTCGCGATGTCAGCGCCCAGCGCCAGATCGAGGAAGACCTGCGCCGGGCGCGCGACTCTGCAGAGAGCGCCGCCCGGGCCAAGACCGACTTCCTTGCCAACATGAGCCACGAAATCAGGACACCGCTGACCGCCATCCTCGGTTTCAGCGGCCTGCTGAGCGACATGCGCGATCTGCCGGAACAGGCCGGCGCCCACGTCGCTCGCCTGAAGGTCGCCGGCCAGGCGCTGCAGACCCTGGTCAACGACATCCTCGACTTCTCCAAGCTCGAGGCCGGCCAGATGAACTTCGCATCCCGGCCGGTCGCCGTCCGCGAGCTCCTCGACGACGGCCTGCAATTGCTGTCTGGCCAGGCCCAGGCCAAGGGACTGACGCTGACCTTTGCGCCGGAAGCCGGCCTCCCGGATGGTCTGTTGCTTGATCCGGACCGGGTTCGGCAAGTGCTGCTCAATCTGGTCAGCAATGCCGTGAAGTTCACTGACGCCGGCGGGGTCACCCTGCGGGCGGCCTACCGCGCCGGGCGCTTGCTAGTGTCGGTCACCGACACCGGCGCGGGGCTCGACGCCGAGCAGCAGGCCCGACTGTTTCAGCGATTTTCCCAGATTGACGGTTCGACCACCCGCCGTCATGGCGGCACGGGCCTGGGCCTGGCCATCTGTCGCGGTCTCGTGGAGGCCATGGACGGCGAGATCGGCGTCACCAGCACCCCGGGCAGGGGCAGCATCTTCCATTTCGAACTGCCGGCCGAGGCCTGCGACCTGGTCGATCCGGCGGACGCCGAAGCCTCGGCCTGGGATACGCTGGCGGGCGCCCGGGTTCTGGTCGTTGATGACAACGCCATGAATCGCGACCTCGCCCGCACCATCCTCGAACTCGTGGGAATCGACGTCACCGAGGCCGCCGACGGCGCCACCGCCGTGGCCATCGCCGACCGCGTTCCGGTCGACCTGATCCTGATGGACCTGCGGATGCCGGGCATGGACGGCCCGCAGGCGCTGACGGCCATCCGCGAGCGGGGCGGGCCCAACGAGCGGGTGCCGGTGCTGGCCTTTTCGGCCGACGACGCAACCACCAGCCGGGCCGACCTGTCGATCTTCGACGGCTTCGTCGGCAAGCCGATCTCACCGGCCACCCTGCTCGGCGAGGCGGCGCGGGTCCTCGCCTGAGGTCTTCAGGCCCCCTGAATTGCCACGGCTGGGCCTTTATCCCGTGCTGACCGTATTTACGGTGACAGTGCACTAAATTGACGACCGCCCTTGAGCATAAGCCATCCCCGGATAACGCGCATGTTCGGGCAGTCTTCGCAGCCGCCTCGAGGCCGAGGCGGGGCGGATGTTGCAGCCCGCCAAGCGCGGACGAAAACCTGCAATGAGCCCACTGTCGCCGCAATGACCTGGGGCTCAAGGCATTGACCCCGTCGCGGCCGCGCACGACCTTGAGCCATGTCCCTCTACCTCAATTCCAGTTCCGCCTTCTCCATGACGGTCAACTGGTGGCCGGCTTCAGCAAGGTCAGTGGCCTGACAGGCGCGACCCAAGCGGTCCCCTTTCGCGAGGCCGGCGATCCTTCGACGGTCCGGCTTCTGCCCGGCCAATCGCTGTTCGAACCCATAACCCTTGAGCGGGGGGTGACCACCGATCCCGGCTTCCAGCAATGGGGCGATCAGGTGTGGAACTTCAGCGCCGGCCAGGGCCTGCAAACCAGCCTGGCCGACTTTCGCCGCGACCTGACCCTCGAGCGCTACAACGCCGCCGGCCAACGGGTGATGGCCTATGACATCTACAACGGCTGGCCCTCGGAGTACGTCGCCCTGCCGGAGCTGGACGACGACGCCAACGTCTTCGCCATCCAGACCCTGGTCCTGCAGAACGAGGGCTGGGAACGCCGGGCCGACGTCGTCCCGCCCGCGCCGTCGCCGTATTGAACCAACGGCGGTGTTCGGTGTGGCCGTTCGGTTGGCGCCGGCTGATCTTCCCCGTCGCCACCAGGGCCGTGAAGGCGTCGAAGGCCTTGCCATGCGGCTGGTGACGCGGTCTGCTTGATCGTTGGGGGGACCATCCATGACCGAACCATCGGCCGAACGGCCATTCTTCGAAACCACCGACCACGTGCCCGCCGCCTCGCGGCCCGCCGCCAGCCGGACGCCTCTGATGATCGGCGCGATCATCGCCGGGGTCCTCGGCTTCTTGCTGCAGTCGCGATCCGGCATTGGCCCCGACATCCTGCCGCACGAACGCACCGGGGCCATCACCTTCATCGCCGTGTCCCTCTTCGTCAGCGCGCTGATCATCGCCGGCCTGGGCTCGGTGATGCTGCTCGGCTCAGCCGCGAGACGGTACAAACAGCGGACCTTCGGCGAGGATTTCGGCGCCTTGCTCGCCGCGTGCATGCTCGGAAGCGTCGCCGGCCTCGGCCTCTCCTTCGCCCTCGGCGGCTTCAGCTAAACCGGGCTCTGAACCCGCATTGCCACCGCCGCCTTTGTGCTGCTGACCGCCGGCGTGGTGCTGCGCGGGCTCTGAGGGCCCGGCGGCGAGGCTAGAACTTCAGCTTCGCCGCTTCCTTGCTGTCGACAAAGACCGTGCATTCCCGGTGAAGCATCGGCCCGGTGGCGACGCTCTGGCACTCGGCCTCGACCTTCTTGCCCTTGTAGTCGCCGATCAGGTTGACCAGCGGGCGGAATTGCGAGGTCGCGCCTTCGGCCACGACCTCGCCGTTCACGAACAGCTTGATCTTGGTGGAGAAGGGGCCGGTCTTGCCGGTGGCGTGGATCTTCAGGATCTCTGAGCCGACCGTCCACTCGACGGTTCTCGACTGTTCGGCCAAGGCGCTGGATGCGACGGAAAGCGCGGCGATGCAGGCCAGCGGCGCGATGACTTTGGCGATGTTCATGTCAGTCCCCCAACGGTCCGAAGACACGGTGTAGGCGAACGCTAAACCAATTCGCGTAACAATGATATCCGCCAGCTTGGCGCCGGCGCCCTTACGCCCGCCGCGCCTGATCCGCCGCCGCCGCCACCCACGACACCGCCGGCAGGGCCGCCGTCGCCGGTTTGGCCAGCAGGTAGCCCTGCATCAGCTCGACCCCCAGGTCGCGCAGGGCGTCGTGTTCGCCCACGGTCTCGATCCCCTCGCAGACCGGCTCGATCCCCAGGTCCCGCAGCATGGCCAGGGTGTGGCTGACGATGGTCCGCTTGACCTTGTCCCGGTCGATGTCGCGGATCAGCGCCATATCCAGCTTGACGATGTCCGGCTGGAACAGGCTGAGCACGCCCAGCCCCGCGTACCCGGCCCCGAAGTCGTCGATCGCCGTCTTGAAGCCCATCGAGCGGTAGCTGCGCAGGATGTTCAGCAGGTGGTGAGCGTCGACCTCCTCGCTCTCGGTGAACTCGAAGATGATGCGGTTCAGCGGAAAGCCCGTGCGCATGGCGGCGGCCAGGGTCAGGCGGATACAGGCCTTGGGCTCATAGACGGCGTTGGGCAGGAAGTTGATCGACAGGTTGGCCCCGTCGGCCGCCAGGTCCAGGCCGGCGGCCAGCTCGATCGCCGTGGTGCGGCACTGCTGGTCGAAGGCATAGCGGTTCTCGGAAGAGACCTGGGCGAGCACGGCGCCGGCGCCCTGGCCGTCCTGTCCCCGCACCAGGGCCTCGTAGGCGAACACCGTCTGCGTGCTCACATCGACGATGGGCTGGAAGGCCATGGTGATCGGCAGCTCGAACCCCGCCCCGTCCCGACACCCGCTGCACGCCATCACGCCACCTTTTCCAGCCTTACCCTTCCCGGGTAGCGGGAACAGGTTAAGGATGGGCTGCCGGAAGGACCGCAGCCTGCGCGTCGGCCCCATGCAGCCGGCCGACGAAGCGCTCGCCCTGCCAGACCTCGATGCCGCCGGGGCCGGCTCGCCGGAACCCCCAGGCCATCGCCGCCCCGTCGCTGTAGAAGGCGCCCTGCCAGATTTCCTCCGGGTCCGGCGGGGTGAGGTCGTAGAATCTGTACGCGGGCATGCCGGTCTTCTAGTCGATCGCGGCCCCCGGCTCTGTCGCAAAGGTTACAGAACCGCCCCCGTCCCCGTCTTCGTCCCCGACGACCTGCGCATTGCCACCGCCCCGTCCAGCGCCCATGGTGACCAGCGTCCAGTCTGCCCGGGCGCGCCCAGGAGCCTGATCATGGCCGTCCGTCCCGCCTTCGTTCTGACCGCCCCCAGCGTGCCGCTGTTCGCCATCGCCGTTGTACTGGCGATTGCCGCCCTGGTCGCCAACTATGGCGGCGTGGCCGTTCCCTGGGTCAGCACCCATGTGATCGAGACCCTGACCGCCGCCTTCGTGCTGTTGACCGCCGGGGTCGTGCTGCGCGGGCTTTGACGGCCAGGCCCTTCCAGGCCGACGCCTTGCGCGGCATGCCACCCGGCGGAGGCGGACCCTGTCGCCGTGACTACTCGCTGATCAGCTGGTCGACCAACCGTTGGCGGTCGGGCGCGGAGCGGCGCTCACCGACCGGCGCGGCCCCGGCCTCGCAAAGGGTGCGCATGACCTCGTGACCCAGGCTGCCCGGCTCGACGGCGTCCAGCGCACCGGACCGCTCGGTGCTCTGGTAGACCATGACATGGGTCCGGCTGAAGGCCTTGAGGCTGTTGTTGTACGACACCCGGGTCGTGCAGTTGAACTCTTCGGACGTGGTCAGGTAGCGGAAGATGGTTCCGCCTCCCAGATCCTGGTCCGACGGCCAGATGCGGGTCACCGTGCCCCTGGCGATGTCGCCCGTCCGGGTGATGCCGGCCAGATCGATGATCCCGGCGTAATCCTCATAGCGCACGACGACATAGTCCGCCGCCTGCGCCGCGCCGCCGACCGCCAGGCCCACTGCCAGGGCCGCGCCCATAACCGCTGCTCTCATCATCCCCTCCCCCACTGGTCGCCTGATCCTAGCGCGCGAAAATCCGTTTCGCCACAAGGGTTTGGGGTTTTCACCGGGTGAAATTACGGCCCCTTTTCCGCCTCCCGGCCGCTCATCGCCGACGGCGTAGGCCTGACTGGCCCCGAACCGGCCTACATTCGCAAATGACCAGCCTACGCCAAGCCTACGCGCGGACCCACAATCGCCGACTCCGCGCCTACGAGGAAGGCACAGGAATTCAAGGCCTTGGCCGAAATTCAATGCTTCCCCCGCCGTCGCCGGGTTATAATCGTAGGCCGCTTCGCCAAGCCTGGACGTGATCTTCGACGGCCCGGGCCGGTGGGTAAAGGGCTCAGCGCCACAGAGGCGCTGAGCCGCCATTCGATCCCTAGTAGATCTCGAACAGGCCGGCGCCGCCCTGGCCGCCGCCGATGCACATCGTCACCACGCCCCACTTGGCGCCGCGACGCTTGCCTTCCTGCAGCAGGTGACCGGTGCAACGCGCGCCGGTCATGCCGAAGGGGTGGCCGATGGCGATGGAACCGCCGTTGACGTTGTACTTCTCCGGATCGATGCCCAGCTTGTCGCGGCTGTAGAGGCACTGCGAAGCGAAGGCCTCGTTCAGTTCCCAGATGTCGATGTCGTCGACCTTCAGCCCCTGGCGGGCCAGCAAGCGCGGCACGGCAAACACCGGGCCGATGCCCATCTCGTCCGGCTCGCAACCCGCGGCGGCCCAGCTGACGAAGCGGCCCATGGGCGTGAGGCCACGGCGCTCCGCCTCCTTGGCCTCCATGACCACCACGGCGGCGGCGCCGTCGGAAAGCTGGCTGGCGTTGCCGGCGGTGATGAACTTGCCGGGGCCCTTTACCGGCTGCAGGGAGGACAGGCCCTCGAGCGTGGTGTCCGGCCGGTTGCACTCGTCGCGATCGACCACATAGTCGACGAAGGACTCTTCCTTGGTCTCCTTGTTGACCACCTTCATCTTGGTGGCCATCGGCACGATCTCGTCCTTGAACTTGCCCGCCGCCTGGGCCGCCGCCATCCGCTGCTGGGACTGCAGGCTGTACTCGTCCTGGTATTCGCGGCTGACGCCGTAGCGCTCGGCGACGATGTCGGCGGTGTCGATCATGGCCATGTAGATGGCCGGGGCGATGTCGATCAGGTGCGGATCGTTGGCCGCCGCGCCGCCGGCCCCGCCGCCCGGAATGGAGATGCTCTCCACCCCGCCGGCCACCACGCAGTCGGCGCCGTCGCCGCGCACATGGTTGGCGGCCATGGCGATGGCCTGCAGGCCCGAGGAGCAGAAGCGGTTGATGGTCACGCCCGCCGTGGTCACCGGCATCCCGGCCAGCAGCGCCGCCAGCCGGCCGATGTTGGCCGCGCCGTGGGCGTTGTTGCCGAGGTAGCAGTCCTCGATGTCCTTGGGGTCAACGCCCGACTTGGCCACCGCATGCTTGATGGCATGGGCCGCCAGGCTCATCGGCGGGGTGACATTGAAGCCGCCGCGCCCAGCCTTGGCCAGACCCGTGCGGGCATAGGAGACGATGACGGCTTCACGCATGGCTGTGGGTTCCCTTCCCGAGGATTATTCCTTTCCACCATCTTGGCAGGAAGCCCGGCGGATTTGAACAGTTGTTTGGAAGAGATTGCCGTTGACGCCGACCAGGGCCTCACCTCAGGCTCGCCGGCAGTATCGGGGGATGCCCATGAGCAACGAAACGGCCGACCGGCCCTTCTACGCAACCCGCGCCGCCAGGGCGCCGGACGAGACACGCAATCTCTACTGGGGCCTGCTGGCCGTCACCGCGGTGGTCAGCGGCGGCCTGGCCTGGCTGATCGGCTTTCCCAAGGGCGGTCAGATCGGCGCCGATCTGGTTTCACAGGTGGTCTATCTGGTCGGCTTCGCCAGCCTGCCGGTCGTCGGCGTCAGCCTGGTGCTGGCGGCGGTGGTTACCTTCGCCCTCGCCTGGACGCCGCGCCGCAAGAAGCGGCTGCGCGGCTGGTTCGAGGACTTTGCGCCGCTGCTGCTGGCCGCCGTGGTGGGCGGCGGCATCGCCCTGGCCGTGGCCATCGGCCCCTCGCTGAACGCCGCCAACGCCGAGGTCGCGGTCTCCACCGCCATCGACAGCCACGTCAAACGGGTCAACGCCGACAACCGCGCCTTCAACACCGAGTTGATGGAACTGCTGGCCACGCATGGCGCGCCGCTGGACGCCCGCCGCCTGTCCAACGACCCCGGCTACCGCCAGACCGCCAGGATCGTCAGCGAACTGCGCGCCCTGTTCGCCCGCCAGCGCAAGGCCTCCGAGGGCCGCTTCGCCGAAAGCCGCGCCGCCCTGGCCGTCTACGCCAGGGACAAGCCCTGGAAGGACGCGGCCCTGGCAACCTGGGACCGCCGCATGGCCCAGGACATCGAGGTCAACGCCAACTTCTACAATGGCCAGGAAGAGATCATGGACTCCATTGAGGGCCTGATCAGGCGTGTCCGCGCCTCGCCCGGCGGCTGGAACGGCCGGGGCTATACCTTCAACCGCAAATCCGACTTCGATGCCTTCGAAGCGGACCTGAAGCGCCATCGCGCCCTGGTCAACGACGTCAACGCCCAGGCCCGCACCATGGGCCTGTCCAACTTCGAGAGCATCAACCGGGCGACGGCGACCGTGCAGTAGCTACTCCGCCGCCATCCGCGCCTCGAGGCCCTGCGGCCCCCGGATCAGCTTGCCCGGCATGGCGCCGGTGGCGACGCCGTCCTCGTAGGTGACCACGCCG
This sequence comes from Caulobacter sp. SRI_014, assembly GCF_057586315.1. Classification (NCBI taxonomy): domain Bacteria; kingdom Pseudomonadati; phylum Pseudomonadota; class Alphaproteobacteria; order Caulobacterales; family Caulobacteraceae; genus Caulobacter; species Caulobacter sp. SRI_014. Next base: position 68,379 of record NZ_JBYCZQ010000014.1, on the reverse strand, counting down.
CTGACGACGGTGGCGACATAGCCTTCCGCCTTCTGGATCATCCGGCGACCGTCGGCCGGCAGGTCGAAGACCATCTCCGGCGCCTGGATGGCCAGCCGCTCGAAGTCGATGACATTGACGTCGGCCTTCATCCCGACGGCCAGCACGCCCCGGTCGTTGAGGCCGTAAAGCCGGGCGGTGTCGCGCGTCTGCATCGACACCACCTTCTCCAGGGTGAGGGTCGGCCCCCGCTTCCGGTCGCGCACCCAGTGGGTCAGCATGTAGGTCGGGAAGCTGGCGTCGCAGATCACCCCGCAGTGGGCCCCGCCGTCCGACAGGCTGAGCACGGTGTTGGGGTCGTGCATCATGGCGTGGATGTGGTCGAAGTCGAACTGGGCGTAGTTGAGCAGCGGCAGGTAGATGTACCCCTTGCCGTCCATCTCCATCAGCATGTCGTAGACGATCGCGTCCGGCGCCTGGCCGGTACGTTCGGCGATGGCCTTGATGCTGTCCTCGGCGCGCGGCTCGTAGTCCAGCGACCCGTCCGGCTGCACCAGCCGGAACATGCGGTCGAAGCCCTTGGTCATGATCTCGCCGAGGGGCCCCATCTTCTTGCTGGGATCGGCCAGGATCCGGGCCCGCACCGCCGGGTCCTTCAGCTTCTCCAGTCGTTGCTCGAACGGCAGGGCGGCGATGTCGCGATAGGTCTGCCGCCCCACGAAGGGATGGACGGTGCTGCGCCAGCCGAGCACCAGGCCGGTCGGTCGGCAGGCGATCTGGGCGGTGATGGCCGCGCCCTGGGCCCGCGCCTTCGCGGTACGGTCCAGCAGATCGACCCAGTTGTCGGGCCGCATCGGCGACTGCAGCAGGCTGTAGGTCACGGTCACACCGGTCTCGGTGGCCATGGCCTTCATCCATTCGAACTCATGCTCGGCCGGCGCCATGTCAGAGCTCATCTCGAAGACGCCCGGGCCGACCGCCGCCATGGCCTTGCCGATGGCCAGCAGCTCGTCGTCGCCGGCATAGGTGCCCGGCATGACCTCGCCGTTCTTGGCCGTGTGGACGATGGTCCGCGAGGTCGAGAAGCCCAGGGCGCCTGCCCGCACGCCCTCGGCGACGATCTCGGCCATGGCCGCAATATCTTCCGGCGTCGCCGGCTCGTTGTGCGCGCCGCGCTCGCCCATGACATAGGCCCGCACGGCGCTGTGCGGCACATGGGTGGCGATATCCAGCACCCGGTCCTGGGCGTCCAGGCTGTCCATGTACTGGGGGAAGGTCTCCCAGTTCCACTTGATGCCCTCGGCCAGGGCGGCGCCAGGGATGTCCTCGACGCCTTCCATCAGCTCGATCAGCCAGTCGTGCTTGTCGGGCTTCACCGGCGCGAAGCCGACGCCGCAATTGCCCATGACCACCGTGGTCACGCCATGCCAGCTGGACGGCGACATATAGGGGTCCCAGGTCGCCTGGCCGTCATAGTGGGTGTGGATGTCGACCCAGCCCGGGGTGACGATCTTGCCGGCCGCATCGATCTCGCGCTTGCCGGCGCCCTTGACCGCCCCGACCGCGACGATGACGCCGTCGGTGATGGCGACATCGCCTTCAAGAGCCGCCGCGCCCGTTCCGTCGACCACCCGGCCGCCCCGGATCACCAGATCGTACATGCGTCTCTCCCTGAGTTATCGCCGATCATGCGCTCAGGTGACGTGGACGGAAAGTATGACGTGGCGTCAGGCGGCGGCCTCGGCCTCCTCCCGCGTCGAGTAGACGTGGTCCACCAGTCCCCAGGCTTTCGACTCCTGCGCATCCAGGAAATTGTCGCGGTCCAGTGCGGTAGCCACCTCCTCCATCGTCCGGCCGCAGTGCCTGGCGTAGAGTTCGTAGATCCGCTGGCGCATCTTGATGATGTCTTCGGCGTGGCGCGCCACGTCCGACGCCTGGCCCGAGTAACCGCCCGAGGGCTGGTGCAGGACGATGCGGGCGTTGGGCATACAGACCCGTTGGCCCGGCTCCCCGGCCATCAAAAGCAGGCTGCCCATCGAGGCGGCGAAACCCATGCACAGGGTCGAAACCGGGCTCTTGATGTACTGCATGGTGTCGTAGATCGCGAGGCCGGCCGTCACCACCCCGCCGGGGCTGTTGATGTACATGCCGATCTCCTTCTTGGGGTTCTCGGCCTCCAGGAACAGAAGCTGGGCGCAGATCAGACTGGCCATGCCATCTTCGACCGGCCCGTTGACGAAGAGGATCCGCTCCCGCAGCAGCCGCGAGAAGATGTCGAAGCTGCGCTCGCCCCGGCTGGTCTGCTCGACCACCATCGGCACCAGGTTCATCAGGCCGCCCATTGCATCCTCCAGCCGCCGGTTCCCACCGGATCCATGGTCAACGGCGCCGGCAGGCCGCCGTGGGTGACGAAGCCATCGTGGGTCAGCCGCAGGCGCACCCCGCCGCTTATCCCGGGCTCCAGGGCGAAGGTGACGACGCTGTCGACTGCCCCTTCCCGCCAGCCGAGCCGCAGCAACCGGCCCTCCTCGATGGCCAGCACCTCGCAGTCGACATTGTCGTTGGCCGCCCCGACCGAGAACCTGGCCCCCAGTTCGGCGCGGAAGTTGTTCGGCCCCAGCCAGCGGGCCAGCAGGGCCGGCGTGGTCAACGCCCGCCAGACCTTGGCCGCGCTCTCTTCCAGATCGAAGGCGAGATCGATGTCCCTCATTGGTCCATCTCCTTGAGCACATCTTTCAGGGCCTCGACCCGCTCGGGCCAGAAGGTGCGGTAGCGGGCCACCCAGGCCTCCAGCCCCTCCAGGGCGCCGGGCGCGGCCCGGTACCAGGCCTGCCGCCCCTGCCGCCGCTCGGCCACCATGCCGGCGCCCCTCAGCACCGACAGATGTTGCGAGATGGCTGGCTGAGACACGTCAAAGCCCCGCGTCAGCTCGGAGACCGTCAGCTCGGCGGCGCTCAGCCGTTCGAACACCGCCCGGCGGGTCGGGTCGGCCAGGGCGCGGAAGATGTCGGGGTCGGCCATGGCCATTACATAAGTCTGCACTTATGGAATCGTCAAGCCGGTCCTGCGCGTCCGCGCGTCGCACTTGCGAGCCCTGCCAAAGCCCGCATAAGTCCATCTGTGTTTTGGGGGGAATGCGTACCGTGACCGATGTCGCCGACGAAAAGCCGTTCTATGAGGCCGCCCGGGCCCGCTATGCGCCACAGCCGCCGGCCAGTCGCGTGCCGGTCTATCTGATCTGCGGCGCCGCCTTCATCGTCGGCTTCATCGCCTTCTTCATCGGCGGCGTCCCCGACCGACCGGTCGAGATGGACCGGGCCGTCGCCTACATGCTGGGCTACAAGCTCGGCGCCCAGGCGATCTACGCCGGGGTCATCGGCCTGGCCGGCATGGTCGTCCTGTCGCTGACCCAGGCCCGCAAGCTGCGCCAGCGCTCGAGCGGCGAGGATTTCCTCGGGCCCTTCCTCTGCGCCCTCGGCGGCGGGCTGGCGGCCATCGCCCTGGTCATCGCCCTCGGCGCGCCGGCGATGGCGGCTAACAAGATCGCCAACCCGATCCGCGCCGCCCATCTGGAGGCGAACAACGCCGATGCGCTGGGGATTGACCGCGAGGTCCTGCAGATCGCCGACGGCGGCGTGCTGACCGGCGCCAACCTGCAGAAAGATCCGGGCTACCGGAAGGCCGGCGCCAAGGTCGAGAAGCTGCGCGCCGTCGTGGCCAAGTACCGCAAGCGCGAAGCCGAACGCTTCGCCGGCACCCGCCGCCAGCTGGCCACCGCCATCAAGAGCGAGGGCCAACGCAAGCGAATCCTCCGTGAGTTCGACGCCGAGGTGGCCCAGGCCCGCCCCCTGCTCGACCAGTACTGGGCCCTGCAAAACAAGGGCGTCGACCACATGGCCGAAAGCCTGACCTTTCTCAGAACCGCGCCCGGCAAGTGGCAGGACGAGGCCTTCTACTTCTATCGCCAGGGCGACCTGATCCGCTTCCGGGCCATCGTGGAGAATGGTCAGCGCCTGCAGACGGAGACCGAAGCCGTGCGTCAGAAACTGATGGCGTTGTCGGGGCCGACGGAGACCCGGGTCCAGTAACGGCGTTCATTGCGCTTTCCGTTCCCGGGCGTAGGCTCGCCGCAGGGACGGGGACGACGCAATGACCATGGACGCCACGCCGCGCCGGGCGCGCACGGCCGAGGAGATGCAGCGGCTGCAGGGCCTGCTGTTCGTTCCCGACGAGGTCGGCGCCTCGATCAGCCGCTATCGCCCCCAGCCCGGCGACGTGGTCATCAGCCCCTTCGGAAAATGCGGCACCACCTGGCTGCAACAGACCTTCCACACCCTGCGCACGCGGGGCGACATGGACTTCGAGGATATCTCCGAGGTCACGCCCTGGATCGAGGTCGCCGGCATCTGCGGCCAGAACCTGGACGACGCGCAACGGGCCGCGCCCCGTGGCTTCAAGAGCCACCTGCCCTTCGACGCCATCCCGAAGGGCGCCAAGTACGTCGTCTCGTTCCGCGATCCGCGCGACGCCATGGTCTCGCTGTACAACTTCTTCGACGGCTGGTTCCTCGAACCCGGCGCGGTGACCTTCGACGACTTCGCCCAGTCCCGTCTCAGCCGCCCGGGTCCTGACTTCTGGCATCACCTGATCACCTGGTGGGAACAACGGGACAATCCCGACGTCCTGCTGCTGACCTACGAGGGCATGACCGCCGACCCAGAAGGCGCGATCCGCCGCCTGGCCGCCTTCTGCGACATCGCGCTCGACGACGCGCTGCTGGCCCTGACCCTGCGCAACTCCTCCCGCGAGTTCATGCTGCAGCACAAGGAGCGCTTCGAAGACCCGATCCTTCGCCGGCTGTCGGAAGTTCGCTGCAACCTGCCGCCCGGCAGCGACTCGGCCAAGGTTCGCCCCAAGGTCGCCGGCGGGCCCAGTCTGATGTCGACAGCCCTGGAAGCCCAGCTGGAGCGGATTTGGCAGAGCCGGGTCACGCCTGTAACGGGCTTCGCCGACTACGCGGCCCTGCGGGCGGCGCTTGACGGTTAGTGGGGTTTGTCGGTTTCGTCCGGGGCGGTATCGGCGGCCTCGGCTTCGGCGTCGTATTCCGCGGCCAGGGTGGTCAGGCGTTCGGCGACGTCGCGGGCGGTGACGTCGCGCGCCAACCTCCGACACTGCTGCGCCTTCTCCCGATAGTGAGCCGCATCCATGACCTACGCCCTGCACGCAGCCAGCCAACTGCCAGTTGCGTTCAAGGCGACAACGCCTCGCTGGAGGCGTCGTTCAACCCATTGTCGGGAAATCGACTCTGGCGACCGGCGTTACCCGGCCATCGCGCCCCAGGCCGTCATCGCCAGGCTGAAGCCGCGGACATCGCCCGTGGTCGTCCCGGCCATCTTGTTCATGGCGTAGGCGACGGTTGTCCCCTTATCGAGGTCGTTGATCACCATGCTGCCGCCATAGCCGCCCCAGAACAGGCAGTTGGGGCCCGGCAACGGCACGATCCCGCCACTCAGCCCGTAGCCCAGCCCGAACTTGGCCTGGGTCCCGAAGATCAGGTCGATGCCCTCGATCTGCGGCTCCAGCGCCTTGCGGCAGCCGGCTTCGGACATGATCTGCTTGCCGCCGGCCGCGCCGCCGTTCGACAGGATCGACTGGCACAGCGCCACCGACCGGGCATTGCCCGTGCCGCCGGCCGCCGGGATCTCGGCTCCGCGCCAGGCCCGGGTCCTGGTCTCCGACACGTCGATGCCCGGGTTGGTCGCCATGTTCTTGAGGAGTTCGCTCCCCTCGCCCTCACCGATGGCCTGACCCGGCGGCGGCGGGATCAGCTCGGCCACCCGGCCGTCCTCGCTGGCCGGCAGGCCGATGTGGAAGTCGGCCCCGATGGGCTCGGCGATCTCCTCGCGGAACACCGTACCCACGGTCTTGCCGGTGATGCGCCGCACCACCTCCCCAACCAGATAGCCCTGCGTCAGGGCGTGATAGCCGCTTGCCGTGCCCGGCTCCCAGAACGGCGCCTGGGCGGCCAGCAGGCTGGTGACCTTTTCCCAATCGTAGACGTCGTCCTTGGTCAGCGGCTCCTTCCAGCCCGACAGGCCGGCCGAATGGCTCATCAGATGGCTGACCTTGACGTCCGCCTTGCCGTTGGCCGCGAACTCCGGCCAGTACCTGGCCACCGGCGCGTCGAAGTCCAGCTCGCCCCGGTCGGCGACCAGCAGGGCTGTCAGGGCCGTCATCGTCTTGGTGGTCGAATAGACGTTGACGATGGTGTCCTTGCCCCAGACGCGGCTCTTGGCCGGATCAGCCCAGCCGCCCCACAGATCGACCACGACCTCGCCGTGCACCATGGCGCAAAAGCTGGCGCCCAGATCGGCGCCGCTGGCCAGGTTGCCCTCGAACACCCCCCGCACGCCTTCGTATCTGTCGTGGGTCAAACCCTGAACCGAACCGTCCGCCACCTGTCTCTCCCCTTATGTTTGGGCCAAGACTAAACAGCATTCAGTTGGCGGTGAAGCCGCCATCGACGACGACCTCCGAGCCGGTCATGAAGGCGGCCCGGTCGGAAGCCAGGAAGACCACGGCGTCGGCGATATTGCCCGGCTGGCCCATGTGGCCAAGCGGGTGGCGCGCCGCCAGCTGTGTCCGCGCCTCGTTGTCGCCGATGCCGGCGGCGCCGGAGAAGGCCGCCACCACCTCGTCGCCCATGGCCGTGTCGATGACGCCCGGATGCACCGAGTTGACCCGCACCCCGGCGGCGGCCAGTTCCATGGCCAGGCCCTTGGTGAGCAGCCGCACCGCGCCCTTGGAGGCGTTGTAACAAACCGCCCCGGCCGACCCGACCAGGCCGGCGATCGACGAAAGGTTGATGATCGAGGTTCCGCCGCCCCACTTGCCGGCCCGCTCGGCCAGCAACGGTATCGCCGCCCGGCAGCCGAGGAACACCCCTTCGACATTCACCGAATGCACCCGCCGCCAGTCCTCCAGACTGGTCTGCGTCAGCGGCTTCATCAGGAACAGCCCGGCGTTGTTGACCAGGATGTCCAACCCACCGGCCTCGCGCTTCGCGAAGTCCATGGCCTTCGCCCAGTCTCCCTCGTCAGTGACATCCTGAGCCAGGGCCAGCCCGCCCAGTTCGGCGGCCAGATCGTCCGGCGCGGCAAGGTCCGAACAGATCACCATCGCCCCCGCCGCCGCCAGGGCCCGCGCGCAGGCCGCCCCGATCCCGCGTCCCGCCCCGGTCACCAGCGCCACGCGCCCCGTCAGATCGCCCATGGATATTTCCTCTGCCTTTGCGCCAACCGATCACGCGCCGGACGCGCCAGCAAGGGGGCCCTAAGGTCAAGCGTGAGGGTCAGGTGGTGAAGCTGAGCCGGATCTCGCCGAACACCATGGCCGCCGCCGCATCCTTGCGTTCGACCGGACTGACCTCGATGCGCAGGTCCGAGGCCGCGACGCCGCCAACCCGGCTGACCACGCGCAACGGCTTCAGCGCCGCCCCGGCCGCGGCCGGCAGTCCGGGCGCCATGGCCGTCCGCCGGGCCTTCATCTCAAGTTTGACGACCACCTCGCCCGAGGTGATCCGCACCCTCGGCGCCCCCTGCCGCAGCACCCGCTGCACGGCGCGGATCTGTTCTGCGGCCAGCCTTCGGCGGGCGGCGTCCACCACCCTGCCGCGGCCCGCTTCGGTCAGGCCGAAGCGGTCGAAGTCGCGGTTCCGGTCCAGGCCGACCTCAAGCTCCTGCCAGAGCAGGCGCAGGAAGCCGGCGCTGGCGCGAGGCCAGCCGTCGCTTGCTCCAGCCCGCTCCAGCAGGGCATCGGTCCAGTCCTCGGCCGCCTCGCGACTGACCAACTGGTCGGCCACCACGGCCGGATCGAGCGCGGCGATGGCCTCCAGTTCGCGGGTGTCTTCCTCCTGGGCGATCTGGGCGCGGTGGGCGCCGTCGACGATCTCGTCGACCACCGTGGCCACAAACTCCGCCAGGCCGATGGCGCCGGCCTGGCGCCGGTCGTCAGGCACCGGTCAGGCCTGGGCGACCGGCAGGTAGTCGGTCTTGAAATAGATCTCCACCCCGCCGGTGATGACGATGTTGGTGCCTTGCGAACTGCTGGAGCTTTCCCGCGTCGTCTCGACCCGCAGGTCCCGCGTCTTGGTGCGGTCCCTGGACATGGTGCGGTTGCGCATCATGCCGATGATACCGCCGGCCCGGCGGCTGCGCTCGACATGACGCTCGGTCACCGCGGCCTTGTGGTGATCGTAGCTGCTGGCGCTCTTGTTCTCGTTCTCCCAGGTGGTGAACGACAGAGCGGTGCGGATCACCCCCCGCTCGACAACCAGGCGCAGCACACCCAGCTTCACCATCTCCTGCAGCAGGGCGTACTTGTTGCTGGCGATGACCTCGGCCACCGAGTCATAGATCTTGGCGATCGCAACCTGGTCGATCGGAATTGAGGTCGCCGGCGGGAAGGCCGCCTCGAAAGCCGCCGGTGAATAGTAGTCCGTATTGCCGGGGATCGGGTACACGGCCGCCTGCACATTCGCCGGCTGACCGGTCATCATCGAAGAGACCTTGCCCAGCGCATCCTTGACCAATGAAGTCAGCCCGGTCGCTCCCGCCGCGCTGACGATGGTCTCGACCAACTGGCCGGAGGTGAACTGTTGACCGAGGGCGTTGAGGCCGGCCGGGTTGACGGTCTCCCCGGCGGTCAGGGTGACGGGCGGCGTTCCGGAGCCCGCCTGATTGAGGACCGGCGTTCCATCCGCGTTCGAGAACGGCGGCAGCGCGGCCAGGTAGCCCTGCACTTCCGTATTGTCGATCGTGTCGACCGTTTCGTTGATGTAGACGCTCAACGACTTGGTCATCTCCTGGACCAGGGCGATGTAGCTCTCGGTCTGGTCGAGATTGGCCTTGATCAGCGCCTCGAAGGTCTTGGTGATCAGGTCAGAGGTGAATTCGGCGAACCCGATGTCCCGAAGGCGCGTCGCCGTCTCGATCGCATAGTTGTCGGCCATGGTGAGCTCCCTCCCCGAGAGCGCATTAACCATACGACTTGTAGTTTTGTTTTGGCCGGAAGATTCCCCAATTGCGGGATTTACGCCCACTTCGAGTTGTCAAAGGTCAGACTTCAGGCCTGCCCGCCAGCGCCGCGAAGGCCGCGTGGAAGACCTCGTCGGGCATCAGCTCGGGCGTCATGAACCGCTGGAACAGCAGCCCCTCGATCAGGGCGTTGATCACCCGCACCAGCACATCGGCCGGCATGGGCAACTCCCCCTCGGCGCAGACCGCCTCGAACCAGTCGGCGCCGGCCAACAAGCCCTTCTCCATGCTTTCGGTCACCTGCCGCCGCACGTCCTCATGGGTCAGGGCGTAGGCCCGGAAGGTCAGCGCCCCTACCGCCGCGTCCCGCCGCTCGGGGACCGAGGCCAGCACCGCCTCCGACACCGCCCGCATCTTCTGCGCAAAGGTCGAACCCTCCGCAAACACCGGCCGCACCGGCTGCCACTGCCGCTCGGCCAAGGCCATGAACAGCGCCTCGCGGTTGCGGAAATTGCCGTAGATGGCCCCGGTGGTCATCCCGGCCCGCTCGGCGACATCGGCCAGGGTGGTGCGGTCGAAGCCCTTCTCGCGGGTCAGCGACAGGGCCGCGTCCAGCAGGCGCGCGCGGGTCCGCTCCCGCTTGTCGCCCTTGGGCCGGCGGCGATTGGAGGCCTCGTCGGTCATGCGCGACACGCTACCATCTTGCTATTTTATAATTTGCCTATTTTATAGCAAGCCTACTCTTCAAAGGCCCCTCCCGTGTCCGACCCCATCGCCGCAGCCCTGCAACAATACGTCGACGCCGGCGCCATGGCCGGGGCCGCGACCCTGATCTGGCGCCAGGGCCGCGAGCGCCAGCACTGCATCGTGGGCTGGGCCGACATCGAAGGCCGCCGCCCGATCAGCCGCGACACCCTCTTCCGCATCGCCTCGATGACCAAGCCGGTGACCTCGGTGGCGGCAATGACCATGCTGCAGGACGGCCTGTTCTTCCTCGACGACCCGATCACGAAGGTGGCGCCCGAGTTCGCCGACATGCGGGTCCTCCGCGCCCCCGACGCCGCGCTCGACGACAGCGTCCCCGCCGAGCGCCCGATCACCTTCGGCGACCTCCTGACCCACCGCTCCGGCCTGACCTACGGCGGCCTGCACCCCGGCCCTCTCTCCGACGCCTACGGCGCGGCCCTCGGCGGCGACATCGACAGCCACCTCGCCCCCGACGACTGGATCGCCGCCCTGGCCGCCCTGCCCCTGATCGCCCAGCCGGGCTCGGCCTTCAACTACGGCTGCTCCACCGACCTGCTCGGTTTCCTGCTGGCCCGCATCGAAGGCGTCCCCCTCGGAGAGGTCCTGGCCCGCCGCATCTTCCGCCCGCTCGGCATGACCGACACCGGCTTCCTCGTCCCCCATGACCAGCGCCATCGCCGCGCCAACCTCTACGGCTGGAGCGCCGACGGCGTCATCGAGCATCGCCAGACAGCCTCGGCCGGCTCCAGCCTGCCCGAACGCCCCGACGACCTTGCCTATGAGTCCGGCGGACAGGGCCTGTGGTCGACCCTCGACGACTACCTGACCTTCGCCCGCCTGTTCGTCGAAGGCGGCGGCCCCCTGCTGCAGCCGTTCGCCCACGACCTGATGGTCAGGAACCACCTGACCGAGCCGCAGCGCCAGGCGGCGACCATGATGGGGATGCCAACCTTCCTGCCCGGCCACGGGTTCGGTCTGGGCCTCGCCACCGTCCTCGACCCGGAAACCGCCAGCTTCACCCGCGGCAAGGGCGGCGTCGGCACCGTCAGCTGGCCCGGCGCCTTCGGCGGCTGGTGGCAGGCCGATCCCACCGACGGCTCGGTGATGATCTTCCTGACCCACAACGTCATGGACCTCGACCTCGCCGCCCAGGGCATTGGCCTCGGCGTCTACGGCGCGATCGGCGAGTTCCACGCCCTCGGCTGTGGATTGAAGGCCTGAAGCGATTGCGTCGGGTCCCTGACGGTCCGATAAGGACCGCCCGATGGTTACCGGCCCCCACCCGCTGAATCGCCCGATCTGGAACGCGCTGAAGCTCAACCAGCGCCAGCACGCGATCACCCACGGCCCGGCCGTGCGCTTCGACCCGGCCATCGGCCAGTTCGCCGCCATCCCCGACACCTCGCCCGAAAGCCTTGACGCCCTGGGCTGGCTCGTCCGCCAGCACGGCCAGGTCATCCTGTTCGAACCCGCCGACCTGCCGCCCGTGCCGGGCACGACCCTGGTCGTCCAGGCGCCCGTCATCCAGATGATCGCCGAGCGGCAGATCCCCAGCCCGAAGACGACCTTCGACATCCAGCGCCTGACCGAGGCCGACGCCGCCGAAATGCTCGCCCTGGCCACCCTGACCCAGCCAGGCCCCTTCTTCGCCCGCACGCATGAACTGGGCGACTTTGTCGGCGTCCGCGAAGACGGCGTCCTCATCGCCATGGCCGGGGAACGGATGCGCACGGGCCCCTTCGCCGAGGTCAGCGGCGTCTGCACCCTGCCGGAGTATCGCGGCCGAGGCCTGGCCGGCGCCCTGACCTGCCACATCGCCGGGGCCATGCAGGCGCGCGGCGAGACCCCCTTCCTGCACGCCTGGGCCAGCAACACCGGCGCCATCGGCCTGTACGAAACCCTGGGGTTTGTGTTGCGCGCGGAACTCACCGTTTCGGTCCTGGCGCCGGCCTAGAGTCGGCCACGCAACCAAAGCCCTCGATCCGCGCTCTGCCCCGTGAGGAGCACCGCGATGAAGTCAATGTTCTACGGTATCGCCGTCGCCACCATGGCCGGCCTCTGCGTTGGGGGCGTCCTGCGCCCGACCCTGGCCGAGGGCCGGATCGGCGGACCGCAGATCGCGTTGGGCGACACGGGCCGGGTGGCCTACGGCGACGCCGAGGCGGGGACCTCAAGCCACTACCCGTATGGCATTCCGGACTATGTGATCGGCACCGATCACCTCTACCAGCCGGTCGACTATGTCGCGACCAGCGACGCCTACATCGACACCGGTTGGCAGGACGCCCGGCCGGACCTGCCGGTGGTCGAGCCGGCCAGCTACACGCCGGCCACCTACAAGACCGCCAGCTACGACGTCACCGTCCATTACCCCAGCCAGGGCGGCGGCATTCTCGCGGGCCTGTCCAATGACGAGGCCCCCGCCGACCTTGGCCCCGAGGTCTTCGAGCCCGCCGACGCTCCGGCGGCCGCCATGGCCGCCTTCGAACGCGACGAGGCGGCGGCCAGCGGCGACACCTCGCGGGCCGTTCCCCAATCCTAGAGCAAACGTCATAGGTCATTGAGCGGCGGCGGTTTTCCGCTAAACCCCCGCCCCATGACCGAAATTGTCGACGACGCCGTCCAGATCATCGCCCGCGGCCCCCGCCTGGCCGCCGAGACGGCCGCCGAGGCCATGGACGACAACCCCCTGCTCGAGGGCGCCACCTACTCCATCCTCGAGGAAGACGAGGACCGGGGCGTGTGGCGCATCGACGCCTTCCCGGTCACCCAGGGCGAGGCCGACGAGATCCGCAAGGTTCTGGCCGGTTGGCCCGAGCTCAAGGTCGTCACCGAAGACCTCGCCGACGCCGACTGGCTGGCCATGTCGCTGTCGGGCCTGCCGCCCGTGCGCGAGGGCCGCTTCTTCGTCTTCGGCCTGCATGACAAGGGCCTGGCCCCGCTCAGCGCCGTGCAGCTGCGCATCGAGGCCGGCGCCGCCTTCGGCACCGGCCACCACGGCACCACGGCCGGCTGCCTGCGGGTGTTCAACGACCTGCTCAAGGGTCGCCGCTTCGGCAAGGTTCTGGACGTCGGGGCCGGCACCGGCGTGCTGGCCATCGCCGCAGCCCGCACCGGCAGCAAGCTGGCCGTCGGCACCGACATCGACCGGCCCTCGGTGCGGATCGCCGGAGAGAACGCCAGGGTCAACAGGTCCAACGCCCGCTTCGTCCATGCCTCGGGCCTGAACCACCGCCGCGTCGCCGCCACGGCCCCCTACGACCTGGTGTTCGCCAACATCCTGGCCCCGCCGCTGGTTTCCCTCGCCCAGGACATCAAGGGCGCCCTGAAGCCCGGCGGCATCGCCATCCTGTCGGGCCTGCTGCGCACCCAGGAACGGCGGGTGAAAGCCGCCTATCTGTCGCGCGGCTTCCGCCTCAAGCGCCGCCTCCATAGGGACGCCTGGGCCACGCTGGTGCTTGAAAAGGGTTAACACCGGAACCCGACTCACAGGCCCCCGTTCTGCTGTCATCAAGTTCAGCAGAACGAAGGCCAGTCATGACCTATCAACCCGGCGAACCCCGCGCCGTCTACGAGGAAACTCCGTTGCAGGCGGCACGAGAAGACGCGCGCATCGCGGCCCGGAGCAACAACACGACCGCCTGGATCGTGGCCGCCCTGATCGCGGTTGTCGCCATCATCGCGGTGGCCTTCATGGTCGCCAGCTCAAACCGCGAGACGGCTGTCACTCAGGAAGATCTGGCCATCGCCGCCGAGCAGGCCCGCGCCCAGGGCGCGCTTGAAGGCGCCCAGGCCGGCTACAACGCCGCCGCCACGCAAGCCCAGGTCCAGTCGAACCTGAACGCCCAGTCGAGCTACAACGCCCAGGCCGCCAACGCCCAGCTCGCCGCCGACCGCGCCGCCGCCGACGCTCGCGCCGCCGCCGCCGAGTCCCGGGCCGCGGCCGAACGCTCGCGCGCCCAGGCCGCCGAAGCCGCCGCCCGTGATCCGGTGATCATCGACGACACCGCGCCCCAGCAGTAGGCGGTCCGCAGAAGTGACCGAGAGGCCCGCGTCATCCGGCGCGGGCCTTTTGCTGTCAGACGACCTGCAGCACCTTGCCGTCCAGGCCCATCAAGCCGATCTCGACCTCCATGTGCGGATGCTTGGCCAAGATCGCCGAGCGCACAGCGTAGAGCTGGTTCACATGGCTCTTCAGCTCGGTCTCGGGGTCCTTCACCGCCGCCTCGCCGAGCACCAGCCTGTAGGCGCCGCAGTCCCGATGATCGAGGATGATGATCCGGTGGACCTCGTGCAGCTGCACCGCCAGGTCGATGTGGGTCATGAACACGTCCTTCCAGGCCGGGAACTTGTCGTTCAGCGCGCCCAGCGAGGCGCCGGCCAGGATGACGTGGTCGTATTTGTCCCGCAGGCCCCGCGCGTCCATGTAGGCGGTGACCTCATTGTCGAGGCGATAGTCCATGCAGGTCAGCAACAGCGCCTCGCAATGTCCGCCGGCATAGGCCGCGGCCGGCGCCATCGCCGCCAGCCCCACGGCCACCGCTCCGCCCAGCGCCGCCCGGCGGGTCACGACGGGCCAGCGGCCCAGGCTGTTGCAGTCACAAGTCATGGTCATCCCCCGATGTCTGGAACCCGACCCTTGGCGTGTTTTGGTTAGCGAGCCCTTATCACCGTCATCCCGGCCGCAGCGTGCAGCGCGAAGAACCGGGATCCAGGGGCCACATCCACCTCTGTTCGCTACTGTCCGTACATCGCCCCGTCCCTCCTGGGTCCCGGCTCTCCGCTTCGCTGCGGCCGGGATGACGGAGCATTTGCGCCAAACAGCACGCAGGCCTAAATCCTTGCCATGCGCCAGACCTTCGACGAATCCACCGACCCGACCTTCGGCTCCAGGCACGTGCCGCTGATCCGCGCCGCCATGGCCCAGATGGGCCTCGACGGCCTACTGGTCCCGCACGAGGACGAGCATCAGAACGAATACCTGCCGGCTGCCAACGACCGGCTGGCCTGGGCCACCGGATTCACCGGCTCGGCCGGTGCGGCGGTGATCATGAAGGACAAGGCCGCCGTCTTCGTCGACGGCCGCTACACCCTGCAGGTCCGCGAGCAGGTCGATCAGAACCTGTTCGAGATCCGCGACCTCGTCGAAGGCGGCGTCCCCGCCTACGTCGAGCTGCAGAAGGACGCGGTCATCGGCTACGACCCGCGCCTGCACAGCCCCGATGCCCTTAGCAGTCTGAAGAAGGCCGCCGACAAGGCCGGCGCAACCCTCAAGCCCGTCACCCCCAACCCGCTCGACAGCGCCTGGGGCGCCGAGCGTCCGGCCCAGCCCAAGGCCAAGGTCGTTCCCCAGCCCATCGAATACGCCGGCGAGGACAGCGCCGCCAAACGCGCCCGCATCGGCGAAAGCCTCAGGAAGCTCGGCGCCGACGCCGCCGTCCTGACCGCCCCGGCCTCGATCGCCTGGCTGTTCAACGTGCGCGGCGGCGACGTCATCCGCACGCCCCTGCCGCTCAGTCAGGCCGTGGTCCGCGCCGACGGCACGGCCCGCCTGTTCCTCGACCCGGACAAGGTGACCCCGGAGCTCCCCGCCTGGCTCGGCAACCAGGTCTCCCTCGAGACCCCCGAAGACCTCGAACCCGCCCTCGACAGCCTCAAGGGCCAGAAGGTGCTGGTCGATCCGGCCCAGTCCTCGGCCTGGTACTTCGACAAGCTGGGCGACGCGGTCATCCGCGGCATGGACCCCACCACCCTGCCCCGCGCCTGCAAGAACGAGGTCGAGATCGCCGGCACGCGCGAAGCCCACCGCCGCGACGGCGCCGCCCTGACCCGCTTCCTCCACTGGATCGCCACTGAAGGGCAGATCAACCCGCCCGACGAGAAGGAAGCCGTCGCCAAGCTCGAAAGCTTCCGCGAAGCCACCGGCGCCCTGCAGGACCTCAGCTTCGACACCATCGGCGCCGCCAACGGCCACGGCGCCCTGCCCCACTACCGCCCGACCGAGCGCTCCAACGAGCGCTGCGCCCCGGGCTCCCTCCTCCTCGTCGACAGCGGCGGCCAGTACCTGGACGGCACCACCGATGTGACCCGCACCATGGCCATCGGCGAGCCCACCGAGGAGATGAAGCGGCGAAACACCCTGGTCCTCAAAGGCCACCTGGCCCTGGCCCGCGCCCGCTTCCCGGCCGGCACCACCGGCAGCCAGCTCGACGCCTTCGCCCGCGCCGCCCTGTGGTCGGCAGGCCTCGACTACGACCACGGCACCGGACACGGCGTCGGGGTCTACCTCGGCGTCCACGAGGGCCCGCACCGCATCGCCAAGGCGCCGAACACCATCGCCCTGCAGCCCGGCATGATCGTCTCCAACGAGCCCGGCTACTACAAGAGCGGCGAGTACGGCATCCGCATCGAGAACCTGGAAGTGGTCATGCCGGCCGAGGACATCCCCGGCGGCGAACGCCCGATGCACCGCTTCGAGGCCCTGACCCTGGCCCCCATCGACAAGCGGCTGGTCGTCCTCGACATGCTGACCGACGTCGAGCGCACCCAGTTCAACACCTACCACGCCCGCGTCCTGGCCGAGGTCGGCCCGCTGGTCGACGGCGAGGCCGGCGAATGGCTGAAGGACGCCTGCGCGCCGCTGTAGCAACAACACCCGTCATCCCGGACGGCCGCAGGCCGATCCGGGACCCAGGGAGGGACAGCGCGCGACAGGCGACGGTGCCGATCACATTGCTGAACCTCCTGGGTCCCGGCTCTGCGCTGCACTGCGGCCGGGATGACGGAATGAGTTGGTTCGAGAGGCAGAGGCGCCAGGCGGTTGCCAGTCCCGCGCCCGACAGACAAGCTACGCGGGACAGGGGAACGGCATGATCCACAGACGCGACCTGATGCTCGGCCTGGCCGCGACGTGCCTGGCGAGCCCTGCCTTGGCGACGAACACCTTCAAGCCCCTGTTGAACGGCCATGACCTGACTGGCTGGAGCAAGATCGGCGACGCCAACTGGCGCGTGGAGGACGGCATCGTCTGCGCCGACGCCGGCCCGATGAGCTTCCTGGTGTCCGACGGCAGCTTCCGCGACTTCGGCCTTCGGGCCGAGGTCTGGGTCAGCCCGGAGGCCAATTCCGGAATCTTCATCCGCTGCGCCGACCGCCAGGCGATCAACCCGGCGACGGGCTATGAGGTCAACCTCTTCGACACCCGCCCCGACCCCAGCTACGGCACCGGGGCCATCGTCGATGTCGCCAAGGTCTCTCCGATGCCCAGGGCCGGCGGCCGCTGGAACCTGCTGGAGATCCGCGCCTGGCGGGACGAACTGTCGGTGACCCTCAACGGTCAGAAGACTGTCGACGCCGTGCGCGATGGGGCCCATGCGGACGGCGCCATCGCCCTGCAGTACGGTTCCGGCGTCGTGAAATTCCGCAAGCTGGAACTTCTGCCCCTTTAGCCCCACCGCCACTCATCCCGCCCAGCGAGTCCCTTCGTGTTCCTCTCGTCGCGCTTTGCCCGCCTGCTCGCCGCCTTCGCCCTCCTGTCGCTCGCTACGGTCGCCGTCGGCATCGCGGTCTGCATGGCCAGCGGCGTTCCGGCCAGCCTTGCCCTACGCAACCTGGCCGCCTGGGTGATCGGCGCCGTCCTGGGCTGCGCCCTGGCCTTCAAAGGCCAGCGCAGCCTCCTGCCCGTATTCCTGTGGCTGCTGCCGGCCGGGATGCTGGCCGGCTTTCTCAGCCCGGACCTCCAGGGCGTCCACCGCTGGCTGGCGCTCGGGCCGGTGCAGGCCAACATCGCCATGCTCTTCGGCCCCGCCGCCATCGTCGCCTTCGCCGCCCGCAGCGACGTCTACCCGGCCAGTTCCTGGATCGCCCTGCTTGCCGCCCTGGCCCTGACCATCGCCCAGCCCGACGCTTCGCAAGCGGCCACCCTGACTGCCGTGGCCCTTCTGGCGGGATTGCTCATGCCGGCCCGGCCCGCCATCCGCCTGATCCTCGCCGCGGTCGCACTTGGCGCGGCGGTCTGGGCAGGACTGCGCCCCGATCCGCTCGCCCCGGTTCCAGAGGTCGAAGGCATCGTCGGCCTGGCCTTCAGCCAGTCCCCTCCGCTCGGCCTCCTCGCCACGGCCCTGCTGACGCTGACCGTCGCCAGCCCCGGGCTCGGCGCCGCGCCGGGTTTCCGCCTTCCCGGCCTGGCGCTCGGTCTGTGCTTCCTGGGTTGGTCAATCGCGCCCTTACTGGGCGCCTTCCCCGTGCCCTTCCTCGGCCTCGGTCCAAGCCCCATCATCGGGGCCTGGCTCGGCGTCGGGCTGCTGGCCTCCCAACTGCGGCCTCAGCGCGCCCCGGCGTCCACCGCCGCATAGCTGAACAGTCGGAACCGGTAGCGCTGCTGGGCCCGGATGTTCGCCGCGATCTTGCCGTGCAGGGCCTCGTCCCAGGTTCCCCACTTGCCGATGAAGGCCTCGGCAGCCGCCTTGTCGCCGCCGACCTGCAGGGCCAGCACCGCCTTCAACAGGTCCGCCACGGCGGCGTGGTAGCGGCCATAGTCGATCGACATCTTCGCCGTCGCCGGATCGAAGCTCAGCACCTTGCGGTCGAGGAACCAGTTCCACTGCATCAGCTGCATCATGTTGTAGGGCTGCTCGCGCCTGGGCTTGTTGTTCTGCAGGCAGCGCAGGATGCCGCTGGCGTACAGCGCCCGCTGCTGTTCGGCGGCGTAGTAGCCGCGCTTCGTCAGCTCCTCGCTGACGAACAGCGAGACGAGGTCGGCCTTCATCTCCTCCAGCAGACTGGCGTCGGCCCCCAGCGCATCGGCGAACTGGCCGCCGTCCTTGGTCAGGTCGGGGCCCAGGTAGTGGCCAACCTCGTGCCAGAGGGTGCGGTAGAAGTTGGCGTCCGACGTCAGATGCCCCGCATAGGGCTGGGCCATCGCCGCCCCGAAGGTGTCGCCGCTGCCTTTGAAGATGTCCGGATTGCGCATGATGTTGACGCGCAGAAGGATGATGCTGCCGTAGCGCTCGACCAGATAGGCCTCGTTGGGCAGGTTGGTCGCCGTATTGGCCCCGCGCGACTGGCCGAAGTCGGCGATCACGTCATAGACCCCGACCGGAATGTCCTCCTGCACCTTCTTGTGCTGCGGCGTCGGCAGGCTGTCCTCCAGCGCCTGGATTCCGCTCATCGCCTTGCGCAGCGCCGCCCCCTCGGCGTTGCGGGTGGCCAGCAGGCTGAAGCTGTAGAAGGCCCGCGTCCCGGCCAGCTCATCGTCATAGCTCTCATAGGCGCCGATCTGGGCGTTGAGGTTCTTGAACCGCCCCTTCAGCCAGGCGGCGTCGCCGGACTCGTAGTCGTCGCTCAACAGGTCGCGCGAGCGGTTGCGCAGGTATTTGGCGAAGGCCCAGTCGTCGGCCTCGACCGCGTCGGCCGCCTCGTTCATCAGGGCGTGGGCGCGGATCATCTCGTCGGCGAAGGCGACCGAATAGGGCGCGGCGTACAGCACCTTCGGGTCCGGCCTGCGGCTCAGCCGCTCCAGCCGCGCGCGCAGCCCCGGATGCAGGGTGTCGAGCACCGGATAACGCTTCAGCTTGCCCAGGTCGCGCAGCAGGGTCGGCCTGTCGGCCCGGCGGACCACCGAACGCTCATGGGTCAGAGCCGCCTTCTCGCCCGGATGGCCGGCGAGGTAGGCGTCGAACTCGGCCTTGGTCAGGTCCCAGGGATAGACGTTCTTGCCGGCCGGCGCGTCGTCGATGGCGACGAAGGGCGCGCGCTTGTTCTCCAGCGTCGTGGCGATCGGCCCCTGGAACACCCGGTAGAGGGTCGCCAGATCGCGGCCATGGGCGTCGGTGCGCAAGCCCAGCGCGGCGCGCACCTGCAGGGCGGCGCGATGCCGCTGCAGCTCGTAGACATCCTGGAAGATGGCCCCGACCTGCAACAGCTTGCGGACCGCCGCCTGCTCGCCGGCTGACAGGTGGCCAAGGTCCGGCGCCAGGGTCAGCGACTGGGTCTTGTCGAGGATGGCCTTGGCCTGCTCGGGCGTCCATTCGACCGGCGCGGTCTGGGCGAAGACACGCGGGGCGGCGGCGAGCGCCACAGCTGATGCAGACAGGGCGATGGCCGAACGGCGAGAGACTGAAATCATGATGCTTCCCAACGATGTGGCCGCACCATATCAGCGCCGCCCCGCGAAGAAAGGCGGGAGCCCGCCCGGCGCAGGGTGGGGATTGGGCCGGACGGGCGTCGATGGCGCGCGGGCCTGGGTCGGGCGTTTGAGCCCCGCGTCACCGCCCGCGGGCAAACTACACCTCAAACTGGCGATTCGCTCGTATAAGTTGTGATTCTCGATCAATATGTCTAGACATATTCATCGAGGCGGAACCTTGGGCAGGTAGAATGGCCCCAAGCGCCCACGCCAAGGCCATGCACGACCGAAAGCCGGCAATTCAGCCTGTCCCCTCGGCATCTTCCGCGTAGGCGCGGAGGCCTCGCAACATCGCAACATTCCCCGCCCCGGCGCCTACGCCGCATCAACGCCGGCGCCAACCTTCACAGCCTCGACCACAACCAGGTTGTCACGCAAGTTCAGAGACTTACTGCCGGCGCCCCTCTTTGCAACGCCGGAGCGTGGTATAATCGTTGACCGCTTCGGCAAGGCTCGGGCCGCGCCTCAGTCCTCGAACCCCATAAAGACCGCCGCCTCATCGACGCTCTTGCGCTCGGAGACTACCGCGTTGGCCGGGAAATCGTCGTCCGGCCAACCCATGGCCACGCAGGTCATGATCACCTGATCGTCGGGAATGGCCGCATGCTCGCGGACCACCGGCGATTGCATGATGCCCTGGCTGTTTATCACGCAGCCGAGCCCCCGCGACCAGGCCGCGTTGACCAGGGCGTTGGCCACGCCCCCGCAGTCGAAGGGACCGATATCGCCGCCATGGATGGAGCGGTCGTAGGTGATCACGATGGACACCGGCGCATCGAACTGCCGAAAGCCGCGCAGCACCCAGTCCATCCGCGCCTCCTTGTCGTCGCGGGCGATGCCCATGGCGGCGAACAGCTGCTTGGCGATGCCGATCTGGCGCTCGCGGTGGACCCCGACGTATTCGCCGTGATTGCGGAACTCGCGGCTGTGCGGCACGCCCGCCAGGTTGCGCTCGGTGTTGCCGGCCCGGATGCGATCCAGCGGCTCGCCGGTCAGGACGTAGAAATTCCAGGGCTGGGTGTTCAGCGAGGTGGGGGCCCGCATGGCCATCTCCAGAACCTCGCGGATCAGGGCCTTGGGCACCGGTTTGCGCTGGTAGCCGCGGATGCTGCGGCGGCCTCGGACGACCTCTTCGTAGTTCATTCCCATCCCCTGGATACGGCTTTTGCTCACTCTGCCTATCTGCCCCTGCGGAAGTCGAATGAGATCGTTTTCAGCGATTGCTCACCTCGTCCTCATGCCGCTCACCCGGCCGGGGCCTAAGCCAGGGGTCATCGCAAGGAGGCGTCATGACCGACAACACTGAACCCACCCGTTTCAAATTTCCCTGGCGCATCGCCTGCTGGGGCGCCCTGGCCGTGCTGCTGTCGCTGCCCGCCATCCTGAAGTTTCCCTGGACCCCGAGTGACTTCGTCTTCGCCGGCATCATCCTCGGCGGCGCCGGCCTGGTCGTCGAGATCATCGTCTGGGCCTCCAGCAGCCTCTCCTACCGCCTCGGCGGCCTGATCGCCCTGCTGGCCTGCGTCGGCCTCGTCTGGGTCAACGGCGCCGTCGGCTTCCTCGGCAATGAGGACAACCCGGCCAACCTGATGTTCCTGGGCGTCATCGTCATCGCGGTGGTCGGGACGGTCGTCGTCCGCTTCAAGGCCAGGGGCCTCTCCAGGGTCATCGGCCTGGCGGCCATCGCCCAGGTCATCGTCGGCATCGTCGGCTATTCCGCCGGCTGGGCCAGCCCCGGGATCGCGGGCCTGCAGGAAGTTGCTGTCGGCACCACGCTGTTCGGCTCCATGTGGCTGATCTCCGCCGCCCTCTTCCACCACGCGGCCCAGGACGAGGCCAAGGCTCAGGCGTAACGAAAAGGGCCCGGCCGCTGCGAAGCGACCGGGCCCAATTTCAGTTCAGAGACTTGAGGCTCAGGCGGCCTTGCCGAAGCTCAGGGTCTCGTAGCGGCGCAGGTGATGGTCGACCGAGCCATACAGCCCCTCGATCATCGTCGCGCGCTTGAAGTAATGGCCGACGGCCAGTTCCTCGGTCATGCCCATGCCGCCGTGGATCTGGATGGCGTTCTGGCCGACGAACTTGCAGGCCTTGCCGATCTGCACCTTGGCGGCCGAGACGGCCTTGGCCCGCTCCGCGTCGCTCTCGTCGAGCTTCAGGGTGGCCATGTAGGTCATCGACACCGACTGCTCGACGTTCATGAACATGTCGACCATCCGGTGCTGCAGCACCTGGAAGTTGGCGATGGCGGTGCCGAACTGCTTGCGCTGGCGGGCGTAGTCGAGGGTCTGCTCATGCATCTTGCGCATGGCGCCGACGGCCTCGGCGCAGGCGGCGGCCGCGGCCTCGTCCAGCACCTTGTTGACCAGACCCAGGCCCTTGCCCTCTTCGCCGATCAGGGCCGAAGCCGGGACCGACACATTCTCGAGATAGACTTCCGAGGCGCGCTGGCCATCGACGGTCGGGTAGTCGCGGGTAACGACGCCCTTGCTGTCTTTCGGCAGGATGAACACCGAGATGCCGGCCTCATCGCGCTGGCCGCCGCCGGTGCGGGCGGTGACGATCAGGTGGCTGGCCCAGGGGGCGCCGATGACGACCGCCTTGTGGCCGTTCAGCACGTAACCGTCGCCTTCCTTCTTGGCGGTGGTCTTCACATCGGCCCAGTTGTAGCGGGCCTGCGGCTCGGCGTAACCGAAGGCGATGGTGACCTTGCCCTCGATGATGCCGCCGATCAGATCGGCCGCGCCGGCGTAGCCCGAGTGCTTCAGGAAGCCGCCGCCGATCACCACGGTGCCGAGGTAGGGCTCGACCACGAGGGCTTTGCCGAACTCTTCCATGACGATCATGTTCTCGATGGCGCCGCCGCCCAGACCGCCCAGCTCTTCAGAGAAGGGGGCGCCCAGGATGCCCAGTTCATTGGCGAAGGCTTCCCAGATCTCCGGGCTCCAGCCGCTCTCGGACTTGATCAGCTTCTGGCGCTTTTCGAAGTCGTACTTGTCCTGGAGAAAGCTGGCGACCGTGTCGCGCAGCATCGATTGCTCTTCGGAGAAATTGAAGTCCATCGGGCGTCCCTACTGATGCGTTTCGCTGTGCTTGTTCTGGTTGGTCCGAAGCCTAAAGGCCCAGAACCATCTTGGCGATGATGTTGCGCTGGATTTCGTTCGACCCGCCGTAGATCGAGGTCTTGCGGGTGTTGAAGTAGTTGGGCGCCGTGCGGTGGGCGCTCTCCGGCCCGATCGGATGGGCGTTGTCGCCATCGCCGGGGAAGCCGCGGAAATAGGGCGAGGCGTAGTGGCCCGCCGCTTCCAGAGCCAGCTCGGTCAGACGCTGCTGGATCTCGGTCCCCTTGATCTTCAGCAGCGAGGATTCCGGCCCCGGACCCTTGCCGGCGCTTTCCGACGCCAGCACGCGCAGCTCGGTGTACTCGAGCGCCGTCAGGTCGATCTCCAGCTCGGCGACCTTGCGCTTGAAGTCGGCGTCCTTCAGCAGATTGTCGCCGTCGTCGCCGAACTCGACCGAAGCCATCTCGCGCACCCGCTCGACGCCGCGCTTGGAGCGCGCCACGCCGGCGATGCCCGAGCGTTCGTGAGCCAGCAGGAACTTGGCGCAGGTCCAGCCCTTGTTCTCCTCGAACACACGGTTCTCGACCGGAACCTTGACGTTCTCCAGCCAGACCTCGTTGACCTCATGGCCGCCGTCGATGGTGATGATCGGGCGCACGGTGATGCCCGGGCTCTTCATGTCGATCAGCAGGAAGCTGATGCCTTCCTGGATCTTGGCTTCCGGATTGGTGCGGACCAGGAAGAAGCCCCAGTCGGCGTGCTGCGCCAGCGTCGTCCAGGTCTTCTGGCCGTTGACGATGTAGTACTCCTTGCCGTCGTCACCGGTGACGCGCTCGGCCTTGGTCTTCAGCGAAGCCAGGTCCGACCCGGCGCCCGGCTCGGAGTACCCCTGACACCACCACTCCTCGCCGTTGTAGATCTTCGGCAGGTAGCGGTCCTTCTGCTCCTGGGTGCCGAAGGTGTAGATCACCGGCGCCACCATGGCGACGCCGAAGGGCAGGATCGGAATCGCATCGGCCCGGGCCATTTCCTCGCCGAACAGGTACTTCTGGGTCGAGGTCCAGCCGCAGCCGCCCCACTCCTTGGGCCACGACGGCGCAACCCAGCCCTTCTTGGCCAGGATCTTGTGCCAGGAGAGGAAGTCCTCCTTGCTCAGGTCCTCGCCATCCGACGACTTGGCCCGCAGCTCGGCGGGGTAGTTTTCGGCCACGAAGGCGCGGACCTCGTCGCGGAAGGCGAGATCTTCGGGCGAGAAATCGAGATTCATCAGGGGCTCCCGGCGCGGCTCTGAAAGGCCGTGTTCTAGTCGGGCGCGATCATAAAAGCCAAACGCTTGTTTGGAAAGATGACGCTTGCGTCAACGGAAGTCTAAAGTGGGATCAAGCACGGCTGGGCGTATTCATCGATACGCTCCAACCTTGACCAGGTCTCCTCGTCCGCGGCCAACGCGACGCGCTGATCCTCGGCCTTTTGCTCAGGGGCAATACGCTCGGCCCTGGCCCGGCTGTCGAACAGGCGCACGGTCGGCCCCAGATTCGCGGTTGATAGCGGATCACCGGGAAACAGCTTCAGCCTCAGACGATGGACCATCAGGCAGTGGGCCGCCCCCGCGTAGGTCTGCGGCGGCGCATCCCCATCCGGCGGCAGGAACCGCAACGGAATGCGGACCACGCCGCCTGAGACGGGAACCCCGTCATCGATCAGCGGCGTCATCTGGAATCTCCGCGACATGCGCAAGGCGGCGACGCCGAACCCCCAGCCGTCAGGCGTCTGCGAAAGGACGGCGCATTGCCTCACAGCGCCGGACACGTGAACAAGGCACTCCAAAGTCGCCTGCCCGCCCAGACCGATCGTCGCGGCCCGCTCAGGATAGTGGCGAGAGAAGTCCTCGCCCGTTGGCCGCACCTTCCAGGTCGGTCGCACGACGACCGGCCCTTTCAACCGGTACGGCGTCATCGGCTCGACCCGGAGCTCGATCGCGGGCGCCGGCGGGATGGGCGTCGGCGTCGGCGTGACCTCCTGTACCGCCAGCAAACCCAGAATGACCATCAAGCCGATCATTTCTGCGGCTTCGAGAACGCCTCGGCGGCGCCTTCAGGCATCGCGCAGTCAACGGGGCGCGCACTGGTATCGGCCGTCTGGCGCGCGGCCGACATGGCCGACTCGACCCGGGTCACGCTCCAGCCCTCCATCTGTGCACCGACCAGGCTGGCCATACCGAAGATCGTGGCGCCGGCCCGGACGTCCGAATTGTCCGGTTCGACAGAAGAGCGGGCCGCATAGTAGCCGTAGCAGGCCAGGGACTGGCTCAGGGAGGGCATGCCCTCGAAGTCGCCGCCCTCATCCGGCGGCGTGAAACTGATCGGAATGATCACGGTCGCCCCGCCGACCGGCATTCCGTCAACCGTCTGCGGCTTCATCCGGAACTTGCTCGACAGCAGGATCGCGGCAACGCCGAAGTCGTACTCCTTCGGCTCCTCCTCGATCACCGCGCAGCCGGTCAGGTAGCCGTCCGCCTTGACCTCGCAGCGCAGCTTGACCTTGGCGGAGACCCGCTCCTCGAGCGCGCGGGCTGGGTAGTACAGACTGACGTCGTCGCCGCTCGGCCGCTGGATCCAGTCCGGCTTGGTGACGACGGGATTGGGAGTCGGCTTGATCGCCTTGGGCGACTCCGCAGCCATAGCCAGAGTCATCAAAACAACAGCGAACATGCATCCCCCGAACTCAACCAGCCAACGCTAGCGGACGCTGCGCCCGCAACACCACAAAAAAGAGCGCCCCGTCTGGGGAGACGGGGCGCCAAGGGGCTCTGGGTGCTCGATAGAGGAGTGCGAAATTATCCTTCCACGCCGAAGGCCTGGCAGGCGCCGTTTCGCTCGGCGATGAGTTCGGCCTTCCGCGTCGAGTCGGCCTTGCTGGCTTCGACCTGCGCGTCGTCCTGGGCGTTCATGGCCTTGTCGATGATCCAGTCGGCGCGGCCGCGCTTGTTGGCCTTGATCACCGCATCGACACCCTTGGTGTCGACGCCGTCGGCCTTGGCCAGGCCCTTGCAGCGGGCGGCCTTGACGAACTGGGAGTCGCTCAGGCGTTCGGCCGGCTGGGCCGAAACAGCGGTGGCGCCGGCGAAGGCCAGCAGAGTGGCGGAGATCAGCAGGGTCTTCATGGTTCGCTCCCGTCAGTGGTTGAATTCGATGACTGGAGCGTGCGCCGCGAACACCGTATTCGCAAATTAAACTCTTGAAAGACTCTGAGTATGACAGAGATTTCATATCTAAACTTGTTGTAATCCTCCGGGCGAAATCATGGCGCCTTCTTGACGCATTCGTCACACTTGCCAGCGCGCCGCCGGACCGCGATCCTTGAGGCCGATGACCGACCTCTCGCCAGACATCACCGGCCCGGGCCTGGGCGCCCTGAAGATGGACGCCGCCGCGCTCAACGACTTTCTGCAGCGGGCCTTCCCGCACAATGATCCCGACGCCATGGTCAAGGTGATCAAGGTCGACCCGGGCATCGTCACCCTGGCCATGCCGACCAGTGAGCGGCATCACCGGCCGGGCGCGGTCATTTCCGGTCCCACCCTGATGAGCCTTGCCGACAGCGCCGCCTACACCCTGATCCTGGCCCATATCGGCGAGGTCGCGATGGCGGTGACCACCTCACTCAACATCCACTTCCTGCGGCCCTGCAAACCCGGTCGGCTGATGGCCGAGGGCCGGCTGCTGCGCCTCGGCCGCCGGATCGCCACCGTCGACGTGCTGATGTGGACCGAAGGCCCTGACCGGGCCGCCGCCAAGGCCACTGTCGCCTACGCCATCCCCGAAGGAGCTGTCTCGTGAGTACGCCCGGTCCCCCGTGGGGCAGCCCGCCCAAGGCCATCACCACCCCTTGCGTGAAGGTCTGCATCGTCGATCCGGAGAGCAACCTCTGCCTCGGCTGCTTCCGCACCCTGAACGAGATCGGCGGCTGGGCCCGGTTCAGCGAAGACGAACGCGCCGCCCTGATGACTGAGCTGCCGACCCGCCGCTCGCGCATTCGGCCGGAGAAGCTGGGAATCTTCACCGCCTGATTTCCGTGGCCGGGATTCACCGTATGCAAACCCTGACCCCTTAAAACCCTCGTCAACGGATCGCCTTGGAGCGGCCCGACGAAGCCAAAAGGGCGGGGTGTCATCGATGTTGAAGTTCGCAGCCGTTGTGCTGGTGGGAGCGTTGTCGGCCGTTGGCGCGGCCGGCGCCGTGGTCAACTTCGACCCGACCCAGACGTTCGGCCAGCCGGCCAACGCCCAGCTGGCGGTGGCGCCTGTCGCCGCCTCCTCCGCCGCGCCCGCCCAGGTGACCAAGGCCGCCGACGGCCACTACTGGGCCACCGCCGACGTCAACGGCAGCGCAGTGCGTTTCCTGGTCGACACCGGAGCCACTGCCGTGGCCCTGACCGCGAATGACGCGAAACGTCTGGGCCTCGATCTGACCAAGCTGACCTACGGCGTGCCGGTGACCACTGCCGACGGCAAGACCATGGCGGCCCAGGTCAAGCTGCGCAGCGTCACCATCGCCGGCGCCCGGGTCGAGAACGTCGACGCCCTGGTCCTTCAGACCGGCCTCGAAACCAGCCTGCTCGGCATGAGCTACCTCGGCCGCCTGTCCTCCTTCGAGGCCACGCGCACGGCGCTGATCCTCAAGCCCTGAACCGCCCCAAAAGAACGCCATCCTTCGGCGCGCGGGGGCGGGCCGAAGAATGGCGCAGGCGGGAAGATGTCGTGATCCCCTAGTGGTGATCCTGCTTGTGGGCCGTCGCCGGATCCACGATCAGGAAGTTCTGCATCATGCCCGTGTCTTCATGGGGCAGGATGTGACAGTGGAAGACGCTCTTCCCGACCCATTCGACGAACTTCATCCGGATCACCACCGTCGTCTTCGCCGCCACCCAGATGGTGTCCATGAAGGTGCCCGGCGGCTGCGCCACCCCGTTGATCGAGATCACCTCGAATGAGTCCACGTGGATATGGAACGGGTGCCCCTCGGTCCCGCCGTGGTGCGGCCCCTCGACGACCAGATGCCATTCCTCGCAGGTATCGCGCTCGACGATTACCGGGACGGCCCGTTCCTCGTACTGCATGTTGTTGATCAGGAAATCGATGCCGACCACCGGGTTCAGCACGCCGGGGAAGGTCCCGCCGAACTGGATGGTGCGGATGGTCTTGATTTCCTCGGGCTTGATCAGCGGGTAGTTGCGCTCCTGCCTGGGCAGCTTCGTGGGAAGCCCCATCTTCTTCGTCTTCTTGGTGATCTCGATCTCACAGATCGTCTTCTGGGCGCTGTGCAGGAACTGCTGCCCCTGGGCCAGCTGCATGATCTTGTAGACGCCGGGCTTGTTGATGCCCTGGATCAGGAACTCGGCCCGGTTGGCCGGCGCCAGCAGCACCTGCCCGTCGCCGGTCATCTTGTCATAGACCGGGATCGTCCGGACCTCGCTGAAGTTCACCCCGTCCAGCGCGATCAGGTGCATCTCGTGCCCCTGCACCACGATGGGCATCAGGTTGTCCGAGCAGGCGTTCAGCATCCGGAACCGCACCACCTCGCCCTGGGCGATCTGGTAGCGCTGGACCGGCATCTGGGCCGGGGTCGGGCTGGTCGGGTTGGCCTGGTTGTGGGTTTCCTTGAAGAAGGCCTTGCCGTTCAGCAGGTAGTAGCGGAGCGGATAGTCCCCGGTCGTGAACCCGCAGGTCAGATCGGTCTTGCCCGGCTGGCCGGTCTTGGGGTCGTAGATGGTGACGTTGCCGCCGAAGGTCTGCCAGATCGCGTTCTGCCTGGGGTCGTAGCAGTAGAGCGGCGACGGATCGGTGGCCTTGGAGTCGTTGCTGACGAACAGGCCGATGTCCTGCAGGGCCAGCAGGATATCGCGCGCCGCCTTGATTTCGTGCACCTCGTCGATGTCGCCCTTGACGATCAGGGGGCCGGCCATGCCGCTGACCGCCTGCACCGCGGTCGAGCCGTGGTGGTGCGGGTGGTACCAGTAGAGGCCCGGCGGCTGGTCGTCAGGGATCTGGAACGGGTATTCCTTGGACTCGCCGGGATGGATCGAGATCATCTCGGCCAGCGGGTTGGAGGTGCCCAGTGGCTCGAACAGGTGCGGCCGCACATCCAGCCCGTGAGTATGCAGGTTGGTCGAGTTGATGGCGTGCGGCACGTTGTGATTGCCGTTCCAGCCCTTTGAATCATAGGGCGGCATGTCGTTGACCACCTTGATGTTCAACAGCTGCCCCGGCCTGGTGGTGATCAGTGGCCCCGGCACCTGGCCGTTGTAGGCCCGCAGCCGGGCGCGGACGCCGCCCGTGCCCTCCAGCTTTGGATCGCCATAGTCCCCCTTGGGTCCAGCGAAGTTGGGCTGGTCCAGATAGGCGCAGGTCAGGGTGATGTCCTGACGGTCGCCCCGGGGCTCTTGCTCGGGCCTCTCGGCCCCCGCGGCGGTCGTCGCCGCGGAAGCCGCGGCTGTGGCGAGGGCGACGCCGGTCGCGCCCTCGAACAGCTGTCTGCGGGAAATGCCTGTCATGGAATCCTCCCGTCTACGGCTTGGGGTTCACGCAGGCGGCGGGTTTGCCGACCGTCTTGAACTGGCCGTAGCTCTGGTAGGCCACTTCCATCTGCAGCGAGGTGTCCAGCGACATGGCATTCGGATACTTGCCGCCGCCGAACGACTGGGGCGCGGGCTGGTTCTGGAAGTAGCCGGCGTTGTCCAGCGAGTAGGCCGTGCACAGCCCCGAGAAGCCGAACGACGGCGGAACGTTCGTCCCCATCACCGACTGGACCCCGTCCTTGGCCGCATAGGCGCTGCCGTGGCAGCTCATGCAGGACGACTGCGGATTGTCGACCGGACCGGCCAGACGGCCCTCGCAGCCCATGTGCTGGTACATGCCCATGTTCGGATTGGCGACCGACTGCTGCAACGGCTGGCTGTCGCCTTTCGGCACCGCCGGGAAGGTCCAGGGATCGGCTCCCCACTGCACGCCCAAGGGCACCAGACGGTCCCAGAAGGTCGCGCCCTCCTTGTCGCCGTTGTAGGCGTAGGTGCCGTAGACCCAGCCGGTCGGCGAGCGGCGATCGACCACGGCGACGTCGATCTGCACGATGCGGGTTTCCTGCACCTTGCGCTCGCACATGTACTCCTTGCTGACCGGGTCGAGGACGTGGCGGTTGACCGTCCACACCGGCGAATTCTTCAGGAAGGGCACGCAGTCGACCGGCGCGGTCGTCGTCAGCACCTTCATCACCGCCGTGCCGTCCGGGAACGGCAGGCCGGCGGGCATGTCGGCGCCCATGAACTTGCCCGTCTTGGGCACGCCGTCCTTCGGGATCGACTTGCCGAGGGCATAGCCGCCCTGCGGGTTGTAGTAGCCGACCGACCAGGTCTCGAACCCGTTGGGGTACAGTTTCTTGCAGTCGGCGGTCATGTTCGGGAAGAAGTGCGCGCCCCCGATGGAGACCTCATCGTCCGGGATCTCCTTGCCGTCCGGCCCAACCAGGTCCTGCAGGTGGGCGGTGCGCTCGTTGGTCGTCCCGTGGCGGTATTCACGCCCGACGGTCGGGTCGTAGGCCATCCAGGGCACGTTGAACCAGCGGGTCTTGCCGCCGACCTCGGTCTTCCAACCGACGTTGTCGGCCAGGTTCGGGTCCTGATCCTGCTTCACGTACTTGAGGATCAGGTCGATGTACTCGGCCCATTTTCCCTCGGTCCAGGCGTTGGGATTGGGCTTGGCCGGGAACTCGGGGATGAAGTCGACATCCAGCTTCAGCCAAGAGCACTCAGGGCATTCCCCGGCCTCCTTGGGATAGTTGACGCTGAGCTTGAAATTGCCCGTCGAGCCTTCTGGCGGCGTATCGACCGAGTTTCGGAAGGCCAGATCCGCGGCCGAACCGGCCTTGGGCTTTTCGGGCCCCTTGCTGCAGCTCATGACGGCCAGCACCGCCATGCTGAGCGCGGCGCCGATGGCCGCTGCCTTTGTCAGTTTGAAGGTCATGTGAAATCCCCTCCCCGAGGATCAGGCCGAACGGGCCAGGCCGTTGGTGACGTAGTCGTAGAAGCCGGGTTGATCGGCGAAGCTGAGATAGAGGTCGTGGACCGGCCGTCCCTTGGCCGTCGCCGCCTGCATCCACCCCTGCTCGAAGCCCCATCGCACGACGCCAAGCGGGCTGCCGGTCGGCGCCGAATAGAGCTGCGGCGCGTCCAGGAAGACCGTCGAGGTCACGTTCCACATGTCGTAGAACGGCTCATCCGAGACCAGGCTGTAGGCCTGATAAGCGAACGCCGAGAAGGTATCGGTCGCCCCCTGCGTCTGCAGGGTGGTCATGAAGGCTTCCGTGATCTTGGCCGTGTCGGTGATATCCAGCGGGAAGACGGCGATGGACGGCAGGGTCGCCAGGGCGTCGTCAGCCGCGAAGGGGTCCCAGAAGACGTTCCATTCGGCGTGCTTGTTGGCGATCTGCGGCGGGATGGTCGTCGGATCGAGGTTGCCCGGCACGGCCCAGGCGCCGCCCATCCAGACGACCTTGCCGATCCCTTTGGCCAGTAGCGGGTCCTTCTCCAGCACCGTCGTCAGTGGCGTAAAGCCGGTGGTTAGCAGCACGGTGACCAGATTGCCGCTCGCCGCCCCCTGCCGAAGGACCTCGGCCAGGATGTCGTCACCGGACGGCGGGTTCAGTTCCGAAACCGTCGACTTGTACGGCTTCAGGATGTCGATCCCGGCCAGGCTGATGCAGTCGCTGCGGTAGGGCCAGGGAAAGGCGTTCCAGCCCCGGGCGCTGCTCAGCCCCAGCGGCAGATCGGGCTTGCCCATGAACTGGTTGACCTGCGAGGCCACATCCAGCCCCGGCTGCGGCACGCAGTCGGCGGCGGCGATGATCACCGCCTTGAGCTCGTATTGGCTCATCGACTGGATCAGCAGCGTCGCGACGAAATCGTCGATGGCGGCGTCGTGAATGAAAACCAGCGGCGTGGTGTCGGTCATGCGGCCTCCCTGGAATTGAGGAAACGTTATGATCGATTTCCGAGTCATACAACTTGAAATAGTATTATTCGGCGAACGCCGTCGCTTGCGGGTCAGCCGCCCGCCGTGATCCGGTCAGATCGGCGTCTAATTCTGCAGCCGCACCGGCGGCAGCTCACCCCGGCTCACCGCCAGACCCATCTCGAAACTGCGGCCGATCATCCGTGCGCGCTCGATGAACATCGCGGCCGCCGCTGGCGGGCAGACCTCCAATGCGGTTCTCTCGAACAGCCCCAGCCAGCGGGGGAAATGCTCAGGCCTGATATCGGGCAGCCGGTTGTGGGCCTGCATGGGGCGGCCCTGGAACCGGCCGGTCGCCAGCATGATCGAAGACCAGAAATCACACAGCTTGGCCAGGTGCGCGTCCCAGCTCTCGCCGATGGCCCGCTCGAACACCGGCCCCAGGACCGGCTCCTGCCGGACCCGGGCGTAGAAAGCGTGGACGAGGGTCCGGATCATCGCCTCGTCGATGCCGACCGCGACGCCGGGGCCAAGTCGCGGTCCGGGTCCGCGCGGATGGTCTTCTGGTCTATCGGCCATGGCGGTGAAGTAGGCGGCGCTTCCAGCCGCCGCAACCCGGGGAAACCCCCTACGCCGCCGCCCGCGCGCCGCTCACCGCGTCCAGAGCCTGGTCGACGACCTCGATCCCGGCCCCCGCCTTGACCCCCTCGACGGTCAGGATCCGTCGCCAGGTCCGCGCGCCGGGCCGACCGTGGAACAGACCCAGCATGTGCCGCGCCATGGCCGGCAGGTGCACGCCCTCCGCCAGCCGCGCTTCGAGATAGGGCCGATACCGCGCCACCGCCTCGAACGGCGAGACATCCTCGCCGCCCTCGCCGAACAGCCGCCGGTCGACCTCGCCCAGCAGCCCGGCCTCGTGATAGGCGCTGCGCCCCATCATGACCCCATCGACATGCTCCAGGTGCGCTTTCGTCTCGTCGAGCGACGCCACCCCGCCATTGATGACGATGGTCAGCTCAGGCCGCTCGCGCTTCAGCCGATAGACCAGCGGATAGTCGAGCGGCGGGATGTCCCGGTTCTCCTTCGGCGACAGCCCCTTCAGCCAGGCTTTGCGGGCATGGACCACGAAGGTCTTCACCCCCGCCGCCGCAGACAGGTCGACCAGCCGGAACAGGCTCTCCTCCGGCTCCTGGTCATCGACGCCGATGCGGCACTTCACCGTCACCGGCACATCGACCGCCGCGATCATCGCCGCCATGCAGTCAGCCACCAGCTCGGGCTCGCGCATCAGGCAGGCCCCGAACCGCCCCGACTGCACCCGGTCGGAGGGACAGCCGACGTTCAGGTTGATCTCGTCGTAGCCCAGCTCGGCCCCGATCTTGGCGCTGGCCGCCAGATCATTCGGGTCCGACCCGCCCAGCTGCAAGGCCACCGGATGCTCGACCGGGTCATAGCCCAGCAGCCGCTCACGGTCGCCGTGCAGCACCGCCCCGGTCGTGACCATCTCGGTATAGAGCAGCGCCCGCCCCGTCAGCGTCCGGTGCAGCGCCCGGCAGTGACGGTCGGTCCAGTCCATCATCGGCGCGACGGAGAAGGTATGGGGCGGTCTTTGGCTCACGGCGCGCTAGATAGTCGGTGAAGGCGGCGAACGCCACAGCAGCGGGCAGGAAGGCGATGGCCAAGGGCGGTCGGCGCAACGCGAACGGCCAGGCGCCGCGGAAAGCGGACCTGCCCTCGAAACCCTGTGTCGCCTGCGGCCGCCCCTTCACCTGGCGGCGCAAATGGGCCCGCGACTGGGAGGCGGTGAAATTCTGCTCCGACCGTTGCCGACAGGTCGGGGTCGCCTAGTAGCCGATCTCGGCGCCGTCCCAGGCGAGCAGCTTGCCGCTGTCGGCCGGCGAGGCGCTATCGATGACGCTGAGCAGGCGCTCGGCGGCGAACGCCGGCGTGAACAGCTTGCTGGACGGCACGCCCCGCTGAAAGGGCGTGGACAGCGCGGTGTCGACGGTTCCCGGATGCAGGCCGAGGCACACCGCGAGCGGCCGACGAGGCCCCAGCTCGAGGGCGAGGTTGCGGACGATCATGTTGAGGGCCGCCTTGGAGGCCCGATAGCTGTGCCAGCCGCCCAGCCGGTTGTCGCTGATCGACGAAACACGGGCCGACAGCACGGCAAACACCGACTTCCTGTCGCGCGGAAGGCGCGTCGCCAGGGCGCCGGCGATCAGCGACGGTCCGATGCAGTTGATGGCGAACGCCCTGGCCATGGCCTCGGCGTTGAGGGCGGCGATGGTCTTCTCCGGCGCCAACGTCCCGTCATGCAGAAGACCCGTGGCGACGATGACGAGGTCCGGTGCGTGACCGTCCAGCAGCATCGCCTGTGACGCCGCCACGATGCTGGCATGGTCCTCCAGATCGAACTCAAACCCCCGGACCTTGCCCGAGGACGGCCCGGGCCGGCGCGCGCCGCTCCACACCGACTGGCAGCGCGGATCAGCCGCCAGCGCCGCAACCAGGGCCGATCCGATGCCGCCCGTGCCCCCGAAGACCGCCGCCCGGTAGCTCTGTCCAAAGGATGTCAGCACCGGACCTCTCGCTTGCGCCTGAGGCCGAACTAGATCGTTCCCGAAGGCCGTCGACCCCGGACCGACGGCCCCGCCCGTTTGAACGGTTGCGTCGCGCGTTCTCCGGCCTATGGTCCGCAGCCCAACGATTGCCGCTCCCATGACCGACGCACCCCGCCGCCCCATCCTGAAGTTGAAGATTTCGCCGCCGGCCCCCAAGGCTGCGGAGCCGGTGGCCGACGCGCCGTCGGCTGGCGACCGCTGGAAGTGCAAGCCCTGTGGCGGCGTGGTTGTGATCACCGGTGAGGAACCGGCCGATCAGGAAATTCGCTGCCCGGCCTGCAACGCCCGTCTCGGCCTGGCCGGCGAGTTCCACAACGACGGCAAGGTCCGCGCCCGGCGCCTGCCGCCTTTACGGAATCCCGCTTAGCCTCTACCGAACGTCCAACCCCGCAACGGATGGACACCGATGGCTTCCGGACTCGCCGCCCTTCTCGACGACATCGCCGGCATCGCCAAGATCGCCGCCAGTTCGCTGGACGACGTCTCCGCCGCCGCGGGCAAGGCGGGCGCCAAGGCCGCGGGCGTGGTCATCGACGACACCGCCGTGACCCCCGGCTACGCCGTCGGCTTCACCCCCGACCGCGAGCTGCCGATCGTCGCCAAGATCGCCAAGGGCAGCTTCATCAACAAGCTGGTCTTCCTGCTGCCCGGCGCCCTGCTGCTCAGCGTCTTCGCCCAATGGGCCATTCAGCCGTTGCTGATGATCGGCGGCGCCTACCTCTGCTTCGAGGCCAGCGAGAAGATTTTCGAGTACTTCTTCCATGGCGATCACGAGGTGGACGGTCCCGAGGACCTGGCGCTCAGTTCGGCCGACCTCGAAAAGCAGAAGGTCGCCGGCGCCATCCGCACCGACCTGATCCTGTCGGCCGAGATCATGGCCATCGCGCTCGGAGAAGTCGCCGACCAGCCGCTAATGGTGCGCGCCATGGCCCTGCTGGCCGTCGGCATCGGCATCACCGTCATCGTCTACGGCGTCGTCGCCCTGATCGTGAAGATGGACGACATCGGCCTGCACCTGGCCAAGAGCCCTCGCCGGCCGACCGCCGCCCTGGGCGAAGGCCTGGTCCGCGCCATGCCGCCCCTGCTGACGGGGCTGTCGGTGGTCGGCACTGCCGCCATGCTGTGGGTCGGCGGCGGCATCATGGTGCACGGGCTGGAGCACTATCACTTCAGCCCGGTGCCGGTCTGGGTCGAGGGCGCGGCCCACGCCGCCGGCGCCGTTCCCGGGGTCGGCCCGCTGCTCGGCTGGTTCACCTTCGCCGGCCTCTCGGCCGTGGTCGGTCTTGTCGTCGGCGGGATCATCGTCGCGGTGCTGCACTTCCTCCCGAAGAAGAAGGCCGAGGCCCACTAGTCACCAGAACCAGCGCGACCGGCCTACAACGCTCTTGTAGGCCGCGTCCATGCTGGGAAGAGCCTCGGCGCCCAGCTTCATCGTGCACACCGTTTCCTTCAGCCGCCCGGTCAGCGACCCGTCGAGCGCCGGGCCGGTGGAGCCCAAGCGGTCGCTCTCCGGGTAGTTTCCGCCGGCGGCCCACCACACCGTCTGACCGATCAGCTCGACCTCGCCGGTCGCGCAGTCGATCTGGTACTGCCGCATGGCCGCGTCGCGCGTCACCTCGGCGTCCTCGGGGTCCTTCGGCGGCGGGACCATGAACACCCAGGCGCTGCGGGTGTCCTGCAGGATCGCGATCCGCGCGGCGTTGACGAAGACGATAGCCGGGTCTTTGGGGTGGGCGTCCATCCGCCGCCAGGCGGCCGGGCCGAAATCCCAGAAGTGCTGGTCAGGCAGCGGGGTCCGGTTCTTCACTGCGCGGAGCACCGCTTTGAGCGAGGGCTTCGGACTGGCCGGGGCATCGACGGCCTTCGGCAACATCGCCCGCTTCTCCGCCATCACCTTGTCGAAGGCGACCGGGTCGCTCCAGCCGTCAGTCATTCCGCAGAAGCGCTGGAACACATTGCCCATATCGCCGTCGTACGGCACGAACGTGCCGCCGCCATAGCTGCGAAGATCAGCGACCGGCCAGAGAACGCCCTTCTGCGACGCATCGACAAAATCTTGGGCGATGATCATGCGCCAGTCACAGGACAGGGTGATCCGGTTCCGCCTCCAGGCCATGTCCAGGGTCCATCTATCCCCTCGTTGGACATCGTAGTCGGCCAGGGAGATGTAGTTGAATGACACCTGGTCGCCCACGCGCTTGTCGCTGCCGACCTCCAGATAGCCGCCGCGTTCCAGCTTCTCGACACGGGCCGGCGACGCCGCGAGAGCCGGAACGGCCAGCGCCGTCCAGGCCAGCAGGCCCATCCACAACGATCCACGCATTACTCGGTCCCCGCATCCTCGATCGGCTCATTGCGCGGCACCGCTCCGGCCCGGTCCGGCCTGGTCTTCAGCGCCTGCAGCAGCCCCGCCGCAATACTGGGCTCCGCCACCGGCGTCACCCAGAGGTTGTCGCCCATCGCCCGCTCGACGGCGGCGTCGAAGTTGCGGCGCATGGTGGCGGTGTCGAAGCTCATCATGCTGAAGGCCTCGCCCGGGTCCGGGATCGAAGCGATGCTGAACGGCAGCCGGTGCCGGGCGCAGAACGCCGCCGTCACCTCGATGGCGTGGCGGTAGCTGAAGCGCAGCATGGTGTCGAAGCTGCGGATCAGGATGGCCGGCATGTTGTTCTGGGTCGTGCGCGGCGCCTGGTCGAGCACGGTGTTGACGATCGCGTAGACCTGGCTCCTCGCCAGCCGTTGGCCCAGCTTGCGCCAGCGCAGCAACGCCTCGGGCATCAGGAACAGCGGCGTCGTCACCCCGCCGTCGACATGCATCTCCTCGTACAGCACCCCGCCGGCCTGGCAGACGATGCGCTTGGGCGGGAAGATGCCCGGCAGACTGCCCGAGGCGACCAGCACCGTGCGGAACAGGCTGAGCGCCTCATCCCCGCCCTTGCTGGCGATCTCGCCCATGTCCCAGATCACCGTCCGCTGCCGGTCCAGATCGGTGGTGGCGACCAGCAGCCGCCGTCCCTTGGCATGCTCGGCGGCGATCGAGCCCAGCATTTCGGCATCAACATAGCGCGCCACCAGACGGTCCAGCGTCTCCGATCGGAAGATGGCCCCCGTCCCCGGCCCCAGTTTGCCGAGCGACAGCAGGTCCGCCGCATGGCCGCCGACGTAGGCGTCCATCAGCCGGTCGTCCCAACCGGGCCCCAGGAAGGCGAAGGGGGCGATCAGCGCGCCCGTACTGACCCCGGTGACAATGGCGAAGTCCGGCCGCCGCCCGGCCCGGGTCAGGCCGACCAGGATGCCGGCCCCATAGGCGCCGCCCGCCGCCCCGCCCGAGATGGCCAGGATGTTGAACGCCTCCCGCGCCCAGGGCGCCCGCAGCGGCGCCAGCCGGTCGGCGGCGGCCAGCAGGCTGTCCTCGGCCTCCTCAACGCTCAGGCGCACGCCCTCGAACCCGACGATTTGCGCCTTGGTCAGACCCGGGGCGGGCAGCCGCGCGCCCGGCAGTCGGCTTCGCCAGTTGGGGGTGTCGCTCATTGGAAATCCCTGAGGCCTGCAAAGGCCATACTGCACGCCACAACGCCTCTGTCAGCCGAAGGTGGCCGTCTAGAGCCCCTTCTTCGCCGCCTCGATCAGCGCCGCCATCACCCAGGCCTTGGTCGCCGTCGCTTCGGCCTGCGAAAGCGGCACGACGTCCTTGAAGACGATCATGCCCTCGGAGCCGACCACCAGGGCCAGGGCCGTGACCAGCCGATCAAAGGCCGCCGGATCGAACTCATCCCGCCAGGGCTCCAGCGCCGCCTCGATCAGCGGCGTGCGGCGGTTCTGGCGGACCGGCGGGTCGTTGCGGCTGCGCCCTCGCCCCTTCTCCAGCGCCGCCGCCAGCATGAAGCGCAACGGTCCCTCGTTGCCGGCCATCATGGAGTCGAGGGCCGCGTCGATACGGCCCAGACGCGTCAGCGCATCTTCGGGCGGGCCGTCGGGGAAGATCTGCGCCACAGACGGGATGTTCGTATCCACCGCCGCCTCGACCAGCAGGTCCTCGAGGTTGGTGAAGTATCGATAGGCCGTCGCCCGACTGACCATCGCCTCCTCGGCGATCTCCTCCAGGCTGGGCTTGGTCCCCCGCTGCATCAGCCGCCCGGCCGCCTCCAGCAGATCCTTGCGGGTCCGCCGGCGCTGGTTGCTGCGGTCGGGCTTGGCGGGGGCGCGTGGCAATCCTCAGTCCTGCGGCAGCTGCTGGATGATCGACGCGAGGTCGACCCAGACGTTCTCCCGCCTGATTGCCCCCGAGTCGGCGAATTCCACCACATGCAGCAGGCGGAATTCGAGCGGTCGGTCCCGGCCCTCCAGCCCGAACGGCCGCCCGGGCGCGCGGCCGCGCCACAGGGACTCATCGACCATGAAGGCCTCGCCGTAGAGCCGCCGCAGCGTCTGCACCTGCCCGTCGGCGAGGTCGGCGAACAGGGCCTCATAGAAGGGCGCCGCGCCATCGCGGCCCTGCGTCGGGCCGGTGGGCCAGCCGACGATGTCATGCTCGACATCGGCGGTCAGGGTGGCCAGGACACCCTGGACATTGTCTGCCGCCTCGAAGGCGAAGTGCTCGTCCATGCGGGCGTCCATCTCCGCGGGGGTCAGGGGCGCCGGGCGGGTCCAGTCAAGCGACATAGGCCAGCTCCTCGTTCAGAACCCGAAACTGCTCGGGCGGCAGGGCCGTGCGGGCGACGTCGTCGAGAATGTGGGTATAGGCCTCGGGCGGGGCGTTGGCGCGGATGTAGCGCAGGAAGGTCGCCCGCTCGGCCGGGTTCATGCCGGGCAGCATGATCAAATAGTACTGGGTCAGCCGTTCCGGCGCGATCGACTGGATGATGCGGCTTTCCATGTCCATCAGCTCCTGATCGGTGAAGTGGGCGTGGAAGGCGGGCAGCGCCTCCTGCTCTTCCCGGGCCATGTGGGCCAGGTCGTCGCCGAAGTAGGTCGAAAAGCGCAGGAAGAGGGCGCGGCCGGCGGCGGCGCGGGCCTCGTCGTCGGCGGCTTCCAGGGCATCGACCAGGCCTTCGAGCTCGCGGAATGTCTCGTAGTGGTGATGGTGATCGTCGTCGAGTTGCGCCGCCAGCTCCGGCGCGCGGCTGCGCAGCGGTTCGTTGTACTCGGCGTCCTCGTGCTGCAGGTGCTCTTCCGCCAGCTGCAGGTGGATGCGGATTTCGCCGACCAGGCTGACAACGGCGCGGCGGTCGCGGGTTTCGATCTGGCCCAGCGCCATCAACAGGCGCGAGGAGCCGAGGCGCAGACCCTTGTGGATCGGGCCGTACAGGTCGTGGCGGCTGGGTGTTTGGGTAGCGGTCATCTATGAGGTCCCTGGCGTCTCTCGGGGGAGGTTTGGTTGGAATCGCAAACTCGATACGTCGCTATATATTGAGACAGTTGTCTCATTACCATATTACAATCTCGTCATGACGGAGGTTTAATCCTCGCTACCTGAGGTAGTCGTCGCCCGTCAGGCGAACCGGCTCGCGCCAAAATGCATCACGGTTTGTGCACTCCCCCCCGATTTGAGGGCATGGCAACGCACGGTCGCAAAACTCCGTTCGCCTGGATTTCGACCGATGACCGCTCCGACCCTGACCGACCTCGACGCCGTCGTTCTGCAAGAGAACGACGTCAGCGCGACGCCCCAGATCATCGACGGCGACGTCACCTTGACCGACGCCGAAGGCGACATGGCCAATGGATCGCTGCGGGTCAGCGGCCTGACCTTCCAGGACGTCATCTCGCTGTTCAACGCGGGAACCGGGGCCGGTCAGGTCGGCTACAACGCCGCCACCGGCGAGGTCACCTTCGGCGGCCTGCTGATCGGCATCGCCTCGGGCGGGTCCCTGGGGACCGACTTCACCATCGCCTTCAACGGCGCCGCCACCCTGGCGGCGGTCGAGGCGGTGATCGAGCACCTGACCTTCGCCAACAACAGCCCCCACCCGGTCGCCAGCCGCACCCTGACCATCGACGTCACCGACGGCGCCGGCCAAATGACCGGCAGCGTGACCGACTTCCTGGCCGGCGCGGTTCCCCTGACCGAGGGCGGCGAGACGCGGCAGGCCGGATCCGCCCTGGCCCTTGATGTCGACACCAACGGCACAGACCTCGTCTTCGTCACCGAGGACGGCGACCTCGTCCTCTACCATGGCTCGCCGACCGGCTTTTCGGCCGTCGCCCTCGACTTCATCACCATGTCCACGCCCCTCGGCGCCGGGGCCAGCCTGTCGTTCGGCGACGCCAACCTCGACGGCCTGCGCGACATCATCGCGGTCGAGGCCAACGGCGACATCCGGGTGTTCAGCAACACCAACGCGCCGGGCCCGGCCGGCAACGACACCTACGCCGAGGATGCGGGCGTCTCGGCCAGCCTGACCAGCCAGCTCGCCCTTGGGGCCGGCGGCTCCCTGACCCTGGCCGACTTCAACAAGGACGGCTTCGACGACATCGTCGCGGTGACCGGCGCCGGCGAGATCCTCAGCTACATGAACTACAACGCCTACGGCATGGGCCTTCAGCTCGTCTGGGGCGCCGCCGTCGGCCTGGTCGCCACCGGCCGGCCGACGCTGGGCGATTTCAACGGCGACAGCGTGCTGGACATGGTCATCGCCCTCAACGGCGGCGCCATCTCGCTCGGTGTCGGCGATGGTATGGGCGGCTTTAACTTCAGCGGCCTCTACGGCCCCAACCCGTTCGCCGGCTTCACCCTCAGCGGCCCGGGCGTGACCGTGGCCATCGACCTCAACGGCGATGGCGCCCTCGACGTCCTGGTCGATGACGCCAACGGCCTCAGCGCCATCTACGCCCCGCCGCCGGTCAGCAACACCATCGACATCTATGTCCAGGACCAGCCGGGCGACATCTCCATCAGCAACCTGCCGGTCACCGCGTCCCTGAATGAGGATGACGTCAGCGTCGCGCCGGTGGTGCTGTTCCCGCAGGTCGTCGTGACCGACAGCGAAAACGACCTGACCGACAGCATCCTGATCATCAGCTGGCAGAACAGCGACGACCAGATCGGCCTCCGCGACCAGGGCATGGGGCCGGGCGAGCTCGGGATCGGCCCGATGGGCGAAATCTACTTCAGCGGCTTCCCGGTTGGCTACTACCAGCCGGACTCGTCGCAGTTGACCATCTCCTTCCAGGGCGCGCCGAGCATCGCCATCGATGCGGTGATCTCAAACCTGACCTACGCCAACCAGAGTAATTCGCCGGTCGCCTCGCAGCTGTCTCTCCAGTTCCTCGACAGCGGCTACAACCTGCTCGCCCAGTTCACGGTCAATCTGAACATCATCGACAATCCCGAGCAGGTCAGCCTCAGCGGCTTCGGCTCTGGCTACCGCGTCGCAGTCGGTGATGCGGGCGAACCGCTGGCCCTGGCCGGCGGGTCCGGTCTCGAAGACGCCGAGGGCGACTTCGACGGCTCGGCGCTCACCGTCAGCGGCCTGGAAGCCACCGACCGGATCAGCCTGACCCCAAGCCAGGACCTGACCATCACCGCCGGCGTCGTCAGCTTCGACGGCGTCGAAATCGGCATCGCCGCCGGCGGCCAGGGCGCCGATTTCACTGTCACCCTGAACGGCGACGCCACCACCCTCGCCGTCCAGGCCCTGATCAACGCCCTGACCTTCGCCAGCCCCGGCGCCGGGATCGGCAGCCGGACCCTGTCCGTCAGCCTGACCGACCAGGGCGGCCACAGCCTGCAACAGGGCGGCCAGCCGGTCAGCGTCGAGATCACCGTCTTCCAGCCGGGCGACCTGCAGGACCTCGCCGCGACCCTGGACCTGACCCTGGCCGAGGCCGCCACGCCGATCCGCCTCGACGCGGCCGTCACCGTGATCGGCCCGGCCAACTGGATCGGCGGCCAACTGACCGTCACCGGCCTCGGCGACGGCGATATGGTGGCGCTGGCTCCCGACGGCGACTTCCAGCTGATCGAGGACAAGGGGACCCTCTACATCCACCGGAACGGGCAGGTCATCGCCCAGCTGGGCAGCGACCCGGCCAACTTCATCATCTATTTCGCCGACGCGACGGGAGAGGATGTCGAGGCCATCATCGAGGCCCTGACCTTCGTCAACACGGCGACGCCCGACGCCCGACGCACCCTGACGCTCACCCTCACCGACCCGGACGGCCATTCCGACCACAACCGGATCGTCGTCAACGTCGCCGGCGGCACGACCTACAGCGCCGACCTTGCCGACCTCGCGGCCAGCGTCACCTTCGAGGAGCAATACCTCAACCTCGGCTTCAACTGGCTGGATACGTCCGTCACCCTGCGCGACACCAGCGAAGGCTTCTCCGGCTCGGTCCTCACCGTGTCCGGCGCCGCCGCGGAGGACGTGCTCGGCCTCCACTTCGACGATCCGTCAGGCGCGTGGGATCCGGCCACCGGCGCCGTCACCATGGACCACGAGGTCATCGCCACCACCACGGGCGGCGAGAACGGCCAGGCCCTGACCGTCACCTTCGCCGCCGGCGTCACGGCCGCCGAGGTCGAGTTCGTCCTCGAACACCTGGCCATGCGCACCGACGACAACTCACCGCAAGCCGTCCGCACCCTGACCCTGTCGCTGCTGAACGCCGCCGGTGAAGTCCTGCACCGCAACGGCGAGACCGGCCCGGTCGAGATCGTCGTCAATGTCGAGCAGTCCCCCGACGCGATCGCCTACAGCAATTTCAGCTTCATCGGCAGCTTCAGCGAGAACGACCTCAACCACAGCGGCGTCGCCGGATTCCAGGACGTCGTCGTCTTCTCCGATGGGCCGATCTCCCTGTTCAGCTTCCAGATCGGCAACCTGATTGCCGGGGACAGCTTCTTCTTCCGCGAGGCCGACGGCGTCGCCGTCGACAACCAGCAGGTCCTCTACAACGGCGTGGCCGTCGGCGGATTCCAGACCATCGGTGGCTATTTCGGCCTCAGCTTCTACGGGGACCAGGAGCCGGCCGTGATCCAGGCCGTCCTCCGCCAGCTCATTTTCAAGAACAGCGACGACGACCCGTCCGAAGACTCGCGGACCTTCGAATTGCTCTTCGGCCCTTCGGGCAACTTCATCCAGGCCGGCTGGAAGTTCAGCGTCACGCCCAACGGCGAGCAGACCGACCTCAACGGCGTCCCGGAGACCGCCAGCTTCTCGGAACTCTTCGTCAACGCCGGACTGCGGCCCCTGACCACCGACGTCAGCTTCGACGCCAAGGGGGAATCCCTGGACGGCGCCGTGCTGACCGTCAGCGGCCTGGTCGCCCTCGACCGCGTCACCCTGCTCAACGGCGCATCCCTGAGCTTCGACGAGCCGTCGGGCGCGGTCACCGTCGACGGCGTCCTGGTCGCCCAGGCCGTCGTCACCGTCGGAACCAGCCTGGTCGTCACCTTCAACGCGGACGCCAC
The DNA here is from genome assembly GCF_057586315.1 of Caulobacter sp. SRI_014. Lineage (NCBI taxonomy): Bacteria > Pseudomonadati > Pseudomonadota > Alphaproteobacteria > Caulobacterales > Caulobacteraceae > Caulobacter > Caulobacter sp. SRI_014. The sequence continues at coordinate 24,327 of NZ_JBYCZQ010000014.1, read as the reverse complement.
GGCCGCCGCCGTCGAGGCCGTCATCGAGGCCCTGGCCTACGCCACCAGCAACGACACCCCGGTCGCCAGCCGCACCCTGAGCATCGACCTGGTCAACCTCTATGGCCACCACGCCTTGAACGCCGGCGGCCAGGTTCCGTCCATCGTCGTCGAGGTCACGCCCTTCTACGACGCTCCCACGTTATCCGGCTTGACCAGCGAGATCACCTTCGACGAGCAGATGGTGAACATGGTCCCGTGGCGGCTCGACACCGACGTCACCTTCTCCATGCCCGAAGTCCAGCTGGGCTCGGGCAGCAGCCTGCAGATCACCGGCATCGGACCCGACGACCGGGTGGAGGTCTGGAGCAACGGCGCCCTCGACGTCGACCCCAACACCGGGGCGGTCAGCTACAACGGCGTTCTGATCGGCCAGGTCGCCGGCGGCCTGGCCCAGACCCTGACCATCACCTTCACCATCGACGTCACCGGGCCGGCGATCGAGGCCATCATCGAGAACCTCGTCTACGGCAACACCAGCGACACCCCCGCCGCCAGCCGCACCTTTACCCTCCAGTACCTGGACGCCGTCACCGGCTTCATCCCGCCCCAGTCGATTACCATCAACGTCACGCCCTACTACGAGGCGCCCGCCGTCCTCGATTTCGGTCCCGCCGGCTTCGGCGAAAGCTCCGTCAACGGCGCCTGGGTCCAGCTCGATGCCTCGGTCACCGTCTCCGCCCCTGAGGGCAGCGGCTTCGCCGGCGGTCATCTCAGCCTGCAGAGCCCCGACGCCAACGACCTGTTCAGCGTCGACAGCGCCGCCGCGGGCATCCTCCTGGACACGGACATCCGGATCGATGGCGTCCAGGTCGCCTCGAGCTGGACCAGCAGCGCCGGCGCGATCAGCTTCGCCCTCACCGGCGACGCCACGCCCGCGCTGTTGAACCGCCTTGTCCAGGCCATCCTCTACCGCAATGACGACGATACCCCGACGCCCCACCGCGCCGTCACCGTCGAGCTCTCGGACGCCACTGGCGCGAGCACGCAAAGCACCCTCGACCTCTACATCAGCCCGGAGGACGACGCCGCCGTCCTCACCGGCATCGGCAGCGTCACCCTGCAGGAAAACGCCCTCCAGTCCGGCGGCCAGCTGCTGCTGCCGCAGATCAGCTTCACCGACGTCGATGAGAGCGCCGGCGTCCACATCATCATCAGCAACATCCCCGACGAGATCGTCCTCAGCCTCCGGGCCCAGGGCGAAGACGCCGCCGTCCCGGACCTGCGCAACGTCAGCGTCACCTATGCCGGCGCCAACCTCCTGTTCGCCAGCCCGAACGGCGCGACCGGCCCGATCATCATCCACCTGAACGGCGCCACCGTCGCCCAGGTCGAGGCCATCCTCGCCAACCTGGTGATCCAGGACGCCAGCGACACCCCCATCGACAGCTTCAACCTGCGCTTCGAAATTCAGGCCGGCGGCGGCTTCGATGTCTTCCATCAGGTCACCATCGCCCCGCAATTCGACCCGACCACCCTGACCGACGTGACCGCCACCCACACCTTCGGCGAACAGCTGGTCAACGGCGCGCCGCAGCGGCTCGACATCGACGTCAGCCTGGCCTCGCCGGAGCGCCGGCCGATCACCGGCCTGACGGTCAGCGGACTGCTGGCCGAAGACCGTGTCTCACTGCTCGGCGACGCCCACCTGGCCTGGAACAGCACGACCGGCCAGGTCACCCTCGATGGTCAGGTGATCGGATCGGCGACCGGCGGCGCCGGCGGCGATTTCAACATCGCCGTCGTCGGCGCCTCCTCCGCTGTCCGGCTCGCCAATCTTGAAGCCATCCTCGAACGCCTGGCCTACGCCAACGTCAGCGACAGCCCGTCCGCCAGCCGCACCCTGACCCTCCAGGTCCTCGAAACGGCCTCGGCGGCCGCCGACTACAGCCCCCCCGCCCCGGTCAGCGTCACCGTCAACGTCACCGCCTTCGACGAGCCCTTCGCCCCGCGTTCCGGCGGCGATGCGCTGACGTTCCGCAGCGGTCCCCTCAATGCCTTTGCCGGCGACGTCACTCTGAGCGATCCCGACGGCGGCGCGGCACCGGTCTTCAACGGCGCGGTCCTGACCGTCAGCGGCCTCGCCGCCGACGAACGCGTCAGCCTGATCAACGCCCTCGGCGCCGGCGCCGCCAGCCTCGACGCCGACGGCGCCGTCCGGGTGAACGGCGTCCTCATCGGCCAGGCCAGCGGCGGGATGGGCGGCGACTTCACCGTCACCTTCAACGCGGCGGCCGACCAGGCCCTCGTCGAAACCGTCATCCACCAGCTCGGCTGGACCCGGAACAGCCAACTGGCCGCCCCAGGCGCCCATAGCCTGCAGCTCTCCTTCGCCCAGGGTGGCGGCGGCGCGCCCCAGGCCCTGACGATCGACTTCCAGACGACGGCCCCGGTCCATTCGACCAGTTCTCAGCTGCTCAGCGGGGTTTCCTACGCCCAAATCCTGGTCGCAGAGAACGCCGCCAACGCCGGCGTCGTCGCCCTCGACTTCGGCGTCACGATCAACAGCCTGGTCAGCTACGTCAACGCCTCGCTGGCGCTGGGCATGGACCACTACGCCGCCGGCGAAGCCTTCTCGGTCATCAACCAGGGCACGGGACCCGGACAGATCGGCTACGCCGACGGGACCGTCACCTACGAAGGCGTCGCGATCGGAACCTTCCAAACGGCCGTCGGCTACAATGCGCGCAGCGCCGCCGTCGCGTTCAACGACAACGCCACGCCCGCGGCGGTCCAGGCCCTGCTCGGGGCTATCGGCTTCACCACCGACAGCAACGACCCGGTTCAGCTTCGTCTCCTGACCCTGTCGCTGAACGCCGGTCCTTACGAGGTTCAGGACTGGGCGCGGGTCAATTCCGGCGCCGTCTCCAACGTCATGTCGACGTACAGCGCGCCCTACTACGAGTCCGCGAACTTCGTGGACTACGACAACGACGGCGACCTCGACATCGTCTTCACCCGCGACTGGACCAGCCTGGGCGTGCTCAAGAACACCGGCACGGCGCAGGCTCCCGTCTTCGTCCCGCAGGCCGTGGCCCTGCCCCTGGGGTCTCTCGACGGCTTCCCCAGTGACTCCATCAGCGGCCGAAGCGCCATGACGTCCGTCGTGGACCTGGACGGGGACGGCGATCTGGATGTCATTTCCGGCGGCGTCGGCGGAACCATCGCCTACTTCGAAAACACCGGCGGGCCGGGCGCGCTGGCTGGCCTGGTCCAGCGTCAGGGCATCGACAACCCCTTCGACGGCCTTGATTTCAACGCCGGCGGTCAGCCGATGATCACCTCGCCGTCCTTCGGCGACCTCGACGGCGACGGCGACCTCGACATGGTGGTGGCCAGCAACGGCCGGCTCAGCCGCTTCGAAAACATCGGAACCGCCACCGCGCCGCTGTTCGCCCAGCGCCAGGACTTCGACGGTCTGACCGTCGCCCCCTCTGCCCGCCCCTGGCTGGGCGACGTCGATAGCGACGGCGACATCGACATGCTCGTCGCCACCGGCGCCGCGGGCGAGCAGCTGGCCGTCTACGACAACCTCGGCGGCGGCCGGTTCGACGTCACGCCCAGGGTCTTCGCCTCGTCGACCTCGGCCAACAACCCTCTCAACCAGGCCGTCCTGACCGACCTCAACGCCAACGGCGTCTGGGAGCTCTATACGACCGACTACCTTCAGTACTTCCGGCTGATGACGCCGGGCCAGACCTACTTCCGCAGCCTGTCGCAGGGGATCAACCTCGTCCTCACCGTCATGCCGGATCCGGAATACGTCTACGGCACGCCCGGCGAGGACACGCTCAACGGCGGCGCCCACGACGACGCCATCTTCGGCTACGCCGGCAACGACACCCTCGACGGCAAGGCCGGCCCCGACACAATGTTCGGCGGCCTGGGCGCCGACACCTACATCGTCGACGCCCTCGACGCCGTGGTCGAACTGGACGGCGAAGGCGTCGACACGGTCAAGGCGTCCTTCACCTACACCCTCGGCGACTTCATCGAGAACCTGACCCAGACGGGCACGGCGACCATCACCGGCGTCGGCAACGGCCTGAACAACGCCATCCTTGGCAACGCCGCCGCCAACCAGCTGTTCGGCATGGACGGCAACGACAACATCAACGGCGGGGCCGGCCATGACATCATCGTCGGCGGCGCCGGCGACGATATCTTGAGCGGCGGCCTCGGCGCCGACCTGATGCAGGGCGGGACCGGAAACGATACCTACGTCATCGACAACGCCGGCGACCTGGCCGACGAAACCGGCGGCGACGGCATCGATCTCATCCAGTCGACCCTGGCCTGGACCCTGATCGCCGGCCTCGAAAACCTGACCCTGACTGGCAAGACGGCCACCCAGGACGGCACGGGCAACAGCCTGAACAACGTCATCACCGGCAACGCCTACATCAACACCCTGACCGGCCTCGAAGGGAACGACACCCTCCTGGGCATGGCCGGCGAGGACATCCTGATCGGCGGCGATGGCGACGACCTGCTCGACGGCGGCCTCGGGGCCGACGCCATGCTCGGCGGCCTCGGCAATGACACCTACATCATCGACAACGTCGACGACTTCGCGGTCGAGATCGGCGGCGGCGGCATCGACACCATTCAGTCGAAGATCAGCTGGACCATGGGCTTCGGCATCGAGAACCTGATCTTCACCGTCACCGGCGCCGTCGATGGGACCGGCAATGCGGTGGGCAACGTCATCACCGGCAATCTCAGCAACAACCGGCTGTCGGGCCTGGCCGGCGACGACATCCTGAGCGGCTTTGCCGGCAACGACATCCTCGACGGGGGCGACGGCAATGACCTGCTCGACGGCGGCGTCGGCATCGACACCCTCACGGGCGGGGCAGGAACCGACACCCTGACCGGCGGCGACGGCAACGACAGCCTCGACGGCGGCGCCGGCGACGATCATCTCGACGGCGGGCTGGGCAACGACACCTACGGCGTCGACAGCCTGTACGACAGCCTGGCCGACACCGGCGGGGTCGACACGATCCTTGCCTCGATCAGCTACACCCTGGCCCACATTTTCGAGAACCTGACCCTGACCGGTTCCGCCAACATCCAGGGCGTGGGCAACGCCCTGGCCAACACCGTGATCGGCAACAGCGGCGCCAACTATCTCTACGGCCTGGCCGGCATTGATACCCTCAGCGGCCTGGACGGCGCCGACACCCTGTTCGGCAATGAGGGCATCGATACCCTGCTGGGCGGCGCCGGCGATGATGTGCTGACCGGCGGTTTCGACGCCGACAAGCTGACCGGCGGCGCCGGGGCGGACACCTTCACCTTCTCTGTCGACGACATCCGCCTGACCGGCGCCGGCCTCATCGCCGACCGCGACGCCATTCTCGACCTCAACTTCGCGGACGGCGACGTCATCGACCTGTCGGGCATCGACGGCAACACCACGCTTGCCGGCGACCAGGCCCTCGTCTTCGCGGCCAAGTTCACCAAGGTCGCCGGCCAGGCCACGATCAAGTTCGCCTCGGGCATCACCACCGTGGCGATCGACGTCGACGGCGACGGCAAGGCCGACCTGAACATCGCCCTCACCGGCGACCATTCCCTGACCACCGCCAACCTCTACACCGGTCTGGGAGACAGCAATGGCGGGTGGATCCTCTGACGCCTTCAGGCGGCGGAGGCGCTCTCCAGCGCCGTCTGCGCATAGTCGGCGGCAAGGGCGTAGCTGATGATGTTCATCGCCGTCAGGGTGTTGATGTGATCGCGCAGCAGCTGGCGCAGGCGGACGGTTCCGGCCCCGTCCAGCGCCAGCATGCCGGCCGCCTCTCCGTCGCGCAGCATGCGGGTGAAGTGGGGCCGCGAGACGCCGCTGCGCCGCGCCAGATCGGCGATACTGATCCGGTAGGGCTCGGGCGTCGGCCACTCCTCGCCGGCCGGCGCGGCCAGCACCAGGCTCCACAGCATGCTCATCCCCGACCGCCGCCTGGTCAGCACCGCCAGGGTCTGCTCGCGGGTAACGGAGTTGACCAGCCAGCCGGCGACCAGCCCGTCGCTGACCTGCAGGGCCACCTGGTCGAACACCGCATCGTCCGTCTCCAGCCGCCCGCCCATGGCCAGGGCCACCGGGTCCATCGGACCGATGGCGCGAAGGCTCAGCGCGAGCCGGGTCCGAAAGCCCTGCCGCAGCCGCGCCGTCGGCTGGAACCGTCGCTCGCGGCGGTCGTCGGAGGCCGGGGCCGGCTCGATGTAGCCGATGAACCGCAGATAGCCGAAGGTCGCCCAGGCGAAGGTCCGGCTGCCGACCTGCAGGGTTTCCAGGAGGGCGTTGAACCGCGAGAAGGTCAGCCCGCCCGGCCCCGCCGCCAGCCCCAGGCACCAGATCGCCGCCACATAGCGCACCACCTCGCGCAGCACGTGGTTCATGGTCGGGTTGTCGCCGACCGGGATTTCGTTCTCGGCCAGGGCCAGGGCCACCGCGCGATAGGCCGGGTGGCTCTGCACGCGGATGAAATTGGCCTCGTTCAGCTGGTCGCGCAGCGACAGCAGGATGTCGTCCGACACCGCATGCACCGGCGAGTCCTTGCGGGCGGCGGTCTCGCGCCGCAGCCGCTGCTCGGCCCGCACCTGCTCGATCTTGCCGGCCAGCCGGGCGTCGTTGAACACCATCCGGGGCATTCAGGCCGCCTGGTCGCGTTGCAGCGCTTCCTCGGTGTAGCGGGCGGCCAGGCCAAAGCAGATCACGTTAAAGGCGACCAGGGCGTTCATCTCGTCGCGCAGCGGCTGCGCCAGGGTCAGCATCCCGCCGCTGTCCAGGCTGAGCAGCCCGGCCGCTTCCGCCTGGCGCAGCATCCGGGTGAAGTGCGGCCGCGAAACCCCGGACCACCGGGCCAGCTCGGCGACCTTGACGGGAAAAGGCCGCGCCGAAGGCCAGGCGTTGTCGTCCGGCGCCGCCTTGATCAGCGCCCACTGCATGGCAGATCCGGACCGGCGGCGGTTGATTACCGCCAGAAGCCCCGGCCCCTCCGTCTGCTCGACCAACGCCCCGGCCAGCATGCCGTCGCTGCAGTTGCGCACCACGGCGTCATAAACCCGGTCCTCTTTGGCGATGCGGTCGCCGATGGCGCCGGCCATCGGGTCCATTGCCCGGATCGCCTTCAGTCCGGCCGCCAGATGCCCGCGCAAAGCCTTGTGCAACAGGGGCGTCGGCTGGAACCGCTTCTCGCGCCGGTCGCCGGCGTCCGGCGCCGGCTCGATATAGCGAAGGAACCTGAGGTAGCCGAACAGGGCGTAGGTCATCGTCCGGCTGCCGGCCCCGACCAGCTGGGTCATGCCGTGGAACCGCGCATAGGTCAGCCCACCCGGCGTCAGATGCAGCCCCATGGCCCAGATGGCCATGGTGAACCGCACAGGATCGCGCAGGGTCTCGCTCATCGGACTGGGCGCCCCCTCGCCCGGCAGCCCCAGGTCGATCATCCGGGCGATCACCTCGCGATAGGCCGGATGGCTCCAGATGGCCTGATGCCGGGCCACCGCCATCTCATCGCGGATTCGGTCCAGGTACTGGTCCAACGGCCCATGCGAATAGGGCGCGACATCGAGCCCGGGCAGGACATCGGCCCGCACCCGCTCGACACGCCGCTGAAATCGCTCGTCGTTGAACACGATCCCGCCCGCGGCCCCTCGAGGAACTTATACCCAATTCAAGTAGGGTAACGCCGGTCTGCCGCTGTTGTCGATGACCCGACATAGAGCGCCCAAACTGGGCAAAGCAGGCAAATCAAACTCCCCCTTGAAGCGGGGGAGAGCAAACGGCGCCGCTGGACATTTTTTCCCGGAGGCTGTCGGCTCGCCCAAACCTCACCCGTCCTTAGCCTGACACCCGGGAGCCCGCCATGCTGTACGCCATCTTCTGCTACAATCAGGAAGACGTGACCTCCGCCTGGGAGCCCGCCCACGAGGCCAAGGTCATGGCCGACCTGCGCGCCGTCCAGGCCCCGTTGACCGCCGCCGGCAAGCTCGGCCCCGTCGCCCGCCTGCTGCCGACGACGGCTGCTACCACCCTCCGCAAGGGCGAAGAACCCCTGGTGATCGACGGCCCCTTCGCCGAAACCAAGGAACAGCTGCTGGGCTTCTATATCCTCGACGTCGCCGACCTCGACGAGGCCCTCGGCGTCGCCAGGGACCTGGCCAAGGCCAACCCCGGTCTCGGCAGCTATGAAATCCGCCCGCTGGCCCTGTTCGACCCCGGCGCGGCCCTCGGCGCCCTCTGATGACCGATCCGGCCTGGATCCAGTCGGCCCTGACCTCGGCCCGCCCCCAGGCGGTCGGCGCCCTGCTGCGCCATTTCCGCGACCTGGACACCGCCGAGGAAGCCTTTCAGGACGCCTGCCTCCGGGCCCTGCGCACCTGGCCCGACAAGGGTCCGCCGCGCGACCCGACCGCCTGGCTGATCATGGTCGGGCGCAACGCCGGCATCGACCAGGTCCGCAAGGTCAGCCGCCTGACCGCCCTGCCGGACGAGGAACAGATCAGCGACCTCGAGGACGCCGAGCCCGACCTTGCCGAGCGCCTCGACGGGGCCGACTACCGCGACGACGTCCTGCGCCTGATGTTCATCTGCTGTCACCCGGCCCTGCCGGCCACCCAGCAGATCGCGCTGGCCCTGCGCATCGTCAGCGGCCTGACCGTCCGCCAGATCGCCAAGGCCTTCCTGGTCGGCGAGGCGGCGATGGAACAGCGTATCACCCGCGCCAAGGCCCGCATCGCCGCCGCCGGGACCAGTTTCGAAACCCCCGGCGCCGTCGAGCGCAGCGAACGCCTCGCCGCCGTCGCCGCCATGACCTACCTGATCTTCAACGAGGGCTATTCGGCCGGCCGCGACGACGCCGACAAGGGCCAGCTGGCAGCCGAGGCCATCCGCCTCGGCCGCCTGCTCCTGCGCCTGTTCCAGACCGAGCCCGAGATCATGGGCCTGACCGCCCTGATGCTGCTCCAGCAGTCGCGCGCCGACGCCCGCTTCGACGAGGCCGGCGAGGTCATCCTGCTCGATGACCAGGACCGCGGCCGCTGGAACCGCAAGATGATCGCCGAGGGCCTGGCCCTGATCGACAAGGCCATGCGCCACCGCCGGCCCGGCGCCTACCAGATCCAGGCCGCCATCGCCGCCCTGCACGCCCGCGCCGCCACGCCTGCTGACACCGATTGGCGGCAGATCGACGCCCTCTACGCCAGCCTCGAGCGGCTAAACCCCTCGCCCGTCGTCACCCTCAACCGCGCCGTCGCCGTCGCCAAATCCCTCGGCCCCGAACCGGCCCTGGCCATGGTCGAGCCGCTGGCCGACCGCCTCTCCGGCTACTTTCACTTCCACGGCCTGCGCGGCTGGCTGCTGATGCAGCTGGGCCGCCCCCGCGAGGCCCGCGAGGCCTTCGACCGCGCCATCGGCCTGGCCGGCACCCTGGCCGAGGCCACCCACATCCGAAAGCAGATCGACAGCCTGCAGGCGGGCTGACGCCGCCTCCGGGCGGATGAATATGTCTAGACATATTCATTTCGGCGGAATTCTTGCCCTGCTGATCGCGTGCGTCGCGCCGGGCCTGATTGTTGATACTCGCCTCACAAACGCATCAACATTCCCCGCCGCCGTATCAACGCCCCATCAACGCGGGCGCCAACCTTCACTGCGCCGAGACCAACCTGGAAAGCACAGGAATTCAGAGAGATAGAAAGTTCAAATCGTTCGACTGCCGGCGCGCGGGATATAATGGTGTGCCGCTTCGATAATACGGCCCTGGCCTGTCGGATCGCCGGCCCCTCGCCCGTCCTTGGGTCAGAGACAGGTGGGCGTTCAATCAGACCGTCGAGAAAGACGCCTACACGTCCGTATCATCAAGAGTTCGGGACAACCGCAATGCTCAAGATCATCCTCATCGTGCTCGGCGTCATCGCCCTTGCCATCATCGGCCTGGTGGCCTTCGCCAGCACAAAGCCCGACACCTTCGTCATCCAGCGCAGCACGACCATCAACGCCCCGCCGGAGAAGGTCTACGCCCTGATCCAGGACTTCCATCAGTGGGGCCAGTGGTCGCCGTTCGAGAAACTCGACCCGGACATGAGCCGCACCTTCGGCGAACCGGCCGCGGGCCTCGGCGGAACCTACAGCTGGGACGGCAAGAAGGCCGGAACGGGCTCCATGAAGATCAAGGAGGCGACGCCCGCTCGCCGCGTCGCCATCGCGCTCGACTTCACCAAGCCCTTCCCGGCCAGCAACACCGCCACTTTCGACCTCGAACCCGTCGGTGACGGCACAAGGGTGACCTGGGCCATGACAGGCAAATCTCCCCTGATGTTCAAGGTCATGGACACCCTGATGGGCATGGACAAGACCCTCGGAAAGGACTTCGACAAGGGCCTGGCCGACATGAAGGCCGCCGCCGAAAAGTGAGCCGACCTGCCTCCCTTCCGCCACATGCGGCGCCCAACCTCAGGGTGCGGAAGGGAGATAGCTCAAAGCAGGGCGTGAAAAACTTCAAACGTCGTTCGCCCGAACGGCACGGTAACATCTAGCGCTCTTGCCACTATGCGGCTAAATCCACCGGTCGATCCCGCCATCGTGGCGGAATTCTCGGCCGCCCGCGGGCGGCCACTACTCTACTAGGACGACTACATGGCGCGCGGTACGGTCAAATGGTTCAACGGGGCCAAGGGTTTTGGCTTCATCCAACCCGATGATGGGGGCAGCGATGTCTTCGTCCACATCTCGGCAGTCGAGCAAGCTGGCCTGCATGGCCTGAACGACGGCGATCAAGTCAACTACGAGCTGGAACAGGACCGCCGCAGCGGCAAACTGTCGGCCGGCCAACTGGTTGTCACCGGCAGCGGCCCGCCCCCGAGCGGCGGCGCCCGTGGCGGTTTCGACCGTCCGCAACGCTCGTTCGATCGTCCGCCGCGCTCCTTCGACGGCCCCCGCGCCGGCGGTGGCGGCGGTGGCTCGCGTGAACCGGCCGGTCCGGGTTCGGGCGTGGTCAAGTGGTTCAACGGCACCAAGGGCTTCGGCTTCATCCAGCCCAACGACGGTGGCGGCGACGTGTTCGTCCACATCTCGGCGGTTGAGCAAGCCGGCCTGCGTGGCCTCAACGAAGGCCAGGCCGTCTCCTACGACCTCGAGCAGGATCGTCGCAGCGGCAAGACCTCGGCGACCAACCTCCGCCTCGACTAAGAGCTTCCAAGGGCCGGTTCCATCAGGGACCGGCCCTTTCTCTTTCTGATTATTTCCGGGTGAGCCACCGAGTGACTCCTGCCCTCTCCGCCGCGCCGGTGCTCGAAACCGAACGCCTCATCCTGCGCGGCCATACTCCCGACGACTTCGACGCCTGCCTCAGCCTCTGGAGCGATCCCGAGGTCACCCGCTTCATCGGCGGCCGGCCGGCCAGTGGCGAAGAGGTCTGGGCCCGCACGCTGCGCTACGTCGGCCACTGGCAAGCCCTGGGCTACGGCTTCTGGGCTATCGTCGAAAAATCTTCGGGCCGCTTCGTCGGCGAGGCCGGCTTCGCCGACTTCCACCGTGACATCTCCCCCAGCCTTGCCGGCATGCCGGAAATGGGCTGGGCCCTGATGCCCTGGTCGCACGGCAAGGGCTATGCGACGGAGGCCATCGCCGGCGCCATCGCCTGGGGCCAGTCGGTCTTCACCGCCCCCACCTGCTGTATCATCTCACCGGGCAACGGCCCCTCGATCCGCGTCGCCGAAAAGCTCGGCTTCCAGGAACTGGCTCACACCACCTACCACGGCGAGCCGACCATCATCTTCCGACGGGACTGGGTCTAGCGCACCGGCCGCAGCAGGTAGTGACTCACGCCCCACTCCTGCCCGTCGCGATGGCCGAACAGCCCGGCCGTGGCCAGGAAGAACAGTCGCCAGCGCCGCCGCCAGACGCCTGCCTGGTCGCCATAGGTCGCCTTCATGATCCGCCGCACGGCCAGGTCCTCGCGGTCCATGTTGGCCAGCCAGTCCAGGGCCGTCTTCTCATAATGGCCGCCGTTCCATTTCCAGTCCTCGATGACCTCGAACAGGTCGCCGAAATCGCGGATCAGGTCGTGGCTGGGCATGAAGCCGCCGGTGAAGAAGTACTTCCCGATCCAGTCGTCCTGGTCCTCGTGGCTGAACCGGTAGGGCTGCGAGCGATGGCTGAAGATGTGGATGAACAGCCGCCCCTCGGGCTTCAGCCAGTCGCGCACCCGGCCCAGCAGCTGGCCCCAGTTGGCCATGTGCTCGAACATCTCGACCGACACCACCCGGTCGAACGTCCCGTCCGGCTGGAAGACATTGGCGTCGGCCGTGATGACCTTGAGGTTGTCATAGCCCCGCGCCCGCGCCTGGGCCTCGATATGCTCGCGCTGGCCGTGGGAGTTGGACACGCTGGTGATCCGCGCGTTTGGGTACCGCGCCGCCATCCACAGGGACAGCGAACCCCAGCCACAGCCAAGCTCGAGGATGTCCATGCCATCCTCCAGCCGCGCATGCTCGCAGGTCACCGTCAGGGCCCGGTCCTCGGCCTGGGACAGGGTCCGCGCACCCTGGTCATAGAGGCAGCTTGAGTACTTCAGCCTCGGCCCCAGCACGATGCGGAAGAACTCTGCCGGCACCTCATAGTGCTGGTCGTTGGCGGCGTCGGTGTGCTCGGCGATGGCGCGGGTCCGCATGTCCTGGGCGAATTGCCCCGGCAGACTGTCCGGCAGGCCCAGCAGTTCCAGCCGCTGCTTCTCGACCAGCCAGCTGATCGCCGCCTTGCGGATCATGTCGGGCGCGGGAAGGCTCTCGGCGGCATTGATGGCGGTCTTCAGGAGATCCATGGGCTTACGCTTTCGGCGGCAGGGGGAAGAAGGAAGACACACGGGCCTGGTAGTCGGCGTAGGCCTGGCCCCGCGATTTCAGCATGGCCTGCTCGAGCGGCGGCACGCCGGAGACCTTGATCAGCAGCCAGGCCATGAAGGCCGGCCCGATCAGCGCCAGCCAGCCCCAGGGCCAGGCTGTCAGCGATGTTCCCAGGGCCATCACCGGCCACGCCAGCCAGATGGTCCACTCAAAGAAATAGTTGGGATGCCGCGACCAGCCCCACAGGCCGACGTCGCAGACCTTGCCCTTGTTCTTGGGGTCCCGCTTGAACCGCGCCAGTTGCGCGTCCGCCAGGCTCTCGCCGGCGATGCCGCCGACCATGATCAGCCCCGCCGCGATATCGCTCCAGGCCAGGCCTGGCGCGGGATTGCGAGCCGCCACCAGGATGGCCAGACACAGCAAGGCCCCCGCCACCGCCTGCGACTGCAGGAAGCCGAACATCCGCCGCTGAAAGCGCGCGCCCCAGGCCTTGCGGAAACCGGCGTAGCGCGGGTCCTCGTCCGGCGCTTCCGACACCCGGCGTCGCAGATGCGCGCCCAGCCGCAATGACCAGATCAGGATCAATCCGCCGGCGATCCACTGGCGCGGACTCGTCTCACCCCCAAGCGGCCAGAGGGCGGCGACCGCCCCGGCGGGTCCCATGCCGAAGCTCCAGAAGACGTCGGTCCAGCCGCCATTGGCCACCGCCCGCTGGTACGACCAGGCCATGGTCATCCAGACGCTCAAGCCAAGGGCCACGGCGGCGGCGAGAAGGATCATGTCCATATCTACGCACGGCGCCTTCGACTGGATTGGGGCCTCAGGCCTGAAACAGCCTCCAGGCCTGATAAAGATAGACCGCCCCCACTGCGGTCACGATCCAGCGCGTCCATTTGAGGAAGGACACGTCGGTCAGCCGGTCGAGGATCTTCCCCCCGACCATGGTCCCGGCGATCGACAGCGGGGCCGCGAGGACGAACACCCACCAGGGCGGAACCCCCTCCCCGCCCAGCCGCAGCAGCGGCGCGCCGAACACCACCACCTTGGCCAGATGACTGAACACCTGGGTCCCGGCCTTGGTCGCGACGATCTGGTGGCGGGTCATCTCCGTGCGCACGAAGAAGATGTCGAGCAGCGGCCCGGCCACCCCGGCCAGCAGGTTCAACCCCGTGACCAGCAGCCCGCAGGCCAGCGCCTGTGGCGGTTTGGCCGCATCCAGCGACAGCCAACCCCGAGGCAGCCAGACCAGGATCGGGCACAGGCCGAGAAGCAGGAACAGCAGCGGCTTAGATGGGCTGTAGCTGACCAGTGTGACGATGATCCCGGCTACGAGAGCGCCCGCCGCATAGAGGCCGATGATCCGCCAATTCAGGTGCTTTCGATGCAGGATCGCCCGCGAGCCGTTGGCGACGATCTGGATCACCCCATGCGTCACGAAGGCCGCCGACACCGGCAGCACCAGCGCCAACGCCCCCATCAGCACCAGCCCGCCCGCCAGCCCGAACACCCCGGTCAGCACCGCGGTCAGGAAGGCAACGACGAGGATGAAGGCGCTGGTGGCGGCGGTGATTGCGCGATCCCCCAAAGGATTGGTGGGCGACGACGGATTCGAACCGCCGACCCTCTCGGTGTAAACGAGATGCTCTAACCAGCTGAGCTAGTCGCCCGCGCCGGTGGGATGTAGCCGCTGCGGCTCCCGGACGGAAGCCTTACGGGTTATAGTTGATGGTCTTGGTCGCCAGGCCGGTGACGTCGGTCACGCCAAAGCCGACAAGCAGGTCGCCGGCGCAACTGTAGTCCGCCGTATTGATCCGCTTGAACGGCCCCGGTCGCTCGACGCAGAGGGTGAAATCGCCGCCCCAGTCGCCGTCACTCTCATCCTCGGCATAGTCGTAAATCTTGCCGTCGTTGGGCAGGCTCAACAGGATGCAGCTGTTGCCGTTGATCAGCTTCCACCCCTCGACCACCCAGCGCTCCGAGCCGGGCGCTTCCCGGTAGCCGACCGACAGATAGATCCTTCCGGAAGTCTTGTTACAGAAGCTCACGTCCACATAGCCGGCGCGCGGCGAGGACGTGTTGCTCTGGGCAGTGGCCAACGGCGCTAGGGTGGCCGCCAGCAGAAGCGCGGCCATCGCCGCTGTAACAGGTCGATAGACGGACATGCTCAAACCCCGCAGGATCAGACCTGCGGGAATGAGGCCTCCATTTCAACGGCTTTGCAAGAGCGGCGTTCGCTCACCAATCCTCGGTGAGATTGATCGTGTCGCTGGTTTTGCCCTGCATGTTTTCCTTCGAGAAGCCGAACATCACGCCGTCGGTGCAGGCTTGGCCCGGCGTGTAGACACGCCGAAAGCCATGGGCGCGATCAACGCAGATCAACGTCTCGCCGCCCCAGACCGTGTCGGCGTCGGAGGCGTACAGATAGAAATCGTCATGGCTCGGGACCTGCAGCGTGACGCAGGTGTCGACGTCGACGTGGCGCCATCCCTCGGCCACCCATCGCGACGATCCCGGCGCCTCGCGGTAGCTGACCGCCAGAATCACGCTGACGATCGATTGGTTGCAGACGCTCAAGGATGAGGGCCCGGTTTGGGCGTGGGCGGGCATCGCCCCATAGCCTGGCCCGGATACGGCGACGATCAGGGCGCACAGCAGAAATGGCTTGACCGGCATATCGATCACTCCCCAGGTCGGCGCACCGACAGGGCCAGATCCAGCATCCTGGGATCGCGCGAGCGCCCTGCCGGCGCGTCCAGAGATCAGCCGTTGAGGGCGGACTTCAGGCCTTCGCCGACCTGGAAGCGGGCGGTCTTGCTGGCCGGGCGCTTGACGGTCTCGCCGGTGCGCGGATTGCGGGCCGTGCCCGCCGCGCGGGAGACGGCCTTGAAGGCGCCAAAGCCGACCAGACGCACGTCCTCGCCCTTCTTGAGCGAAGCGGTCACCGCCGCGGTGAAGGCTTCGAGGGCGGCCCCCGCCTGGGTCTTGTTCAATCCCGCGCCGTCCGCGATCGCGGCGACCAGTTCGGCCTTCGTCATACGCAGTCTCCCAGCAGAAATCCGTTGTGCGGCGCGGCGTTCGCGTCTGGCGCGAGCCCCCTCGCCTGCAACGATTATGAAGGCTGGCGGCAGGCCGTCAAAAGAAACGCGGCCCGAGTCGCCCCGGGCCGCGCACATTATCGACGTTCACATACCAATGTTTACCCTTAGTGGGTAATCACGGCATCCCCGTCCGCTTCTTCGGCCTTCGCAGGCGCAACAACCGGCTCGTCGTCTTCCGACCACTCGATGGCGACCGGAGCACTGGTCAGAGCCCGCGCAATGGCTTGATCCACCGTCGAGATCGGGACGATTTCGAGGGCGTCCTTCACCGTCTGCGGCACGTCGGCCAGGTCCTTCTCGTTCTCCTGCGGGATGAGGACGGTCTTGATCCCCGAGCGCAGGGCGGCCAGCAACTTTTCCTTCAGGCCGCCGATCGGCAGGACGCGGCCCCGCAGGGTCACCTCCCCGGTCATGGCGATGTCCTTGCGGATCGGAATGCCGGTCAGCACCGAAATGATGGCGATGGCCATGGCGACGCCGGCCGACGGCCCGTCCTTGGGCGTGGCGCCTTCCGGAACGTGGACGTGGACGTCGGTCTTCTCGAACTGCGGCGGCTTGATGCCGAACTTGGTCGAGCGCGACCGCACGTAGGAGTTCGCCGCGGCGATGGACTCCTTCATGACGTCCTTGAGATTGCCGGTGATCGACATGCGGCCCTTGCCGGGCATCTTGACCGCCTCGATGGTCAGGATTTCGCCGCCGAACTCGGTCCAGGCCAGACCGGTGACAATACCGACCTGGTCTTCCTCGTCCGTCTCGCCGTAGCGGTACTTCTGGATGCCGGCGTACTTGGCCAGGCGTTCGTCGTCGATGGTGATCGACTTGACGTCCTCACGGGCCAGATCGCGCACGGCCTTCCGCGCCAGGTTGCCCAGTTCCCGCTCCAGCGACCGCACGCCGGCTTCCCGGGTGTAGTAGCGGATCAGGTCCTGGATGGCCTTTTCGGGCACGACGAAGTCTTCCGGCGTCAGGCCGTGGTCCTTGGTCAGCTTGGGCAGCACGTGCCGCTTGGCGATCTCGATCTTCTCGGCCTCGGTGTAGCCGGGGATGCGGATGATCTCCATGCGGTCCAGCAGGGGTTGGGGCATGTTGAGGCTGTTGGCCGTGGTGACGAACATCGTCTGCGACAGGTCGTAGTCGACCTCGAGATAGTGGTCGGCGAAGGTCGAGTTCTGGGCCGGGTCCAGCACCTCGAGCAGGGCCGAGGACGGATCGCCGCGATAGTCGCTGCCCATCTTGTCGATCTCGTCGAACAGGAAGAACGGGTCGACCGCCTTGGCCTTCTTCATCGACTGGATGATCTTGCCGGGCATCGAGCCGATGTAGGTCCGACGGTGACCGCGGATCTCGGCCTCGTCGCGCACGCCGCCGAGCGACAGGCGCACGAACTCACGGCTGGTCGCCTTGGCGATCGAACGGCCGAGCGAAGTCTTGCCGACGCCGGGCGGGCCGACGAGGCAGAGGATGGGGCCCTTGAGGCTGTTGGTCCGCGACTGGACCGCCAGGTACTCGAGGATGCGCTCCTTCACCTTCTCCAGGCCGTAGTGATCCTCTTCGAGGATGGCCTCGGCCTTGGCGATGTCGATCTTCTTCGGCTTGGCCTTGCCCCACGGGATCGAGAGCAGCCAGTCGAGGTAGTTGCGCACCACCGTGCTTTCGGCCGACATCGGGCTCATGTTGCGCAGCTTCTTCAGCTCGCCTTCGGCCTTGGTGCGGGCCTCCTTGGAGAGCCGGGTCTTCTTGATGCGCTTTTCGAGCTCGATGAGTTCGTCGCGACCGTCGTCCTGGTCGCCCAGCTCGCGCTGGATCGCCTTCATCTGTTCGTTGAGATAGTACTCGCGCTGGGTCTTCTCCATCTGCCGCTTCACGCGGCTGCGGATCTTCTTCTCGACCTGCAGGACGGAAATCTCGCCTTCCATCAGCGAGAACACCTTCTCCAGCCGCTTCACGACGTTGAACAGCTCGAGCAGCTGCTGCTTGTCGCCGATCTTCACCGACAGGTGGGCGGCGATGCTGTCGGCCAGCTTGCCGGGCTCGGTGATGTGCGGGATCGACGCCAGGGCTTCCGGCGGGATCTTCTTGTTGAGCTTGACGTAGGCTTCGAACTGTTCGGCCACGGCGCGGCTGAGGGCTTCAGCCTCATGCTCCTCGCCATCGTCCTCGTCGAGGATGGCGGCCTCCGCCTCGTAGAAGTCCTCGGAGCCGATGAAGCGGGTGACGGCCGCGCGCTGCTTGCCCTCGACCAGCACCTTGACGGTGCCGTCGGGCAGCTTCAGCAGCTGCAGCACGGTGGCCACCACGCCGACGTCATAGATGGCGTCAGCGGCCGGATCATCGTCGGCGCTGTTCTTCTGGGTGGCCAGCAGGATCTGCTTGTCGCCGCGCATCACCTCTTCGAGGGCGCGGACGGATTTCTCGCGGCCGACGAACAGCGGCACGACCATGTGGGGGAATACGACGATGTCCCGAAGCGGCAACACCGGAAGCGTACGAAGTTCTGACATTTACCTGTCTCCTGCCCACGACCCGATAATCGGCGTCGTGGCGTACACGTTCCGTTACGAACGGGTACCTTTGCCGAGATAGTTGGGCGCTTCGCAGGCGCATTCAAGCGGACCTGCTGTCACAGGCGGGGATAAGCACCGAAAGAATCAGGAAATTCCGCGTGATTAGCGTGGCGCGAGTGTAAATCCAGGCACAGCTCGCGTCTCGACGTGCGTCGGATGGTACATGTCCATGTAGACGGCGGCGTCCAGCGGCGCGCCGCTCTTGCAGACCACTATGTAGAGATCGAGGATCGAGCCGTAGGGACCGGCGCCGACACTGCCGTCCCGCTCGAACATCGGGCGACTGCCGTCCGAGCAGCGCAGCCGTTTGAGATAGTCGCGCTCGCCGGCCGGATCATCGACCCGCACCGGGTTTTCCCTGGCGCCCAGCGGAATGCCCTTGGCATCGGCCTCGGCGGCGATGCGCGTCACCTCGGCGGCGGGCTTGCGGCCCATGAACTCCAGGAACTCGGCCTTGTCGGCATCCGTGTCCTGGGCGAGCGAAGGGCCGGCCAGGGCCAGGCTGGTCGCGAGCAGCAGTAATCCGAATGTCAGGCGCATGATGTTTCCCCCGGGGTCTTGAGGGAGAGCCTCGCGCGGCCCGACCGCCGAAGCAAGCAAATTTTACGATTGTAACTAGTCTTCGGCCGGCAGGCGGCGCTGGGCGGGCCAGACCTGCTCGATCACCGCCCAGGCGATGGAGCCGGCCAGGGCGACAAAGGCGCCCAGCCACTGCAGGGCGCTCATACCCTCGGCGGCCTTCGAGCCGATGATCCATGCGACCAGGAACACCGTGGCGCCCGACAGCCAGCGGGCGGAAAAACAGGCGCGGATCAGCTCGTTCATGACGGGACGCTCACTCGAAGACGGCAAGGCGCCCCGAATAGTGGAGCCCGGAGTCGCTGTCTCTGCGACACGGCCCCGCACCTTCGCTTGACAGCCCAACCATTATATTGCCATCTGGCTATATTGAAGTTGAGCAATGCACCATGCCTGCCGCCGACGACACCCTGGACCGCGTGTTCGCCGCCCTCGCCGACCCCACCCGCCGCGCCATTCTGGCCCGTATCGCCGGGCGCGAGGCGACGGTGAACCAGCTGGTCGACGCCTTCGACCTGGCGCAGCCGACCATCTCTAAACACCTCAAGGTGCTGGAGCGGGCCGGCCTGGTCTCCAGGGGGCGCGAGGCCCAGTTCCGCCCCGTGCGGCTGGACCCTGCGGCCCTGGCCGGGGTCGACGCCTGGCTCGGCGACTACCGCCGCTTCTGGGAAGAGAGCTTTGAGCGGCTCGATGATTATGTGAAACAACTCAAGGATATGGACGCTAAAGATGAGTGACGACACGAACGTTGCGGCCCGCACTCTGACCATTGTCCGGGTGTTCGACGCCCCGGCCCGGCTGCTGTTCAAGGCCCATGCCGAGCGCGAGCATATCATGCGGTGGTTCGGCCCGGTCGGCTGGCCGGTGACCTTCTGCGAGATGGACTTCCGGGTCGGCGGCAAGTGGCGCATGGCGATGACCGGCTCGACCGGCGTGCAGAATCCGCCCTTCGGCGGGACCTACCTGGCCATCGAACCGGACAGGTTGATCAAGTGGGACAACGGCTTCGAGATGCCCGGCGCCGAGCGGATGACGACGACCATCACCTTCGACGAACTGGACGGCAAGACCACCGTCACCTCGACCACCGTGTTCGCCTCGCAACGCATGTACGCCGAACACGTCGGGGCCGGCTTTGAACAGGGGACCAATTCCGGCATGGACCAGCTGGAACGGCATGTCGCCGGGATGTCGGCCTAAGCCCCCCTACTCCACAGAACAGGCGCCCGGCCCTTCGGGGTCGGGCGGCGCGGTGGCGCAGACCGCCCCGGTCACGTCCATCACCTCGCCCTGAAGCTGGTCGGTCCAACGCCAGACCTGCTCGAGCGTGGGGTTGAAACTACCCGGCGGCCGCAGCCATTTTGGCGCGAACCTTTGTCGACAGACCTTGCCGGAAATCCGTCCAGATCCGCAGGCCCGGGCCCGCAGGGCCTCAAGCTCCAGGGTCGTGCGATAGAGCCGACCATACTGGGCCGCGCCATCCTCGCCCTCGTCGACGCCTTCACCCATGACAGCCTCGGCGGCCCCGACCATGGCCGAGAGCCGGCCAAGCGCGATCTGTCGCTCGAAGGGATCAACGGGATCGGCGCTGAGCAGCAGGGCAAGCGCGAGCGCGGTGTTGAGCATAGCGGCCTCCGGGAATGTCCCTTCAGCCCATCACCGACTTCAGCGCCGCAATTAAGGCCGGCGCGTTGCCCGGCGGGATCAAGGTCAGCCCGTCCTGAGGGTCCAGACCGCAGGCCGGCGTGGCGATCACCGGCACGCCCGCCGCCAGGGCGCCGAGCAGGCGGCGCGGGTTGTCCTCGACCACGGCCGGCTGGACCACCACCGCGACGCCGTCCAGCCAGTCGCCGCCCGCCGGCAGGGTCTTCACCCTGTCCCAGAATCCGGCGCCCTCCAGCTCCGAGCCGGCCCGCACCACCTCCAGGTCCAGAGCCCGCGCGGCCTCGCGCACAGCCCAGGCGCCCTTGCGGGCCGCCGTCGGTCCTGGAAAAGCAATCCGTCGGCTGACAGACCCGCTGGCCGGGCCCCGGTTTGGCGCGATCCAGGCCAGGCGCTCGGCCCGCTCGCCGAACAGGACCGCCACCGCCGCGTGCGGGGTCAGGATCCTGTGCGCCGCCGCCAGAGCCTGGGCCTCGGCCGCCACCAGCGACGGATCGGCCCGGAAATCGGCCAGACTCGCCTGTTCAGGCGCGCACCCATGGGCCTCATCCAGCCGCGCCTGCAGCACGCCCATCGGCGCCCGCGTCATCAGCACGCTGAACCGCCGCCCGCCTAACCGCCCCCGCCGCCACAGATACGGCAGCAAGCTCTGGGCTACGACCACGTCGAGGTCGTCCGGCGTTAACAGTCGCTCCAGCGATCGGGCGATAGCCTCGGCCCCGGCCAGTTCGGCCAGCCGCCGCTCCGGACCCTTGGTGGCCAGCCGCCGCACCGCCGCCGACCGCCCCAGCGCCGCCAGCATCGCATCCCTCGTGCGCCCCGCCGGCGCGCCGGCCCAGAGATAGCGCGCCATCCCCCAACGCCCGCCGTCGAGCGGCAGGCCAAGGACATCGTCCGCCCCGGCCCGCTGCGCCCAAAGCGCCTGAAACTCCGGCCAGGCTTCGTCGACCAGCCAGACCTGGCGCGCAGACGCCGTCGCCGGGCTGACGCCCTCATGCCGGTAACAGCTGACCTGCTGGCAGCTATCGCAGCTGCGCGCCTCGCGCGTCGGCCCTGTTCCGGGCTCGGCACAGCCCTTGGGCGCGACCCCGTCCTGACCGGCGGGCCCGCTGAACCGCACGATCAGTTCGCCCTCGGTCAGCCGCGTCTCGATATGCAGCGGCGACGCATGGGTGAACCGCAGGTCGACATAGTTCCAGGCCACGGTCGCGTCACGCCCGTGCGTCGAGGCCGATCCTGGCACCACCTTGGAATGACCATGCCGTTCGAGAATCTCGCATCCGGCCCGCTGCGCCACATCGTAGAGGGCGTTCGACAACTGGCAGAGGCCGCCGCCGACTGCCGGCACCAGGCAGCCCTCCTGGATCATCCGCCCATCGACATAGCCGCGCCGCCGCGTCGCCTTGCCGACGATCCGCCAGAAGCTGAACACCTGCCCGGCCTCAAGCATCCCCGACCCGATCGCCGCCGTCGCCCGCCGCAGGTTCTCGACCTTGCCCCGCTGATGCCTGTGCTCGCGCGAGCGTTCGTCGGTCCACAGCCCGCTGCGCGCCTCGGCCAGCAGCACATAGTTGGCCGGCTTGGGCCCGGCCCGAAGGGGTTTCAACCCGGCGGTCAGGTTCAACAGCCCGCGCCGGGTCCGGAACACCGCCACCTTGGCGTTGAAGATCGCCCCCGACAGCCGGCTCGGCCGCTCCCACCAGTCGAGGTCGGGATCGGGCGTGAAACCGGCCGGATCGGGTCGCGAATTCATGGCGCCCGCCGCTGCAGCGCCAGGCCGATGCCGAACGCCACCAGCAGCGCCCCGGTCACCCCGTCCAGCCAGCGCACCACGGCCGTCTTCTTCAGCCACCGCCCCAGCGGCCGGGTCGCGGCGATCAAGGCGCCGAACCAGACCACCGTCTGCAACCCATGCACCCCGGCCAGCAGAAGGCTCCAGCCAAGCGGGTCGGCGCCGACCGGAATGAACTGCGGCAGGAAGCTGACGTAGAAGACCCCGACCTTGGGATTGAGCAGATTGGTCATCAGCCCGCGCAGGAACCAGCCCGCCGTAGAACTGGCCGCCGCCGACGGCGCGTCATGGGCCATGCCGCCGCCGCGCAACGCCGACCACAGCATCCTCCCACCCAGGAACAGCAGGTAACCGACCCCGGCGATCTGCAGCACCAGATAGGCCGTCCGCGACACCGCCAACAGGGCCGACAACCCCACCGCCGTCAGCACCGCCCAGACCATTACGCCCAGGATGATCCCCGCCCCTGCCGCCATGGCCCGCCGGGGCCCCTCGACCGCCGCCGTCCGCAGCACCAGGGCGGTATCGACTCCCGGGGTAACGGTCAGCAGACCGGCGGCGAGAAAGAAGGCGGCGAGGCTGGCGAACGGATCCATGGGTCAGGTCGACCGGCAGGCCGGCTGGCGATCCAGCCAGGCCTTGGCCGCCTCGACCACGGCGTCTTCCGGATCGCGCTCCAGGCCCGGTCCGGCGGCCACGATCTCGTCCGGCGCAAAGCCCTCGGGATAGGTCCGCCCGTCGCGGTCGGTCATCATGGCGACAGTAATGAGCAGGTTGGTCCCGTCCGGGAGCTGATAGCCGGCATTGGCGCTGGCCAGGCCCCGGCTCCTTTGTCCGAAGCTGCGGGTGTCGCGCCGCCCCTTGAAAGCTGCCAGCACCGCCTCGCCCGAACTCATCACCCCGTCGTCCTGCAGGATGGCGACCGGCGCGCCGGTCAGGCCAAGGTCGCGCCAGCCCTGCACGGCGAACAGCCGGTTCCCCGTCCCGCCGCCGTTGGCGATGATCGCCTCTCCGCCCCGCAGCTTGCCGTAGACCGACTTGCGACCGTACCCATCCTCTTCGCCCAGCCCCATGCCGTCACCCAGCAGCGGCGACAGGCCGGTGACCATCGGCCACATGTTGCCGCCGGTATTGCCCCGCAGATCGAGGATGTAGCCGCAGGCCGTCGGCCCCGCCTGGGCCAGGGACGCGAACAGGCCGTCGGCATAGGCCTGGGCCTCCGGCCCGCGCCCACTGACCGATGGCACGACCAGCATCAGGACCCGCCCCTGGCCGGGCAGACCAAGCATCCGATCCTCACGCACCCGCCGCTTCATGAAGGCCGATTGCGACGGGCTCACCGGACGCATCACGCCGGAGTCGATGTAGAAGGTGCGCCCGTGGCGATCGGCGTATGCCCTGTGCCGCTCCGGCGGAACCTGGACAAAGCTGTGGCCGTCTCCAAGCCCGTTCAGCAGCACCACATAGGCCGGCAGCAGATCGAGTTCGTCCCGGGCCCCGACGGCGGCGGCCCGCACCCGCGCCTCGAGCGCCGGCCAGTCGACATGATTACTGCGATAGGCCCGCTGCCGCACACCGGCGATCGCCTGGCTGAGCAGGGGCTCGGGATTGAAGGGCTCGGCCCCCGCCACGGGCCCGGCCAGCAGGCCAAGACCAAGCAACGCGATCATCAACAGCTTGCGGCCCATGCGCGCCTCCGTCGCCAAGCTACCGGCGAACAGCGTGAGCCGACAAGACGGCA
>NZ_JBYCZQ010000013.1:0-137180 GCF_057586315.1 Caulobacter sp. SRI_014 | reverse complement strand
TGCCCGGGGCCTTGGCGGGGCTGGTTTTTCGCTGGCGCCAGGGCGGCGTGGGATAATGGTCTGGCCGCTTCGATAAGCCGGCCCCCTCCCCTCTTCGCCCCTCCGGAGCCGCCATGACCGCGACAGACGCACCCTCGCCCCAGCCGCGCGCGCTGAGCCCGCAACAGCTCCGTTTCGTGCAGGAATTGCGGCGCGACGGCCAGGCCACGCCGGCGGCGCGCCGGGCCGGCTACAGCCAGCGGTCCGCCCGCTGGGCCGCCTACCGGCTGATGCGTGATCCCCGCGTCCAGGCCCTGCTGGCGCCGCCGCCCGCCCCGGCCCCTAGCCCCGACCCGGACGCCTACGTCCCGGCCGACAAGGTGACCGGCGCCTGGGCCCTGGCCGAGCTGAAGGCGGTGGCCGCCGGCAACATCCTCGACTTCGCCATCGTGCGGCCGGACGGCGCCCTGGAGGTCGACCTAGCCCGGCTGGAGCGCAGCCGCACCGCCGCCGTGCGCGAGGTCACCGTCCTCGAGAAGATAGCCCCCGACGGCGCCGTCACCCGCCTCACCCGCCTGAAACTGGCCGACAAGTCCCTGGCCCTGGCCCGGCTGCTGCGCGCTGCCAACCTGCGGCTGGAGGGCCATCTGGAGGGCGTGCGGATGGGCCAGGACGCGGTGGCGCGGCT
This sequence comes from Caulobacter sp. SRI_014, assembly GCF_057586315.1. Classification (NCBI taxonomy): domain Bacteria; kingdom Pseudomonadati; phylum Pseudomonadota; class Alphaproteobacteria; order Caulobacterales; family Caulobacteraceae; genus Caulobacter; species Caulobacter sp. SRI_014. The sequence goes on along the minus strand of NZ_JBYCZQ010000013.1, from coordinate 136,513 downwards.
GGACGAGAAGGTGTTCCTGCGGTGGTTGAAGCGCAGGCGGGAGGAGCAGGGGCTGTGACGGGGACGCTTGGAGAGGAATGAGGCGGCGCGCGGCGACGACGACCCGGATGGGGAGGGCGTCTCGACGCGGGAGCGGGTGGCCATCCCCTTCGCCGGGAGATGGCCGTGGACCACCACAACATCGGCGACGACGACGTGGCGGCCATGCGGCGGCTGTTCACCGACGCGGCGTTCCTGGAGCTGTGGCGGGGCAGTCCGTCGGCTTTGGCCGGGTGCTGGCGATGCTGCAGCCGGAGGTGGCGAGTTGTCCGGTGTGAGGGGGGGACGTTGGAATGCGGCCGAGAAACAGATGGGTTGAGGGAGAGAGGCGGCGCTGGGGATGTCGACATCCAGAGACTCAGCCTGATGGGGACCGCTCGACAGTTTCAACTTTATGGTTAGAGTCCCTCATCTGTTCGCGCGGGGGCCACATTGAAGGCAATCTTCGATACCAAGCCGAACTCCGGCTATGACGACGCAATCGTCGAGCGGTACCATTTTCCAACTCAATCCAATTACCTGTCGGCAGCGCAGGCTGCGGTGGATGACTGGATCGTCTACCGAGAACCACAACGGAACGGCGGCAGACGCGCCTACATCGCTGTCGCGCGGGTTTTGGCGATCGAGCCCGATCGTAGCAGGTTGAACCACGCCTACGCTGTCATCCGGGACTACCTACCCTTCGACCGGCCGGTACCTTTTGCGAGACGAGACGCTGGATACTGGGAGACGCCGCTTCGCGGCATCGCGGAGGCCAGTCGCGTCGGAGCGGCACTTCAGGGCAAGGCGATGCGACCATTGAGCGACGCCGACTTCGCCGCCATCGTCGCCGCAGGTCTTGCTGAAACGCTGTCGCCGCAGAATGCATTGCGGTTGGGCTTGGGCGATGTACCAATGCCTGGTGTCACCGATGATGGCGCACCGTTTGAGTTCGATGCCACGCCCGGCGAAGATCAGGTACGCCGCATCGAACAGATGCTGGTCAACCGCAAGATCCGGGACGCAAACTTCCGTCACCAGGTCTGTGAGGCCTATGGAGACCGCTGTGCGGTCACGGGCCTGCGGATAATCAACGGAGGCGGCAGATCAGAGGTGCAGGCGGCCCATATCTGGAGCGTCGGCGACGGGGGTCCAGATGTGGTCCAAAATGGTTTGGCCCTATCGGGAACCGTCCATTGGCTCTTCGACCGCCATCTGATCTCTCTGACCGACGAGTATCGCCTGCTCGTATCTCACAACAAGGTGCCGGCCGAACTTCGTGTGCTGTTCGAGCGCCAGATGGATCGAATCCATTTGCCTCAGGACCCGCGCCTGTGGCCGCACCGCACCTATGTGGAGCGGCATCGCGATCGGTTCATGGCGGCATGAGACGGAAGCCAGTTTAGACGTCTGGTGGGACCGACGGGGGATGAAGATGCGGCTCTATGTCGGGGTCACTGATTTCAATTGGTATGAACTTCTGAGCGGGCGGGCCTTCGATGAGGTCAACTTCTGGTCGCCCGGCGGGGCCAGCCTCAAGGTAGTGCAACCCGGTGCACTGTTCCTGTTCAAGCTCAAGGCGCGGTATGGGCACGCAATCGTCGGAGGCGGAGTATTCGCCCACGACACTTTGTTGCCTCTCTCCTTAGCTTGGCAAACCTTCGGTGAGCGCAACGGCGTCGAGTCCCTGGACTCAATGCGTGCCCGGATCGGCAGATATCAGTCGGCGGAAGCGCGGATGCGCCGCGATCCAATCATCGGGTGTCGCCTTCTTCAAAGCCCGTTCTTCTTCGACCGCGACGCCTGGTTTCCCGCTCCGCCAAGCTTCCCGGTCAACACCGTATCGGGCAAGTCCTATGCGCTCGAATCCGCAGAAGCGATTTACCTTAGCCGGGCGCTGGAGGAACGGCTTCCCTGGGGGGCGCTCGATGCGCAATCGGTCGATGCGATGGCGCCGGGATTGCGGGAGCGCACGGGGAAGCCGCAGTTGTCGCTACCGCGCCTCGGCCAAGGGTCATTCAGGATCGCGGTTTTGGATAGCTTCGGCCGCCGATGCGCGGTGACCGGAGAACGGACGCTCCCCATCCTGGATGCGGCCCATATCCGACCCTGGAACGCGGGTGGCGATCACACGCCGGGAAATGGACTGCTCCTACGGACCGACGTGCATCGTCTATTTGATCTTGGCTACGTGACGGTGAGCCACGACCATCGGTTCGAGGTCAGCCCCCGACTGCGGGAGGACTATGAGAATGGCAAGGAGTACTACGCCCTGCATGGGCGCGAACTGAGGCGACCGGACGATCTGACATTCTTGCCCTCGCCCGAGGCTCTTGATTGGCATCATTCGAACCGGTGGGCAAACCCCGGCGCATGAATAAAGTCCGCTGTCACCGAATATCAGCGTACCTTGATCGTGCAGGTCAGCCCTTCCGAAAGACGGTCGGCAGACTTGCTTGGGGGAGCTATGCTTGGTTCGGGTCCGAGCCTAATGCTTGTTCGCCTTCAGCGATAGTCCCGCGCATATCGTGGAGCGCTAACGGCCATGGCGGACCTACTTGGAACCGCAGCCTCGACGCAGAATGCCTCACGCCCTAAGCGCATTCGGGAGACTCTTTACAACCTGGCATAAACGGGGTTCGATGAACTGAGGAACCGTCGACAGACCAGTCTCGGCGTGAGGGGGAAAATGCCGAATGTATAGCCCAGCAATAAGAGGCGTTGTAGTTTTGCTGGCGCGCACCGACAGGCGTTATTTATCCCAATTTCTCGATGAATGGATTCCCCAAGGAAACTCACCACGCATTCGCGACAATAAATACACTTGGGAGGAAAAAGTAAGCGTCGATTTCGCACCAACAGCTTGGAGCAAAACTCAGTCGGCACTTCAGATCCAATGCGTTAACCTGATTGAGGAAATTGGTGAAATAGAAGGATATGTAGGGCTCGTAATAGCTAGCTCCTTTATTAGCATGGCGCAAACTATTCTAAACGGTCTAGAAGACTTTCTGCCAGATTCCAATTCACTTTTAATGCCTCACGTCGATTTTCCTAGCTTTTGCCAACAATACATAAGTAAGAAAAACGATTCCTTATCCGGCATTACGAACGCCCTGATGAATCCACTTCAAATGAAGTCATTCAACAATTTTTCTATAATCAATGTGTCAACACGCTCCAGTTCGTTTGGTGTTGATCGATTCATTCCCATAGATGATAGCGACGATGATGTTGTCGTTCTTAGCGGTCGTGTTGTTGCCAAATTTCGCCGGACTATAACGACCGTTGATGGTCGAAAGGATTATTGGGCTACAGAATTATCAAACTATTTTGAGGATCTTCCATTTTCGGCAAATTCCGATCCGTCCAATTCGAAGAACCCCTTCTCGGAGGTGGCGAGCGTAAAGCTTGAGACTGCGGATGGGGTAATAAAGGTGGATTCTGACTTCTCGGTGCGAGCCGAGGATTTGAGTGAAACGATCAACCAGTTTTCGGAACGAATTCGACATGTCTTTACAGCGTTAGGCCCCTTTCTTTCTCTGTCAGGTGGCGGAGGTGGAAATCAGCAAGTTGACGACGAGGATTGGCAATCAAATCTCGGAGCCAGCGATCAATCGTTCGAACAGTGATTTACGATGCAGAAGCAGCAACATTCCACGAGCCAAGATCATGGCGTTGCGCTCGACGCAACCATCTCGCCAAACCCCTGCAAGGGAGGAGCAGATCAGGCAGCCGAACACGTCGCAAAGGTAGGCAATCGTCGCGGCCAAGCCCTCCACGAGGCTGAAATCCATGTTCGGTCTCAATGCGGAAAAGTATCAGTAAACGGAACTTCAAACTATATTCGATTTCTAGGAATCGTCCGCGGAGACTCGTTGAAGAAGATTGAGTCGACCATCGGCACCTCGGGAGTGCAGCCGCCAGTTGGCATCCGGGTGATGACTACATTGACGTTCTACGACTCAACCCAGCAGATGGGGGATAGCTTTCATGGAAATAAGGAAAGCAGGAAGGCGGAAACTTTTCTGGACACGTTTTAGACATGCTGTCCCTTCCGACGATCGCCATATCTTTAGTGCCAACGGTGTTGCACATAATCGACAAGCTTTTGGAGCTGTCTCCGGTTCTTGATGAACGCGCGCTTCGAGCAGAGATGGCGTCGGACCCAAGACCATTTATCCAGGAATTGGCGACTCATGATGCTCGGTACGATGCCGTATCAAGATGTTTCCAATTTCGGAAAGAGACACATTTTATATTTTCTATTTCAATATTTAACTTGCTGGCTCTCTATGCGGCAGACATCCAACAGTCGAACGATTTTCAGAAAATATCGCTTTCCACGTTAATCGGAGTGCTGATAATTGGGGTATTTATAATCTGCTTTTTTATTTATTTGCTGCGCCGAAGATATTCTTTGGCTGAAAGACATCCCTTGATTGTTTGGTCAATTCTAGCCTGGTCTCAGTTCTTCGTGGTGATCATAAATTCAGCCATTCTGCACGCGTCATCATCTGGGCACGGGGCCGTGCCGTCCCCTTCAGCGTAAGAAATCCCTCACTTCCTGAAGAAATCAAACACCCGCTGCGCCAGCTGCGCGCTCACCCCCTCCACCTTCGCCAGGTCCTCGGCGCTCGCCCGGCTCACCCCCCGGGCGCTGCCGAACGCATGCAACAGCGCCTTCTTCCGCCCCGGGCCGACGCCGTCGATCTCGTCGAGCGGGTTCTTGACCATCTCCTTCGACCGCTTCGCCCGGTGCGTGCCGATGGCGAAGCGGTGGGCTTCGTCGCGGAGGCGCTGGAGGTAGTAGAGGATCGGGCTGCGGGGTTCGAGCATGAAGGGGGCGGCGGCGCCGGGGAGGAAGAAGCGCTCCAGGCCGGCGTCGCGGTCGGGGCCCTTGGCGACGCCGACGACGGGGATGTCGTCGACGCCGAGGTCGGCCATGATCTCCAGGGCGACGCTGAGCTGGCCGGCGCCGCCGTCTAGCAGGACCAGGTCGGGACGGGGCGCGGTGAGGTCGCCGCCGGCCTCCTCCTCCTTGACCAGGCGGGAGAAGCGGCGGCGCAGGACCTCCTTCATCATGCCGAAGTCGTCGCCGGGGGTGAGGTCCGCGCCCTTGATGTTGAACTTGCGGTACTGGTTCTTCTGGAAGCCCTCGGGGCCGGCGACGATCATGCCGCCGACGGCGTTCGTGCCCATGATGTGGCTGTTGTCGTAGACCTCGATGCGTTCGGGCGGGCCGTCGAGCTTGAAGGCCTCGGCGACGCCGTTGAGGAGCTTGGCCTGGGCGCTGCCTTCGGCCATGCGGCGGCCCAGGGCCTCGCGGGCGTTGGTCAGGGCCTCGTCGACCAGGCCGCGCTTTTCGCCGCGCCGGGGCTGGGCGATCTCGACCTTGCGGCCGCCCTTCATGCTGAAGGCCTCTTCGAGCAGTTCGATCTCGAAGGGGGTGTGGGAGACGAGGATCAGCTTGGGGATGGGCTTGTCGTCGTAGAACTGGCCGATGAAGGCGCCCATGATCTCGGCGTCGGTGTCGGACTTGTCGATGCGGGGGAAGTAGGCGCGGTTGCCCCAGTTCTGGCCGGCGCGGAAGAAGAAGGCCTGCATGCAGGCCTGGCCGCCCTCGGCGTGGAGGGCGAAGACGTCGGCCTCGTCGACGGTCTCGGGGTTGACGGTGGTTTCCTGGGCGACGGAGGCCAGGGCGCGGATGCGGTCGCGCAGGCGGGCGGCGAGTTCGAACTCCATGTCGTCGGAGGCGGCCTGCATCTGCTCGGACATGCGGGCCATGACGGCGCGGGACTTGCCGCGCAGGAAGGCCTCGGCCTCTTCGACCAGGTGGGCGTAGTCGTCGGTGGCGATCAGGCCGGTGCAGGGGGCGGCGCAGCGGCGGATCTGGTGCAGCATGCAGGGGCGGGTGCGGCTGTCGTAGACGCTGTCGCTGCAGGAGCGGAGGAGGAAGGCCTTCTGCAGGGTGTTGAGGGTGCGGTTGACGGCGCCGGCGCTGGCGAAGGGGCCGAAGTAGTCGCCCCGAATCGTGTGGGCGCCGCGGTGCTTGCGCAGCTGGGGGGCGGGGTGGTCGCGGCGGATGACGATCTCGGGGAAGGACTTGTCGTCGCGCAGCAGGACGTTGAAGCGGGGTTTCAGCTGCTTGATCAGGTTGATCTCGAGCAGCAGGGCGTCGGTCTCGGTACGGGTGGAGGCGAACTCCATGCTGCGGGTGAGATCGACCATGGTGGCGATGCGGTTGGTGTGGAAGCGGCCCTGGGCGTACTGGATGACGCGCTTTTTCAGGGAGCGGGCCTTGCCGACGTAGAGGCATTCGCCGTCCTCGCCGTACATGCGGTAGACGCCGGGGGCGTCGGGCAGGCGGTCGGCGTGAAACTTGATCAGGGCGGCGGCGCGCAGAGACGCGGCCTCGGTGCCAATCCCTTCTTCAGGGGGCAGGTTGTTGTCGGTCGGGGTGTCAGGGGTATCGCTCACGGGGAGTCATATAGGACGAGTCCCTGGCGTTGGCGCGGGGGGCTCATGCCATCGGATGGCAGCAGTGTCGGAACGGCTGCGTGTTCGTTGACCCCCTCACCCCGCTTGGCGGGGAGCTCCCCCTGAGGGGGAGCCTAGGCGCCGTCCAGCTCGATGCCGTTGCGGCGGAGCTGGCCGATCATGCGCAGGGCGTCCTGGTAGTTCTGCTCGACCATGCGCTTCTGGCCGGGTTCGGCCTGTTTGTCGGCGCAGGTGAGGATGCCGCTGCGGCTGACGCGCTTGACGAAGCCCTTGTCGATCAGGCGGCCGACACAGCGGCGGGTGGTCTCGTAGGGCATGTGCAGAGAGCCGGCCAGGGCGTGGACGCTGATCGGCCGGCGCAGGTCTTCCGGCACGATGGTGTCGACGCCGGCGAAGCGGGCCGACAGGGCGGCGTCCTCGGTCAGTGGGCCCATGTTGGCCTGCAGGATGGCCATGTAGACGACGGCCAGGCTGTAGTCGTGGTCCAGCTGGGCGGCCACGGCGATCATGGTGCGCAGGGTATAGTCGCCACTGATCCGCGCCACCGCGCGGGCCTGGGTCTTACGTAGCTCGTCTCGCGACCGCATGGTCGAAACCCCCCGGTGGACGGCTCGGAAGACGCCCGGAATTGGGTTGAAATGGACGAACGCGGCACTATGCGTCCGAACTATACGCCTGAATGCGACTGAATGTGCGGATTTCAGATGGCGGGGACTGCCCCCAGACCCGCCGTCGTCGAACCGCTATGTAGTCTAGCCGACTCGGCGGACCCAGAAAGCGATCGCTTGCTCAAAATGGGTCAAGGACCGGGGACTCTTAGTCGTTTCGGATTATTCCGCCGCCTGAAGGTCGGCCGCCGCCTTCTCCTCGGCGGCCCGGGCCGCCTCGAGCTCGGCGGCCTTTTGCTCGACCAGTTCGACGATGTGGTCGACCATGGTCTCGTTGGACTGTTTGTGGTCGGGCTTGCCGGCCATGTAGACCATGCCGTGGCCGGCCCCGCCGCCGGTGAAGCCCAGATCGGTCATCAGCGCCTCGCCCGGGCCGTTGACCACGCAGCCGATGATGCTGAGCGACAGGGGGGTGGAGATGTGGGCCAGGCGTTCCTCCAGGGTCTCCACCGTCTTGATGACGTTGAAGCCCTGCCGGGCGCAGCTGGGGCAGGCGATGATGTTGACGCCGCGGTGGCGCAGACCCATCGATTTCAGGATGTCGAAGCCGACCTTGATCTCCTCGACCGGGTCGGCGGCGAGGCTGACGCGGATGGTGTCGCCGATGCCGGCCCACAGCAGGTTGCCGATGCCGATGGAGGATTTGACGGTGCCGGTGCGCAGGGCGCCGGCCTCGGTGATGCCCAGATGCAGCGGGCAGTCGATGGCTTCGGAGAGCTGCTGGTAGGCCGCGACGGTCATGAAGATGTCGGACGCCTTCACCGAAATCTTGAAGTCGTGGAAGTCGTGGTCCTGGAGGATGCGGGCGTGGCTCAGCGCGCTCTCGACCATGGCGTCGGGGCAGGGCTCGCCGTACTTTTCAAGCAGGTCGCGCTCCAGCGAGCCGGCGTTGACGCCGATGCGCATGGAACAGCCGTGGTCGCGGGCGGCCTGGATGACTTCGCGGACGCGGTCGGGGCTGCCGATGTTGCCCGGGTTGATGCGCAGGCAGGCGGCGCCGGCCTTGGCGGCCTCGATGCCGCGCTTGTAGTGGAAGTGGATGTCGGCGACGATCGGGACCTTCGAGGCGCGCACGATCTCCGGCAGGGCGGCGGTCGATTCGACATCGGGGCAGCTGACCCGGACGATGTCGGCCCCGGCCTCTTCCAGCTGGCGGATCTGGCCGATGGTGGCCTCGGCGTCAGCCGTCAGGGTGTTGGTCATCGACTGCACGGCGATCGGCGCGTCGCCGCCGACCGGCACATTGCCGACCATGATCTGGCGGGACTTGCGGCGCGCAATGTGACGCCAGGGGCGGACGAGGGTGTGGTCTTGGGCCATTGGCCCGTAACTTAAGCCCTCGACGCGCGTTCCCCAAGCGAAGAGCGTGTGCAGGGCCTCAAGAGAGGGTCTATCGGGGGCGTTAGATTTATTCCCATTCAGTTCGTAGGCTTTAACCGGCTAGGTCCGAACAACACTTCGCGAGGCCCTTCCCTTGAACGAACTTGTCCTGACCTTCCTGCTGTTCGTCGCGGTGGGCTTCGGCGCGCAACTCGTCGATGGCGCGCTGGGCATGGCCTATGGGGTGGTCTCCTCGACCGTACTGTTGGCCTTCGGCGTGCCGCCGGCCACCGCGTCCGCCAGCGTGCACGCGGCGGAGGTCTTCACCACCGCCACCTCGGCCGTCTCTCACGTCAGCCACAAGAACGTCGACTGGAAGATGTTCGTGCCCCTGGCCATCGCCGGGGTCATCGGCGGGGTGGTCGGCGCCTTCGTGCTGACCTCGATCGACGGCGCCCTCATCAAGCCGTTCGTCGTCGCCTACCTGGGGATCATGGGCGTGATCATCCTGTGGCGGGCCTGGAAGGGTCCGAGCAGCAAGTCGACCTCGCCCAAGCTGCTGGCTCCGCTGGGCCTGGTGGGCGGCTTCTGCGACGCGGTCGGCGGCGGCGGCTGGGGCCCGACGGTTACGAGCGCCCTGGTCGGCACCGGCACCTCGCCCCGCTACAGCATCGGCACGGTCAACACCGCCGAGTTCTTCGTCACCGTGGCCATCTCGGCGACCTTCGTCTTCGCCCTGGTTACCGGCAACTGGAAGGACGCCGACGATCTGGTCAGCCATGCCTCGGCGGTCGCCGGGCTGGTGGTCGGCGGCGTGGCGGCGGCGCCGCTGGCCGGCTGGGTGGTCAAGATCGTCCCGGTGCGGACCTTCACCTGGATCGTCGGCTTCGTCGTCCTGACGCTCTGCCTCTATCAAGGCCTGAAACTGTTCAGGGTGATCTGACGCCCACGGACGGTTTGTCACAAATCCTTCGTGAATTCGGTTTATCCGCCCCCGGATGATCAGGACCCCGACATTCTGCGCTGCCGCGCTGCTGCTGCTCGCCGCCCTGCCCGGCGCCGCCCGGGCGGCGGACAATCCGTGGGCGGTCCAGGCAACGCTGGCCAGCGAGTACATGTCCAAGGGAACGGGCAAGAGCGCGGGCGACCCGGTCTTCCAGGTCGACGCGCGGTATGACTTCAAGCCGGTCTACGCCGGGGTCTGGGGCTCCAACGCCGACACCCCGCAGGGCGGGGACTCCGAGCTGCATGCCTATGTCGGCGCCAGGCTGACGGCCGGCGAGGTCAAGTTCGACCTGCGGGCCATGGCCAAGACCATGCCCGGCACCCGGGACGGGGTGCAGAGCGAGTGGCTGGAGCTGCGGGCCGACGCGGCCATGCCTGTGGCGGGGACCGACCTGCGCCTGCGGGTCGAGTACAGCCCGGACAACTACGGCGCCACCGAAGCGGCCTGGTGGGTTGAGGGTCAGGTCAGCCGCAAGCTGGCCAAGGACTGGCGGGTTTCGGCCGCCTATGGCCTGCGGGAGCAGGACGGCGGGGCCGACTACCGCGCCTGGAACGCCGGGGTGACCTGGAAGGCCACCGACAAGCTGGCGCTGGACCTGCGCTGGTACGACACCGACAGCCACGAGCGGGGCGTCAACTATGACGGCCGCCTGTTCGCCTCGGCCACCCTCGCCTTCTAGCGATCGACGAAGCCGCTGAGCATCTGGCGCATGCGGCCCATGGCGTCGCGGGCCGGGCCGGTGACGCGCGGCAGTTCCTGATCAACCTGGGCGATGGCAGCCCCGGCCCCGCCGGCCGTGCGGGCGGCCAGGGTGGCGGCGCGGAAGTCGGTGACCGGGCAGGCGCCGCCGAAGGCCCACCAGCGTTTCTCGCCCTGGCCCTGCTGCAGCACACAGCGCCGGTCGGGGGCGAGGCTGAGCCAGACCACGGCCCGGAAGTCATCCAGCGCGGTGCCGGCGAAGTCGTCATGGCCGATCAGGCCGTTGCTGGCGGCGGTGGTGTCGATGCTTTCCAGGCCATCGACGAGAACCAGCTGGCGGGCGTCGCCGACGCGCCGCATGCCGTTGATCTGGGCCGAGAACATCAGCGCCTTGTCGCGGCTGGAGGCGTAGAGGGTGAAGCGCGCGCCGGTCTGGCGCACCCGCGGCCAGGCCTTGTCGAAGGCGTCGACGCCGACGTCGGGCGCGGCCAGCACGACCTCGTCGAACAGGGGCGAAGCGCCATAGGCCGGCGGGCCGATCTTCTGCAGGGCGTTGAGCAGCGGGCGGTTGCCCATCGAATGGGCGATCAGGGTGATGCGCTCGGCCCCGGTCCTGGTCGCCACATCCTGCAGGAAGGCGGCCAGGGCCTCGGCCTGGCGGTCGCTGTCGGCCTCCCTGGAGTCGTCGGCATAGCCGAAGACATCGCCGCGCGAGGGCCAGCTGTAGAGGATCGGCGCCCCGTCGAACTTCAGGTCGGCGGCCAGCTGGGCCGTGCGCAGGGCGCCGCTCTCGAAGCTGGAGTTGAAGCCGTGGACGAAGACGAAGACCTCCTTCTCCCGGGAGCGGCCGACGGCGCCGGCGACCTCGCCCAGGAAGCCATCACGGGTGCTGATCGGGGCCACGCTGGTCAGGATGAAGTGCTTTTCCGGGTCGGCCCGCAGGGTCAGGGTGAAGACCGACGGTGTCGGGATTTCACCCACCTGCCGGCGGCTGGGCACGCTGACCACCGCCTTGCCGTAGACCATCGGCCCGCGCTTGCCGCCGTAGAAGCTGGCCGGCAGGGCCGAGCCGGTCGGGCGGCGCTCGGTGGCGTAGTAGATGGTGACCTTCTGGAAGGGCTTGCGGTCATCCTCTGGTCTGGCTGCTGAAGGGGGCGGGCTCGGTGGCGGCGCGCCGGTCGGGGGCGATCCCGGAGGGGGCGGCGGCGGCGGAGGAGGTGGCGGCGGAGGGGGCGGCGGGATGTCGCCATCGCCGCCGAGATCGACGCCCCTGGCGGTCGCCGCCCTGGCATAGTCGACGGCGGTCTTGTCGAGGGCGGCGACCAGCGGATCCTTGGGGCCGAGCGCGCCGGTGGCGATGGAGGAGGCTTCCTCGACGTTCCAGACGGCGTCGGCGTACTGACCGTCGGCGAACTGGGCGGCGGCCAGCAAGCGGTGGAGCTCGATCAGCGAGGCGTGGCGCCGGCCCCGCGCCGCCCCCGCCACATCGATGGCTTCGAGGTAGGCCAGGGCGGCGGCCTTGCGTTTGCCCAAACGGCCGAAGGCCTTGCCGACCGCCGTGTAGTAGTCGACCACGGCGTCCGGACCGATGGCCTCCAGCGGCCCGGTGACCGACGGGTCCTTCCAGTCGCGCAACAGGGTCCCGGCGTCGCCCTTCTCGGCGGCGGCCATGACACCGGGCAGACTGGCGGCGGCGGCGGCCATCGGGGCGACCAGCACGGCCAGGGCCCCGAACAGTGCGATCAGTCTTTTCATGGTCCCCCGCCTCCTGGAGCGGAGAATAATCAACGACAGCCCCGCAGGTCATCCCCAGATGCGGGGTGCGCTCAGGCAGAACATGCTAGGAACATCGACATGACCGACGGCTTGATTCGCTGCCCCTGGCCCGGCGTGAAGGACCAGATCTACATCGACTACCACGACACCGAATGGGGTGTGCCCGAGTGGGACGCCCGGGCGCTGTGGGAGAAGCTGGTGCTGGACGGGTTCCAGGCCGGGCTGTCGTGGATCACCATCCTCAAGAAGCGCGAGGCCTTTCGCCTGGCCTTCGACGGTTTCGATCCGGAGAAGGTGGCCCGCTACGGCGAGGCGGACCGGGCCCGGCTGATGGCCGATGCGGGGATTGTGCGCTCCAACGCCAAGATCGACATGGCCATCAACGGCGCGCGGCTGTGGCTGGACATGCGCGAGCGGGGCGAGGACTTCAGCGCCTTCCTGTGGGACTTCGTCGATGGGGCGCCGGTGCAGAACCAGTGGACCTCGTTCAGGGAGGCGCCGGTCAAGACGCCGCAGGCCGAGGCCATGGCCAAGGCCTTGAAACAGAAGGGCTTCAAGTTTACCGGCCCGGTGATCGTCTATGCCTTCATGCAGGCGGTCGGGATGGTCAACGACCACCAGACGTCCTGTTTCCGCCACGAAGAGTGCCGACACCTCGCCCATGGCCCGAAAGCCTGACCTTCTGCTGGAACGCGCCTGCCCCGCCCCGGTCTGCGGGGTGGACGAGGCCGGGCGCGGGCCGCTGGCCGGGCCGGTCAGCGCCGGGGCGGTGATCTTCGATCCCGGCAAGCGGCTGCCCAAGGGGCTGAACGACAGCAAGAAGTTGAACCATCGCCAGCGGGAAGAGCTGGAGTTCGAGATCAAGCTGAAGGCGGTGGCGTTCGGGGTGGGGTTCGCGTCGGTCGAGGAGATCGCGCAACTGAACATCCTGCACGCCGCCGGCCTGGCCATGTGCCGGGCCATCGAGGCGCTGTCGGTGAAGCCGGTCTTTGCACTGGTCGACGGCAACTATCGGTTCAAGCTGCCATGCGAGGTGAAGACGGTTGTCGGCGGCGACGGGATCAGCGCGTCGATCGCCGCGGCCTCGATCCTGGCCAAGGTGGCGCGCGACCGGGTGATGGTGGCGCTGGACGCCGAGCACCCGGGGTACGGGTTCGCCAGCCACAAGGGCTATAGCGCCAAGAGCCATTTCGCGGCGTTGCGGGAGCTGGGGCCGTGTCCCCAGCATCGGCTGAGCTGGGGCGCGGTGCGGGAAGTGTGCGGCCTGCCGCCGCTGGTTCCGGAGTTGCCGTTCTAGATCCCCATCTGCCGGGCCGCGAGGTCGCGCATGATCTCCTCCGACCCGCCGCCGATCGCGTAGACCCGCACCTCCCGGTAGATCCGCTCCACCCGGCCACCGCGCATGTAGCCGTTGCCGCCCATGACCTGCATGGCCTCGCGGGCGCAGTATTCCATGGTCTCGGTGGCCTGGACCTTGAGCAGGGCGATCTCGGCGATGGGCTTCTCGCCCTGCTGTACTCGCCAGGCCAGGGTTTCCAGCCAGGACTGGGTGGCGTTGATGCGCTTGTACATGTCGGCCAGCTTGTGGCGGATGACCTGGTGATCGGCGAGACGCTTGCCGAAGGTCTTGCGCTCCTGGGCCCAGGCCAGGGCGTCCTCCAGGCAGACCTTGGAGAAGCCGATGGCGCCGGCGGTCATGCCAATCCGCTCGCTGTTGAAGTTGTTCATGATGCCGGCGAAGCCCTGGTTCTCGGCCCCGATCAGGTTCTCGACCGGCACGCGGACCTCGTCGAAGAACAGCGCGGCGGTGTCCGACGCCCACCAGCCCTGCTTCTTCAGCGGGGTGCGGGTGAAGCCTTCGCGGTCGCGTTCGATCAGCAGGAGCGAGACGCCGCCGGCCCCCTCCCCGCCGGTGCGTACGGCGACGGTGTAGTAGTCGGCCCGCATGCCCGAGGTGATGAACATCTTGGAGCCGTTGACGACGTACTCGTCGCCCTCGCGCCGGGCCGTGGTCTTGAGGTTGGCGACGTCCGAGCCGCCGGTCGGTTCGGTGATGGCCAGGGCGCTGATCTTCTCCCCCGACAGGACCTGCGGAATGATGCGGTCCTTCATCTCCTGGGTCCCGAGGTTGCGGATCGGCGGCAGGCCGATGCCGTGGCTCATCAGGCTGGCGTTGATGCCGCCGGCCCCGTGGCGGGCCATCTCGGTCGAGGTGACGATGGACATGAAGGGGTCGGTCGGGATGCCGCCGTATTCCTCGGGCCAGCCAAGGCGCAGCAGGCCGAGCTCCGAGGCCTTCCTGTAGAGCTCGCGGGGGAATTCGCCGGCCTCGTCCCACTGGTCGGCGAAGGGCATGATCTCCTTCTCGACCCATTTGCGCAGGGTGTCGCCCCAGGCGCGGTGGTGGTCCTGGTAGAAGGGGCTGAGGCGCGATTGGTAGAGATGGTCGAGGGCAGGCATGGTTTCTCCCGGAGGCCTCTCTGCGGAGGTGCTTGCAGCAGCATCCACGCTTTCCCCGCACGGAAGTCGAGAGGCGAGCGAAGTAAGGTTTCGCTAACCACGTCCCGTAACCCGGCCTTCACCACGACTCCCCGAGAATGATCGGACTCATTTTCAGGGGTTACCAATGGCGTTCGGGTCCGAGACCATCCTTCACGGCGACTGCATCGAGCAGCTGCGGGCCCTGCCCGACCGCTCCGTCGATCTGGTCTTCGCCGACCCGCCCTATAACCTCCAGCTCGGCGGCGACCTGCTGCGGCCCGACAATTCCAAGGTCGACGCCGTCGACGACCACTGGGACCAGTTCGAGAGCTTCGCCGCCTACGACAAGTTCACCCGCGAATGGATGAAGGAGTGCCAGCGCGTCCTCAAGGACGACGGCGCCCTGTGGGTGATCGGCAGCTATCACAACATCTTCCGCGTCGGGGTGGCGCTGCAGGACCTGGGGTTCTGGATCCTCAACGACGTGGTCTGGCGCAAGTCCAACCCGATGCCGAACTTCAAGGGCACGCGGTTCACCAATGCCCATGAGACCCTGATCTGGGCTTCCAAGAGCAAGGGCGGCAAGCGCTACACCTTCAACTACGACGCCCTGAAGGTGTTCAACGACGACACCCAGATGCGGTCCGACTGGACCATCCCCCTGTGCACCGGCGACGAGCGGGTCAAGAAGTCGGACGGCACAAAGGCCCACCCGACCCAGAAGCCCGAAGCGTTGCTGCACCGCGTCCTGCTGGCCACCACCAAGCCCGGCGACATCGTGCTCGACCCCTTCTTCGGCTCGGGCTCGACCGGGGCCGCCGCCAAGCGGCTCGGCCGCAAGTTCATCGGCATCGAGCGCGAGGCCGAGTACATCGCCGTCGCCAAGGAACGCATCGCCAAGGTGCAGCCGGTGGCGCCGCAGGACCTTGAAGTCATGGGCTCCAAGCGGTCCGAGCCGCGCGTGCCGTTCGGCCAGTTGGTCGAGGCCGGCCTGCTGCAGCCCGGCGACGAGCTGTGGTGTCCCAAGGGGCTCAAAGCCGCGCGGGTGCGGGCCGACGGCAGCCTGGCGGTCGGTGACCTGACCGGCTCGATCCACAAGATGGGCGCGATGATGGAGAACGCCCCGGCCTGCAACGGCTGGACCTACTGGCGCTTCAAGACCGACGCGGGCCTGGCCCCCATCGACGTGCTGCGCAGCAAGGTGCGGGCGGGGATGGCGGCCTAAGCCCTCAAAGTTCGTCATCCCGGCCGGAGCGCGCAGCGCGGAGAGCCGGGACCCAGGGGCGGCAGTCACAGGCGTCGCCGCCGCCAACAGCCAGCACGGCCCTCCTGGGTCCCGGGTCGCCCTGCGGGCGCCCGGGATGACGGAGGTTTAGATGAGGGTTCCAGCTGCAAGCGCCTGGCGCGCGGCCTTCAGAAACACGCTGGGCAGGGCGGCAAGCCCTTCGCGATCGCTCCACACCATGCCCGGCGCATCGCCCGCTGCCCGAAGCACCTTCAGGGTCAGCGAGAAATGGGTGAAGACGTGCTCGATCTCCCCGGCCTCGCGCCAGGCGGCTGAAGCGGGCGCGCCCTGCAGGTCGGTCGGCATCGCGCCTGTCCAGTCGCTGGTCGGCAGGCCGAGCATGCCCCCGAGCAGGCCCTTGTCGGGGCGGCGGACCAGGGCAACCTCCTCGCCCCGGGTCAGGACATAGGCGATGCCGAACCGGCGCGGTCGGGCGGCCTTCTTCGTCTTGCGGGGGAAGCTGTCCTGGTCGCCGCGCGCGAAGGCGGCGCAGTGCATCGACACCGGGCAGCGGTCGCAAAGCGGCGACTTCGGTTTGCAGATGGTGGCGCCCAGATCCATCAGCGCCTGGGCCCAGTCACCCGGCCGGTGGGCGTCGACGAGACCGCCGGCGAGGTCCTTCAGGCGCGGTTTGCTGTCGGGCAACGGGTCCTCGACAGCGAACAGACGGCTCATGACCCGCTCGACGTTGCCATCGACGACGTTGGCGGCGCGGTCGAAGGCGATGGCGGCCACCGCGGCGGCCGTGTAGGCGCCGACGCCCGGCAGGGCGCGCAGACCCTCTTCCGTATCGGGAAAGACGCCGCCGTGGTCGCGGGCCACGGCGCGGGCGCAGGCCAGCAGGTTGCGGGCACGGGCGTAGTAGCCAAGGCCCGCCCAGGCGGCCATCAGGTCGCCGTCCTCGACATCGGCCAGGTCGGTCACGGTCGGCCAGCGGCGGGTGAAGCTCAGGAAGTACGGCGTCGCATGCGGCACGGTGGTCTGCTGCAGCATCACTTCCGACAGCCAGACGCGGTAGGGGTCGGCCTTCACGCCGGCCGCATGGTCGCGCGGGCCGACGCGCCAGGCGAGGTCGCGGGCGTTGTCGTCGTACCAGACCAGCAGACGGGCGCGGAGATCGGCGGTGTTCACCAGGGGCGAGGTAGCACGGCGCGAAGAAAATACGAGGCCGGCTGTCGGAACCGTCTTGCGCCGGCCGTCCTCAGTGCCGAAGACCGAACCCAAGAGGTATCCGATATGCGCCGTCTGCTCACCGCCCTGCCCGTCCTGATCCTGCTGGCCGCGGGCCAGTCGGCCGCCAGGCCAGCCGAGGCGCCGAAGACCGAGGCGGCCGCCGCGGCGCCCGACATCCTGTCCGGGACCTACAAGATCGATCTGGATCACTCGACCATCGTCTTCCGGGTCGACCATATCGGCATGTCGAACTTCACCGCCCAGTTCCGCGACTTCACCGGCGCGCTGACCCTCGACCCCGCGAACCCTGAGGCCTCATCGGTCACGGTGGACATCGACGTCGCCTCCTTGCAGACCCCTATCCGATCGATCCCCGGCTTCGACAAGACCCTGACCGGTCCGGACTGGCTGGACGGCGGCAAGCATCCGAAGATCACCTTCAAGTCGACAAAGGTCACCCGCACCGGCCCCGATACCGCCGACATCACCGGCGACTTCACCCTCAAGGGGGTGACCAAACCCGTCGTGTTGAAAGCGAAGTTCAACGGCGGCTGGAAGCCCAACGCCTATGACGGCGCCCGGGTGGGGTTCTCCGCCACGACAAGCTTCAAGCGCTCGGACTTCGGAATCGCCTACGGCGTTCCGGCCCCGGGGACGAAGCTGGGCGTCAGCGACGAGGTCCAGGTCGCCATCGAGACAGAGTGGTCCCAAGGCAAGCCGACGGGAACGCCGCCGGCCCCCTAGCCGGTCGGACCCTCCGGACGGTATGGTGGACCCATGCCGCCCCGCCGCCCCCTGCCCACCGCCGACGAAGCCCTGCAGATCCTCTCGCGGCGGCGGACCAAGCCGCAGCGGCGCCCGCCGCCGCCGGCCGGGCGGTCGCTGGCGCCGATGCTTAAGGCGCTCGACGAGCGGTTCGGCAAGGGCAGCGCCGGCCTTGCCGCCCGCTGGCGCGAGATCGTCGGCGAGACCCTCGCCCGCCACACCGAGCCGGTGCGGGTGGTCAAGGGCCGGGCCGGCCAGCCCTCGATCCTGGAAATCCGCGTCGCCGGTCCGGCCGCCGCCATCGTGCAGCACCAGGCCCCCGACATCCTTTCCCGCGTCAGCATGATGCTGGGCGATCCCTCGGTATCGAAACTGCGCATCGTCCAGGGGCCGGTGAAGCCGGCGCCGGGTGTCAAACAGCAGGCCCGCAAACGCCCCAAGGGCCCCCTGGACGCCGCCACGGAAGCCGAACTCGCAAAGGGTCTTTCCGAGGCGCCGGAGGGTCCGCTGAAGGCTGCGCTGTTGCGTCTCGGCCGCGAAGTGCTGCGCGAGCGTTGACTCCTGCGTCCCGGCGCCGCATCGCGCCTTCCTATTGCCGCCTTCGTACGGTCTGCAGAATCGCGTTCTACTGATCAACTGCATTTCGGGGAGCTTCGAGAGCCCATGGGTCTGTTCAACCGCCGCGCCGCCATCGGCGCCGCCATCGCCGTCACCCTCACCGCCGGCGCGAGCGTCGCGCTCGTCGGCTGCAACAAGGGGGCCGGCGGCTCCGTCGATGGCGACATGAGCCTGGGCGATCCCAACGCCAAGGTGAAGATGATCGAGTACGGCTCGCTGAGCTGCGTCCACTGCGCCAACTGGGCCAAGGACGTCTTCCCGGAGTTCAAGAAGAAGTACATCGACACCGGCAAGATCCACTACACCTTCCGGCCCTTCAAGCTGGGGCCGCAGGACAGCTACACCGCCGCCGGCGACCTGCTCGGCCGCTGCGCCGGCAAGGACAAGTACTTCAGCGTCATCGACGCCCTGTTCCACAGCCAGCAGGAAGCGTTCAGCGCCCAGGGCGCGGCCCGCGAGGTGCTGTTCAACGTCGGCGCCCAGGCCGGCCTGAGCAAGGACGCTGTCGCCGCCTGCCTGAACGACGACAAGGCCCTGCTCGCCCTCGACAAGCGGATGAGCGAACCCAAGGCCAAGGAAGTCGGCGCCACCCCGACCTTCTTCATCGGTGACCAGAAGTTCGAAAGCGAACTGCCCCTGGCCGAGATCGACAAGGCCTACGCCGCCGCCGGCGGCAAGTAAGGGAGTCCCGAGAGCATGCCAGGCCGAAGTGTGAGCGGTTCGGGCGCCCGGGCATGCTCTCAACTCTTGAGACTAGACCCTTCTCGTCAGATTTTGACTTCGTCAAAATCTGGAAGGGTCTAGGGTCCGACCGTGCAGTTCCAGAAGCTCCGCCTTACGGGCTTCAAGTCCTTCGTCGAACCGACAGAGTTTCGGATCGAACCCGGACTCACGGGCGTGGTCGGACCCAACGGCTGCGGCAAGTCCAACCTGCTGGAAGCCCTGCGCTGGGTGATGGGCGCCAATTCCGCCAAGGCCATGCGGGCCGGCGGCATGGACGACGTGATCTTCAATGGGGCAGGCGCCCGGCCCCAGCGCAGCCATGCCGAAGTCGCCCTGACCATCGACAACAGCGACCTGACCGCCCCGGCCGCCTTCAACCAGCATCCAGTCATCGAGGTCGTCCGCCGCATCGATCGCGGCGAGGGCTCGACCTATCGCATCAACGGCCGCGAGGTGCGGGCCCGCGACGTGCAGCTGCTGTTCGCCGACGCCTCGACCGGGGCCAACAGCCCGGCCCTGGTCCGCCAGGGCCAGATCAGCGAGCTGATCGCGGCCAAGCCGCAGAACCGTCGCCGCATCCTGGAAGAAGCGGGAGGCGTCTCGGGCCTGCACACCCGGCGCCATGAGGCGGAGCTGCGACTGAAGGCGGCGGAGACCAACCTCAACCGGCTCGACGACATCATCCGCGAGCTGGACAGCAATCTGGGGCGGCTGAAGCGCGAGGCGCGGGCGGCGGAGAAGTACAAGCGGCTGTCGGCCGAGATCCGGGCGCTGCAATCGGCGGTGCTCTACAGCCGCTGGACCGAGGCGCGCGACACCCTGCAGCGGGTCGAGGCCGAGACCCAGACGGCCGGCGCCCTGGTCGAAACCACCGCCCGCGAGGCCGCCACCGCCAACACCGCCGCCGTGGCCGCCGACGAGGCGATCAAGCCGCTGCGCGAAGAGGCGACGGTGGCCGCCGCCATCCTGGGTCGCCTGGCCATCGAACGCGACCGCGTCGAGCGCGAGGCCGAGGGCGCACAGGCCGAGGTCGCCCGCCTGTCCGCCGAGATCGCCCGGATCGACGCCGACAACGCCCGCGAGGCCCATATCGTCGAGGACGCCGCCTCGGCCCTAGAACGGCTGGCCGAAGACATCGCGGCGGTCGAGGCGCAGATCGCCGCCGCCCCGTCGCGGATGCCGGAGCTGGAAGCCGCCGCCAAGGCCGCCGAGGAAGCGCGCGCCAAGGCTGACGGCGAGGTCGAGCGGCTGGCCGCCAGCGTCGCCGCCGACGAGGCCCGTCGCCGGGCCGCCGAAGCCCGGCTCGACGACGCCCGCTCGCGCCTGAACCGCACGGTGCGGGCGCTGGACCAGGCCAAGTCGGAACGCGCCGCCATCGCTCCGGCCAACGATCCGGAAGTTCAGGCCGCCAAAGCCAGACTGGCCGAGGCCGAAGGCCAGCTGGCCGAGGCCCGCGCCGCTGTCGAGGCCGCCGAAAATGACCGGGGCGACGCCGCCCGCGCCGAACAGGCGGCCCGCGACGAGATGCGCAAGCTGGAGGACCAGCTGGGCCGCCTGAAGACCGAGGCCCGGGGTCTGGCGCAGCTGTCGGCGCGGCCGGCCAAGAGCTCCTACGCCCCGGCGCTCGACGCGGTGAAGCCGGGCAAGGGTTACGAGGCCGCGCTGGCCGCCGCCCTGGGCGAAGATCTGGAAGCGGCGCTCGACGCCCGCGCCGCCGCCTACTGGGGCACGCGCGACATGGCGGCGCCGACGTGGCCGGCCGGCGCCGAACCGCTGGCCCCGCTGGTCGATGCGCCCAGGGAACTGGCCACCCGTCTGGCCTTCACGGCCCTGGTCGCCCGCGCCGATGGGCCGAAACTTCAGGCCTCGCTGGAGCCGGGTTGCCGGCTGGTCAGCAAGGAAGGCGACCTCTGGCGCTGGGACGGCTTCGTCGCCCGGGCCGAGGCGCCCAAGCCGGCCGCCATCCGGCTGGAACAACGCAACCGCCTGGCGGAAGTCGAAGCCGACATCGAGCGCCTGACGCCCCTGCACGAGGCGGCGGTGGTCCTGGCCAGGGAGACGCAGGCCGCCTTCCGCGCCGCCGAGGCCAACCTTGGGACCGTCCGCGCGGCGCCGCGCGAGATCGAACGCACCCTGGCCGCCACGCGCGACACCGTCGAACGCCTGGACCGGGAAGCTGCCCGCCGCGACGCGCGCGCCCAGTCACTGGACGAGACCATCGCCCGCTTCGAGGCCGAACGCGTCGAGGCCCAGGCCGGATTCGAAACCGCCGAGGCCGGTATCGACGGCGACGGCGGCGACAGCCTGTCGCCGATGCTGGAGGAAGCCCGACGGGGCGCCGCCGCCGCCCGCGAGGCCTCGGCCGAGGCCAGGTCGGCCGTCGACGCCGAACGCCGCGAACGCGACGGCCGGGCCCGCCGCCTGGAGAGCCTGACCCGCGACCTCGAGGACTGGACCCGCCGCAGCAGCGCCGCCGCCAGGCGCATCGAGAGCCTCGACGAGGACCGGCTGAAGACCAAGGCCGCCATGGCCGCCGCCGCCGCCGCCCCCGACCTGATCGAGGAACGCCGCGCCAGGCTGATGGACGAGTTCGGCATTGCCGAGGCCCGCCGCGACAAGGCCAGCGATGCGCTGGACCAGGCCGAGACCGACCGCGCGGCCGCCGAACGGGCCCTGCGCGCCGCCGAAGCCGCCGCCAGTGAAGCCCGCGAGGCCCGCGCCACCCTGACCGCCCGGCTCGACGCGGCCCGCGACCGCTTCGGCGAAATCGCCGGCAACATCCGCGAAGCCGCCAAGATGGAGCCCGAGGAACTGGGCCGCCGCATCGCCGAGGAAGCCGTCGCCGTCCCCAAGGACGCGGAGGGAATCGAGGCGCACCTTTTCCAGCTCGAGCGCGAGCGCGAGGCCATCGGCGCGGTCAACCTGCGGGCCGAAGAAGAGGCCGGCGAACAGTCCGGCCGGCTGCAGACCATGAAGACCGAGCGGGCCGACCTGACCGGCGCCATCGGCAAGCTGCGCGCCGGCATCGAGGAGCTGAACGCCGAGGGCCGCACTCGCCTGCTGGCCGCCTTCGAGGTCATCAACGGCCACTTCAAGACCCTCTTCCAGGCCCTGTTCGGCGGCGGCGAGGCCGAGCTTCGGCTGATCGAGAGCGACGATCCGCTGGAGGCCGGCCTGGAAATCTACGCCTGCCCGCCCGGCAAGCGCCTCTCCACGATGAGCCTGATGAGCGGTGGCGAGCAGGCCCTGACCGCCTCGGCCCTGATCTTCGGTGTCTTCCTGGCCAACCCGGCCCCGATCTGCGTGCTGGACGAAGTCGATGCGCCGCTCGATGACGCCAACGTCGACCGCTACTGCAACATGCTCAACGAGATGCGCCAGCGCACCCAGACCCGCTTCATCGCCATCACCCACAACGCGGTGACGATGAGCCGGATGGACCGCCTGTTCGGCGTCACCATGCCCGAACGCGGGATTTCGCAGCTCGTGAGTGTGGACCTGCTGCAAGCCGAGGCGCTGGTCGCGGCGGAGTAGGCCCCCACCCTTCCCGCTCATCCCGACGAAAGTCGGGACCCAGTGTCCGCCAACGGAGCCGGGTCCAGTTCTGATCAGCGCCAGCACGTCCTGCCTCTTGCCAGCTGGGTCCCGACTTTCGTCGGGATGAGCGGTACTTTTCGGATCAGGCCGCGATGACGGCCCGCATGCCCTCGGTACGCGCACGCACCTCCGGCGAGGCCAGGCAGCTGGCCATGGCTTCGAAGCCGGGGCCACCGGGGACGACGAACATCGGCGGGCTGTGGTTGGCGGGGCAGAAGAGGATGGTCTCGTCCGGACCCGTGTCGGCAGGATCGAGCAGGATGCTGGAGCGGGTCATCAGGATCATTGGGCGCGCCGCCGCGCCACGCGAACGCAAGCGGTCGGCGAGCGCTTCCTGCGCCGCGTGGTCGAGGCCCTGTTCAACGAGGTCGACGACGAGCGGGCCGGTCGCGTCCGCCTCCAGCGCCGCCTCGAGATCAGCCGAGGCGCGGTCCAGTGGCAGGAAGATCGCGTCCGGCAGTTCTTGGGCCAGGCGCAGGGCCAGCCGGGTTTTGCCGCTGCCCAGGGGGCCGACAAGCCAGGTCAAGGGCTTGAGCGGCGGCATCTCGAAACGCTCGCCGCCCCAGGGCCAGGGCAGGTCGAAGACGGCGGCGGGCTCAGCAACCGCGCGGGCCAGTTCGGTGAGATCTGAAAGGCTCGGAACCTCACCGGCGGCCAACCGGGCTCGCAGGACGCGGACGCGGTCGATCTGGTTGGCCAGGTCATGGCGACGGGCATCCAGCGCGGCCTGGTGAGCCGCAAGAACCGGCTCAAGGTCGGCGGCCTCGCCCTTCAGGACGCCGGCGACCTGGGTCAGGCTGAAACCCAAAGCGCGCAAGGCGGCGATCTCGCCGGCGCGGGCCATCTGTTCCGGGCCATAGGTGCGCCAGCCGGCCTCGGTGCGGACGGGCGTAACCAGGCCGCGCTGTTCGTACAGGCGCAGGGCCTTTGCCGAGACGCCGAGGCGGCGCGCGGCCTCGGCGGGGCTGAAGTATCGATGGGTCACGACTCACCTCGCGGGCTGTTGACCGCACCATCAGTCGGGGCGACCCCAGGGGCCGGGTCAAGACGCCTTTTCAGCGCCGCAAGTTCGCGGCTAGTCTCGAGTCAACGCCAGTCGGAGCTTCTTCATGAAACGCGCCCTTATCGCCGGTCTCGCCATCGCCTTCACCGCAGGGACCGCCCTGGCCTGGGACGCCGCCTCCCAGATCAAGGATCGCCAGGCGAACATGAAGCAGATCGGCGGCAACATGAAAGGCCTCTACGACACCCTGAGCGGTGACAAGGATCCGGCCAAGCTCAAGACCTACGCCGCCAACATCAACGCCCTGTCCGGAAAACTGCCCGGCTGGTTCCCGGCCGGCAGCGGCCCGAGCAGCGGCGAGAAGACCAAGGCCAAGAGCGAGGTCTGGACCGATGCCGCGGGCTTCAAGGCCGCCGCCGGGAACTTCGCCACCCAAGCCGCCAAGCTGAACGCCGCCGCCCAGACCGGCGACGCCGCCAAGGTGCAGGAGGCCTTCGGCGCCGTGCGCGGGACCTGCAAGGGCTGCCACGACAAGTACCAGGCCAAGTAGGCATCCATGCGGACGCTGATCTGGGACCTGCCGACCCGGCTGTTCCACTGGCTGCTTGCGGCCCTGATCGCCTTCTCCTGGTGGAGCCATGACGGCCACCTCGACTGGCACAAGATCAGCGGCTTCAGCATCGCCGGCCTGCTGGTCTTCCGGCTGTGGTGGGGGATCGCGGGCAGTTCGACGGCGCGGTTCTCCGGCTTCCTCAAGGGTCCCGCCGGGATCGCCGCCTACCTGAAG
Source organism: Caulobacter sp. SRI_014 (assembly GCF_057586315.1). Classification (NCBI taxonomy): domain Bacteria; kingdom Pseudomonadati; phylum Pseudomonadota; class Alphaproteobacteria; order Caulobacterales; family Caulobacteraceae; genus Caulobacter; species Caulobacter sp. SRI_014. Next base: position 112,096 of record NZ_JBYCZQ010000013.1, on the reverse strand, counting down.
GGCGGCGCGGCTGGAGCACCGGGGCACAATCCGCTCGGCGGCTGGAGCGTCGCGGCCATGCTGCTGGTGCTGGTCGGCCAGGTGGTCCTTGGCCTCTTCGCCATCAATGAGGACTTCGAGGGCGGGCCCCTGACCAAATACGTCGACTACGACACGGGTCTGGCCATCGCGGAGTGGCATGAGACGCTGTTCAACGTCCTGCTCGGCCTGATCGTCCTGCACCTGCTGGCCATCGGCTTCTATGCGGCGCGGAAGAAGAATCTTGTCGGGCCGATGATCACCGGCAAGGGGCCGCTGGCCGAAGGCGTGGAGGCGCCGGTCATGGCGCCGTTGTGGCGGCTGATGGTCGGACTGGTGCTGGGCGGGGGGACGTTCGGGATTCTCTATTGGCTCAACAGCCAGGCCCCGGCATTCTAGGGCCAACAGAAAAACCGGTACGGCGGGAGGCCTATATGAATTTCCAGATCACAGCCCTGACAATCCTCGCCACCCTTGGGCTTTCCGGCCTTGCCGCCGCCCAGACGCCGGCGCCCGCCAACGACTATTCGAAATCCGAGACCTGGCTCTGCCTGCCTGGTCGGGCCGACGACGCCTGCGGCGTCAGCCTGGAGACGACAGTCGTCGAGAAGGACGGCAAGAGCGACAAGATCACCCTGCAGGGCTCGCCCGCCCCGTCGAACATCGACTGCTTCTACGTCTATCCGACCGTCTCCACCGACCCGACACCCAACAGCGACATGACCATCGACGAGGCCGAGCGCCGGGTGGTGGCGGTGCAGTTCGCGCGGTTCAGGAACGTCTGCCGGCCGTTCGCTCCGATGTACCGGCAGGTCACCCTCTCGGCCCTGCGCCAGTACATGACCGGCCAGAATCCCGGCGCCGACCGGCTGCTGGCCTACAATGACGTCAAGGCCGCCTGGGACTGGTATCTGGCCAACGAGAACAAGGGCCGCGGCGTCGTGCTGATCGGCCACAGCCAGGGCTCGGGCGTCATCGCAGAACTGGTCAAGCGCGAGATCGACGGCAAGCCGATCCAGAAGCAGATTGTCGGGGTGATGCCGATCGGGACCAACGTGCCGGTCGACGACAAGGGCATGTTCGGCTCCATCCCCAGCTGTTCGGCCAAGGGCCAGACGGGCTGTCTGGTCGCCTACGTCAGCTTCCGCGACACCGTCCCGCCGCCGGCCACCAGCCGCTTCGGCAAGGTCGAGGGGGCCGGCCTGCACGCCGCCTGCGTCAACCCGGCGGCGCTCGGCGGTGGCAAGGGTGATCCCGTCTCCTACCACTGGAACCGCCCCCTGAGCGGCAGCGCCCCGCCGGCCAGCTGGGCCAAGGATCTGACGGTCGATACGCCTTACGTCACCACGCCAGGCCTGCTGACCACCGAATGCGTGCGCAGCGGCGAGTTCAGCTATCTGAAGGTGACGACCAACGCCGATCCGGCCGACGCCCGCACCGACACCATCCCCGGCGACGTGGTCGTGTTCGGCAAGGTGGACGCCAACTGGGGCCTGCACCTGATCGACATGAACGTGGCCATGGGCGACCTGGTCGACATCGTCCACCAGCAGGCTGTGGCCTGGAAGAAGGCTCACTAGGAACCATGGCCGTGAAGACCGCCTTCCTTGCGCTCGGCGCGGCCCTGTTCCTGACCACCGGCGTGGCCTGCGCGCAGGCGCAGAACCCGGCGACGTTTGCGCCCAACGACTATTCGAAGCCGGAGACCTGGCTCTGTCTGCCGGGCCGCGCCGATCCCTGCTCGACCCAGGACCTGAGGACGACGGTGATCGCTGCTGACGGGACCACGACGGTCGAGCCGTTCGAGGCGGCGAAGGATCCGGCCATAGACTGCTTCTACGTCTATCCGACCATCTCCACCGACCGCACGCCCAACAGCGACATGACCCCGGACGACGAGCCCCGGGTGGCGGCGGTGCACTTCGCCCGCTTCAGCAGTGTCTGCCGGACCTTCAGCCCGCTGTACCGGCAGGTGACCCTGGCCGCCCTGGCCCGGACGATGAGCGGCCAGGACAGCGGCGCCGACCGCGAGCAGCCCTACACCGACGTGAAGGCGGCCTTCGACTGGTACATGGCTCATGAAAACAAGGGCCGGGGGATCGTCCTGGTCGGCCATAGCCAGGGGGCCGGGATCGTCCAGCGGCTGATGAGCGACTACTTCGTCGGCAAGCCGCTGCAGAAGCAGCTGGTCGGGGCTATGCCGATTGGCTGGAGCGTGCCGGTCGACGCCAAGGGCATGTTCGGAACCATCCCCAGCTGTTGGAAGCCGGGCCAGACCGGTTGTCTCATTTCCTATGTCAGCTTCCGCGACACCCTCGGCCCTGTGCCCGCGACCCTGTTTGGACGGGTCGATGGGGCCGGGCTGCATGCGGCCTGTGTGAACCCCGCCGCGCTGGCGGGCGGCAAGGCCCAGGCGCACAGCTACCTGCGGACCAGGAGCGGGGCCGGCAAACAGCCCTGGGTGGAGGGCAAGACCATCGAGACCGGCTATGTCTCCGTGCCCGGCCTGCTGACCACCGAATGCGTCCGCGAGGGCGGGCACAGCTATCTGAAGGTGACCACCAACGCCGACCCGGCCGACCCGCGCACCGACAGCATCGGCGGCGACCAGAACAACAACGACCCGCTCTGGGGCCTGCACACGCTGGATATGAACATCGGCATGGGCGACCTGATCGCCGTGGCGAAGGCGCAGGCCGAGAGCTGGAAGACGGCGCGGGGCGACACCCGATGAGAGAAAAATCCTAACCGATTCAATCTCTTGTCGAATATGTCTAGACATATTCATCGTCTGGAATGGCCGAAACGTCCCATTGCCCCGTGCAGCGCTGGCCGCGTAGGCGCCGCCCCGTCACCGGCTGTCAACATTCCCCGCTCCGGCGCCTACGGCCTGTCAACGCCGGCGCCAACATTCACCGTGTCCGCCGCAACCACGATGTCACGCCAAATCAAGACCTTACCGAAAACAGCGCCTTCCCATCCCGGGAGCGCGGTATAATCGTTGGTCCGCTTCGATAGCCCCTAGGCCAGCATGTCCAGCAGCACGCCGGTCATGTCGTTGGCCGAGCGGATGACTTCGGCATTGGCCTTGAACGCCACCTTGGCCTGGACCTGTTCGACGGCTTCCTTGGCCAGGTCGACGTTGGACTCGAGGCCCCAGGACGCGGTGCGCTGGGCGCTGGCGTTGAGGCGCTGGGTGGCGGCCATGAGGCCGGCGGTGGCTGAGTTGATCGCCTGCATGGGGCCAGAGATATCGAGGCGCGGTTAAGTCCACGCTCTCAAACAAGGTAAATCCGCTTCCCGGCCTTTCCCCCGCCATCCCCCGGTGCTTAAAACGGACGTATGAGCGGCAAGACCGAAAGCCCGACCGAACCCTTCAAGCGCGCGCTGGCCCATGCCGCGCGGTCGCTGGCCGAGATGCCGGACCTGGAGGTGGTGTTTTCGGGCGATGGACCGCAGCTGTCGGGCAACCGGGCGGTCCTGCCGCATCCGCCCCGCGACCTCAGCATGGCCGAGGCCTCGCGGATTCGCGGACTGGCCGACCAGATGGCTCTGCGCCTGGCGCACCATGACGCCGTCGCCCATGCCCGGGGCCGGCCGGCCTCGCCCCAGGGCCAGGCGGTGTTCGAGGCCGTCGAGCAGGCCCGGATCGAGGCCATCGGCTCCAACAACCTGGGCGGGGTGCGCAAGAACCTGACGACGGTTCTGGAGCTGGCCGTCGAGCGCAAGGGCCTGGCCCGCATCCAGGACCGGGCCAACGCGCCGCTGGCCGACATCGTCAGCCTGATGGTGCGGGAGCGGCTGACCGGGCAAAGGCCGCCGGAACCGGTGCGGCCGCTGGTCGACATGTTCCGCGCCGAGATCGAGGCCAAGGCCGGCGCCGACCTCGACAAGCTGTTGAGCAACATCGACGACCAGGCCGCCTTCGCCAAGGTGACCCGGGCCATCCTGCGCGACCTCGACATGGGCGACGAGGGCGCCGACCCGACCGAGGGCGAAGAGGACGAGCAGGGCGAAGAACAGCAGGAACAGCAGGACGACAGCGAAGGCGACGGCGAGGGCCAGTCGCCGGAAGGCTCCTCGATGCAGGAGACCGAGACCACCGACAGCGACCAGGACGACGGCGAGGAACAGGCCGTCGAGACCGAGGACGACCAGGACGCCGAGATGAGCGACGAGGCCCCGGAGATGGGCGACGGCGCCAAGCCCGCGCGGCCCGATCCCAAGGACTCCGGCAAACCGGAGCCGGCCTACAAGGTCTTCACCACCGCCCACGACGAGATCGAGCCGGCCGAAGAGCTGTGCGATCCCGAGGAGCTGACGCGGCTTCGGGCCTATCTCGACCAGCAGCTGGCCAGCCTTTCCAGCGTCGTCTCGCGCCTGGCCAACAAGCTGCAGCGGCGGCTGCTGGCGCAACAGAACCGGTCCTGGCAGTTCGATCTGGAAGAGGGAATGCTGGACGTCGCCCGCCTGCCTCGGATCATCATCGACCCGACCGCGCCGCTGAGCTTCAAGCAGGAAAGCGACACTGACTTCCGCGACACGGTGGTGACGCTGCTGATCGACAATTCGGGCTCGATGCGCGGGCGGCCGATCATGGTGGCGGCGGTCTGCGCCGACATCCTGGCCCGGACGCTGGAGCGCTGCGCCGTCAAGGTCGAGATCCTCGGCTTCACCACCCGGGCCTGGAAGGGCGGAATCTCCAGAGACGACTGGATCAAGGCCGGAAAGCCGCCCTCGCCCGGGCGGCTGAACGATCTGCGCCACATCATCTACAAGTCGGCCGACAGCCCCTGGCGGCGGGCGCGCAAGAACCTTGGCCTGATGATGCGCGAAGGTCTGCTCAAGGAGAACATCGACGGCGAGGCGCTGATGTGGGCGCACCACCGGATGATGAGCCGGCCCGAGCAGCGCCGCATCCTGATGGTCATCAGCGACGGCGCCCCGGTCGACGATTCGACCCTGTCGGTGAACAGCGGCCACTACCTGGAGCGCCATCTGCGTCAGGTGATCGGCGAGATCGAGAACCGCAGCCCGGTCGAACTGCTGGCCATCGGCATCGGCCATGACGTGACCCGCTACTACCGCCGCGCGGTGACCATCGTCGATGTCGAACAGCTGGGCGGGGTGCTGGTCGAACAACTGGCCGCGCTGTTCGAGGAAGAACCCAAGCGGGTGGCCAAGGCGCGAGGGCTGCTGGCCGCGCCGCCGACGGTCGTGCCGCCGCCGATCAAGGCCACGACCTTCGCCGCGGTGCAGGAGGCGCTGTCGTGAAACGGCTGGCGGGCCTGGCGGCGGTCCTGGCGCTCAGCGCCTGCGCCACGCCGGCCCCGCCCCTGCCGGACAAGCCTCAGCCGGCCGGACCGGACATCCAGATCACCACCACGCCGGTGGTCATCGATCCTGCCAACCCGGCGCGCGTCAACCAGAACGGCTTTACCTACATGGGCGGGGTGGCGATCACCGATCCCGTCACCAACCGGGTGCACGGCCTGTCGGACCTGAAGATCACCCCGGACGGCCGGCTGGTGGCGATCAGCGACTTTGGCGACCTGTTCGAAGCCCGGCTTCAGTTCGACGCCGACACCCGGCTGAGCGGCCTGACCGAAGGCAAGCTCTGGCCCCTCAAACGTCCCGACGGCCAGCCCGTTCAAGGCAAGACCGAGGGCGACGCCGAAGGCCTGGCCATGCTGTCCAACGGCGACCGGCTGGTCAGCTTCGAGCAGGAGCATCGCATCTGGCGCTATCCGGCCGCGGGTGGTCCGCCGGTTCCCGCCCCCCAGCCCGGCAACCTGTTCTCCGCCAACGAGGGCATGGAGGGGCTGACGGAGTATCCTTTCGCCGGTCCGGACGCCTATCTGGTCGGCTCCGAGGAAGGCGAGGTCTGGCTCTGCAGGCTCAGCGCCGCCTGTACCGCCTTCAGTGTGCTCAACGGCCCGGACCTCGAATACGGGCTCACCGCCCTCGCTCCCTTCCAGGACGGCAGCGTCGTCGCGGTGCACCGCGCCTGGGACCCGGTCCGGGGCTCGCGCATCACCGTCTCGGTCTATGCCCTCGCCGCCCTCAAGGGCCGTCAGCCGCAGCCGATGGCGCGGCTGGTGCTCAACGCTCCGCTGACCACCGACAACATCGAGGGGGTCGCCCTGGTCGCCTCGCCGACCGGCGGGACGCGCATCCTGCTGCTCAGCGACGACAACGCCAGCCCCAGCCAGAAGACGCTGTTGCTGGTCTTTGACTGGACGGGCCGCAAATGACCCCAGCCTGCGTCACCGACTATCGGGAACTGGCCAAGCGGCGCATTCCCGGCGTGCTGTTCGACTACATCGACGGCGGCTCCTATGCCGAGGAGACGCTGCGGCGGAACACCGCCGACTTCCAGGACCTGGCCCTGCGCCAGCGGGTGCTGCGCGACGTGTCGGAGATCTCGCTCTCCACCGAGCTGTTTGGCCAGAAGCTGTCGATGCCGGTGGTGCTGTCGCCGATCGGCATGGCCGGCATGTATGCCCGCCGCGGCGAGGTCCAGGCGATGAAGGCGGCGAAGGCGGCCGGGGTGAACATGTGCCTGTCGTCGCTGTCGATCTGCGACGCGGCCGAGGTGACCCGCGATGGTGGGATGGCGCCCTGGTACCAGCTCTACATCATCAAGGACCGGGGCTACATGAAGGCCCTGCTGGAGCGGGTGGGCGAGCTGGGCTGTCCGGTGCTGGCCTTTACCGTCGACCTGCCGGTGCCGGGGGCGCGGTACCGCGACGTGCGGTCCGGCCTGTTCGGATCGACCTCGCCCTTCATGGGGCTGCAGCGGGCCTGGGACGGAATCACCCATCCCGACTGGCTGATCGACGTCATGTTGCGCGGCGGGCCGCACACCTTTGGCAACATCGCCCCGGCTATCCCTGAGGCCAAGGGGGTGATGGAGTTCTGGCCCTGGGTGACCAGGAACTTCGACCCGACCCTGACCTGGAAGGACATCGACTGGGTCCGCCAGCACTGGAAGGGGCCGCTGGTCATCAAGGGCGTGCTCGACCCGGAGGACGCAAAAGAGGCGGCGCGTTGCGGGGCCGACGGCCTGGTGGTGTCAAACCATGGCGGCCGCCAGTTGGACGGGGTGCTGAGCGGCATCCGCGCCCTGCCCCCGATCGCCGATGCGGTGGGCGACAAGCTGACCGTGCTGATGGATGGCGGGGTGCGCTCAGGCCTGGACGTGGTCAAGGCGCTGGCCAGCGGGGCCAAGGGCTGTTTCCTCGGCCGGGCCTGGGCCTATGCGGTGGCGGCGCGCGGCGAGGCGGGCGTGGCCCACGTGCTGCAAATTCTCCGCTCGGAAATGATGATGGCCATGGCCCTGACCGGCTGCACCGACGTGCGGGACGCCGACGAGAGCCTGCTGGCGCAATAGAAAAACGGCCCGCGAGTCGCCTCGGGGCCGTCTTTCAGAATCTCAGCGGGCCTGGTTTAGGCGGCGGCCTTTTCGGCCAGCTTGGCCTTCACGGCACGCTTGATCTTCAGGGCGCGGGGCGAGAGGTCCTCGTCCTTCAGCTTGACGATCACGGGATCGAGGCCGCCCTTGAAGTCCAGGGTGCGCAGCGCGGCGTTGGTGATCCGCAGCTTGAACGACTGGCCCAGCACTTCCGAGACCAGGGTGGCGGGAGCCAGGGCCGGCAGGAAGCGGCGCTTGGTCTTGATGTTCGAGTGGCTCACGTTGTGGCCGACCATGGGGCCGACACCGGTGAGTTCGCAGCGACGCGACATGTTGGAACCTTCGCAATAGAATTTCGGGCGCGCCAGGGAACCCCTGCGCACGAGAGGGGCGTCTATAGGGGTAAGGGCGGGGAAACGTCAACCCTTTGAGCCGATTCAGAAACGACTCTCTGAGCGCCTAGATCACGCCCATGACGAGAGAGGGCTTCAGCCGCCATTCATGCGCCGTCATTATACGAGAGAACCGCAAGACCTGCTGCTCTGGAGCCCCAGAAGAACTCGATGCCCGACATGATCCGCCCGGCCGCCATCATCGCCACAGTCGCCCTGCTGGCCATCCCGGCCGTCGCCTCCAGCCAGGCGACGAACACCATCCTGCCCGGCTACTGGGAGTACCGCAGCAAGGTCAGCTACGGCGTTTCCTCCTCAAGTGTCGAGAAGAAGTGCGTCCTGCCCAAGGACATCGACAAGTTCTTCAGCGGCCCCAGCAACCGCCACTACAAATGCACCTACCCGACCCGCAATGTCGCGAACGGCAGGGCGGAGTTCCAGGGCACCTGTGTCGACAAACGCGGGCGCAAGGCGTTCGTGACGGCGTCGGGGACCTACAGTCCCAAGCACTTCACCCTCAACGCCAAGATCAAGACCAGCATCATCGGCCTGCCGGTTACGCCGACCGGTTCGATCGACGCCACCTGGATCGGTCCGACCTGCCCGCCCAAGCCGCCGAAGAAGGCCAAGTAAACGCTCAGGCTTGTGGTTAATCGACGTTAAGATACAATAGCTTGTAGGGAACAAATGCCGAATCGGACGAAGTCGCTGATTCGGTCCTGATTCGTTTCGCGCCTGTTCGCGTGTCGCACCCGGCGACGTTAACCGCTCCCTCTGCCAAGTGCGTCCACGAGCCGGCCCGTGCTATCCTGCGGAAAACAACGACTCTCTTCGGGGCCACGCCTTGCACAAGTTCCTACGTCCGCTGGCCGCTATCGGCGCCCTGATCCTTGCCGGCTGTGCGGCCCAGGCGGGCAGCAATGACGGCGATGACTTCCTGATGTTTGGCGGGCCGATCTTCAGCGACGGCGGCGCGGCACAGGCCGACGGCTCGACCCAGGTGATTCCCGCCGAGGCCTTGGTCGTGCGCGACGGCAAGGTGGTCTTCGCCGGCGCCTTGGCCGCCGCCAGGGCGCAGGCCAAGGGTCTGCCCCAGATCGACCTGAAGGGCGCCGCCGCTTATCCGGGCTTCGTCGACAGCCACGCGCACCTGACCGGCGTCGGCCTGCGCGAGATGACCCTCAACCTCGACCAGGTGAAGTCGGTCGCTGAGTTGACGGCCGCGGTGAAGGCCTGGAGCGCCGACCATCCCGGGTCAGAGCCCCTGACCGGCCGGGGCTGGATCGAGACTCACTGGTCCGAGAAGCGATTCCCCACCAAAGCCGATCTCGACGCCGTGGTTTCCGACCGTCCGGTGGTGCTGGAGCGGTCGGACGGCCATGCGGTGGTGCTCAACAGCGCCGCCCTGGCCCTGGCCGGCATCACGAAAGACACCAAGGACCCGAGCGGCGGCCGTATCGAGCGCGACGCCGCCGGCGAGCCGACCGGCATGCTGATCGACAACGCCCAGAGCCTGATCGGCGCCAAGCTCCCTCCGCTGTCCTACGCGAAACGGCGCGAGGCGCTGGAGAAGGCGGTCAACCTCTATGCGGCCCGCGGCTGGACCGGCGGCGCCAACATGAGCACCGAGGCCGACGACGTGAAGGCCCTGTTCGAACTGGCCGCCGAGAAGAAGCTGCCGATCACGGTCGACGTCTTCATGACCCCCGAAGATTCGGCCGAGGTCCTGCGTCGCGGCCCCTACAGCGACCCGACCGGCATGGTCCGGGTGCGCGGGGTGAAGCTCTACATGGACGGCGCACTGGGTTCGCGCGGGGCCCTGTTGCTGGCCCCCTACAGCGACCAGCCGGCGACCAGCGGCCTGCAGATCGCCCAGCATGACGAGGCGCTGCGCATCCTGAAACAGGCCCTGAAGGTCCGCGCAGACATCGCCTTCCACGCCATCGGCGACGCCGGCAACCGCCAGGTTCTCGCCTGGATGGCCGAGGCCTTCGCCGCCGACCCCGCAGGCGCCAAGAAGGTCCACTGGCGCATCGAGCACAGCCAGATCGTCAACCCCGTCGACTACCCCCGGTTCAAGCAGCTGGGCGTCATCGCCTCGATGCAGCCCTCGCACGCCATCGGCGACCTGTTCTTCGCCCCCGACCGCCTGGGCCCCGACCGGCTGAAGGGCGCCTATGCCTGGCGCAGCCTGACCAACGCCGGCGCCCTCGTCATTGGTGGGACAGATGCTCCTGTCGAGGTCGGAGATCCGAGGATCGAGTACTACGCGGCCGCCGTGCGCAAGGACCTGAAGGGCTTCTCCGCTTCCACCTGGCATTCGGAAGAGGCGCTGAACCGCGTCCAGGCTCTGGACCTCTTTACCCTCAACCCGGCCCAGGCCGACCACCGCCCGGCCGGCTGGGGCCGGCTGGTCAAGGGCAGCCCGGCCAACATCACCGTCTTCTCCCGCGAACTGCTGACCGTCCCCGAAGATCAGATCATGCAGGCCAAGCCAGTGCTGACGGTGGTCAAGGGGCGGATCGTCCACGACGCGCGGTGACCCACGGCGGGCATCGGTCGGAACTTTTGCCTCCCGCCTGAGGTTGATCGTCGCGCAACTGCCTGGAGGACCGCGTCGATGCTTGCCCGACTCGTTGGCCGGCCCCACCTATAGGCCATGAGTGACCGCTCGACCGGCCAGGCGCCGGCCCGGCTTACGGCCGTTTTGGGCCCTACGAACACCGGCAAGACGCATCTGGCCGTCGAGCGGATGTGCGGCCACGCGAGCGGCATGATCGGCCTGCCCCTGCGCCTGCTGGCGCGGGAGATCTACGACCGGGTGGTGGCGCTGAAAGGCGTCCGCGAGGTGGCGCTGATCACCGGCGAGGAAAAGATCGTCCCGCCGCGCGCCAACTATTTCGTCTGCACCGTCGAGGCCATGCCGCTGGGCCGCGAGGTCGAGTTCATGGCCATCGACGAGATCCAGCTGTGCACCGATCCTGAGCGAGGCCATGTGTTCACCCACCGGCTTCTGCACGCCCGGGGCAAGCACGAGACCATGCTGTTGGGCTCCGGGGCGATGGTGAACCTGGTCCGCCGGCTGCTGCCCAAGGCCGAGATCGTCACCCGCGAGCGGTTCAGTTCGCTGACCTACTCCGGCTCCAAGAAGCTTACCAGGCTTCCGCGGCGCAGCGCCGTCGTCGCCTTCAGTTCCGACCAGGTCTACGGCATCGCCGAGCTGATCCGCCGCCAGCGCGGCGGCGCCGCCGTTGTCATGGGCAGCTTGAGCCCCCGCACCCGCAACGCCCAGGTCGCCCTCTACCAGTCGGGTGAGGTCGACTTCCTGGTCGCCACCGACGCTATCGGCATGGGGCTGAACATGGACGTCGACCATGTCGCCTTCGCGGGGCTTCGCAAATTTGACGGCAAGCGGACCCGCTGGCTGCACGCCACCGAGATCGCCCAGATCGCCGGCCGGGCCGGCCGCTACCGCCGCGACGGCACCTTCGGGGTGACGGGCGAGGCGGATGAGATCGACGAGGACCTGGTCGAGCGGGTCGAGAACCACCAGTTCGAGCCGATCACCACGGCCGAATGGCGCAATAGCAAACTCGACTTCACCAGCATGGCGACGCTGATCAGGACGCTGGACGAGGCCCCGCAGCGCGAGGGGCTGAAGCTGTCGGCCGAGGCGCTGGACGAGCAGACGCTGAAGCGGCTGGCCGAGGATCCGGAGATCGCCCACCGGGCCAAGGCCCGGCCGCAGCTGGAGAAGCTGTGGGAGGTCTGCCAGACACCGGACTTCCGCAAGATCGCCAGCGACGATCACCTCAACCTGCTGCGCCGCATCTTCAACGACCTGACCAGCGGCCGGCGGCGCATTCCGGACGAGTGGATGGCCGGGCAGTTCGCCAGCCTTGACCGCACTGACGGCGAGATCGACGCCCTGGCCGCGCGGCTGGCCTCGACGCGCACCCTGTCCTACGTCGCCAACCGGCCCGACTGGCTGCACGACCCCGGCTTCTGGCAGGCGACCATGCGGACGCTGGAGGACCGGCTCAGCGATACCCTGCATGAGAAGCTGATGGCCCGGTTCGTCGACCGGCGGACCAGCGTGCTGATGCGCCAACTGGGCGACCGCGAGACGATGATGGCCGGCGTTGCCGACGACGGCACGGTGACCGTCGAGGGCCACTACGTCGGCAAGCTGAGCGGGGTGGTGTTCGACCAACCCAGGGCCATCACCAGCCTTGAGGAAAAGGCCCTGCGCGGCGCCGCCCAGCGGGCCGTGGCGCCGGAGGTGGCCAAACGGCTTGGCGCCCTGGCGGCGGAGGAAGACGGGGCCTTCAACCTGACGCCGGACGGCATGGTCCTGTGGCGCGGCGCGGCGGCCGGGCGGCTGGACAGCGCCGGCAAGGTGAGGCTGCTCGGCGAGCTGGGTCCCGTGCCGGCGCGCGAGCGGGCCCAGCGCCGGCTGGAGGCCTGGCTGGCCCATGAGCGGGCCCGCAAGCTCTCGCCCCTGGCGGCGCTGGAGACGGCGATGAGCGAGGGCGGGCTGCGGGGACTGGCCCGAGGCCTGGCGCACCGGCTGCTGGAAAACGGCGGCGTCCTGCCGCGCCGCCAGGTCGAGGCGGAGATGAAGGTGCTGAGCCAGGCTGAACGGCGGGCCCTGCGCAGCCTGGGCGTCCGTATCGGCGCCTTCAGCCTCTATTTGCCCGGCCTGCTGAGCGAGGAGGCCCAGACTTTCGCCCAGTCGATCCAGGCCGACACGGCGGGACCGGCGCCGGGAAAGGTCAGCCGTCTGCAGCCCGGCGCGGTCGATGCCAAGGCGCTGTCGGCGCGCGGCCTGATGGCGGTCGGCGGGCTGGCTGTGCCAGTCGAAACACTGGAGCGGCTGGACGCCGCCCTGCGGGCCGCGCCGCAGAAGGCGGGGGGCGCGGTGGTGTCCGATGCCCTGCTGGCGAACCTCGGCTGGAGCACCAGGGAAGCGGGCGACATCCTGCGGGGCCTGGGATACGCCCCAATCAACCGTGACGCACCGATCGCCTGGCGCCGGCGCGGCGCCGCCAAAGCCGCCGTCCCGACGCCGGTCAGCCCGCCGCCGGGCTCGCCCTTCGCGGCCCTTGCGCAACTGCGGATGCCTGAGCGCAAGCCGAAGGTCCGGCGGCCCCGGCGGAAGACGGCCAAGCCGTGAGCGACGCGGCCGACAGCTGCCGGGCCGATGTCTGGCTGTGGCGGGCGCGCTTTTTCAAAAGCCGTACGATCGCCGCGAAATTCCTCGAGGACAGCCGCGTGCGCATGACCCGCGGCGGCGTCGAAACCCGCCTCGACAAGCCCAGCCGCACCCTTCACATCGGCGACGAACTGGTCTTCGCCCTCGGCGGCCGGCTCATCGCCGTGCGCCTGGAACAGACCGGCGAACGGCGCGGGCCGGCCAGCGAAGCGCGCTCGCTCTATACGACCTTGGAGAATAACTGAGCGGCCGCGAGGCCTCGCCGCATTGACAAGGCGCCCTCCCCCATCGGATGACGCGCCTCCACGATCCGATCCCGCGCGCGCGATCTCCTGTGCGCGCCTTTAGAGCGCCTGATGACCTACATCGTCACCGATCCCTGCATCAAATGTAAGTTCATGGACTGCGTCGAGGTTTGCCCCGTCGACTGCTTCTATGAGGGCGAGAACTTCCTGGTCATCAACCCGGATGAATGCATCGACTGCGGCGTCTGCGAGCCCGAATGCCCGGTCGACGCCATCAAGCCGGACACCGAGGACGATCCCGACAGCAAGTGGCTGAAGGTCAACACCGACTTCGCCAAGATCTGGCCGAACATCACCCTCAAGGGCGAGCCGCCGGCCGACGCCGAGGCCTTCGAGCGCGAGACGGGCAAGTTCGAGAAGTACTTCAGCGAAAAGCCCGGCAAGGGCAGCTAGCGGATTTCCAGGGTGATGGTCACGGCGTGGGCCATGTCCATGAGGCTGGCGTCGGGCCCGGGCGGGTTGAACTGCTCGACGATCAGCCGCTCGCCCGGGCGCCTATAGACCGTCCGGACGGCGGGCCTGGGCCCGAACATCGAAGCCAACGGATCGGCCGGAATGTCCGCCACCGCATAGGGCGGCCGCGTCGCCAACGCCCAGTCACCAACCTCTTTCGCCAGCGCCGCCGTATCGACAAGCCCGTGGTCGACCTCGATGCGGCAGGTCTGCGGCCGCTCGGCCTGCGCCCGCCACAGATGGATGCGCACCTGGCGGCCGCCCTTCTCCCAGGTGAGGGTCTCGCCGAGGATGCCGCCCTTGTCGGGGTCTCGCAGGAAACCGCCGCCCCGCGCCCGTTCGACCAGGGTCGCGACCGAGTCGCCATTGGCATGGCCCTGACAGACCAGCAGCAGGCTCGTCATGGCCTGATCCTGGGCATTCTCCTGGGCCAGGGCGGCGCCAGGGGTCAGAGGCACGAGCAGCAACAGGACGGCCAGGACGAGACGGCGCATGGAACCTCCGCAACAGTCCCGGAAGGATAGCAGGGGCGCAGGCTCGAGCTACCCTCCGAAGCGGGGGCAGACCCGCGGCCCTATTTCTCGTTGATCAGCGTAACGGTCACGACATCCTTGAACCAGAAGGGGTCGTGACGCTGTTCGGGTTGGGGCCGGTCGTCCACGAACAGCTGCTGGCCCGGACGCTCGTAGAGGCTGGTCCAGCGGTCGCCTTCCTCATCGGGCGCCGACTGGCGATCCACGATCTGGGCGAAGGCCGGCTTGGCCATCGTCGTCGCGTAGCGCTTGACCATGCCCAGCAGGCGCGGAACTTCGACATCCCCGCTCGTGACCTTCACCTGGCAGAAGCGGTTCCCCTTGGTCTTGTCCGGCCCGAAGGTGAGCTGGATGGTGTTCACCGGCCACTGGTTGCGGTCGACGGTCCAGATGTAGATGTAGCCCTTCTGGTCGTCGCCCTTGACCATGGGGTCCTCATAGAAGCCGGCGGCGACAGCCTGGCGGACCAGGCCTTCGGTCGGCTTGCCGGCTGTGTAGTCGGTGCAGATGGTCGCCATCGTGGTCATGGCCCGCACTTCGATGGGCGGAGCCTTCGGTTGCGGCGCCTGGCCGACGGCGGCGGCCGGCAGGGCAAGGAAAAACGCGGTCAGGACGAGCGGGCGCATGGAACCTCCGGGGTTGCCGCGCCAGCATAGGGAGGCCGATCCCCGCGCCACCCCCAAAACCGGGGGAGTCGGCTTGACCGGGCGTCCCATGGCCGCTGTTTGTCGCAAACCTTTCATTCGGCTGAATTTTGTGCTAATACACCCTCGACGCGGTGGGATTTTCCTGCTCGCGCCTCGGTTCAAGAACAGCCGCTCCCGAACGGCGCGCCCGGACGAAGGCGAAGGGTGTCCTAGAAGACTTTTGAGCATGACAGTTTGAGCCCGCGCCACTTCAGCGCCTGGGGCTTTTTCGCGTCGTGACCAGAGTTTTCGTGGGGAGCAGGTGCTCCGCGAATTCCGCGGAGGTGATGGAGAAGGAAGACTATGAGCAAGACCGGTCTGGCGTTTTCCGTGGGCGACCACGTTGTGTACCCCGCCCATGGCGTTGGCTCGATCCAGGCGGTCGAGACCCAGGAAGTCGCCGGCATGTCTCTGGAAGTCTATGTGATCACCTTCGACCACGAGAAGATGACCCTGCGCGTCCCGACCAAGAAGGCGGCCACCAGCGGCCTGCGTTCGCTGGCCGAGGAAGGCGTGATGAGCAAGGCGCTGACCACCCTGAAGGGCCGCGCCCGCGTCAAGCGCACCATGTGGTCGCGCCGCGCCCAGGAGTATGAAGCCAAGATCAACTCGGGCGATCTCGTCTCGATCGCCGAGGTGGTCCGCGACCTGCACCGCGCCGAGAACCAGCCGGAGCAGAGCTACTCCGAGCGCCAGCTGTACGAATCGGCCCTGGACCGCATGGCCCGGGAAGTCGCCGCCGTCGAGCGCATCGACCGCGACGCCGCCGTCAACCTGCTGACCAAGAGCCTGCAGAAGGCCGCGTAGGCGGTTCTTCTTCGGAAGACGGACAAACGCCCGGATCGAAAGGTCCGGGCGTTTTTCTTTGAACGGCTGTGATCCACACGCACACCCCCTGCGTACCTCGCCTCATGGCGAGAGAAGCAGTGACGGCCGAGACAGCAGAGCGACGGTACATCCGGCGCGCGATGCGCATGCCCATGCTCGAGGCTGATCACGAACATCGGCTGGCCGTCCGCTGGAAGGAACGCCAGGACGAGGAAGCCCTGCATGAACTGACCGGCGCCTATATGCGGCTGGTCATCGCCATGGCCGGGCGGTTCAAGGCCTATGGCCTGCCGCTCGGCGACCTGATCCAGGAGGGCAGTGTCGGCCTGATGCAGGCCGCCGCCAGGTTCGAGCCGGACCGGGCGGTGCGCTTCTCGACCTATGCCGGCTGGTGGGTGCGGGCGGCGATGCAGGACTATGTGCTGCGCAACTGGTCGATCGTGCGGACCGGCACGACGGCGGCCGGCAAGAGCCTGTTCTTCAACCTGCGCCGCCTGCGCGCCCGGCTGGGCGACATGGAAGGCCGGCTGACGGCCGAGGCGCGGGTCGCCATCGCCATCGAACTGGGGGTCGAAGAGGATGACGTCGAGGCCATGGCCTCGCGACTGTCGGCCCAGGACCGCTCGCTGAACGCCCCGATCACGGCCGGGGCCGAGGACGCCTATCAGGACTTCCTGCCCGACGAACGGCCCGATCCGGAGGAGGCCGCCGCCGAGACCCTCGACGGCGAGGCCCGGGCCGGCGCGGTGGCCAGGGCGCTGACCGTGCTGTCGCCGCGGGAGCTGACCATCGTGCGGGCCCGCCGGCTCAGCGACGAACCCCGGACGCTGGAATCGCTCGGCGAGGAGATGGGCGTCTCCAAGGAACGGATTCGGCAGGTCGAGCATGGAGCGCTGGAGAAGCTGCGCCGCGCCCTGCAGAACGAGTTCAGCCCGGCCGCCCTGGCCGCCCTGGTTGGTACATCCTGACCCTATTGGGGATTGAGGATCTCGAGCGCCTCGGGGTGATCGAGCCGTAGCTGGCCGTCGCGCAGATAGCCCCGCACCCGCACCAGCCGCCCCTCCAACGAGGCCGGCGAACGGCCGGCGCTGTCGAAATCCTGGATCGCCCGCGCGGGAATGACCGCCGACAGGCCGTGGCCGAGATTGAGCAGGCGGGAGTCCGCGCCGGTCCGCACCTGGCCGACCTGGGCCTCGACCAGGGCAAAGCCCGGGGCCGTCGCAGCCGCCTCGCGGGCGATCAGCACCCGGTAGGACGGCAGGGCCCACAGCCCCCGTTTGGCATTGCGGCCCTCGCCCTCGCGACGGAGCATCTCCCTGGCCAGGGCCCGGCTGTCGGGGAAGGTGCGCACCCGCGCCGCCCCCTCGCGCAGCATCCGGCCCTGCACCCAGCGCCGCCCCTTGGCCAGCCGCAGCTGGGCGACCTTGCGGCCGAACGGATCGCGCGCCGCTCCGGCCGACATCAGCTCGACCTCCTGGCCCAGCACCATCTGCGCCAGCCGCTCGCGAGAGGCCTCGCCATAAGGCTCGTCGAGTTTGGGCGCGGTGATACCGGCCAGCTTAAGGTCTTCGCCGTCGGACAGACGGACCATGTCGCCGGTGACGACCTCGACCACCTTGGCCTTGCCCTGGGTGGCCAGGGCGTCGAGCCGTGCGGCGTCGCCGCATCCTCCAAGGGGGGCGGTCAGGCAGAGCGCGGCGACGACGACGGCAAGGACTCGGATCAAGGGGCCGGCTCCATCAGCGGTTCCTTCACGGCCGGGATCGGGCCGCGATCAAGCTCAGCCCGCAGGTGGGCGACATCGAGATCGCCCTCCCAGCGGGCGATGACCAGGGTGGCGACGCCGTTGCCGACCAGGTTGGTCAGAGCCCGGCATTCGCTCATGAAGCGGTCGATACCGAAGATCACCGCCAGGGCGATCAACGGGATGGTCTGGACCTCGGTAATGGTCGCGGCCAGGGCGATGAAGCCGGCGCCCGTGATCCCCGCGGCGCCCTTGGAGGTCAGCACCGCCACCCCCAGCAGGCTGGCGATCTGCCAGCCGTCGAGGTGGGTGTTGGTCGCCTGGGCCAGGAACAGGATGGCCAGGGTCATGTAGATGTTGGTGCCGTCGAGGTTGAAGCTGTAGCCGGTCGGGATGACGAGGCCGGTCACCGACTTCGACGCGCCGAGCCGCTGCAGCTTTTCCATGATCTGGGGCAGCACCGATTCCGAGCTGGAGGTGCCGAGCACGATGAGCAGCTCCTCGCGGATGTAGCGCAGGAACTTGATCAGGCTGAACCCGGCCCAGGCGGCGATGCCCCCCAGCACGATGAGCACGAACAGCAGGGACGTGGCGTAGAAGGTCAGGATCAGCTTGCCCAGCTGCACCAGGCTGCCCAGACCATGCTCGCCGATGGTGTAGGCCATGGCCCCGAAGGCGCCGATGGGGGCGAAACGCACCACGATATGGATGATCGAGAAGAAGACCTTGGCGATGTCTTCCAGCACCCCGGACACCCTGGCCCCGAACTCGCCCAGCCGGGCGCAGGCGAAGCCGGTCAGGATGGCGATGACCAGCACCGGCAGGATGGCCCCGTCGGCGAAGGCGCCGACAAAGGTGTCGGGGATCAGGCGCAGCAGGTATTCCGCGAGGCCCGGCGCGTGGGCCGCCTTGTCGGCATAGCCGGCGACGGCCTTGGCCGCCTTGCTGGCCGGATCGATGGCGGCCGGGTCGATGTTCATCCCCGCCCCAGGCTGGACCACCAGCCCGACAATGAGGCCGATCAGCAGGGCGAAGGTGGAGACGACCAGGAAATAGGTCAGGGTCCGCGCGCCAACCCTGCCAAACCGCGCCATGTCGCTCATATGGCCGATGCCGGCGGCCACGGTGCAGAAGATGACCGGGGCGATCACCAGCTTGATCAGCTTGATGAAGGCGTCCGCCAGCGGCTTGAGGTCGCCGCCGAGGCCGGGCCAGATGGCGCCGACGGCGATGCCGAGCGCGATGGCCAGCAGGACCTGGACGTACAGAACGCGCAAGAAGCGCATGACCCCTCCCCGGGCTAGGTGTGGCGGTCACGATAGCCGGGCCTATCGAAGCGGACCAACATTATACAGCGGGGTCGGACCGCAAGGCGCCGCGCGGCGCCGGTTCTCCAGAAAATTCCGTGACTTGGCGTGGCGGCGGGGGCTGTGAATGTAGGCGCCGGGTAGGCGTCCGCGTTGACATGCAGGCGGGGAATGTTGACCCGTCCATGCCTACATCCGAGACGCCGGCGCCGCGGGACGCCGCCAACGCCTGAAAAGGCAGGTGAATATGTCTAGACATATTGATCCGCCGCCACGGGGCATGGTCACGGGCGGCTGCAGGAAAGGCGTCCGTCCGAAGGGGTGAACCTCTAGGCCGCCTGCGAGGCCGCGCCCAGCAGCCGCTCCGCCAGGGGCAGCAGGACGTCGCGCTTGAGCGGCTTCTGCATCACTTCGTCGGCCCCGAGGTTGGCGGCCAGCCTCAGCAGGCTCTGCATGGCCATGGTCCGGGTGCCGGCCGACATGACCACCACCGGCAGGTCCGGCCAGCGGGCCTTGATCTGACCGAGGGTTTCGACCCCGTCCATGTTGGGCATGATCATGTCGAGCAGGACCAGATCGACCGCCCCGGCCTCAAGCCTGGCGATGCCGATCCGGCCATCCTCGGCGACGTCGCAGACGTGGCCGGCCTCGGTGAGCAGTTCGACCGCCATGGCGCGCAGCAGCGGATCGTCGTCGATGATCAGGACCTTGCTCGTCATACCGCTTCCGGGGTTCCCTTACGCTATGCGATCAAATTGGGGGCATCAGGCTTAAGAAACCTGTGACGGCCGATATGAATATCGAAGTTGCGCCATTCCGCCGCAACGTCCGGCCAAGCGGGGTTGTGACGCGGGGGCCTTGGAGGCTATCAGGGCGCCAGTGCGGCTCCGTAGCTCAGCCGGATAGAGCAGGGCTTTCCTAAAGCCAAGGTCGGGGGTTCGAGTCCCTCCGGGGCCGCCACCCACTTCCGCCGAGATCGTCATGCGCATCATGATTCTGACGCTTCTGTTGGCCGGTTTGCCGATAACGGCCGCGGCTCAGGCGCCCCGCACCGTGCCCAAACAGTTTCAGGGCGAGTGGAACGCGACGCTCGAGGACTGCGGGACCGGGATGAACGACTCCCGCCTCGTCATCGGTAAGAGAGAGGTCGGCTACTACGAGAGCGGCGGGCCAGTCCTGGCAGCCGTGACCCGGGGCCGCTTCGAATTGGCGCTCGTCCTTGAGCTGTCCGGTGAAGGCGAGACGTGGATGACGACCGCGCAGTTCCGCCTGTCGCCCGACGGCAAACAGCTGACCGATGTGGACCAGGCCGCCGAGGCGCCGATGGTTCGATACCGCTGCCCCGCCAAGCCCTAGGGCTTCAGCAACGCCTGCTGACAGGCCGCCATCCGGGCCTCGATCTTCGGATGTTGCGCGGCCACCGTCGCGCCCCGCAGCGCCAGGGCATAGCCGAAGCCGGCGGTGGCTTCGAGGTCGGCGGTTTCGATGGAGCCCAGGACCCACGACAGCATGGTCGAGCCGAACACGCGCTCGAGGCCGCGCACCAGAAGGTCGGGGTCGAGGCCGGGCAGCAAGGCCCCGCTGGCGGCAGCCTCGTCGATCAGACCGCGCCAGAAGTCGTAGCGGCGCGGTGAGCCGAGCGTCATGCGCAGCTCCTTGCCGTTGGTGTCGAGGGCCTCGGTCCACAGGGGGCGATAGAAGGCCTCGTCCTCGGCATAGTAGGTCATCGAGATCGACACGGCCTGGAAGATGCGGTCGATGACGTCCAGTTCGCCCAGGCCGGCGAAGCGGTCCTGGAAAGTGCGCACGTCCTCCAGCACTGCCACGACGATGGCCCGCTTGGAGCCGAACAGGTTGTAGGGGGTGGTCAGGCTGACGCCGGCCCGGGCGGCGATGGCGCGCATCGACAGGCCCGCATCGCCGGTCTCGCGGATCAGCTCGCGGGCCGCCGTGACGATGCGGCGGCGCCGTTCGGCCTTGGCTTCCTCGCGCCTGCTCATCTTCGCCCCGCCTGGTCCTGATCCTGCCTAGCAAACTGGACGGCTTGACCGCGACCCGTAAAATTTAGAACATGTTTCAGTTAGCGGCCGTCTTGGGAGGGACGCGCATGCAGACGACCTTGCAGCCACGCAAGATCCCGCGCCCGGGCCGCTCACGGGCCAGAAGGAGGACTGGGGACTGTCGGCCCAGCTGTTCGTCCGCAACCTGACCGACGAGACCGTCATCACCGACCAGTACCTGACCGACGACACCTCGGGCCTGTTCACCAACATCTTCCTGCTCGAGCCCCGCACCTACGGCGTCTCGATCACCAAGCGGTTCTAGCTCCCAGCTTTCCTCAGGAGCCATTGGGCGGCGGACCACGGTCCGTCGCCCTTTTTCCGTTCAGCCTTTGCCCCTCAGCCTTTGCCCCTCAGCCTTTGAAGGTCGGCTGCCGGGGATGGATGTCGTCCTTGAAGATGTCGAAGCTCTTCCAGGCCGGCTCGACCGGCGCCTCGCCCGGGCGCGGGACGTAGACCGACTCCTGGGCCACCTCCAGGGCGGGGATGTAACGCGGGCAGTTTGGGAAGATGGCGTGGGCCTGCACGCGAACGATTAGCTGGGCCCCGACGGTGCTGGCCATCAGCGGATCGGCGCGGTCGATCCGGGCCACACCATTGACCCGCAGCCGCCGTGGCGGGCCGTGCAGGGCGATGAACAGCAGGGCGACCTGAGGATTGACCGTGACGTTGCCCAGGCTCTTGAACATGCCGTTGCCGTCATAGTCGGGGAAGGCCAGCTCCGATGGGCCCGTCACCTGCACGAAGCCGGCCGGCCCGCCCTTGAACGAGCAGTCCGGCTGGCCCCCGGCGTCGGCGGTGGCGAGGAAGAAGTAGATCGAGCCCTCGATGAAGGCCTGGTCGTCCGGCGTGAACTCGGTCCGTTTGAGCTGTTCCAGCTTGTTGGCGATGCGGCGACTTTCGAACGCGTCCTGCAGGGCGCGGTTGCCTGCGTGGTAGAACGGACCGGCCATGGCGGCGTCTCCCTGCTCCCGATCAGGCAAGGCTACTCCACCATGGGGCCCGGGCAAGGGCGAGGGTGCTCAAAACCGGGCAGTCAGGGATAGACTGGCGAGGCCGACCTCGAAGCCGGCCGTCCGCCGCAGCCCGTCCGAGTCCTCGGTCGACTGGCTGTAGCCGAGGGCGGCGGAGACCTTCGGCGTGACGGCGTAGGTGGCGCTGACGGTCCAGGTGGTCACCTCGTCCTGGCGGTCGATCTCGCGGTGGTCATCCCATTCGCGCGTGACTCCCAGGCTGGCGGAGAAGCGCGCGTTGATGGTGTGCGTTACGGTCGCGCCGACCAGGGTCTCGACATAGAGGGACGAGCCGGCCACCGGCGTTTCCTTGAAGCCGCGCGAGGCGGTGAGATCCAGGCGCGTGGACTTGACCGGCGTCCAGCTTGCCCGGGCATCGAGGAACAGGGTCTCGGCGTCGCTGAAGCCCGGCTGCTCGAAACTCTGGCCGATCCAGCCGATCTCGATTTCGCCGTTGAAGCTCTTGCCGGAGAAGGCGGCGCCGGCGGTGGCGATCCAGGTCTCGGAGTCGCGGTTGAGGGCGATGACCGGCGGGGCCAGGTCGTAGTCGGTGTCGGTGTGGCGCAGCTGGGCGAACCAGCCGAGGCCGCCGCCCTTGAACGAGAGCTTCAGCGACTGGCCGACAACGGTGCGGTCGCGGTTGTCCTGCAGCAGCAGGGCCCCGGTCGAGCGCAGATGGACGTTGTCGAAGTCGAGCTCGCTCCAGGTCAGCTGACCGCGCAGGACCACGTCGCCGCCGAGCGGCAGGCTGGCCCCGAGGTTGGCCTTGTCGGTGGTGAACTGGACGCGCCTGTCGGTGTCGCGGCGGGCGACGCGGGCGGTGCGGTCGATGGTCGTGAGGCCATGGCTGGCCCCGCCAAACAGGTCGAGCTTGCCGGCCTTCAGCGTCCCGGCCAGGCCCAGTTCGTGATCGTCGGCGTCCTCGCCGCCGTTCTCGTCGTAGCGGTCGAGGTCGAAGGTCGCGAAGGCTTTGAAGCTCCCCGCCTTGCTCTTGGCGAACCAGGTCGCCCCACCGCGCAGGTTGAGGACGAGGTCGTCGATCTCATTCGCGCCAGTGGCCAGGACGTTGTCGTTGGCCTGGACAGACGTGATCAGCGCGCCGCTGAGGCCGGGTTTATCGGCCGCCACGCTGGCGGCAGGCAGCAGGAGGCAAGCCGCCGCGAGGGCGGTCGCCAGGGTTACGGTCTTCATGATCCCCTCCAGTGATGTGCGAAATGGTCAGCCGACCTGCCGACCCCAGTTCTTCGCGTAAGGAATGGCCTCCCCGTCCGGCGTTTCACTCCCAACCGTCCCCGTCTGCGCGAGGCTGGTGACGTCTCCGATGAGCAACACGACAGGCCCCTCGAAACTCTCCGCCGCCAGCACGGCGGCCAGGCTCTCCAGGCTGGCGCGGCGGATGCGGGCGTTCGGCGCCCCGGCGTTCTCGATGGCGGCGGCCGGCGTGGTCGCCCGCATGCCCTCGTCGATCAGCCGGCGGGACAGGGCGGCGGCGCTGTCGCGGGCCATGTAGAGGGCCAGGGTGGTCTCGCCGTCGGCGACGCCGCGCCAGTCGGCGCCGGCCAGGGCCCCGCCCTCGGTGCGGGCGGTGGCGAAGACCACGCGGCGGGCCAGGCCCCGATGGGTCAGCGGGATATCGAACTGGGCGGCGGCGGCGCAGGCGGCGGTGACGCCGGGCACGACCTCGGTCTCGATCCCGTGGCGGCGCAGAAAGGCGACCTCCTCCCCCACCCGGCCGAACACCGACGGGTCGCCGCCCTTGAGGCGCACCACAGTCAGGCCCCTCTGGGCCAGCCGCAGCATCAGGCGGTTGATGGTCGCCTGGTCCATGCTGGTCCGCCCCGAACGCTTGCCGGTCTGGATGCGGAAGCAGGACATCGGCGCGAGAGCCAACACCTCGTCGCTGACCAGGGCGTCATAGAGCAGCGCCTGCGCGCCCTGTACCGCGCGCTGGGCCCGGACGGTCATCAGGTCGGCGGGGCCAGGGCCGGCCCCGACCAGCAGAACGCGACCGGGTTCATGCGGCATGGGCTGTCTCCTCGGGTGGCGAAAGCGCCTGGATCATGCGGGCCAGTTCGGGGCGGCAGGAGCCGCAGTTGGTCCCGGCCCCGGTGGCGGCGCCGACCGCCTCGACGCTGCGGGCGCCAGCGGCGATGGCGGTCTCGATGGCCCGCGAGCCGACCTTCAGGCAGGCGCAGATCATGGCGCCGGCGTCGACCACCGGCCCCGGCGGGCGGCCGATCAGCAGGGCGGCGCGGGCGGTGGGCGACAGCTCCGGCTCTTCGAAGAGGTCGACCAGCCATTCGCGGGTCGGCAGCTTGCCGGCGACCGTCAAGAACAGCACCCGCTTCAAGCGGCCGCTATCGACCCAGGCCAGGCGCAAGGCGCCAGCGCGGGCGTCCTCATAGGTCAGCAGTTCGCCGCGCGCGCCGCGTCCAGCCGCCTTGCGGATGGCCTCGCGCTGAGCCTCATCGCCGCGCCCGGCGAACTCGAACTGCTGGCAGGCGGTCTGCGGCAGGCGGCGCCAGACAATGTCCTTGGGAAAGGCGACATCGCCGGTCTCGAGGGTCAGCAGGAAGCCGCGCCAGGTCTCGCGATAGGGGCGCAGCTGGGCGGGGGTGTGTTTGAACTCCGGCTGGCCGGAGACGGGGTCGAGGTTGGGCGCGATCAGGCCGTTGGTTCGTCCCGACGGGGCGAAGGCGTCGGTCCAGTGCATCGGCATGAACAACCCGCCGCGCCGCTGGCGGTCCGTGAGACGGGCCACCGCGATGGCCTCGCCGCGCACGGTGCGCACCCGGGCCAGAGCGCCCTCGGCCACCCCGGCCTCGGCGGCGTCCTCGGGGTGGACTTCGACATAGGGTTCGGGGGCGTGACGGCAGAGGTCGGGGGCCAGGCCCGTGCGGGTCATGGTGTGCCACTGGTCGCGGATACGGCCGGTGTTCAGCGAGAAGGGGAAGGCGCCGTCGACAGCATCAGCCGGTGGAGCGGGCCGCACGGGCACAAGGCGTGCCCGGCCGTCGGGGGTCTGGAAGCGGCCGTCGGCGAACAGGCGCGGCGTTGGGCCGGCGGCGGTAATCGGCCATTGCACGGGGCCCAGGGCGTCGTATTCGGCCTGGTCCAGACCGACCAGACCCGAGAGGTCGAGCAGCCGGTCCTGGTTCTCATAGGCGGTCAGGCGCGTCCATTCGCGGAAGACGGCGGCCGGCGAGGTCCAGGAGAAACCGTCGGCATGGCCCATGGCGCAGGCGACATCCGCGATGATCCGCCAGTCGGCGCGGGCCTCACCGGGGGCGGCCATCAGGGGCCGCTGGCGGGAGATGCGGCGTTCCGAATTGGTCACCGTGCCGTCCTTCTCGCCCCAGGCCAGGGCAGGCAGGCGGACATGAGCCAGGTCCAGGGTGTCGGTCGTGGCCATGACATCGGAGGCGACCACGAAGGGGCAGCGCTCCAGCGCCTCGCGCACCCGCGCCGAGTTGGGCAGGCTGACGGCCGGGTTGGTGGCCATGATCCAGACCGCCTTGATGCGCCCGTCATGGATGGCCTCGAACATCTCCACCGCTTTCAGCCCTGGCGCGCGGGCGGTCTGCGGCGCGCCCCAGAAGCGGGCGACGCGGTCGCGGTCGGAGGGGGCGAAGTCCATGTGGCCGGCAAGCGTGTTGGCCATGCCGCCGGTCTCGCGCCCGCCCATGGCGTTGGGCTGGCCTGTGATCGAGAAGGGGCAGGCGCCGGGCTTGCCGATCCGGCCCGTCGCCAGGTGGGCGTTGAGAATGGCCAGGCCCTTGGCCACGCCCTGGGCTGACTGGTTGGCGCCCATGGAGAACAGGCTGACGGTCCGCTCATGCCGGGCGAAGAGGTCGTAGAAGGCCGTCAGGGCGGCCGGCTCGACCCCGCAGTCAGCGGCGACGGCGAGCGTTGACTGGTCGTCGGCCAGCAGGGCGGAGACGACCTCGTTCCAGCCGTTCACATGGGCGGCGACGTAGGCGCGATCGACAGCGCCGCGCCGCATCAGGTCGGCCAGCAGGCCGTTCCACAGCCGCACGTCGGTCTGGGGGGCGATGGCCAGGTGGACGTCGGCGCCCTCGGCGGTGTCGGTGCGGCGCGGGTCGATGACGACGTGGCGCTGGCCCCGGACGCGGGCTGCTTCCATGCGGCGGTAGAGCACCGGATGGGTCCAGGCGGCGTTGTGGCCGCTGAACACGACGAGGTCGGCGAGGTTCAGGTCCTCGTAGCAGCCGGGGACCAGATCGGCCCCGAAGGCCTGCTTGTGGGCGGCCACGGCCGAGGCCATGCAGAGCCGCGAGTTGGTGTCGATATTGCCCGAGCCGATGAAGCCCTTCATCAGCTTGTTGGCGGCGTAATAGTCCTCGGTCAGCAGTTGGCCGGACACGTAGAAGGCCACCGAGTCCGGCCCGTGACGGGCGACGGTTTCGCTGAAGCGTTTGGCGACCAGGGCCGTCGCCTGCTTCCAGGCCACCCGCCGCTCGCCGATCATCGGATGCAGCAGCCTGCCCTCGAGCCCGACCGTGGCGCCCAGCGCCGCGCCCTTGGAACAGAGCCGTCCTTCATTGGCCGGATGCAGGCTGTCGCCGGCCACCGAGAGGCTGCGCCCCTCGGCCAGCCCCGACACGCCGCAGCCCACCCCGCAGTAGGGGCAGGTGGTCCGCACCGCAGAAGGCGCGCCGCCGTCAGCCATCCCGGGGCGTTCCATAGAGGCCGACCCACAGCCGGCCCTCGCGGACCTCCAGCGGCACGGTCGGGGTGCAGTCCTTGCCCTTGTCGGCCCCGGTCGGCTCGCCGGTCGCCAGATCGATGACCCAGCTGTGCAGCGGGCAGGTGACCGAACGACCGTGGACGATGCCCTGGCTCAGGGGCCCGCCCTTGTGTGGACAGGCGTCCATCAGGGCGAAGATCTCGCCATCACCCGTCCGAAAGACGGCGATGTCGCCTTGCGGGCTGGGCAAGCGCCGCGCGCCTCGGCGGGGCACGTCGGTGACGGCGCCGACCTCGGTCCAGACCAGCTGGGGCGCAGGAGCAATCGCGTTCATACCGGGGCGAACTCCATGCGGCGGCTCAGGGGGGTGAATTCGTCGGAGTGGCGGCCGGCCACCCGCTCGGCCCAGGGGTCGATGCGGGCGGTGCGCTGGGAGACGACGAAGCGGTCGTAGAGGGCGCGGCGCTGGTCCGGGTCGGTCACCACCGCCTGGATGCTCTCAAGGCCGACGCGGGCCATCCATTTGTAGACCCGCTCCAGGTACCAGCCGTCCTCGCGGTACAGCTGCATGGCGGCGGCGATGGTCCACACCGTCTCTTCTTCGGTGGCGACGCGGGTCAGCACCTGCGTGCCCTGGATGTGAAGCCCGGCGGCGCCGCCGATGTGGATCTCGTAGCCGCTGTCGACACAGACGACCCCGAAGTCCTTGCAGGTCGCTTCGGCGCAGTTGCGCGGGCAGCCGCTGACCGCCAGCTTGACCTTGGCCGGCGTCCACGACCCCCAGAGGAACTTCTCCAGCCGGATGCCGAGGCCGGTCGAGTCCTGGGTCCCGAACCGGCACCAGTCGCTGCCGACGCAGGTCTTCACCGTGCGCAGCCCCTTGGCGTAGGCGTGGCCCGAGACCATCCCCGCCGCATTGAGGTCGGCCCAGACCGCCGGCAGGTCATCCTTCCTGACGCCCAGCAGGTCGATACGCTGGCCGCCGGTCACCTTGACCGCCGGAATAGCGAACTTGTCGGCGACGTCGGCGATGGCGCGCAGCTCATCGGGGGTGGTCATGCCGCCCCACATGCGCGGCACCACCGAATAGGTGCCGTCCTTCTGGATGTTGGCGTGGACCCGTTCGTTGATGAAGCGAGACTGCTTGTCGTCGCGGTATTCGCCGGGCCAGGCGCAGATCAGGTAATAGTTGAGCGCCGGCCGGCAGGACGCGCACCCATCCGGCGTCGTCCATTCCAGCGCCTGGAACACGGCCGGCAGGGATTTCAGCCCCTCGGCGACGATGCGCCGGCGGGTCTCGCCGTGATCGCGGTGGGTGCATTTGCAGACCGGCTTGGGTCCCGTCTGGGCCTGGAAGCCATCGCCAAGCGTCAGCTTGAGCAGCTGTTCGACCAGCGGCGTACAGCTGCCGCAGCTGGCCGAGGCCTTGGTCACCGCCTTGACGTCGTCGAGGGTGGTGAGGCCCTGCGCGGTGACCGCGCCCGTGATCTGGCTCTTGCAGACGCCGTTGCAGCCGCAGATTTCCTGCTCATCGGCCATGGCCGCAACGGCCGCGCTAGGGTCCAGGCCGGCCAGCCCTTCGGTGATGGCCTGGCCGAAGATCAGGCTCTCGCGGATGTCGCCGACATCGCGGCCCGACCGCATCAGGTCGAAGTACCAGCCGCCGTCGGCGGCGTCGCCGAACAGCACGGCGCCGGCGACCTTTCCGTCCTCGATGACCACCCGCTTGTAGACGCCCCGGGCGGCGTCGCGGAACACGATGTCCTCGCAGCCTTCGCCCCCGGCGAAGCGCCCGGCCGAAAAGACGTCGACGCCGGAGACCTTCAGCCGGGTCGACAGCACCGAGCCTTCGTAGGCGCCCTCTCCGTCGGTCATCGCCTGACCGAGCGCCCGGCACATCTCCCAGATCGGCGCGACCAGGCCGTAGCATTCGCCGCGGTGCTCGGCGCATTCGCCGACCGCGAACACCGCCGGATGGCTGGTGCGCATGGCGTCGTCGACCACCACACCCCTCCCGACCGCCAGGCCGGCGTCGCGGGCCAAAGCCGCGTTCGGGCGGATACCGACGGCCATGACCAGCAGGTCGCAGTCGAGCAACCGTCCGTCCTTCAGCTGCAGTCCGGCGACCTGGCCGTCCCGGCCGACGATCTCCTGCGACTGCGCCCCCATCACCGTCTCGACGCCGCGCTCGGCCAGGGCCTCGCGCAGCAGGAAGCCGGCCGACTCGTCGAGCTGGCGCTCCATCAAGACGTCCATCAGATGGACGACGGTGGCCTGCATGCCCCGGCGGGCCAGGCCATAGGCGGCTTCGAGGCCGAGCAGGCCGCCGCCGATGACCACGGCCTTCGCCCCCCGCTTGGCGGAGGCGGCGACCATGGCCTCGACATCGTCCAGGTCGCGAAAGGTGACCACGCCCTTCAGGTCGACGCCGGGCAGGGGCAGCCGCACCGGGTCGGACCCCGTGGCCAGGATCAGCTTGTCGAAGGCCAGTTCAAGCCCGCCCTCGGCCACGACCTTGCGGCGGGCCAGGTCGAGGCCGGTGACGGCCCTCCCCGCATGCAGGGTGATGCCGTTGTCGCGGTACCAGGCCTCGTCATTGATGACGATATCGTCGAAGGCCTTCTCCCCGGCCAGCACCGGCGAAAGCATGATGCGGTTGTAGTTGACCCTCGGTTCGGCGCCGAAGATGGCGATCTCGTAGCGACCGGGGTCGCGCTTGAGGATCTCCTCGACCGCCCGGCAGCCGGCCATGCCGTTGCCGATGACGACCAGTCTTTCCCTGGACATGCTGCTGATCCTGACGCTGTGGGGACTAGAGACGGACGGGGACGGGTTCGCCGCCCTGCAGGGTCGGCCAGACCGCCCGCCAGTGGTGCTTGAGGCCTTGCAGGGCCACGAGGGCCAGCAGGGCCAGGGCGGCGAAGGCCAGGAAGCCGGTCTGGTAGGTCCCGGTCAGCTTGCGGGCCAGGCCGAGGCTGGAGGCCAGGTAGAAGCCGCCGATGCCGCCGGTCATGCCGACCAGGCCGGTGATCACCCCGATCTCGGCCCGGAACCGCTGCGGCGCCAGCTGGAACACCGCCCCGTTGCCGGCCCCGAGCGCGCCCATGGTGAACAGCAGCACGGCCAGCGCCGCCCAATGGCTGCTCATGTGGAAGCTGGCTCCGGCCAGACCGAGGGCGGCCAGGACGTAGACGACGCTCAGGGTCCGCACCCCGCCGAGCCTGTCGGCTAGGTAGCCGCCGACCGGCCGGATGAACGAGCCGGCGAAGACGCAGGCGGCGGTGAAGAAGCCGGCCATCACCGGCTCCAGGCCATACTCGCTGTTGAAATAGATGGTCAGCGACGAGGCGAGGCCGACGAAGCCGCCGAAGGTGACCCCGTACAGCAGCATCAGCCACCAGGCGTCCGGAACCTTGAGCACGTCGAGATAGGCCGACAGCTTCTTCGGCGCCGGTTGCTCGGGCGCGTCCTTGGCCAGGAAAACGAACACCACGAAGGCGATGGCCAGCGGCAGGGCGGCGAGACCGATGACATTCTGCCAGCCGAACAGCTTGGCGAGGCCAGGCGCGAACAGGGCGGCCAGCGCGGTGCCCGAATTGCCGGCCCCGGCGATGCCGAGCGCCAGGCCTTGGTGCTCCGGCGGATACCAGCGCGAGGCCAGCGGCAGGGCGACGGCGAAGGAGGCGCCGGCGACGCCGAGCAGAACCCCGAGGATCAGCACCTGATTGTAATCGTGCACGCCAAGCAGCCAGGCCAAGGCCAGGCCGGCGAGAACGAGGAGCTGGCCGATGACGCCCGTGGTCTTGGGACCGACACGGTCGACCAGCACCCCGGCAACGAGGCGCAAGAGGGCGCCAGACAGCACCGGCACGGCGACCATGAAGCCCTTCTGGGCCGGATCGAGGTTGAGATCCCTGGCGATGGCGACGCCGAGCGGGCCCAGCAGGACCCAGACCATGAAGCTGAGGTCGAAATACAGGAACGACGCGAACAGGGTCGGCGTGTGGCCTGACCGCAGAAAGGAGCGAGTGTTCATGTGAGCGGCTTTCGGATGCGCGTGAGCGAGAACGGCGGCGTCGCCGGGGCTGGTGACCGCATCCGAGCGGTCGTCGTCTTGGCAGGCCGGACGTCGTTGCCCTTGGCCTGAGGCCGAGGAGACGGCGGGGCGGGCGTCAGGGCCAGCCCGTCCTCCGTGCGCGGTCCCAATTGGTGGCAATCCGCACGGTTTTGCGGCGCCGCAACATGGCCCTGACCGGTTTTGGGGCGCCCGTCGTGGCGTCAGGCCGGTTGGCGCATGGCCTGCTGAAGCAGGTCCGGGCGGAAGACGGCGGCGAGTCTGGCAGGATCGAGGTCCGAGGGCGCCTGGCCCCAACGCTGCATCTGCGAAAGGATCCAGGCCCCGTCGGCGTCGGTCAGCACCCCGGCGTTATCGGCCTGGAACAGCAGCTCGTGGTCGAGGGCATGGGCGATGGCCTCGGGCGGCGCCCCGACGGCCTCGGGCCGGGCCAGCAGAGCGATCAGTTCGGCCCGGTTGGCGCGGTCGTCGGCCCAGCGGCCGGCGGCGACCAGGGCGCGCAACAATGCCGACAGGGCATCCGGCCGGCGGTCCACGAGGCCCGGCGACAGGCCCAGAACCTTGTCCGGTGCACCCGGGTGCAGCCCGGCCGTGGTGGCCAACAGGCGACCGGCCCCCAGGCGGGCCGCGACGGTGTTCCAGGGCGCCCCGGCGCTGAAGCCGTCGATGCGGCCGGCAGCGAGCTCCTCGGCGGTGCGCGGCGGCGGGGTGACGACAATGCGGGCGTCGACGTCCGGGACGATCCCCTGCCCTTCCAGCCAGCCGCGCAGGGCATAGGCATGGATCGACCATGGGAAGACCACGGCGAAGGTCGCGGGCTGCGTTCGGGCGGCCAGCGCCGCTTTCAGCGATCCGAAGGCGGCGACCTGGTCGAGCAGGCGGCTCGACAGGGTGATGCCGCCGCCGTTGCGGTTCAGGGCCATGGGGGCGATCAGCGGCACGGGCTCTCCGGCCAGGCCAAGCGCGGCGGCCACCACCATGGGCGCCAGCATGTGCGCGGCGTCGAGGGTCCCGAAGGCGACCTTGTCGCGCACGGTGGCCCAGCTGGCCTCACGGCTCAGCGTAACCTCCAGCCCCTCGGCGGCGAAGAAGCCCTTGGCCCGGGCCACCAACAGCGGGGCGCAGTCGCTCAGCGGAATGAACCCGAGCGTCAGAACGGTCATGCCCCATCCCCCTTGAGGATGCCGGCGAAGGCCAGCAGGTCGGCCGCCACCGCCCCGATGGGCCGGCCCTTGTCCATCGCCAGCTTGCGCAGCAGGCCGTAGGCGGCGGCCTCGTCGAGGCCGCGCTCCTTCATCAACAGGCCCTTGGCCCGGTCGACGATCTTGCGCGATTCCAGGTCGGCCTTGGCGCGGGCCAGGTCGCCTCGCAGCTGCTGCATCAGCGAGAAGCGGCTCATCGCCACCTCCAGCACCGGGCGCACCCGGTCCGGGGCCAGGCCGTTGACGACATAGGCGGCGACCCCGGCCCGCACCGTCTGTTCCGCCAGGCCCGGCTCGCTGCGGTCGGCGAACATCACCACCGGGCGGGGATTGGACAGCGACGCCTCGCGGAGGCTCTCGAGGATGTCCCGGTCGGGGCTGTCGCAGGCGACCACGATGACGTCCGCCTCGAAGCCGCGCGCCTCGGCGGCGTCGAAGATCGGTGACTGGCGCACCTCGAGCGGATCGACGCCGGCCAGGCCCTCGGCGACGAGGGCGGCCCGGGCGGGATCGGGATCGATCAGGAGGACACGCATGGCGCCGACCTAGCGGGCCGCCCCTGCGGCCGCGAAGCCCAATCGCCCGCGATCCAGGCATTGTGACCCCGGCGCCCAAAGTTTGCACAGGCGCTCCGTGGCCCGGCCGATTCTCAATTTTCACCGGTTGGCAAACAGTTTGGTGCTCACCTACCCACAGGGGGGAACAGGTCAACGCCATGAAACTGTTCGGAATTCGCTGGCGATTCTTCCGTCAGGCCCAGCCACAGCGGGGCTGGCGCGATGCGGCCATCCTGTTCGGCGTCTACGCCGTGGCGGTGCTGAGCGCCGTCCTGTGGTTCCGCAGCGTCGAAAACTCGACCGCCTTCTGGGCCGCCAATGGCGTTCTGGCGGCCGGATTGCTGTTGCTGCGACCGAAAGTCGCGATCCCGTTCGCCGCCGCCTGTATCGCCATCAATCTGGGGCTCAACGTCATCGGCGGCCTGCCCCTGGCGCTGAACCTGTCCTTCACAGCCCTGAACCTCGGCTACACCCTGACCGTCGTCCTGCTGACCCGCACCTTCTGCGGCGCGGCGCTGGACCTCGGACGACTGCGCCGCTTCGTGCCCTTCCTCATTCTGGTCGGGATCACGGGCGTCGTCGAAGGCCTGATCGGCGGCGCGAGCACGGCCGAGACCCTGGCCAACTACGGTGTCGTCTGGCGCCGTTGGGCGGCCTGCGACGCAACCGGCATGGTGCTGGCTCTGCCGGCCACCCTGATGATGATGCGCGGCATCAACCCTCTGTACGCCGGCCCCGCCAGACTGGCCGAGCGAGTCGCTCTGCTGGCCCTGCTGGGTCTGGGAACCTGGGGTCTGTTCTACATCTCCGCGGCGCCGATCTTCCTGCTGATCTTCCCGGCCCTGCTGTTCGCCGCCTTCCGGCTGGGCGCCGCCTGGGCCTTCCCGGCCGTCTATCTTTCCGCCACCGCCGCCACGATCCAGACCCTGGCCAACAACGGGCCCATCGCCGTGTTCGACGGCAAGCCGCCGTTCATCGAGCTGGGCCTGCTGCAGGTCTTCCTGATCGCCCTGTTGCTGACCGCCTCCCTGGCCACCAGCGCCCTGGCCGAGCGCATGCGCACCGAGCAACGCCTGCGCCGCAAGGCCTCCGCCACCGCCGCCGCCCGGGCCCGGGTCGACCAGGTGACCGCCACCCGCGAGCGCTTCCTGGCCGTCGTCGGCCATGAGATCCGCACGCCGCTGAACGGTATCCTCGGCTTCGGTGAAGCGCTGGCCAAACGCGACGACCTGGCCCCCGAGGCCCGCCGGCAGGTCGAGATGATCGGCCGCTCGACCCAGGAGCTGATGACCATCATCGAGGACATTCTCGACTTCAGCCGCATCGAGACCGGCCAGCTGGAGATCCAGCCCGCTCCGGCCGATCTGGCGCCCGCCCTGGTCCGCACCGTTGAGGCCGCCGGCCCCAAGGCCGCCGCCAAGTCCCTCACCCTGAGCCTCGACTGCGAGGCGCTCGGTCACGCCCGTCACCAGGTCGACCTGCGCCGCGTGCAGCAGGTGCTGAGCCATCTGGTCGACAACGCCGTGAAGTTCACCGACGCCGGCGAGGTCACCGTCACCGTCGAGCGCACCGCCCTCGAAGACGCCGATTTCCTGGTCGTCACCGTCGCCGACACGGGCCCCGGCGTGGCGCCGGCCCAGCGCGGCGACCTGTTCAAACCCTTCGCCCAGCACGACGCCTCGCTGTCGCGCCGCCATGCCGGGGCGGGCCTTGGCCTCTCCATCTGCAGCTCGATCGTCGAGTTGATGGGCGGCGAAATCGGCTACCGGGCCGGCGAGACCGGCGGCTCCCGCTTCTGGTTCGCCCTCACCCTGCCCCGCCTTGAGGCGGCCGAAGAGGAAGACCTCGGCGAACGGGCCCCGCGCATCCTGGTGGTCGACGACCATCCGATGAACCGCGAGGTCGCCCGCCTGTTCCTCGACGCCTTCGGCTGTGAAGTCTCCGAGGCCGAGGACGGCGCCGCCGCCGTCGAGGCGGCCAAGGTCGGCGGCTTCGACCTGATCCTGATGGACCTGCGGATGCCCGGCGTCGACGGTTTGGCCGCCACCCGGATGATCCGGGCGCTGGGCGGTCCGGTAGCCCGGACGCCGATCCTGGCCGTCACCGCCGACGTCATGCGCGAAGACGTCGAACGCTGCCGCGCCGCCGGCATGAACGGCCATGTGCCCAAGCCGATCAGCCAGGAGCGGCTGCTCAATGCCCTGAGCGCCGCCCTCCAGGGCCGCGAGGCCTTCCCGGACGCGGCGGCCGCCTGACCCTCGACAAGCCCGCGCCTTGGGCGGAAGGTGATCTGGACAACCGGCGTTCAGCGTAACCTTGTCGACTGAGGAGACGGCCGATGAAGTCCCTGCGTCCGATACTCGCCGCCATCGCCCTGCTGGCCTTGGCCGGCTGTGAGCAGAAACCTGCCAAGCCCGCCGCCCCGGCCGCCGCCACCGAGACCGTCGGCCTCAATGCCGAAATCGACAACGACGTCCAGCAGAAGAGCGTCGCCGAGCCCGCCTTCCGCGGCGCGGTCCTGCAGGGCCCGGTGCGTTATGCCGACGACATCCTGACCGCCGTCGACAGCCGCCTGCTGGTCCGGCTGAAGGACAACTCTGCCCTGACCGTCGGGCCCAACGCCCGCATCAGCATCGACAAGTTCGTCATCGACACCGACGCCAGCGCCCCCGGAGCCGCCGTCTCGGTCGCCAAGGGCGCCTTCCGCTTCGCCTCCGGCGGCCAGGGCGCCAAGCCGGACAATGTACGCTTCAACACCCCGCTGGCCGCCATCGGCATTCGCGGCACCATCCTCGAAGGGGTGGTGGGTCCCGACGCTCTCAACGTCATCGGCGCAGGCCCCTGGCTCGCCATCCTGTCGCTGGACCCTGAGACGGCCACCGTCATCGTGCTGCGCGAGGGGATCATCGAAATCCGCTTCGGCGACGAAGTCATCACCCTCGACGAACCGGGCGACGCCATCGCCCTGGGCGGAACCCGCCGCTCGACGGTGTTCAAGATGCCAGGCCCGGCGTCCGCGCGCCTCGATGCTCTGTTGGCCCCGCGCGGCGTGGGCACGCGCCCTCCGGCGACGCCCGCGGCCGACACGCCGCCCACCACGCCGCCTGTCGCCGACGGTGGCGGCAAAACCCCGCCGCCGCGCAGGCCGCCACCGACCCGCCGCGATCCGGCCGGCGGCGTCTCGGACGACAACTACTCCCATGACAACGAGGCGGTCGGCGGCTCCGGCGGCGGCCGCCCGACCCTGACCCGCGGCGACGGCAGCGCCGTGCCTCCCAGCACCCGCTCTCCGCCGCCGCCTCGCACCTACGGCGCGCCCCTGCGCCCCCGCGACAGCGGCCCCGGGGCGCCCAATCTGACGATTCCCCTCCCCAGCGGCACGCCGACACGTGAGCGGGCGCCCACGACCCAGCCCAAGGCCCCGGCCCGCGAGCCCGCCCCGTCCACCCAGCTGCAATCCCAGCCGCCGGCGACCCGCGTCGCCCCGACCCCCGCCAAGGACCAGCCGCCGCCCGCGCCGCAGAAGCCCCTCAGCTAAACAACCCGTTAACGCGAACGGCCCTAGCCTCCCCTCAATCGGGACGAGCCAGGAGGCCGCCGCCATGTCCGTTACCCGCACCGGCAGTTTTCGCCGCAGCTACGACCATTTCGAGCCCGACAGCGACAGCGATCCCCACGCCCAGCGCCGCACCCGCGGCCTTCTGGACCAGATCGACTATGCCGCCTACGCCGCCAACAAGGAGCTGATCGGCCAGGCCCTCGGCCAGGGCGACATCCGCAAGTTTCAGCGGCTGGCTATCGCCGCCGCCCAGGCCCGCGCCGTCTGGGTCGCCCAAGCCCTGGCCGCCTCGGCCAGCGGCGGCAAGCTCAGCACCGCCGACCTGGCCCAGCTGACCCATCTACGCACCACCTTCGAGGAACTGACCGAGGCCTATGAGGCCATGCGGCGGATGGTCGAGCGCGGCTACATGCAGATGCCCGCGCCGCCCCCGACCTAGAGGAGGGCGGCTAACGCTTTTTCCCGAGCTCGGCGGCGATATCCTTGGTCATCTTGCCGACCTTCCGGTGCGCCGCCGTCAGCTGGTCCCGGGTCACGCCCCAGCGCTTCATCCAGTATTCGACCGCCTGACGCTCTGAGAGGTCGAGGCGCTCCTTGTCGATGAAGCCTCGCTTGTCCTTGAGGCCGGCCATGTCTGTCTCTCCGCGTGAGTCAGAAGGATCGGCCGATCCGCCGCGCCGATCAATCGCCCTGTTGCGCCGACCTTGGGTCAGCGGGCTAAGCTGAACGACAGGATTCTACCGGGGCCCCCATGACCGACGCCGTCCACGACCTCAACACCACCTTCGGCCTGGTGCGCCGCGTCGAGATGAACCCCGAGGGCCGGGCCATTCTCGAGTACGAGGCCGGCATGCATATGTGCCACTCGGGCGGGGTCGTGCAGGGCGGCTTCGTCACGGGCTGGATCGACGCGGCCATGGCCCACGCCCTGATCGCAAAGCATGGCGAGCAGATCGTGCCGATGAGCCTGGAACTGAAGGTCAGCTTCTTCGCCTCGACCCGCCCGGGCCGGGTGTTCGCCGAGGCCTGGATCGAGGGCGGCGGCAAATCGACCGTCTTTATGGAAGGCCGGCTGACGGACCCGGCCGGCAAGGTTCTGGCCAAGGCCACCTCCACCTTGCGGATCATGGACCGCACCCGGGTCGAGGGCGCCGCCCGGGCCGCCACAACCGGCGGATAGCGGACCGTTCCCATGGCCCCAGAACCGGGTCAGTTTGAGCGGCGATGAAGGATTCCCAGGCCCTTCGTGAAGGCGCGGTCCTGCTGGCCGGCGACAACTCGCCGGACGCCGGCGAGGGCGAGCTCGATTTCGGCCGGTTCGCACCACTGGTCCGAGCCGACCGGCTGTCCGCCGCCGTGCTCGGCGCGAGGGGCCAGGCCCTCTACGCCGACGGCCTGTTTGCCGAGCCCGATGTCGACCTGAGCGACATCCTCGCTGGCCTGCCGCCGGGCAGGGACGGCCGGCCCGTGGTCTTCGACTGGAGCCATCCGTCGGGCCAGGCCATGCCGGTCGCCTTCGGCCCGGTGGCGGCGACCGGCTCCTGGCGGCTGTCGCCCGCCGCCCGCGCGGCCCTCGTCGGCCCCGGCGCCCGGGGCGTGCTGCTGACCGCCGGCAGCTGGCGGGCCGAGGGGGCGCTGGAGGAAACCTGCGCCGCCTATGGCGCGACGGCGGCGCAGGCCAGGCTGCTGGCGGCCGTCGTCCGCGAGGGCGACCTGCGGGCCGCCGCGGTCAGCGTGGGGATCACCTACGCCACGGCCCGCACCCTGGCCGCCGACGCCATGACGCGCATGGGGGTGCGCAAACTCACCGCCCTGATCACACGCATCATCCACCACACCTTCGGGGTTCTGCCGACTGACCATGAGGCCGAGGATCTGCTGCAGGACCTCTGGGGCCTCAACGCCCGCCAGGCGGCCCTGGCCATGGCGGTGGCGCAAGGGTCCGGCCGGGCCGAGGCGGCGCGGTCGCTGGGCATGTCCGAAGCGTTGGCCAAGAAGGAGCTGGCCAACGTCTTCCTCTCCGCGGGGGTGGCCAACGCGGGCGCCCTGAGCCGCCGCGTGGCCGACGCCATGAGCCTGTCGACCCTGGTCAAGGCCACCCACGGCGACATCGTCGGTTCGCCCGAAACGCTGGAGCCGACCGCCTTCGCCGTCCGCCCGGACGGCGGCATGATCGCCTACAGCGACTATGGCCCCAAGGGCGCCCGCCCGGTGCTGATCGTCCACACCAACTTCTCCTCGCGCCATGCGCCGACCCGGCTGGTCGAGGCGCTGCAGGCGGCGGGGCGGCGGCCCTTCGCCATCGACCGGCCGGGCTTTGGCCTGACCGATCCACCCGGAGACATCGACGCCGCCGACCAGGCCATCGACGACCTGGCGCTGGTCATGCAGCGGCTGAAGATGGAGCGCGCCGACCTGGTCGTGCGCGGCGGCATCCGCTTCGTGAAGCGGCTGGCGCGGCAAAGGCCCGAGCTGGTCGGGCGGGTGGTGATGACCTCCGTGCCGCCGGTCAACGCCGACGCGCGGCCCCGGGCGACCTTCTACTACTTCGTCCAGTCGCTCAGCCGGCGGCGGCCGCACCTGATCCGCGACCTGGCCCGGATGAGCGGCCGATTGTTTCCGATCAGCGACATCCGCCGCCACCTCATCGACGCCCTGAAAGGCTCCGCCGCGGACATCGCCGCCATCGAGGACGCCCGCAACTTCGCCGACTACTGGCGGGGCTTGCGGACCTTCTGCGCCGGACGGGTCGAGGGGTTCATCGCCGAACAGGCGCTGCAGGCCAGAAGCCCGCCGCCCTCGCCGCTGGAGGACGCCCGGGACTGGACGGTGATGACCGGGGCGCAGGACCGGCTCTACGACCTGGACGAGGCGGATGCGGCCTGGGCCGCGCTCCTGCCGGGGGCCCGCTTCGTGCGGCTGCCGGACGCCGGCCGGCTGCTGGTCTTCTCCCATCCCGAGGCCGCGGCGAAAGCCCTCGACCAGGCGCCCAAGGGGACTGGCGCGGTACGGTGAGCCTCGTCTATCCTGATCGCTGATAACCAACGGCCGCCAAGAGCCGTCGCACCCAGGAAACGGACACCCAAGATGCACTACGCCGAGCTGAATCACGCCTGGGCCGAACTCACCGGTCCCGGCGGGGCCTTCGAGATCGTCGAGATGGACGTGAACGGCCACTGGATTCGCGGCTTCAAGAATGCGCCGCCCAGCGTGCGCGAGGTCTGGCTTGCGACCCTGCAGTTCGCCGAGCGCGACTACCTGATCTACCAGGACGAACGCATCACCTACGGCCAGGCCCACCAGCTGACCGCCTCCATCGCCGGCTGGCTGATGGCCCAGGGCGTGGCGCCCGGCGACCGCATCGCCATCGCCATGCGCAACTATCCCGAATGGATGCTGATCTACTGGGCCGCCTGCAGCATCGGCGTCGCCGTGGTCGGGATGAACGCCTGGTGGACGGCTCCGGAGATGGCGTTCGGCCTCAGCGACGCGCGGCCCAAGGTGCTGTTCGCCGACGCCGAGCGTCTGGCCCGCATCGCCGAGCAGCCCGACATGCTGGCCGGCGCCCATGTCGTGGCCGTGCGCACCGACACGCCTGACGGCGGCACGCCCTGGAGCGCGGTCATCGGCCATGGCGGCGCCATGCCGGACGTCGCCGTCGATCCCGATTCCGACGCCTGCATCTTCTACACCTCCGGCACCACGGGCTTTCCCAAGGGCGCCCAGCTGACCCACCGGGGCTGCGTCAGCAACCTGATGAACATGCTGTTCTCGGGCCAGGCGGGGGCCATGGTGCTGGCCATGACCACCGGCGTCGTCCCCGACCCCGACAACCCGCCGCCGCCCCCGGCCGTGCTGGTCACCACCCCGCTGTTCCACGTCACCGCCAACAACTGCGGGGCCTACGCGGCCACCGCCATGGGCGGCAAGATGGTGCTGATGTACCGCTGGGACGCCACCCTGGCCCTGGAGCTGATCCAGGCCGAGAAGATCAGCTCGGTCAGCGGCGTGCCGGTCATGGCCCGCGAACTGGTCACCCATCCCGACTTCGCCAAGTACGACACCTCGTCCCTGCTCAGCGTCGGCGGCGGCGGAGCCCAGATCCAGCCGGACCTGGTCGACAAGATCGACAAGACCGTGCCGACGGCCCGACCCAACACCGGCTATGGCATGACCGAGACCTGCGGGGTGATCACCTCGCTGAGCGGCGACTTCTTCGTCGACAAGCCGGCCTCTTGCGGCCGCGCCCTGCCCAACTTCGAGGCCAAGGTGGTCGACGATAACGGCAACGCCTTGCCCACCGGCGAGGTCGGCGAACTGTGGGTGCGCGGCAGCAGCGTCATCAAGGGCTACATCAACCGCCCGGAAGCCACCGCCGAGAGCATCACCGACGGCTGGCTGCACACCGGCGATGTCGCCCGCATCGACGAGGAAGGCTTCATCTTCCTGGTCGACCGCAAGAAGGACATGGTCCTGCGCGGCGGCGAGAACGTCTACTGCGCCGAGGTCGAGGCCGCCGTCTACCGCCACCCGGCGGTGGCCGAGGCGGTGGTGTTCGGCGTCCCCGATGACCGGCTGGGCGAGGAGGTGGCGGCGGCCATTCTGCTGCGCGACGGCCATGCCGCCAGCGCCGACGAGCTGCGCGGCCACGTCGCCGCTCTGATCGCCAAGCACAAGGCCCCCCGCTACATCTGGTTCCTCAGCGAGAACATCCCGCGCAACGCCAGCGGCAAGTTCCTCAAGAAGGACCTCAAGGCCTCGCTGAAGGTCGAGGAAGCCGCATAGCTCAACAGGTCCGGCCGGGCAAAGTCCGCAAAAGCAAAGGCTTAGTCGGCCCGCCGACCGAGCAGGCGCGAACGACTCTCAGTTTGTTCTCCGCCGGGAACTTCGTTCCGGCCGCCGCCGTTGAGCGGGCGAACCCTCAACCCGGAAGAGACCGATGGAAAAGAAGACCTTCACCGCCGACGACGCCCCTGACGCCATCGCCCTGCTCAAGGCCGATCACCGCAAGGTCGAGGAGCTGTTCGAGAAGTACGAGGGCGCCAAGGGCGTCGCGGCGAAGCAGAAGATCGCCGAGCAGATCTGCCTGGAGCTGAAGATCCACACGATCATCGAGGAAACGATCTTCTACCCCGCTTGCGAGGGCAAGATCGACGATGACCTGTTGAAGGAAGCCTTCGTCGAGCATGACGGGGCCAAGATCCTGATCAACGACATCGAGGCCGGCAGCCCCGAGGAGGCCTTCTACGACGCCAAGGTCAAGGTGCTGTCCGAGGAGATCGAGCACCACGTCAAGGAAGAAGAAGCGCCGAGCAAGGGCATGTTCAGCCAGGCCCGCAAGGCCGGGCTCGACATGGACGAACTGGGCCGCCAGATGTTCGCCCGCAAGGAAGAGCTGATGGCACAGGCCAAGGCCGGCGGCCTGGGCGAAGCCAAGACCACCATCGTCCAGAACGATCAGGCGCCGACCTAGGCCCGACGGGCCAGCGATGGCGGGGCGAGGGCTTGGCCCTCCTCCGCCGCTAGCGATCCTCGCGGCGGGCCCAGTGGCGCCGCCCAAGGTCCGCCCGCAGGATTGGCGTTAGCACCAGTTCCAGCGCTATGCCGACACCGGCGATCACCATCAGCAAGCCGATGATCAGGTTTCCCCGC
The DNA here is from genome assembly GCF_057586315.1 of Caulobacter sp. SRI_014. Lineage (NCBI taxonomy): Bacteria > Pseudomonadati > Pseudomonadota > Alphaproteobacteria > Caulobacterales > Caulobacteraceae > Caulobacter > Caulobacter sp. SRI_014. Next base: position 70,375 of record NZ_JBYCZQ010000013.1, on the reverse strand, counting down.
TCAAAGATCTCGGCACGGTCAGGGCTCAGCCCGTGTACCGCCATCCAGGTCCAGACCAGGATGACCCCGACGATCGGCCCGATCGCCATCAACAGCACGAAATAGCGAAGCAATCCGAGGCCCAGGGCCCTGATGTCGAACATGCGCGCCTCCTGACGCGATCATGTTCCGCTCCCCACCGCACGCCTTGATCCTGATCAACGCGGCGCGACGCTACATCGGCGAGGTAGACGGGGCCCTGAGTCGATGGAGATGTCCGATGAGTCCCAGCGCCTGGCGCGGAAATGCGGCCCGTCAGCGGAGCCTTGACCGATCGGTTGTCCGGGCCAGATTTCCAAGCATGTCAGCCACCCGAAGCACCGCCCTCGCCCTGATCGCCCAGTACGGCGGTGACGCCGAGACGATCGCGCTGCTGCGGGCGGCGGAGTATGCGGCGCTGGGGGACGTTCAGGGTCTGGCCGACTGGGACGCGATCATCGCCGACATCCAGCGCCTCGAGCGGGAAGGCCCGGGCGCCGCCGTCCTCAACTGACGTGCTGAGCCGCGAACCAGGGGACGAGGCGGCCGATCGCATCCTCGATCTCGGGCGTCGAGACGGCGAAGCTGAAGCGCATGAAGCGGTGGCCATCGACCGGGTCGAAATCGACGCCCGGGGCGGTGGCGACGCCCGTTTCAGTCAGCAGCCGTTTGCAGAAGCCGATGCTGTCGCCCGTCAGGTGGCCGATGTCGGCCCAGATGTAGAAGGCGCCGTCCGGCGGGGCGATGGCGGTAAGGCCCAGGCGCGGCAGGGCGTCGAGCAGAAGCTCGCGGTTGCGGGCGTAGGTGGCGACGTGGCCCTCCAGTTCGGCAATGTCGTCCATGGCCGCGAGGCCCGCGTGCTGGCTGAGCGACGGCGCGGTCAGGAACAGGTTGCCGACATAGGCCCGGGCGGCCTCCTTCAGGTCGGCGGGCGCGACCAGCCAGCCCAGCCGCCAGCCGGCCATGCTGAAGTATTTCGAGAAGCTGTTGATGATCAGGGCGTTCGGATCGAACTCGAGCATCGAATGGGTCGGGCCGACGTAGGAAAGGCCGTGATAGATTTCGTCCGAGACGATGCGGATGCCCCGCGCCCTGCAGACCGCAGCGATGGCGGCCAGGTCTTCCGGCCCGATGATGGTGCCCGTTGGATTGGCCGGGCTGGCGATGATCAGGCCGGCAGGGGCCGGGTCCATGGCCTCGATCATGGCGGCGGTCAGCTGGTAGCGGCTGGCCGGACCACAGGCGAGTTCGACCGGGACCATGTTCAGGGCGGTGACCGTGCCGCGATAGGCGACGTAGCCGGGCCGGGCCATGGCGATGCGGTCGCCGGGCTGGAAGGCGCTGCTGAGGGCCAGCACCAGGGCCGGCGAGGCGCCGCAGGTCAGGATGATGCGGCCAGGCTCGATGTCGACGCCGTGCAGGGTCCGGTAGCGCTCGGCCAGGGCGGCGCAGAGCGGGGCGCTCTCCCAATAGCCCATGGCCTCGGCGTCGAGCACCTGGTGGGCGGCGGCGATGGCGCTGGTCGGCGCTCCGGTCGAGGGCTGTCCGAACTCCATGTGGATGACGCGCGTCCCCTCGGCCTTGAGGCGGTGGGCCAGACGGCTGATCTCGATGGCGCGGAACGGGTCGGGGGTAGCCATGCTTCGCCGTTAGCGAGTTTCGCCGCCCTCGGCTAGGCTCGGCGAATGAGCCTGACCCGCACCATCACCGCCTTCAACACCGCCACCGCCAGCGAGAACAAGATCCACGCCGACGACGTGGCCAGTCGGTTCGGTTTCACCGGCGGGCTGGTGCCGGGCGTGGATGTGTTCGCCTACCTGGCCCATGCGCCGGTCGCGCTCTGGGGACGGGACTGGCTGAGCGAAGGCCGGATGACGGCCCGGTTCGGCAAGCCGGTCTATGACGGCGACGAGGCGGTGCTGACCGCCGCCGAGCAGGCCGACGGATCGCTGGCGCTCAACATCGCCGCCCGGGGCGTCGACTGCGCGGCCGGGACCGCCTGGCGCACGGATGACCGGACCATCCCGCCCCTGCTGGATGAAGCCCCGCTTCCCCGCCCTGAAGACCGTCCGCCGGCCTCGCCGGACAGCCTGCCGGTCGGCCATGTGTTGGGCACTCTGAAGGAGATCTACTTCGCCGACGTCGGCCTCTCCCATCTGCAGAACACCCGCGAAGACCCGGACCTGTTCGACGGCGGCGACATCGCTAATCCCGCCTACATGCTGCGCCGGGCAAACTATGTGCTGGCCCAGTCGGTCCGGCTCGGCCCCTGGATCCATCTGGAGAGCGACGTGCGGCTGCACGGCCTGATCCGCGACGGCGAACTGATGGAGACCCGTGGCGTGGTGGTCGAGAACCTCGAGAAGAACGGCCACCGGATCGTCACCCTCGACTTCGCCGTCAGCTCGCGCGAGCGGCTGGCGATGTCGGGCCGACACTGGGCGATCTACGAGCCCCGGCAGGTCCGCGAACGCGGCTGAACGTCCGTCGGTTCATGCCCGGTTCAAGCGCCGGGCAAGAAGCTGGTTTGACTCCCTCCAATCCCTCGTGGTGAGGTTAATTTCGAGGGCGACAGGGGGCCTCCTTTTCTCATGAACCGTCTCATCGCGCTCGCCGCCGCCGCGCCGCTCGCCCTGTTCGCCGGCCAGGCCCTCGCCCAGACGCCCGCCCCGCCGCAGGCCGAAGTCCTGCGCTTCGAGGCCCCGCAGCGGCCCATTGCCGTCACCCTGCCGACACCCGGCGAATGCCGCGCCCTGCTGCCGGTCAGCAGCAGCGCCCCGTCCAAGGTTCCGGTCGATGTCACCGGCGCCACGATCCTGTCCAAGGATGACCTGCGCGAAGGCTGGCTGCATCTGGGCGACAACGACGCCGGGGCGGACACCCCCAACAAGGTCGCCGCCTGGGTCGACTGCCGCTATGCCCAGCTGGGCTATGTCGGGGCCCGCAGCAGCATCACCCGCCAGGGCACGACCTGGACCATCGCCGTGCGCGAGGGCCGCATCAACGGCCTGCAGGTCCAGGGCGCCGACGCCTCGCAGGAAGCCTTCATCCGCCGCGCCTTCTCGGACGTGAAGGTCGGCCAGCTGCTCAACGCCCGCGATCTCAAACGCGGCGCCGACGCGGCCTCCCGCTTCGGCTTCTGGGGCGTCTCGCCCTCGGTCACGCCGGATGGCGACGGCGTCGTGCTGGTGCTCAACGTTTCCCCCGGCCCGCCCGGCGTCTTCCTGAGCGCCCAGAACGCCTCGGCCGAGACGGTCGGAACCTGGAGCGGCGGGGCCAGCCTGATCTTCGGCGACCTGACCCCGCTGCACGAGCGGACCATCATCGGCGTCTTCCACGACCTCACCGGCGATGGCCAGCGCGGCGCCCAGATCTCGAGCCAGGTCCTGATGACCAACTCGGGCCTGGAGCTGAAGGGTGACCTCGCCATCTTCGAACAGTCGCCGGACGAACGCGCCCCCAACCTCGACACCGAGGGTGTGACCCGCGTCGGGCGCCTCGAACTGCGCCACCCCCTGGGCCTGGCCAGCAACAATCGCTCGACCGTCCTCTTCGCCGGCCGCGCCGGCTACGAAGCGATCGACCAGGACACCGACCTGGCCGAAGGGCCCTTCTCCGGCGCCGCCACGGTCCGCGACCGCCTGCGGGTGGCCTACGCCGGGGTCCAGGCCGACTTCCGGTCGGAAAATACGACGGCGTACGGATACTTCAGCGTCCGCAAGGGCCTCGATGGCCTGGGCGCCTCCGACGAGGGCGACGCCCTGCTCAGTCGCGTCGACGCCGATCCGGCCGCCCTAGTCGTGCGCTTCGAAGGGGCCGCCTCGATCAACTCCGGCGGCTTCCTGATCGAGCCGCGCCTGCGGGCCCAGATCTCGGACAAACCGCTCCTCCAGTACGAGGAATTCACCTACGGCGGCCTGATCGGCGGCCGGGCGCTGGACCCCGGCGCCCTGTTCGGCGACAGCGGCGTCAGCGGTTCGCTCGACGTCTATGGCCCCGCCGCGAAGCTGGGGACCCGCTTCGCGGTCCGGCCCGCGGCCTTCGTCGAGGGCGCCTGGGCGACCAACGAGGATGACCTCGGCCCCATCGTCGACCGGCTGGAAAAGCACGGCGCCTTCGCCGGGGCCGGAGTGCGGTTCAGCTTCGACGGCCGCTGGAACCTGGATGTGCTCTACGCCGCGCCGCTGGGCGACACGGTCGGGGTGCCCGACCAGTTCGTCGGCCCCAAGGTCTCAATAGGCATATCGGGCGGGTTCAGCTTCTGAGGCCTTGGCCACGGCCGTCGCCAGCCGAGCCTCGACCACCTCCGCCGACAGCTGCAGCACCAGGGCGGCATCCCGCTGTTCGCCACTGATCAGCCCGCCGGCCACCAGCTGTTCGCCCAGCCGCTGGCTCATCCCCTTGCCGCGGGCCAACGCCGCCTGCAGGTCGTTGTGGCTGATCGCCCCGCCCCGCACCAGCAGGTCGCCCAGCCGCACATAACCGCTGCGGATATCGCGCCACAGGGCCGCCTCGTCCGAGGCGCTGATCCGCCCCTGCCCCCGCACCTTGGCCAGCGCGGCCCGACCTTGCGCGAACGGATTCTGTTCCCAGGCAAAGCGGATCGCAAACGCGATGTCGCTGAGCGGCGCATAGAGATAGCGCACGGTCTTCACCCCGGCCGCCCCCAGCACCTTCTCCAGCTCGGCCCGCTTTGCTGGCGCCAGCGGCTCGGCCAGGGCGACGTCGAGGGTGCCGTTCTGCCGCCGCAGCGGCACGGCGGCGAACCAGGCGGCCTGTTCCGGCTTGAGGGTCCACAGCACGCCGCTGTCGATCTGGAAGGGATCGAACATGGAGGCATAGACCTCGCCCCGCTCGGCGAAGGCCTCGGCCAGGTGCTCGTCTTCAACAAGACCGAGATCCAGCAGCTGCAGACCGATCGGCCGGTACGACTGCTTCTGGGCGGCCAGCGCCTTCTCCAGCCCTGCCTCGTCCAAATGGTTCCAGAACCGCAGCACGTCGCCGACCCGGCCGCCCCGCTCCAGCTCCGACAGCGAGGGATAGCTGTGCTGGGTCTTGTCCCAGGCGATGGTCCGGCCGGTGATCAGATGGCTGACGTACTGCCGCAGCGACCGGAAGAAGGCCCCGAAGCCGATCAGGTTAGAGACCACGATCCGCACCGGCGTCAGCGGCACATGCTTGAGCCCATGATTGATGCCGGTGAACCAGGCCCTGTGCAGGATGCGGTTGACGAGGAACAGGAAGTTGAAGGCCACCAGCCACCAGACCCACCACCGGTCGATGATCGGCGGCAGCTTGGCCACCTGCGGCCAGATCGCCGCCACGCCCCAATAACCCAGCACCTGGATGACGATCAGATAGGCCAGCGCCCCGACCGGCGAGGTGAAAAGCGCCTTGCGATCCCGGAACAGGTAATAGCGATTGGACAGCGACCCGAACCATCCAAGCTGCTTCCATCCCAGATAGGAAATACCAAGCATCCACCGGGTCTTTTGCCGCACGGATGTCTGGAACCTGTCGGGGAAGAACTCCTTGGTGGCGACCAGCTCGCGCTTCATCACCGTCACCTCGCCCTTGCCGATCCAGCGCTTGCGCTGGCGCGGCACCCGGGCGTGATAGCGGATGAACTCGGACGGATAGCCCAGGCTGGCCAGCCGGTGGGCGACGTCATAGTCCTCGGTCAGGCTGTCGGTGTTGAACGGCTGGCCGTCCTTCTCCCGCACCAGGGCCAGCATGGCCGAGCGGGCGAAGGCTGTGGCGACCCCGGCCGAGGGGGTCATCCGGGTCAGGCCCGAACGGACCGGCAGGTCCTTGGTGTGGAACTCGGCGAACTCGTCCATGTAGTGGCAGGCGACCAGCTTGTGCCACTGGCGGTCCATGGAAAGGACCGGCATCTGGATCATGCCGTTGTCTTCGATGAACCAGTTGACGGTTTTCAGCCCGTAAGGGTGAACCACGTCCTCGGCGTCGTGCATCAGGAAGACGTCGAACTTCTCGCCCGTCCGCTGCTCGTGCAGCAGGATGTTCTGGACCAGCCAGTTGAGGCAGTCGGCCTTGCTGGTCGGGCCGTCGTGCGGCACCTCGGCCAGATAGGTGTTGGGGAAGCGCTGGCGGACCTTTTCCACCTCGCGCCGGGTGTCGGGATCGTTGGCGTAGACGCCGACGAAGATCTTGTAGCGGGCGTAGTCGAACGTCTTGTTGGTGTTGGCCACCATGTTGGCGATGACGTCGCTCTCCTGCCAGGCCGGCACCATGATGGCGATCAGCTTTTCGGGATGAGCGTCCAGCCGTGCCTGCTTGGGCGAACGGCCCCAGAAGTCCCACAGCCTTTCCCAGCGCTGCCACCAGTACATCAGGTCGATGAACAGGTCGTCGATCGAGCTGATGGTGATCAGCACGGCGGTGACGATGATCGCCACCTTCAGCACGCCCCAGTAGCCGAGGACGGCCGCGAAGGCGCTGTCGCCGGTGATGCCCGCCGACGCCAGCCAGGCCGCGATCTGCGCCAGGACGCTGTCCATCACCCCCCCCAACCCGTTGGCACGGGTTAACCGGCATTCAGCCTTTCCACGCCTTCGGCCGCAAGTCTGCTCGCGTATTGACGCATAAGGATTTCGGCGATGCGCTCGGAAGCGTAGCCATCCCCGAACGGGCTGAGCGCTTTGGACATCTTCAGCCGCTCGTCCTCGTTGGTGAGGAGCAGGCAAGCCTCGGCGACCACGCTGTGGCGGTGCACGCCGACCAGGCGGGCGACGCCGGCGGTGACCGCCTCCATCCGCTCGGTGGACTCGCGCAGGATCAGGACCGGCACGCCGAAGACGGGCGCTTCTTCCTGGACGCCGCCGCTGTCGGACAGGATGGCGACGCTGCTCTTCAGCAGGCTGAGGAAGTCCGGGTACTCGAGCGGACCGACGATGCGGATGCGCAACTGGTCGCCGAGGACCCGGAAAACCTGCTGGCGCAGGGCCGGGTTGGCGTGGGCGACGAAGACGATTTCGACGTCCGGCACGTGGTCGCGGATGTCGACGAGGGCGTGCAGCACCTGCTCCATGTTCTCGCCCCAGTTCTCGCGCCGGTGCAGGGTGACCATGATCCGGCGCAGGCCGGCGGTCGGCGGCTCGGGCGTGATGCCGGCCGCGGTGAGGCGCACGCTGTCGACGCCGGTGTTGCCGGTGACATGGACGCGGTCCTCTCGAACACCCTGACGATGCAGGTTGGCGGCGGCGACGCCGGTCGGCGCGAAATGGAGGTCCGCCAGTTGGCCCACCACGCAGCGCCAGCCCTCCTCCGGGAAGGGGCTGGCCAGGTCGAAGGTGCGCAAGCCCGCCTCGACATGCGCCACCGGGATGCGGCGGGCGAAGGCGGCCATGGCGCCGGCGGCGGTCGAGGAGGTGTCGCCCTGCACGACCACCAGGTCGGGGGCGGTGCGCTCGAAAGCCAGGTCCAGCTCGTGCATGACATGGGCAAATCGGCCGCCCAGGCTGGCGTCGTTGGCCGGGGGGTCAAGCGACAGGTCCGGCTCGATGCCGAGGGTGATCAGGGTCTGGCGGTTCAACGCCGCCTGCTGCTCGGTCGAGATCCAGACGGGGTCGAACCCGGTCTTTGCTTTCAGAGCCGCCCTGACGGGCGCCAGTTTCACCACTTCAGGCCGGGTGCCGGCCACGATCGCCACCTTCACGGTGTTAGCCCCTGTTAGGGGGGCGACCCGTCGTCGTCCCCTGGGGCGTGGTTTGGATGAACGGGATTGAACGCGTTCTGAGGTCGCCGTTGGCTGGCGTTCATATTCCAGTCGGCGAACTAGGAATTAGCTAGCCAGGCCAATGGCTTTCAGCCGCTCATGCAGGAACTCGCCGGCAGAGATGTCGGGATACTTTTTCCCTTCATCACCAACGCACTGCGGCAGGACGTCGAGTCGCGTCGCCAGGGTCGGGTGCATGAAGAAGGGCATGGAGTAGCGGCTGGCGTTCTCCGCCCCCTCCGGATTGACCACCCGGTGGGTCGTCGAGGGGATGACGCCGTTGGTCAGGCGCTGAAGCATGTCGCCCGAATCGACGATCAGGTTGCGCGGGGCCGTCTCGACCGGCAGCCAGGTCCCGTCGCGGTCCAGGAGCTGCAGCCCGGCGCCCTTGGCGGCCACCAGGATGGTGATGAAGTTAATGTCCTCATGCGCCGCCGAGCGCACGGCGCCGTCCGGGTCACCGTTGATCGGCGGGTAGTGCAGGACACGCAGCAGCGAGGTGCCGTACTTCACCCGCTCGTCGAAATAGTCCTCCGGCAGGCCGAGGTTGGGGGCCAGGGCGCGCAGCAGGATCTGGCCTGTCTCGTTCAGAGCCGCGAACAGGCGGGTGAAGGTGTCCTGGAATTCCGCGATCTCGGCGGGCCAGACGTTCTCCGGGAAGGGCTCATCGGCGGGCGCATCCGGCGAGGGATCGTGGCCGATCTGCCAGAATTCCTTGAGGTCCGGCTTGCTGCTGTCCTTGGCGTGCTCGACGCCGAAGGGGGTGTAGCCGCGCATGCCGGCGGCGTAGGCGCGCTTGGCGCTTTCCGGCAAGGCGAAGACCTTCTCGGCCAGGCCATAGGCCTTCTCGAGCAGGTCCGGCGAGACGTTGTGGTCGGCCAGGGTGAAGAAACCGAACTCCTTCAGGCCCCGGAACAGGTCGGCGGAGAACTGCGCGCGGCTGGCGGCGTCGCCGTGGGTGTAGGCCTTGAGGCTGAGTTCGGGGACGTGTCTGGTCATCTTGCTGTCTCGCCAGTTGGGCGGATGTTTTAAGCGGCCGCGAGGGCGGCGTCGACCTCGGCCCGCCAGGGCAGCGACGGTTGGGCGCCGGCGCGGGCGACGGCCAGGGCGCCGGCGGTGCAGGCGAAGCGCAGGGCTTCGGCCGGCGACTGGCCCTCGAGCAGGGCGACGGTCAGGGCGGCGACGAAGCAGTCACCGGCCCCGGTGGTGTCGACGACGGCGACCGGCGGCGGGGTGGCGGCGGCGATCTCCACCCCATCCTTGAACAGCTTGGCGCCGGCGCCGCCGAGGGTGACGGCGACCAAGCCCGGGGATTGGTGCAGGCCCTCGCCGTAGAAGGCGGCTTCGGTCTCGTTGACGATCAGCAGGTCAGCGCGGTCGAGCAGGGTCTGGGGCACGATCGCGGCAGGCGCGAGGTTAACGGCGACGAAGCCGGTGGCGCGTTCGGCGGCGGCGGCGACCGTGGCGACCGGCAGCTCCAGCTGCATGACCAGGGCGCCTTCCAGGGTGTTGGGCAGATCGCCCGGCAGGACGCCGGCGTTGGCGCCGGGGGCGACGATGATCTGGTTCTCGCCCTCGGCGGAGACGGCGATCAGGGCGACGCCGCTGGCAAGGTCAGGCTTGGTCGTCACGCCCCAGAGGTCGACCCCGTCGCGGCGCAGCAGACCCAGCGCCTCGTCGGCCATGCCGTCCTTGCCGGTGGCCCCGATCATCTGCACGGCCGCGCCGAGACGGCGGGCGGCCAGGGCCTGGTTGGCGCCCTTGCCGCCGGGGTGACGCGCGAGCGTAGCGCCGGTCACCGTCTCGCCGGGGGCCGGCAGGGTGGCGGCGCTGGCCACGAAATCCAGGTTGATCGAGCCGACGACCGTCAGGGAGACGTTCATGCCAGCCGCTCCGTGATCAGGTCGAAGACCCCCTGCCCGTTCGCCGTCGTCACCCACAGGTGGGGCGAGGCGCCGGCGTCACGGAACTCGACGGCCGTGTGGCCCAGGGTCAGGGGAGAGCCGGTCTCGACGGCGATCTCGCAAGGAACCACCTCGAACAGCTCCGGGGCGATCAGCCAGGCGATCGGACAGGGATCGTGCAGCGGGGCGTCGAGGCCGCGAACGATCTCATGCTCGATCTTGCGCGAGAAGCGGAGCAGCGAGGCGGCGGCATCGGCGCGGGGATTGGCCAGGGCCTCGATGGCGGCGATGCGCTCTTCCGTGGCCCGCACCTGGTGCGTGGCGTCGAGGCCGTGGACGATGACCTGGGCCCCACTGGCGAAGACCACGTGGGCGGCGTGCGGGTCGGCGAAGATGTTGTATTCGGCCGAGGCGGTGATGTTGCCGCCCTCCAGCCGAGCTCCGCCCATGACCACGACCCGGCGGACGCGGTCGATGATGGCCGGCTCCATGACCATAGCCATTGCCAGGTTGGTGAAGGGGCCGGTGACGACCACATCGACCGTGCCGGCCTCACGCTCCAGCAGGGTGCGGGTGATGAAGTCGACCGCGTGCGGCCCCGGCTCGTCGGCGACCGCCGGCAGGGCCATGTCGCCCAGGCCCGATTCGCCGTGGAAGTGGCCGGCCTCGACGGGCACGCGGACCATGGGCCGCTGACAGCCGGCCAGGACCGGCACATCGTCGCGGCCGGCGATCTGGCGAATGATGCGGGCGTTGCGGGCGGTCAGGGCGGCGGCAACGTTGCCGGCCACGGCGGTGACGCCCAGGATGTTCAGCTCGGGGCTGGCGAAGGCGAGCAGCAGGGCGACGCCGTCGTCCACCCCCGGATCGCAGTCGATGATCAGAGTAGAGTGTGACACCTGCCCATTGTCGGCCGGACCGGGGTCCGGCCGCAAGAAAGTCTTTGCTGGTCGCTCTTCCTGATCGGCCGGGCGAGGCCCGGCCGGGAAACGCTCCGCTAGATGACCCCGACTTCGCGCAGCTGGTCGAGGAACCGGCGGGTGTTGCTGTAGTTCTTGGCCGTCAGACCCTGGGTTTCGTAGTCGGCGAACACCGAATCGGGCACCACCACACCCTCTTCGACCCGCTCGATGCGACCCGACTTGATCAGGCGCTGCACATGGCGGCGGGCGGTCTCGTAGGAGATGCCGAGCTCGCGGGCCACGACATAGACGCTGACCGGACGGCGGACGTCGTTGGGCGGGATGTCGTTGCTGGCCTGGAAGCGGCCGTCGGGCGCGTTCAGGTGGCGGGTGTTGGCGTCGGTGATGGCCAGCAGGATCAGGCCGTCCAGAATGTCGCCGCCGCCGAAGGACTTCACGAGCGAGAGCCCCTGCAGGAACCAGCGCGAGCCCAGCCGCGCCACGATGCGCTTCTGGTCGATGGACGGTTCATCGTTCACAGCCGACGGAAGGTCGGCGGTCTTGAGTGCGGATTGAGGCATGGTGTGCGTCCCCCCGGAGCGCGCAGTTCTGGGTGAGTGGGCGAATAAGCTACTCCCGAGTAATCCTGCACCAATGTGGGCACATCTCAAGAGGCAAACCGACCCAAATCGAGGATTGGACAAGTTGTCACAAGGCAGGAGATGATCAGGCCTTCCTCGGGGTCGGACGTCACAGGTCTCAATGAACAAGTTTCGCTTCGCGCCAGCGCTGCTGGCCTCCCTCCTGCTGGCCGCGCCGGTCCAGGGCCAAACCCAATCGGCCGAGGGCTACCGGATGCCGCCCGCCCCGATCGCCCAGATCATCGACGCCGAACCGACACCGGTCATCGTGCCCTCGCGCGACCGCAAGCTGATCGCCCTGATCGGCCGCGAGAACCTGCCGTCCATCGCGGCGGTGTCGGAGCCGATCCTTCGGCTGGCCGGCACACGGGTGAATCCGCGCACCAACGGTCCGACCGAGGCCCGAACCACCTATCTGCGCTCGCTCAGCTTCATCACGGTCAGCGGCGGCGGCGAGGTGAAAGCCAGGCTGCCTGATGGCATACGATCGCTCAGCCTCGCCTGGTCGCCGGACGGCCGCTGGCTGGCGATGATGGCCGAGGCCAGGGACGGCCTCGAGTTGTGGGTGGTCAATGCCCGGACCGGCGACGCGCGCCGGGTCAGCGACGTGAAACTGAACGCCGCCTTCGGAGCCGCCTACGCCTGGTTGCCGGACAGCTCCGGCTTCCTGGCCCGCATCGTGCCGCCCGGCCGGGGCCCCGCTCCGGTTGCGCCGGCCGCCCCCACAGGGCCTCTGGTGCAGGAGAGCAAGGGCCGCGCCGCGCCCGTCCGCACGGCCCAGGACCTGCTGGCCTCGCCGCACGACGAGGCCCTGTTCGACCACTATTTCACCAGCCAGCTGGTCCGCATCGATCTGGTCGGCGGCACGGTGAAGCCGGTCGGCAAGCCCGGCCTCTACAGCGGCGCCCAGGTCTCGCCGGACGGCCGCTACATCCTGACCACCCGGGTCAAGCGGCCCTACAGCTACATCGTGCCCTCGGGCCGCTTCCCGACCGAGATCGCCGTCATCGACTGGAGCGGCGCGGTGGTGAAATTGATCGCCGACCGGCCGCTGGCTGACGATCTGCCGCCGCCGTTCGACGCCGTGGTGACCGGTCCGCGCAGCGTCGGCTGGCGCGATGACGCGCCAGCCACGCTCTACTGGGTCGAGGCCCAGGACGGCGGCGATCCGCGAACCAAGGTCGCCGTCCACGACCGCGTCTTCATGCAGGCCGCGCCGTTCACCGCCGCCCCGACCACCCTGGTTGACCTGGCCGAACGCTTCGCCGGCGTCGACTGGGGCCGGCGTGACCTGGCCGTCGTCCACAGCCAGTGGTTCGACACCCGCCACGAAACGCGGCTGGCGGTGAACCCCGCCAATCCGGGGACGCCCCGCGTGCTGGTCAGCCGCAACTACCAGGGCCGCTATGACGATCCCGGCGATGTCCTGATGACCGCCTTGCCCAACGGCCGCCAGGTGATCCGCTTCACCCCCGATGGCCGGAGCATGTTCATGAGCGGCCCGGGCGAGACGCCGGAGGGCGGCTTCCCCTTCCTGTCGGCGATGTCTCTGGAGGACGGCAAGTCGACCCGGCTGTGGACCTCCAGCGCCAGCCACTATGAGCAGGTGATTGACCTGATCGACGATACCCGCCTGGTCATGCTGACCCGACGCGAGAGCCGCACCGAGAACCCCAACTTCTTCCTGCGCTCGGTCAAGGACGGCAAGCTGGCCCAGCTGACCCGCATCCCCGATCCCGCCCCGCAGTTCGCCGGGGTGACCAAGCAGGAGGTCAAGTACAAGCGGGCCGACGGGGTGCAGCTGTCGGGCACCCTCTATCTGCCGGCCGGCTACGACAAGGACCGCGACGGGCCGCTGCCAATGCTGATGTGGGCCTATCCGGCCGAGTTCACCGACGCCGGGGTGGCGGGCCAGACGGTCGACCGTTCCAACCGCTTCACCCGGCCGGGCGGCATAAGCCACCTGTTCCTGCTGACCCAGGGCTACGCCATCTTCGACAACCCCTCGATGCCCATCGTCGGCGTCAACGGGGCCCAGCCAAACGACACCTATATCGAACAGCTGACCGCCGACGCGGAAGCCGCGGTTAAGGCGGTGGTCGACATGGGCGTGGCCGACCGCGACCGCATCGCCATCGGCGGCCACAGCTACGGGGCCTTCATGACCGCCAACCTGCTGGCCCACACCGACCTGTTCCGGACCGGCATCGCCCGCTCCGGCGCCTACAACCGCACCCTGACGCCCTTCGGCTTTCAGTCCGAGCAGCGCACCTACTGGGAGGCGACCGAGACCTACACGAAGATGAGCCCCTTCACCTACGCCACGAAGATCAACGAGCCGATCCTGCTGATCCACGGCGGGGCGGACGACAACAGCGGCACCTTCCCGGTTCAGACCGAGCGCTTCTTCGCGGCGCTCAAGGGGGCCGGGGCGACGGCGCGTTATGTAGTGCTGCCCAACGAAGCCCATTCCTACCGGGCCCGGGAATCGACCCTGCATACCCTGTGGGAGATGACCGACTGGATGGACCGCCATGTGAAGAAGGCGCCTCCCCGCAAAAGGGAGGGTTAGGACTTGCGGCGGCAGGTCGAACAGGCAACGTTTACCCCCTGACCCGCTAGGAATTGCCGCATGCTCAAGTCCCTCGCCGTCCGCGTGCTGATTGCCCTGGTGCTGGGGCTGCTGGTCGGCGCCGCGCTGCAGGTCTGGGCGCCCAAGTCCATTCAGGAAGGGATGAGCATCGTCGAGGCGCTGGGCTCGCTGTGGCTCAACGCCCTGCGGATGACCATCGTGCCGCTGGTCTTCACCCTGCTGGTGCTGGGCATCGCCTCGGTGGCCGATGCGGCCGCCACAGGCAAGCTGGCGGCCCGGGCGATCGTGCTGTTCGGTGTCTTCCTGGCGGTGTTCGCCACCTACAGCGTGCTGATGACCCAGGGCTGGCTGGCCCTGTGGCCGATAGACGAGACGGCCGGCGCCGCCCTGAGGGCCAGTGCTCATGCGCCGGACGCCGCAGCCGCCAAGGCCTCGACCATCGCCGACTTCCTCAAGGGCCTCGCTCCGGCCAACGCCCTGAAGGCCGCGGTCGAGGACGCCATCCTGCCGCTGGTGGTGTTCGGCGTCTTCTTCGGCTTCGGGGCCAGCCGGCTGCCGGACGACCTCAAGCAGCCGCTGCTGACGGTGTTCAAGGCCATCGCCGAGACCATGCTGACGGTGGTGCGCTGGGTGCTGTGGGCGGCGCCGGTCGGGGTGTTCGCCCTCAGCTTGAGCGTCGGCCTGCGCACGGGCGTCGCCAGCGCCGCCACCCTGTTGCAGTACATCGTCATCGTCTCGACCATCACCGCCTCCATCACGGTCATCATGTTCATCGTCGTGGCCCTGAGCCGGGCGGCGAAATTCGGCGAGTTCCTGCGGGCCTCCGGGCCGGTGCTGGCGGTCGCCTTTTCGACCCAGTCCTCGCTGGCCAGCCTGCCGCTGATGATCGAGCGGACGCGGGACAACCTCTTCGTTCCCGACCGCATCACCGGCCTGGTGCTGCCGCTGGCGGTGGCCGTGTTCCGCGCCACCAGCCCGGTGGCGAACCTGGCCGCCGCCCTGTTCGTCGCCCACCTCTATGGCGTCGAGCCGGGCCTGCCGCAGATCCTGGCGGCCATCCTGGTGTCCTTCGCCGTGGCCGTCGGTTCGGTCGGGCTGCCGGGCCAGATCAGCTTCTTCGCCAGTGTGGCCCCGATCTGCATCGCGCTGGGGGCGCCGATCGACCTGCTGCCGATCCTGCTGGCCGTCGAGGTGGTGCCGGACATCTTCCGCACGCTGGGCAATGTCACCGCCGACATGGGGGTGACGACCATGCTGGCGAAGGGCGAGCGGGAAATGCCCAACACTGTCATCCCGGACAGCCCGCAGGGCTGAGCCGGGACCCAGGGGCCGCCAGCACAAGAGGTTGACGCAGCCAGATCACGCACCCCTGGGTCCCGGCTCTTCGCTACGCTACGGCCGGGATGACGGAGATTATGAGGGGAACTGAGGCGCCGCGACGCTGTCGTTCTTCTGGGCAGCCTTGGCGCGTTTGAAGCCATCACGCTCGCGCAGCCGGTCCCAATAGGCAGCGACGGCAGGCGGGAAGCCGCTGTCGATCTTCAGGCTGCGGGCCAGCAGCAGGGCGTAGCCGACCGAGATGTCGGCGGCGGTGAAGCGGCCGGCGCAGAGCCAGTCGCGGCCATCGGCCAGGGCCCGGTCGAGACCCTTGAGGCGGGCGAAGAACCAGCGTTCGTAGTCGTCGGCGGCGGCCTCGGCCCGGCCGGGCTCGAAGGTGCGGTAGCGCAGCACCAGGGTCTGGGGGAAGGTCAGGGTCGCCTCCCCGAAATGCAGCCAGTTGAGCCAGGCGCCGTAGGAGGCCTCACCGGGCTGGACCGACAGGGGCGTAGGGCCTTCGCGGGTGGCCAGGTACTGGGCGATGGCCGCCGACTCGCTCATCCGGGTGTCGCCATCGACCAGGAAGGGGATGGTTCCGAGCGGATTGACCTGCAGGTATTCCGGCTGACGCATGCGCGGCGGGAAGGGCAGCAGCTTCAGCTCATAGGGAAGACCCAGTTCCTCCAGGGCCCAGAGGGCGCGGAAGGAGCGGGCGTCGGCGCAGTGCCACAGCTGGATCATCAGAGCGCTCCCAGGCCCCCGACCGGGGCGCTGTTGAAGCGGATATTGTCGCGCTCGATCCCCTGTTGCACCACCGACAATCCGCCCGAGCGGATCATCCATTCGAGGCGGTGGTCGCGGTACTGCCGCTTGAACAGGCCAGCCTCGACGATCTGGGCGACGCCGGCCATGGCGGCGGCCATTTCACGGGCCTGGCCGATGGCGGTGGCCACGGACGGGCGGGCGGCGGCGCGGGCGAACCACTCCGACAGCTTGCCGGTCGGGGGGAAGCCGAATCCGATGGCGCCGGCGACGAAGGGCGCGACGCAGAGGTCGCCCCAGCCGAAGGCCTCGCCGTTGAACCAGGGGCGGTCGCCGAGCTGGGCTTCCAGCCAGGCGTGGAGTTGCGCCAGCTCCTCGCCGGCCTTCGCCTGCATGGCGACGGCCTGGTCGCCGGTGGCGCGCTTGAAGTTGGCGATCTCCGACAAGCCCCAGGTGATGGCTTCGTAGTGGGTATCGACCAGATCCTCGATCATCCGCACGCGGGCGCGGTCGGCGGGGCTGGCGGGCAGCAGCGGGGGGCTCGGGAAGCGGTCCTCGATGAACTCCAGGATGATGGTGGAATCGAAGATGGCCTGACCCTCGACGTAGAGCACAGGCACCTCGCCGCGCGGATTGGCGCGGGCGAACTCCGGCGACACCTGGCCCGAGCCGATGGCGCCGGGAATCCTGGCCTCGAACGGCACGCCTTTTTCGCTGAGGGCGATCTTGACCTTCTGGGCGTAGGGCGAGAGCGGGTGCTCGAGGAGCTCGACAGTCGGGTGGGTCATGGCGGCGTTTCCCTGTGTTTCCGGGACGCTCGCGTGGTTTCCCTCGGGGGCGTCAACAGGCGCTATCAAAGCGGGACCATTATAGCACGGCAGGGGGCGCCAACGATCCATCCCGGGAATCCGGGGCATTCCGACAGAAGGCCCGGAATCGTTGGGGATTAGGTAGCGATAGGCGGCGTGAATGTAGGCGCCGGCGTTGACCGGGCGTAGGCGCCGGCGCGGGGAATGTTGGTGGCCCAGGCCTACGTCGAGCCAACAGTCGCGTCGCGGCCGGATCGGGCTCCATCGAGGCCGAATAATTTTGCCCGGAGTTTATTTCGCGCGGCTCAGTGCAGCTTCAACCGACCCGAAACCCGTTCCTGCAGCAGTCGCGCCAGGGCCAAGACCACGGTCTTGGTCGTGCCCAGGATGGCGCGGTGGTGGGCCAGGTGGAGGCTCATGTAGATCCACTTGGCGATCAGGCCCTCGATGAAGAAGTTGGGGCCGCCAAGCCCGCCCATCAGCGAGCCGACGCCCCGGCTTTCGCCGAGCGACACCAGGGAGCCGAAGTCGCGGTACTGGAAGGGAACCTCGTGGCGGCGCTCGGCCAGGCGGGCGGTCAGGACCTTGGCCAGGTAGTCGGCCTGCTGGTGGGCGGCGGCGGCGCGGGCCGGGATGGTGCGGCCTTCCGTCCAGGGGGCGGCGGCGCAGTCGCCCATGGCCCAGATGTCGGGGGCGGAGGTTTCGAGCCGGTCGTTGGCGACGAACTGGTTGAGGCGGTTGGTTTCCAGGCCGAGCGTGGCGTTGCTCTCGGCCGCCTTGACCCCGGCGGCCCAGACGATGATCGAGGCGGGGATGTCGCCCTTGCTGGTGACGACCAGGTCCTCGTCGATGCGGCTGACCTTGGCGCCGGTCAGGACCTTCACCCCTTTGCGTTCGAGGGCGGTCTGGGCCTGGGCCCCGATGCGCTCGGGCAGTTGGCCCAGGATGCGCTCGGCCGCTTCCAGGATGGTGATGTCCAGGCGGAAGCGCTGGTCCTTGGCCAGACCGCCCAAGAACTCGTTGTGGGCCTCGATCAGCTCGGCCGACAGCTCGACGCCGGTGGCGCCGCCGCCGACGATGGCGATGGCCAGGGACTTGTCGGTCGCGAAGCTGGCGCGGGTGAAGGCGGTCAGCAGGCGGGTGTGGAAGCGCATCGCGTCGGCGGTGTTTTCGAGCAGGTGGGCCTGGTCGGCGCCGGCCGTGCCGAAGAGGTTGGCGCCGGCCCCGATGGCCAGGACCAGATGGGTGAAGGTGATGCTGCGTTCCGGCGCCAGTTCCCTGCCCTGCCCGTCGGTCATGGCGCCGAGGGTCAGACGGCGGGCGGTAGGGTCGAGGGCGGCAAGCTCGCCCAGCGTGAAGCTGAAATGATTGCGGCGGGCGAGGATGGGGTAGCTCAGCCCCTCCTGGTGGGTGTCGAGCGTGCCCGCCGCGACCTCGTGCAGGGTCGGCTTCCAGATGTGGAAGACGGTGCGGTCGATGAGCAGGACCTTCTCGGCGCCCCGCCGTCGGCCAAGCTTACGGCCCAGCTGGGCGGCGAGTTCGAGCCCGCCGGCGCCGCCGCCGACGATGACGATGTCGTAGTGCATGCGGCTATCCCCTTCCGCTGACGGCTGGGGTTTAGGCCTGTTGGGCGTGTGGGGGAAGGCGCCTGTCGCCCCTCCCCGCTATCGTCATCCTAGGCACAAGGCCTAGGATGACGGTAGCAAATGCGGAAACGGCGGGAGAGGCCTACGCCGCCTTCTTCCGCTTCACCCGACCCTCGTCGAGGAACTCCCGGATCAGGGGCGCGCTGAGGCTGGCCTTGCTGACCAGGAACAGGTGGCCGCCATCCTTGATGACCTCCAGCCGGGCGTCGGGGATCAGGCTGGCCAGGAACTTGCCGTTGACCAGGGGGACGATCTTGTCGGCGTCGCCCATCATCACCAGGGTCGGGGCCTTCACGAACGGCAGGAAGGGCACGCTGGTCCAGCCGCCCATGGCGATCAGCTGGTAGAGATAGCCGGTGCGGCTGGGCGGTTCGATACGGCCGATGTGACCGTCGGCGCCGTCCATTTCGCCGCCGTAGAGGGTCTGGAAATTGCGGCGCATGAACTCGGGGTCCACGTAGCGCTTGGGGTCGGCCATCTTGCTGAGGGCCTTGATGTCGCCCGGCACCATGATGACGCCGGCCGAGGTCGCGGCCAGGACCAGGCGGCCGGTGCGCTTGGGATGCTGGAAGGCGAACTGTTGAGCGAGCCCCCCGCCCCAGCTGACGCCCATGACATCGACCACCCCATAGCCAAGCTGGTCGAGCAGCCGGGCCGCCGTCCAGGCCATGGTCCAGGGCCGATAGGGGGTAACGGGCTTGGGCGAGCCGCCGATGCCGGGCATGTCGAAGGTGATCAGGTCGCGGTCGGGGAACCAGTCGGCCAGCGGGGCCATCAGTTCGATATTGGCCCCGATGCCGTTGAAGAACAGCAGGGGGACGCCGTGCGACGTCTTCGGCCCTTGAGCCTTCCAGACCGCGACCCGCAGGGTGCGGCCGCCCGCCCGCAGCATGGAGAACTCGGGGGCGTTGGCGGCTTTGGCGGATCGGGTCATGGAGAGTCTTTCAGCTATTCAAACGCGTAGAGGCCGGGCGCGGGGTCCTGAGCCTTGTACTTCCTGGAGCCCAGGGATTTGGGCGCCGCTTTCTTGTCGCCGGAGCGGGCGGTCAGCCATTCGGTCCAGAACGGCCACCAGCTGCCGGCCTTTTCCTCGGCCTGGCCGTTCATCCAGGCGTCGATCGACGAGCCCGGGCGCTCGGCGCTGTGGAAGTATTTGGCCTTCGGGTTTCCCGGCGGGTTGAGCAGGGCCTGGATGTGGCCGGCCTGCGAGAGGACGAAATCAACATTCGGCGAGCCGATCAGTTGCGTCAGGCGGTAGCAGGCCTTCCACGGGGTGATGTGGTCGGTGACGCCGGCGACGACAAAGACGTCGTTCTTGACGGCCGACAGATCGACCTTGTGGCCGGCCAGCTCGACGGCGCCGTGGTTGCGGAACGGCTGGTGCTCATAGACCGACAGGTAGTCGGAATGGAGCGTCGCGGTCAGGTTGGTGCTGTCGTTATTCCAGAACAGCACGTCGAACGGCGGCGGATCGTCGCCGTGCAGGTAGTTGTTGATGACGTAGTTCCAGACCAGATCGTTCGGCCGCAGCCAGGCGAAGGTCCGCGACAGGCTCGAGCCCTCGAGGATGCCCTTCTTGGCCGAGCGTTGGCGGGCCATCTCGATGCCGTGTTTGGAAACGAGCGCCCCGGCCTCGCTGTCGCCGGCGTCCGGATCGAGGACGCAGACCATCAGGGAAACGGCGCCGATGCGCTCATCGCCCTTCGATTGCAGCTTGCTCAGCAGGGTGGCGGTGGTGATGCCGCCCGAGCAGGCGCCGGAGACGTTGATCTTCTTCGACCCCGTGATCTGGGTGACGACGTCGGTGGCCTCGATCAGGCTGTCGACATAGTCACAAAGGCCCCAGTGGGCGTGTTCCCTGGTCGGGTTGCGCCAGCTGACCAGGAACACCTGGATGCCTTGCGAGGTCAGGTAGCGGACCATCGACTTGTCCGGCGACAGGTCGTTGACATAGGCCTTGTTGATCTGCGGCGGGATGATCATCAGCGGGATCTCGCTGACCGTCTCGGTGGTCGGCTGATACTGGATCAGCTCCATCATCTCGGTGCGGTGGACGACAGCGCCGGGGCCGGTGGCCAGGTTCTCGCCGACCTTGAAGGGGCGTTTGTCGACCTGGCTGACGATGCCGTCGTTCTTGGTCATGTCGTCGTAGGCGTTCTTCAGCCCCTTGAGCAGGGAGCCGCCGCCGGTGTCGTAGGCGCGCTTGATGGCCGAGGGGTTGCCGACCAGGGTGTTGGACGGCGACAGGCTGTCGAGGATCATGCCGGTGACGAAGTTTGCGCGGGCGCGTTCAAGCTCGTCGAACTCGACATCGTCGATCCAGCCGGCGACGCCCTTCTGGACCGCCAGATAGTACTGCATGCCGGCCTTGTAGAGCGGGTTGTAGCGCCAGGCCGGGTCTGCGAAACGCTTGTCCTTCGCAGCGGCCTCGAGCTCGGACTTGCCGGTCAGGATCTTGACCACCTCGCCGTTGAACTTGGCGACATGCTTGAGGGTCTTCACCGGCCGGCCGGCGGTTTCGCGCAACAGCACGCCGACGGCGCCGATCAGGTCTTCACGCGCCACGCCGACGATCGGGTTCAGGCCCCCGGCGTTGTCGGTGGCGCCGCCGGTATCAAGACGGATTCCGGGCTTGGTCATGGTTGCTTCCTCCCCGCGCGCCAGATCGTTCTCGCCCGGCGTCCTCGTTCGGACATATGCTGGACCACGGGTCGGCCAAGTCAACGGGGGAGCAGGATTGCGGTGAGGACAAAGGATCGCATCCTCGAAGCGTCTCGGGAGCTCTTCAACGAGGAGGGCGTCGGGCCGCTGTCGGCGGTCGACATCGCCTCGGCCCTGAACATGAGCGCCGGCCACCTCTACTACCACTTCAAGGGCAAGCCCCAGATCCTGGCCGAGCTGATGGCCCTGCATGCGGCCGAAATCGAGATGGTGCTGGAGGCCATGCGGGAGGCCGTCGCCGCCAGGCCGGACATCGAAACCCTGTGGACGCATGTTCACATCCTGGTCGAGGAGGCCTGGGACGCCCGCTTCTTCTGGCGCGAACCCGCTTTGGCGCTCGGCAACGAGGCGGCGGCGGCGGCGGCGCGGCGGGTGATGGCGGGCCTGGTTTCGGGGCTGGGGGACGCCTTGAAACGCCTCCACGAGAAGGGGGCGATCAGGGCCAAGGCGGAGGCGCGGGACGGTCTGTCGGGCCAGCTGGCGACCGGCATCCTGTTCCATGCCATCGCCCTGGAACTTGGGGGTGACACTGGGCCGCCGCGAGAGCGCGTGGCTCGGGCGGCGGCCCAGGTCATGCTTCCGGCGGCTACGCTCGCGACCTGATCCCGTGGGGGGAGGGGGAGTGGGAAGGGCCGCTATCGCCGGAAGGGTGCTCAGGCGGCTTCGTCAGCGGCCTTCGCGGGGGTCTTCTTCGAAGCCTTCTCGGCCTTGAGGGCCGCGACTTCGCCGGTCAGGGCTTCGACCTGGGTGGTCAGGGCCTGAACCGCCTCGCCGAGGGCGGCGAGGTTGTAGGGGGCGAAGGTTTCGGTCAGCGACTTGCGGACCTTGCCGATACGCTCTTCCAGGGCCGCGCGGCGGTCCTTGGATTGCTTGGTCAGGTCGCCGACCAGGGAGACGACCTTCTTGCCGGCCGGAGCCTTGGCGATGCGGTCGCGGACTTCGTCCTCGATGACTTCACCCTTGGCGACCAGTTGGTCGAACGCTTCGGTGGCGCCATGGGCCAGCTTCTCGGCGCTGTCCTTGGCTTCGGTGAAGGCGCGGCCGTAGGCGCCGACGCCGGCGAGCCAGATCTTGCGGGCGATGTCGAGATCGGCGCCGGTTTCGGCGGCGGGCTTCTTGTCGGTCTTGGTCTTCTTGGCGGCGGCCATGGGAGGCTCCTTGGTATGTCGTGACGCCGGGGGAGCGGCGAATGGCCTCACGATCTAGAGGAGACGTCTAGAAAGATCATTCTAGTCCGACGCGGAACTGGGTTATGGTTACAGCCGGGGGTGTCTGGAGGCCGCAACGGAACCTGCGGTGGACCAAAACGCCCGGTATGGGGAAACGCCGAGCACTTCGCATGGACGGGACAGACGACAACAGACCCCAGGGCGACGACAAGCTCGGTCGGCTGACCAAGCGCGAGCGTGAGATTCTGTGGCTGGTCGACCAGCACCTGAGCAGCAAGGAGATCGGCCGGCGCCTGGGCCTCTCCAACCACACCGTCTCGAACCATGTTCGCAACGCCCTTGAGCGGCTGGGCATGGATGACCGGTTCGCCGCCGCGCGGCTGCTGAGAACCGCCGAAGATGGCATGACACACGGCGTGTCAGGCATGACGGGCGTCATGGCGAACGACGCCGACGCCGACGCAACCTTGGCTCCAGAACACGGAGCCGACCATGACACCCGCCAACGACCACCAGGCCAGTATCGCGACGCCGGGCCTCAGCCAGGCGCTGTGGATGAAGCAGGAAGTGGATCGGTTCGAGGCCTCCTTCCAGAAGGCCCCGCAGAGCGGAACGCCCCTGCCCGTCTGGACCTGGGAGCAGCTGGAACGGCAGCTCGTCAGCCTGTCGTCGGGCCCGGCGATGGCCGCCGCGACGCCCGAACTGATTTCCGCGGTCCGCAAGCAGAGCCGCTGGCTGCCGCCCGAGATGGTGCTGCGGGAGATCCTCTGCGCGGCCTTCGCGGTGATGGATGGGGACTTCGCGCCGCCGGGGTCGGAGGACAGCTCAATTCTCTAGGGCCGATCCAACGGCTCGGACTCATCGTCCTGATCATGGTGATCGCGGCGATGACCTTCGGCGGCGCCCTTTCGGGATTGGTCGCCCTGCAACAACTGATCCGCCCCTGACGTGATCCGGGCGGGTCGCCCGGACTTCACAGCAACGCCCCGGACGGGGGGCGTATCAGGAGGGGACTATGCTGCATCAACGACGCACCGCCGCCGAGGCCGTGGCCACCAAACTCTTTGAAGCCGAAGACGCGCTCGACATCGCCCTGGCGGCGGTGGCCGGCCTGGCCATGACCATGCCGTCGGCCCGCAAGGAAGCCAATCTCTCGGTGATGTACGCCCAGGACGCTTTCGAAGGCGCCACCGAGACCCTGGCCCATCTGACCCGCGCCCGCCGCACCATCATCGACACCCACAAGGCGTTGGCGGTCGCGCGTGATCAGCTGGGACTGCGCACGCACATGGGGCCGGGAAACGACAAGCCCGAGACCGACCCGCTGCCGACGGGTGTCCACCTGCGCGAGGTAAAAGCCGCCTGACAGATCGCCTGATCGGCGCCAGAAAGGGGCTCCACACGTTGGGGTCCCTTTTTCGTGTCACTGCCGCTCTGGTTCATTTTCAACTTCAGCGTCACCTTCCTGGTCACCGGACTGGCCATGTGGAAGGGCGGTCGGCCGGAGCGGTTCGCCGGCCTGTTCATCCTCGTCACCACCATCGCCACATTCCTGCTGCCTGACCGGCGCTGGGCCGATGTCCAGTTCTCGGTGCTCTGGCTGGATAGCTTCCAGTTCGTCGTCTACGTGATCCTCGCCCTGACCGCGGACCGTTGGTGGCCGCTGTTCGCGGCCGCCGTGCAGGGCCTGAGCGTCCTGCTTCACCTCGCCTTCTGGGCGCAGATGAAGATCACCAGCTACGTCTACATGACGGGCTTGAACATCGTCGGCCACCTCCTGCTGATTTCCCTGCTGTGCGGGACGATCGCCTACATGCTGCGAGAAAAGCGGCTGACCCGGACGACCGCCTGAACCCGCCCTTCAGCCCCGGTTCAGGGCGCCGGCGCCACATTACAAAAAAGATCAATGACCCGGCGGTTGTTTCGGAGAACCCTGCGCCCACATCGGCGTTGAGTTCCCCGCAGGGACACGGGCGCAAACAGGAGACGGATCGTGGCGCGTAAACGCCCCAAGGGAGTGCTGGAACTGGGCTGGGCCTGCGTCGAGAGCGGGCTTGCGGGGCGCTTCGAGCATGTGCCGACCCACGAGCTCTATGAGGAGAGCGTGGTCAAGCGCATCAGCATGCCCTGCGGCGGCGACCACGGCTGGACCCTGTCGGCCCTGACCACCCCGCGCGACAAGCCCGCTCCCTGGAAGATCGTCGTCGTCACCGGCGCGCCCAGCTGGGCCGAATACTGGGCGCCGGTGCTGGCCGCCCTGCCCAAGGACCGCGAGATGACCGTCGTCGACCGGCCCGGCTACGCCGGCAGCGAGCCGGTGGAATACGTCGGCGACATCCGTGTCCAGGCCGAGGCCCTGATGCCCCTGCTGCAGGTGGCGCCCGGCCAGAAGCTGCTGCTGGTCGGCCAGTCCTACGGCGCCGCCATCTCCAGCCTGATGGCCGCCAGCCGGCCCAAGGGGCTGGCCGGGCTGGTGCTGCTGAGCGGCTACCTCGGTGATCCGGGGCCGACGGCCCGCATGCTGGTCAAGGTCGGGCAGTTGCTGCTGCGCTTCCTCCCCGTTCCGCGCGACCTGCGCAACGCCGTGCTGGAAGTCGCCGGCCAGCCGGGCCAGCTGATCCACATGCGCCAGGCGCTGGAACGGATCGGCGTGCCGATCCATCTGATCCACGGCGATCTGGACGACTTCGCGCCGATCGAGACGGCCGAGAACCTGGTCAAGGAAGTTCGCACGCTGCGGCCGATGCGGTTCCGCCGCGTACCGGGCGCCAACCACTTCCTGAACGACGGGCCGGCCGACGCCCTGATCGCCGAACTGGAAGCCTGCCTGCCGCAACAGCGGCCGGTGCTGGCAACACTGGGCGAACGGCTGAGCGACGCCGTGGATGCCGCCCGCTTCCTGTGGGCCGACCTGTTCGCCCCCCGGAAGACGGCCACCGCCTGACTCCGCGCTGGCGGCCGGCAACTCGGGCCGCTAGCTTCCCGGCGGGGGAGTCATGTCCGACAGCGTTCAAGGTCCGAAGTTTCGCGTCTTTGCGGCTCTGCGCCGGTTCGGGCGGGTCCTGCTGCGCTACAGCCTGCCGGGCATTGTGTTCGTGGTAGTCTCACACGTCGGACTGTTTTTCTCTGCCTTCCTGGTGCTGGCCTCGACCTACTGGGACTATGTGATCAACTCAGAAGGCAAGGCGCCGCCGGACGCGTTGGTCGTCTCGCTGTGGTTCGGCGCCCTGGTCCTGGCCACTTCCACCGCTCCCCCGCTGGCCGCTCATGCCGCCGACTGCGAACAGGAGGGCCGCCCTGCCCGCTTTGGCGATGCCTGGTCGGTTCTATGGCGCCAGACGCCGCTGACGATGGTCGTCCAGGTCATCCAGACCGTGATGGTCGGGCTGGGCATAATCTTGCTGGTCATTCCCGGGATCATCGCCTCGGTGGTGGTCAGCCTGGCGGTACCGGCCCGGGTGGTCGAGGGCGTCAACCCGCTCAAGGCCATTTCCCGGAGTGTCGATCTGACCGAAGGGGTCCGGTGGCGACTGTTCGGCTACCAGTTGCTTACCGGCGCCCTGGTTCCCTTGCTGTTAGCCTTGGGGGTCTACGCCTTGAGCATGGGCGGCCCGGCCATTGATATGCTGAACACCGGTGAGAACGGCGATTCACCTCTCTACATCGTGGTGAGCGTCGCGCTGGCCGTGGCGCTGATCGCATTCATCGGCTTGGTCGCCTTTGTCAGCGGCCTGGGGCCGGCGGTCGCCTATGCGGAAATCCGCGCGAGCAGTAGCGCCCGCGCGGTCTCCGACGTCTTCGACTGATTACTCCGCCGCCACCAGCCTGGGGCTGGAGACCATGCTTTCCAGGCGGCCGCGGATCAGGTCTTCGGCTTCGCTGATGATGCGGTCGACCAGTTCCTTGCAGGTCGGGATGTCGTCGATCAGGCCCTGGATCATGCCGGCCGACCAGATGCCGCCGTCGGTGTCGCCGTTGGCCAGGGCGTCACGGCCACGGGTGCCGGCGACCAGGTGCTGGACGTCCTCGAACTTGGCGCCGCCGGCCCGTTCGATCTGGACCACTTCCTGGCTGACAGCGTTGCGCATGACGCGGGCGGTGTTGTGCAGGGTGCGGAAGATCAGGTCGGTCTGGCGCTCGTCATTGGCCACCATCTGCAGCTTGAAGCTCTCCGGGATCGGCGCCTCCTTGGTCACGCAGAAGCGGGTGCCCATGTTGATGCCGTCGGCGCCCAGCGCCAGGGCCGCGACCAGGCCGCGCGCATCGCCGAAGCCGCCGGAGGCCAGCATCGGGATCTTCACCTTGTTGGCCGCCGCCGGGATCAGCACCAGGCCGGGGATGTCGTCCTCACCGGGGTGACCGGCGCATTCGAAGCCGTCGATGGAGATGGCGTCGACGCCCATCCGCTCGGCCGACAGGGCGTGGCGGACGGCGGTGCATTTGTGGATGACCTTGATGCCGTGCTGCTTGAAGTGGTCGACGTGCTCCTGCGGCTTGTAGCCGGCGGTCTCGACCATGGTGATGCCGCTCTCGATGATGGCGGCGCGGTACTCGGCGTAAGGCGGCGGCTTGATGGCCGGCAGGATGGTCAGGTTCACGCCGAACGGCTTGTCGGTCAGATCCTTGGTGCGCTGGATTTCCTTGGCCAGCTCTTCCGGCGTCGGCTGGGTCAGGGCGGTGATGAAGCCGAGCGCCCCGGCGTTGGCGACGGCGGCGACCAGCTCTGCCTTGCCGACCCACTGCATGCCGCCCTGGGCGATGGGGTGCTCGACGCCGAACAGCTCGGTAAAGCGGGTGCGAATGGCCATGGTGCGTCTCCCAAACGATAGTTCGGCGAATGCCAAACGTTTGTTGGGAGCAAGCTTAGCAGAACATCACGCGGCGTCAGGCAAGGGGCTAATTTACGCGCCCGTCAACCACCGTTCCGGGCGGCCTCGCGGGCCAGCAGGGCCTCCAGGCCCATGAGCAAGGGCGCGGCGGACGCGGCGTCCATGTCGCCGCTGAGCTTGCGGATGGCCTCGACGTGCACGGCGATGGGCGCCCGCTCCAGCCGGCCCGACTGGCGCTGGCGGTCAGTCAGATCGCAGAGGCTCCACGCCGCTTTGCCGAGCGCCGGCAGGTCCGGCGGGCAGACGTCGATGATGTTGGACGAGCCGCGGTAGACGCCCTCCAGCCAGGCCTCGCCGGGCGGCTGGGCGAAGGCGGCGTCGAGGGCCTCGAGGGCCTCCCTGAGGATGGCGCGGCCCTCCTCGCGCAGGCCGGCGGTCTCGGCCTCGGCCCCGCGCAGGGCGGCCAGGACGGTCCGGCCACCGCTTTCGCCAACCATCTTCGAGAGGTTGGAGACGCGGCGGATGATGGTGACGGCGCTCAAGCTTCGCCCTCCGAGGAACTTTCAGTCTCCGGCGGATTGATTGCATTTCCACGAAGACGGTCGGCGCGGCGTTCGGCCTGGCCCTCGGGCAGCGCTTCGTCCTTGAAGCGGCGGTCGGGACCGGCATAGTCGCCGGCGTCGACGAAGGGGCGCGGGTCGCGGGCCATCCACAGGATGCGCTCCAGCAGGATGCCGGCGGTGATCGGCCGGGTGATGATGAAGTTGGCGCCGCAGTCGCGGGCCTTGGTCACCTGCGAGGCGCGGGTGTGGCCGGAGATCATCAGGGTCGGGACGTAGGCGTTGGGCTCGAGGTTGGAGCGCCGCAGCCAGGAGACCATGTCGTAGCCGTCCGGCCCCGGCATGTCGCAGTCGACGATCAGCAGGTCGACCGGATGGGTCTTGAGGATTTCGACGGCCGCTTGGGCGTCGCTGCACAGGTGGCGGGTCTTGATGCCGAAGCCAAGCAGGATCTGGGTGGTCAGGCGCAGGGAGTAGTTGTTGTCATCGACGACCATGACGATGGCGCGCGACAGGTTGAAGATCGTCCCCATGGTCAGGCCGGTCTCGCCCGCCACCGGTGTCGTTGCTGCGCCTGGCAATGCCATTGATCTACCCGTCCCGGGGAGCAAACTGCCCAAGGCCGGTGACCGAAGGGTAAACGAGCGAACGCGCTCACCCGACTTGAGTGTAGAAATCACTGCCTTGAGGCGTCGCCGGCGAAAGCTACCCGGCCACGCACTGACCCTTGGAGGCCCTGAGGTCGGCTTCGGCCTTGGCCGCGGCGGCGGCGTCGGTGGCCGCCTTGGCGGTGGCCGGGGTGATGTCGAAGCCGCCGACGGAGACATATTTGCCGTAGTCTTTCATCAGGATGTCGACGCGGCCGCCCTTCGCCAGTTGTGTAATGATGCCGGCCCCCTTGCGGGCGTCGGCCAGCCCTCCGGCGCCCAGCATTTCAATGTCGGAAGAGCCCAGCAAGGCGCTGGCGTTCTCGTACTGAGAGGCGTCCATCGCGGGCGGCGCCTTGGTCTTCATGGCATCGACCGTCCAGACCGTGGCCAGCGACGGTCCAGCCTTGAGGACCAGGCGATGCTCGAAGGCGGGCGTCGCTTCGCCCGTCAATCCGGCCTTCATCACCGCGCTCATGTTGGTAAAGGCAGGTGCGGCGAGCAGCACCTTGCCCAAGGCCTCGCCATCGGGCCGCTTGCCGTATTCCAGGATCACGACACCCTTGGCCGGCTTGCTGACCCGACCCATGTCAACGTTGACCTCGTAGACGTCGGTCGACTTCCTTTCGGGAAAGGTGACCTGGTAGGTGTAGGTGGCGACCGTGTCGAACACCTTGCCGTCGGCGCGAGTATAGGCAACGTATTTGACGGCCCAGCCTGGCCCACTGCGGAACGCCTTGCATTCCTTGCTTTGGGCGGCGGCGGGCGCGGCGAGCGCCGCGCAGACAGCAGCGGCGGCGAGAGCGATGATCAGGCGCATAAACAGTCCCCCCTGAAGTTCGAGGGGATCATGGCCGGAGGATGGATGCAATGCGCCCCCGAAACGGGGGGTCTTCAGGCGTCCGCCGGCGCCTTGCGACCGATGGCGTAGTAGCGCTCGGCCCGCTGGGCCAGCAGCTGTTCGGGGCTGAGGTTCAGCAGCAGCTTCAGCTCGTCCTCGATCACATCGCCGACCAGACGGATGGCCTCGGCCGGGTCGCTGTGGGCGCCGCCCGGCGGCTCGTCGATGATGCGGTCGACCACGCCGGTCTTGATCAGGTCCTGGGCGGTGATGTGCATCTGGGTCGCCGCATCCTTGGCCCGGGCGCCGTCGCGCCAGAGGATGGAGGCCGCGCCCTCGGGGCTGATCACCGAATAGATGCCGTGTTCCATGATCAGCACCCGGTTGGCCGCCGCGATGCCGATGGCCCCGCCGCTCATGCCTTCGCCGGTGACGGTGGCGATCATCGGGGTCTTCAGGGTGAGGCAGCGCTCGGTTCCGCGGGCGATGGCTTCCGCCTGGCCGCGTTCCTCGGCCCCCAGGCCGGGATAGGCGCCGGCGGTATCGACGAAGCTGAGCACCGGCAGGTTGAACTGCTCGGCCATGTCCATCAGGCGCACGGCCTTGCGGTAGCCCTCGGGCCGGGCCATGCCGAAGTTATGTTTGAGGCGGGTGGTGGTGTCATGGCCCTTCTCCTGGCCGATGACGAGGACCGGCACGCCCCGGAAACGGCCGAGGCCGCCGAGAATGGCCTGGTCGTCGGCGAACTTGCGGTCGCCGCGCAGCTCGACGAACTCCTCGATCAGCCCGCTCAGGAAGTCGACGAAGTGGGGCCGCTGCGGATGACGCGCGACCTGGGTCTTCTGCCACGGATCGAGCTTGGAGTAGGCCTCGCGGCGCAGCTCGTCCAGTCGGCCGCGCAGGCTGTCGATCTCGGTCTCGAAGGAGCTGGCCCCGGCCGACTCGGAGAGCTTGGACAGCTCCTCGATCTTGCCTTCCAGTTCGGCGATCGGCCGTTCGAAGTCGAGATAATGGTGGACCATGGTTCGCCTAACGCACCCCTCGGGGAAAGGTGGCGAACCTAGTCGCAGTCCGCCCCGGATGGAACCCATATGCCACGATTCCGGCCCCGAGGATGGGTCGGGAAGGCGGCCGACGGGGCCGCCCTTCCCTTCCGGTTCATCAGAACACGAAGCTGCTGAACCCGGACTGCTTGCCGGACAGTTCGATGGCGAAGTCGGCCACGCCGTCGCCGTTGACGTCCCCCTGGACCAGGGTGACCGTCTTGGACGCCGCCGTGACGGTCAACTGGCCCGCGACGCCCGTGAAGGCCGCGACCTTGGTGAAGGCCTGATCGCCGGCCAGGCCGCTGTCGGCGTCGATGGCCGACAGGTCGATGACGTCGAACTTGTCGATATCGGCGATGACATCGCGCCCCGCCACGCCGACAGTGCTGTCGCCGATGTCGGTATAGACGAAGGTGTCGCCGCCATTCCCGCCGCTGAGGATGTCGCGGCCGGCCCCGCCGTCGAGGACGTCGTCGCCGTTGCGGCCAGACAGGGTGTCGTCGCCCTCGTAGCCGGTCAGTTCGTTGGCCCCGTTGTCGCCGGTAAGATCGTCATTCAGCGCCGAGCCACCGACATTCTCGATGTTGTAGAGCCGCCCCGAGCCGCCGAAGCCGTCGTCGATGATCTTGCCGTTCTGCAGGTTGACGGTGACGCCGTGGGTCGCCGTCTCGACCTCGGCGATGCCGTCGGCGTTGGTGTCGACCAGTCGCGTCAGGGTGAACTGGGTGATGGTGTCGACGCCGTCGCCGCCGTCGATGCGGGCCGGGGCGTCGTCGACCTGGATGTCGTCGTCGCCGCCAAGCGCATAGAGGATGTCGCCGCCGCCGATCAGGAACAGGTTGCGCTCGTCGCTGCCGGTAAAGCGGTCGACGAAGCGGGTGTGGGAGCCCAGGCCCTCGATGGAGCTCATGGTCTCGGCGTTGCCGAAGCCGTCGTTGGCGATGGTCTGGGTGGAAAGGTCCGCCACGACGCCTTGCGTGGCGTTGAGGTTGTAGAAGCTGACCCGGTCGAAGCCGTCGCCCCCGAGGAAGGTGTCGTCGCCGCTGCCGGTTCGCAGCAGGTCATCACCGTCGCCGCCGTCCAGGGTGTCGTTGCCGCCATTGGCGCGGATCTGGTCGAAGCCGCCCAGGCCGACCAGGACGTTGTTCTGGGCGTCGCCGAACAGGATGTCGTCGAAGTCCGTGCCAGTGACGTTCTCGACGTTGTAGATGAAGCCGCCGTCGCCGAAGCCGTCATCGAAGATGCGGTTGGACAGCAGGTTCACGAAGACGCCCCCCAACGCTTCCTCCTGATCGGGGATGCCGTTCGCGTCGGGATCGGTGAAGCGGAAGGCGGAGAATTCCAGGCTGTCGACGCCAGCTCCGCCGTCGAGGGTGAAGGTCGCCCCGGCCAGCAGGATGTCGTCATCGCCGCCGCGCGCATCGACGGTGTCGCCCGTGCCGGCGTAGATGAAGTTGACCCCGCTGCTGCCCAGGAAGGTGTCGGCGAACAGGGTGCCCAGGCCGACGCCCTCGATGGAGGTCAGGGTCTCGGCGTTGCCGAAGCCGTCGTTGAGCACCTGCTGGGTCTCGAGATCGACGTAGGCGCCCGCCGTGGCGCCGTTCTCGAACAGGCTGATGCGGTCAAAGCCGTCACCGCCGTTGAAGCTGTCGACGCCCTGGCCGCCGCGCAGCAGGTCGTCACCGTCGCCGCCGTTCATGACGTCGTCGCCGCCGAGGCCGCGGATGATGTCGTCGCCGCCCTGGCCGCTCAGCACATTGTTCCCCGGGTCACCGAGCAGCACGTCGGCGAAGGCTCCGCCGCTGGCGTTCTCGATATTGTTGAGGTTGTCGGTCCCCAGGATGGCGTCGCCGGCGGCGTTCAGCCGCTCCCCGTATCCGGAGCCCAGGACGACGGTGACGCTGCCTTCGGCGTCGCTGTAATCGACGGTGTCGCTGCCGGCGCCGCCGTCGAGATAGTTGAAGCCGTTGCCGCCATTCAGCACGTCGTCGGCCGCGAAGCCCTGGTCATCGAAGCGGGTGATCGGCCCCGAGGTGCCGATGGCCAGGAAGCTGATCGTGAATTGGCCGTCGCCCAGCAGGGTGTCGTCGCCGTCGCCGCCGTTCAGCGTATCGGCGCCGTCCTGGCCGGCCAGGACGTTGGCGCCGGCATCGCCGGTCAGCACATCGTCGACCACCGACCCCGACAGGTTCTCGATTCCGGTCAGGGTCATCAGGCCGTGGCCGGTGTCCTGGGCCGCACCCTGCAGCCGCAGGTCGACGGTGACGCCGGCCGGCCCGGCCGCGCCGATGTCGCCGTTGCTGAAGAAGCTGACGGTGTCGGTCTCGGTCCCGCCGTCGAGGGTGTGGTTGCCGGCGCTGACTTCCAGGAGGTCGTCGCCGCCCCGGCCCGACAACACGTCATCGCCCGAGGTCCCGCCGGAACCGGCGACGCTGCCCCAGATCCAGTTGGCGCCGCCGTCGCCGCTGAGGGTGTCGCCATAAATGGTGCCCGAGACATGCTCGATGCCGATAAGGGTGTCGAGGCCGTGACCGGTGTCCTGGGCCACGCCCTGGATGGCCAGGTCGACCGTCGCCCCGACCTGCGGGTCGCCCGGCAGCAGCAGGAAGGCGGCCCGATCGATGCCGGCGCCGCCGTCCATCACATCGTCGCCCTCGCCGCCCTGGACATAGTCGTTGCCACCGCCGCCGATGACCGTGTCATTGCCGTCGCGGCCGCGCAGCAGGTCGTCGCCGTCACCGCCGTCGAGGATGTCGTCACCGCCCTGGCCGACCAGGATGTCGTTGCCTTCGAGGCCGGTGATGGTGTCGTCCGTGGGGGTCCCGCCGATGTTGTCGTCGCCGGGGGTGCCGATGATGTTGGCCATGTGAGAATGCTCCGCTCAAGCCCCTGAAGGGTCGTGGGCGGCACCCTATTTTGAGCACAGGCGCTTTGCAAACCCGTGTTCATCGAAACGTGATCGGCGTGCGGTAAACGGGTTCAGGCGGTCAGCAGCGCCAGGGCGAAAGGGAACTCCGGCGCGATCCACAGCCGCTCGATCGACCAGCCGCCGGCGGAAGCCAATGACTTCAAACGGCTTTCGTCGAATTTGTAGCTGCTCTCGGTGTGGATCGTCTCGCCGGCCGCGAAGGCGAAGCGGCGCCCGTCAATGGTTACCGACTGGGCCTGGCGCGCAACCAGATGCATCTCGATGCGGGCCTGTGCGGCGTTCCAGACCGCCCGGTGCTCGAACCCTTCAAGGTCGAAGTCGGCGCCCAGTTCGCGGTTGGCCCGCTCCAGAAGGTTGAGGTTGAAGCGGGCGGTGACCCCGGCGGCGTCGTCATAGGCCGCCTCCAGGACGGCGGCGTCCTTGATCAGGTCGGCGCCGAGCAACAGCTGGCCACCGGGGCCGAGGTGCTCGCGCATGGCGGCCAGCAGCGGCCCGGCCTCCCCGGGCGGAAAGTTGCCGATGGTCGAGCCGGGGAAGAAGCCCAGGCGCGGCCGTGAGCCGGCGGTCACCTCGCCGGACAGATGGGTGAAGTCGCCCGCTACGCCGCGCACCGGCAGATCGGGAAAGGTCTGGGCCACCGCCTGGGCGGTGGCGCGGGCGGCGCCGGGGTCGATTTCGACGCAGAGATAGCCGGCGGGCGCCTCCAACGCGCCCAGCAGGGCGACGGCCTTGGCGGCCGAGCCGCTACCATACTCGACGACCGTGCGGCCGGGGCCGATGGCCCTGGCGATGTCGGCCCCTTGCTCGGCCAGCAGGGCCATTTCAGTGCGGGTCGGGTAATATTCGTCCAGCCGGGTGATCTCGCCGAACAGGGCCGAGCCGGCCGCGTCATAGAACCACTTGGGCGGCGTCGCCTTGGGGCTGGCCGACAGGCCGGCGATCATGTCTTCGGCGAACAGGGCCCGCTCGAGGTCGGGGTGCAGGCGGGTCAGCTGATTCATGAACAGTCTTTCGCGAGGCGCAGCCCGGAGAACATCCAGCGCTGGTGCGGTTCGAAGAAGTTGCGGTAGCTGGCCCGCATATGGGCCATGGGCGTCACGCAGGCGCCGCCGCGCAGCACCTGACGGCCGGACATGAACTTGCCGTTGTACTCACCCACCGCCCCGGCCGCCGGGGCGAAGCCGCGATAGGGGCTGTAGGCGCTGGCCGTCCACTGCCATACGTCGCCGTATATTTGCTCATCGGCAGAGGCGGCGGTGCGCAGGATGCCGCTGTCGAGGAAGTTGCCGGCGATCGGTCGCGTCTCGGCGACGGCCTCCCATTCGGCTTCGATCGGCAGGCGGGCGCCGGCCCAACGGGCGTAGGCCTCGGCTTCGTAGAAGCTGACGTGACAGACCGGGGCGTCCGGATCGACCACTTCGCGGCCCGCCAGGGTGCGGCGGGTCCAGACCCCGTCGGCCTGCTCCCAGTAGGCGGGGCTGCGCCAGCCCTCGGCCCGGGCGCGGTCCCAGCCGTCGGACAGCCAGTGGGCGGGGCTTTCGTAGCCGCCATCCTCGATGAAGTTCAGCCACTCACCGCAGGTCACGAGGCGGTCGGCCAGCGAGAAGGG
Organism: Caulobacter sp. SRI_014; assembly: GCF_057586315.1. Lineage (NCBI taxonomy): Bacteria > Pseudomonadati > Pseudomonadota > Alphaproteobacteria > Caulobacterales > Caulobacteraceae > Caulobacter > Caulobacter sp. SRI_014. The sequence continues at coordinate 35,694 of NZ_JBYCZQ010000013.1, read as the reverse complement.
TTCGAGCCAGACCTTCTGGCGGGGCCGCTCGCAGTCGAAGGCGAACCCGCCCTGCCCGGCACCGATCTCGACCAGTCCGCCGTCGTGGGCGATCCAGCCCTGGGCGCGCGAGGGGCCGGTGGCGGGAGCGAGGTCCGTGCGGTAGGCCGGGGCGCCCGGGTGCAGGGCGAAGAGGCTGAGGATGTCCATGAGCAGCAGCTCCTGATGCTGCTCCTCATGGTTCAGGCCGAGCTCCAGCAGCGGCGCGAGCTCGGCGACGAGGGCCGAGGGCGCCTCGTGGAACAGCCGGGCGAGCGCCTCATCGACCCGCAGGCGCCAGTCGATGACCGCCTGAACGCCCGGTCGCGTGACCAGGCCGCGGTCGGGGCGCGGATGCCGCTCGCCGACGGCCTCGTAGTAGCTGTTGAACAGGAACCGGGCGCTTTCCGGCGCCTCCGGGGCGTAGCCGTGCGGGCGCAGGATGAACTCGTCGAAGAACCAGGTGGTGTGGGCCAGGTGCCATTTGGTGGGGCTGGCGTCAGGCATGGCCTGGGGCTGCATGTCCTCCGGGCTGAGCGGCTCGGCCAGATCCAGGGTCCGCTGCCGGACCCTTGCCAGCGATGCGGCCAGCGTCTCGCGATCGTCGGTGTCGAATGCCATCCCGCCTCTCCCAACGCGCAAGACGGCTCAACGCTCCGCCGCGGTGCAGGAGAACATATAGGGACCAAACGCCGTTCCGCCACAACGAAAAAGGCCGGCCGCCTGTCGGCGACCGGCCTCTCCCGGATTGTCGTCCGCCCTAGAGCAGGAAACGCGCGGCCGTCAGGGTATGGGCGCCGTTGATCAGCACCTCGAAGTCGGCGACGCCATTGCCATCCACGTCGCCGTAGACATGGGTGTTGGTCCCGTCGAACTCGTAGCGCAGCTCGCCGGCGACGCTGTTGAAGGCGCCCGTGCCGATGAAGCTGAAGGCCTGGTCGGCGGCGAGACCGGTATTGGCGTCGATCGGGCGCAGGTCGATCTGGTCGACGCCGTCGAAGTCCAGGATGACATCGGCGGCCCCGACGGCGCTGTCGGCCAGCGCCTGCAGGACGAAGAAGTCCTTGCCCGCGCCGCCGGTCAGGGCGTCGGTTCCCGCCCCGCCGTAGAGGTAGTCGTTGCCGTTGCCGCCGTCGAGGGCGTCGTCGCCGCCCTCGCCGTAGAGCTTGTCGTTGTCATCACCGCCATTGAGGGTGTCGAGACCCAGGCCGCCACGCAGGGTGTCGGCCCCGGCCGCGCCGTTCAGGGTGTCGTCGCCGGCGCCGCCGTTGATGGTGTTGCCGAGGGCGTTGCCCGTGCCCGTGAAGGCGCCGGAGCCGGTGAAGAGCATGATCTCGACATTATCGGCGAGAGTCAGGCTGGACAGGGCGGTCTTGACGGTATCGGTCGTCCCCTCGCCAACCAGCTCGACCACCACGTCGCCGAGGCTGTCGATGACGTAGGTATCGTTGCCGATGCCGCCGGCGGCGTAGTCGTCGCCGCCCTGGCCGTCGAGGGTGTCGTTGCCCTCGTTGCCGAGCAGGTCGTCGGCGCCGAGGCCCCCGAACAGCTTGTCGTCGCCGACGCGGCCTTCCAGAAGGTCGTCGCCGGTCCCGCCGGTGATGCTGTTGGCGAGGCCGTTGCCGATCCCCGTCACCGCGCCGATGTCCCCGAAGGTCAGGTTCTCGACGTGGTCGGTCAGGGTGTAGCTGTTCAGCAGGCTGATGACCCTGTCCGTGCCGCCGTTCAGCGCCTCGACCACAACGTCGCCGACATCGGTGACGTTGTAGGTGTCGTTGCCGGCTTCCCCGGTCAGGGTGTCGGAACCGCCGCCGCCGTTCAGGGTGTCGTTGCCCTGGCCGCCGAACAGGCTGTCGTCGCCGAGGCCGCCGTTCAGGGTGTCGTCGCCGGCCAGGCCGCTCAGGGTGTCATTGCCCGCCCCGCCGGTGATGATGTTGGCCAGCGAGGTGCCCGTGCCGACGAAATCGCCCGTGCCGTTGAAGGTCAGGTTCTCGAAGACGCTGGAGATGATGGTGTAGCTGTTCAGGTTGGTGACGATGGTATCGATGCCGCCGCCGACGTCGCTGATCGTGTCGCCGGCGCTGTCGACATAGTAGGTGTCGTTGCCGGCCCCGCCCTTGAGCGAGTCCTCGCCGCCGCCGCCGTGCAGGGTGTCGTCGCCCTCGTTGCCGTTGAGCACGTCATTGCCCGTGCCGCCGGTCAGGACGTTGGCGATGGTGTTGCCGTTGGCGGTGAAGTTGCTGGCGCCCGAGAAGGTCATGTTCTCGACGTTTGCCGCCAGGGTGTAGCTGCTCAGGCCACTGACGATCACGGTGTCGATGCCGATGCCGGCCTCGGTGACCACATCGCCGGCGTTGTCGACATAGTAGGTGTCGTTGCCCAGGCCGCCCTGCAGGATGTCGGCGCCGCCGGCCCCGTCCAGGATGTTGTTCAGCGTGTTGCCGACCAGGGTGTTGGCGGCCGCGTTCCCGGTACCGGCGATGGCCGAGCCCAGGAGGACCAGCTTCTCCACCTCGTTGGCGAGGGTGAAGTCGATGGTGGTGTTTATGGTGTCCGTGCCGCCGGCGGCAGCCTCGACCACCACATCGCCGATGTCGTCGACGACATAGGTGTCGTTGCCGGCCGCGCCTTCCATGCGGTCGGCGCCAAGGCCGCCGTTGATCACGTTGTTCGCGGCGTTGCCGTAGATCTCGTTGTTGAGCCCGTTGCCGGTCAGGTTGAAGGCGCCGAGGCCGTCGCCGCGCAGGATCTCGATGTTCTCGCCGAGGGTCCAGTTGATGTCGGTGACGACCGTGTCGATGCCCCCGGTGAGGGTCTCGACCGTCACGTCGGTCCCCTGGGCCACATAGAGGGTGTCGTTGCCGTCGCCGCCGATCAGGGTGTCGCCACCCGCGCCGCCGAACAGGATGTCGTCGCCCGCCCCGCCCGTCAGGACGTTGGCCAGCGAGGTGCCGATGCCATGGAAGTTGCCCGTGCCGGTGAAGGTCAGGTTCTCGATGGTGGTGGCGACCAGATAGTAGGCGTTCAGCGCCGTCTGGACGGTGTCGACGCCGCCGGTGTCGCTGACGACCTCGTCCTGGTGATCGACGATGAAGATGTCATTGCCCAGGCCACCCCTGAGCGTGTCGATGCCCGCCCCGCCGTCGAGGATGTTGTTCTGGTCATTGCCGGTGAGGGTGTTGACCAGGGCGTTGCCGGTCCCGTGGATGGCGGTTCCGGTCAGGGTCAGCCGCTCGACGTTGTCGGTCAGGGTGTAGTCGATGCCGGCCACGACCAGATCGTCGCCCTCGTTGGCCAGTTCGACGACCAGGTCGCCGGCGGCGTCCACCTCGTAGGTATCGTTGTTGGTCCCGCCTTCCATGACGTCGGCGCCGGCGCCGCCGTTGAGGATGTCGTTGCCGGCGCCGCCGACCAGATGGTCAGCGTTGCTGGTCCCGGTCAGGGTGTCGTTGCCGCCCTGGCCCTGGAAGTCGACGGCCACGACCGACGCCGAAACCGACGGCGACACGACGTTGGGTGAGGCGTTGGTCGACACCGGCAGCACGTTCACCGTGCCCTGCGAGGAGCCGAAGGCGCCGGTGACGGTGTAGTTGAACGAGCCGCCCGAGACGCTGCTGGCGACGATCACCAGCTTGCCGTCCACAAGGCTGACGGTGACGCCGTCGCCGCCCGAGACGGCCGTGACCGTCGGGCTGAGATCGTCCGCCGCGAACTCGTCGTTGAGCAGCAGCAGCGAGGCGTCGATCGACGAGGCGATGCCGATCGTGGTTTGCAGGATGTCGGTATTGGCCCCCGGCGCCGTCTGGGCCAGTTCCGCGGCGGTCTTGGTCCCGTCGCGGAACTGGGCCAGCTCGATGCTGATCAGGTGGTCGGTGCCGTCCGGCGATCCGACGCGCAGGTCGGTGATGTAGAGCTCGCCGTCCTGCATGAAGGTGACGTAGTCGGCCAGGGCGCCGGTGAAGACGGCGGTGTCGAAGTCGGCGCCGCCATCGATGATGTCGTTGCCGGCCCCGGCTTCGAGGGTGTCGTCGCCCGCATCGCCGTGCAGCTCGTCGAGGCCCGCGCCGCCGACGATGCGGTCATTGCCGTCGCCGCCGAACATCAGGTCATCGCCGCTGAGAGCGGGGTTGTTCTCGGCGGCCGCGTTGTCTTCCTCGTAGAGGATCTCGCCGCTGAAGCCGGCCGTGCCGCTGATGCCGTAGATGCCGTCGCCGAGCAGCAGGTCGGCGCCTTCGCCGCCTTCAAGCGTGTCGCCGCCCGAGCCGCCGGCGATGATGTTGTCCTGCTCGTCGCCGGTCAGGAAGTCGTCGCCGTCCCGGCCCGAGAGGTTCTCGATGCCGCTGGCGATGAGGGTGCCGGCCCCGAACGCCTGTTCCGAGCCCTGCAAGGCCAGGGAGAAGGTGATGTTGGTCGGGGTTTCGCCCTGGATGCTGAAGATCAGGGTGTCGTTGTCGACGCCGCCGTCGACGGTGTGGTTGCCCGTCCCGACTTCCAGCAGGTCATCGCCTTCGTTGCCGAGCAGGAGGTCATCGCCGTCCTGGCCCCACAGCCAGTTGGCGTCGGCGTTGCCGTCGATGGTGTCGTTGTAGATGGTCCCCGACGCATGCTCGATGCCGATCAGGGTGTCCATGCCATGCCCGGTGTCCTGGGCCACGCCCTGGATGTTCAGGTCGATGGTGGCCCCGACCTGGACCTCGGACGGCTGCAGCGAGAAGGCCACGCGGTCGGCGCCGTCACCGCCGTCGATGGTGTCGTCACCCTCGCCGCCGTGGACATAGTCATTGCCGTCGTCGCCGTAGACCAGGTCCGCGCCGTTGCCGCCGCGCACGAAGTCGTCGTCATCGCCGCCGCGGACGTCGTCGTCGCCGCTTTCGCCGCGAACGGTGTCCTGACCGGCGCCGCCGTAGAGCTTTTCATTGCCGGCGCTGCCGCGGATGAAGTCGCCGAAATCCGAGCCCTCGACCGCCTCGATGGAGCTGAGGGTGTCGTTCAGGCTGCCCCCCTCGGTGCTGGCGAAGCCGTTACCGCCGGTGTTGAGGATAACGGTGACGGCCTCGGTGGCGGCGGTGTAGACCGCACGGTCCTCGCCGTCGCCGCCTTCAAGCGTGTTGTTCCCCGTGCCGCCCGTCAGCTGGTCATCGCCGCCGGCGCCGACCAGCCGGTCGTCGCCCGCGCCGCCGTCCAGGACGTCGTTTCCGATGTAGGCCGGGTTGCTGAACTGGGTGGCCAGGTTCTCGATCACGGTGATCGGACCCGAACCGCCCTGGGTGGAGAGCATCCGGATGTCGCCGTCGCCCAGCAGCAGGTCGGCGCCGTCGCCGCCTTGCAGAATGTCAGCGCCCTGGGCGCCGGCCAGGGTGTTGTTGGCGCTGTCGCCGATCAGGGTGTCGTCCCCGACCGTGCCGGCGACGTTCTCGATGCCGCTCAGGGTCATCAGGCCCTGGCCGGTGTCCTGGGCCGCGCCCTGAAGGTTGAGGTTGACGGTGACGTTGAGCGGCGGGTTGGTGTTGTCGAACAGCCGCACGGTGTCGACGCCATTGCCGCCGATGAAGGTGTTGGCTCCGATCCCGGATTCCAGCAGGTCATTGCCGTCGCGGCCGTCGAGGTAGTCACCGCCGCTTGTGCCCCACAGCCAGTTGTCGCCGCTGTTGCCGTAGAAGGTGTCGGCGAAGGTGGTGCCGGACACGTGCTCGATGGCGATGAAGGTGTCCATGCCATGGCCGGTGTCCTGGGCCGTGGTGATGGCCAGGTCGACGGTGGCGCCGGCCTGGATGTCGGTCGGCAGGGACAGGAACATGCTGGCGCGGTCGAAGCCGTCGCCGCCGTCCATCAGGTCGTTGCCCTCGCCGCCCGAGAAGAAGTCGTTGTCGGCGCCGCCGTAGGCGATGTCGTTGCCGTCGCGGCCGCGCAGGAAGTCCTCGCCGGCGCCGCCGTGCAGGGTGTCGTCGCCGCCCTCGCCGATCAGCAGGTCGTCGCCGCCCAGGCCCGTCAGGACGTTGTTGTTGTTGTCGCCGTCGAGGGTGTCGGAGATCTGCGAGCCGATGACGTTCTCGACGCCGGTGATGATGTCGCCGCCGCCGTCGCCCTGGCTGCGGAACACGTTCTCGGGACGCAGCAGGTAGACGCCGACCCCGATGCCGTTCACCACCGAGATGTCCTCGTAGGAAACGGTGTCGATCCCGTCGCCGCCGGTGATCACGTCGTTCCCCAGGCCGCCCAGCAGCAGGTCGTCGCCGCCGCCGCCGTCGAGGGTGTCGTTGCCCGCCCCGCCGCGCAGAGTGTCGGCGCCGTTGTAAGCCGGGTTGTTGAAAAACACCGCCAGGTCGCTGGTCTGGGTGATCGGACCCGAACCGCCCTGGTTGCTGGTCATCCGGATGGCGCCGTCGCCGAGCAGGACGTCATTGCTGTCGCCGCCGTCGAGGATGTCATTGCCGCTGTTGCCGGCCAGGACGTTGGCGCCGGCATCGCCGGTCAGGGTGTCGTTGAAGGCCGAGCCCGACAGGTTCTCGATGCTGTTCAGCGTAACCGTGCCGCCCGTTGTGGCCTGGGCCACGCCCTGCAGCAGCAGGGAGGCGACGATGCCGCTGGTGAAATCGTTGTTGTTGAAGAAGCTCGCCGTATCCGTCCCGTTGCCACCGGTCAGGACGTTTGCCCCGGCCGAGCCGGTTTCCAGCAGGTCATCGCCGTCGCGGCCGTCGAGGGCGTCGCCGCCGCCGTTGCCCCAGATCCAGTTGGCCTCGGCGTTGCCGTAGAAGGTGTCGGCGAAGATGGTGCCGGAGACGTGCTCGATGCTGATGAAGGTGTCCATGCCATGGCCGGTGTCCTGGGCCGTGGTGATGGCCAGATCGACGGTGGCGCCGGCCTGGATGTCGGTGGGCAGGGACAGGAACATGCTGGCGCGGTCGAAGCCGTCGCCGCCGTCCATCAGGTCGTTGCCCTCGCCGCCCGAGAAGAAGTCGTTGTCGGCGCCGCCATAGGCGATGTCGTTGCCGTCGCGGCCGCGCAGGAAGTCTTCGCCCGCCCCGCCGTCCAGGGTGTCGTCGCCGCCGTGGCCGACCAGCAGGTCATTGCCGCCGAGGCCGGTCAGGACGTTGTTGGCGCCGTCGCCCTCGAGGGTGTCGGAGATCTGCGAGCCGACGACGTTCTCGACGCCGGTGATGATGTCGAAGCCGCCGTCGCCCTGGCTGCGGTTCACGTTCTCCGCCCGCCAGAGATAGACGCCGACCCCGATGCCGTTGGCGACCGAGATGTCTTCGTAGGAAACGGTGTCGACGCCGGCCCCGCCGGCGATGTTGTCATTGCCAAGACCGCCATAGAGCAGGTCGTCGCCGGCGCCGCCGTCGAGGAGATCGGTCCCCGCCCCGCCGATCAGGGTGTCATTGCCCGCCACGGCGCCGTTGGCCGGATTGAGGGTCAGGTCGGTTTCGAACCCGATCGGACCCGAGGCGCCGGTCGCCGAGTTCAGGCGGTAGATGCCGTCGCCGTAGAGCTGGTCATCGCCGTCGGCGCCCATCAGGGTGTCATTGCCCTCGGCCCCGGCCAGGACGTTGTTCGCCGCGTCGCCCGACAGGCTGTCGCCGAAGGTCGAGCCGGACAGGTTCTCGAAGCCGGTCAGCACGACCGAGCCGCCGCCGGCCACGGTCTGGACGAAGCCCTGCAGCGCCAGGCTGATGTTCACGCCGCTGGTGAAGTCGTTGTTGTTGAAGAAGCTGGCGGTATCGGTGCCATTGCCGCCGCTGAGGGTGTTGGCGCCGGTCGAACCGGTTTCGACCAGGTCGTTGCCGTCGCCGCCGCTCAGGGTGTCGCCGCCGCCCTGGCCCCAGATCCAGTTGGCGCCGGCGTTGCCGGTCAGGGTGTCGGCCAGGGTTGTGCCCGAGACGTGCTCGATGCCGATCAGGGTGTCCATGCCGTGACCGGTGTCCTGGGCCACGCCCTGGATGCCGAGGTCGACGGTGGCCCCGACCTGGGCGTCGGACGCCTGGCTGAGGAAGAAGTTGGCGCGGTCGATGCCGTCGCCGCCGTCCATCACATCGTTGCCTTCGCCGCCCTGCAGGAAGTCGTCGCCGGCGCCGCCGTTGAGAATGTCATTGTCATTGCGGCCGCGGAGGACGTCGTCGCCGTCGTCGCCGTTGAGGATGTCGTCGCCGTTCTGGCCGATCAGCACATCGACCCCGCCCCGGCCGGAAAGGACGTTGGCGCTGTTGTCGCCGACCAGCTGGTCGCCGAAGTTCGAGCCGATCAGGTTCTCGATGCCGATCAGGGTGTCGGTCTCGCTGCCCGAGAGGGTCTGTACGCTGAAGACATTGCCGACCACGCCTTCGGTCGCGTCAACGTAGGTCGCCGTGTCCGTGCCCGCGCCGCCGTCCAGGGTGTCGCTTCCGCCGCCGCCATTGAGGACGTCGTTGCCTTCCAACCCCTGCAGGGTGTCGGCGTCGCCGAGGCCGCTGATGGTGTCATCGCCCGTCGTGCCGGGCAGGATGTTCGGGCCGTTGTCGCCGACGATATCAGCCATGATGTGGTGCCCCCAGATTGCGCTATCGGTCGGCTAGAGCATCCCGGCGGGCGGCGGCAGTGCAAAAAACACGACCCATTTCCCCCGAAACCGACACCAGCCCCGTCAGTTTGGGCGGTAATCCTACTCACGGACCGGCGGTCGCCTAGGGACCATGCTTCTCGGGCGAGTGGCGCATCCACCTCGTTTGTCGGCAATCCGACCGAATAATCCGCGATTCTGGACGATCTTGGCTGATAACCGCCCCCAAGGACGCGACAATTCGCCGCGCCTCTTAACCAAGTGCGACAGGCCGTCGCACCCGTAGGAGGTGCAGAATCCCCGACCCCATAAGGGTTTGACCCATTTCGGGGCGCTGGCTTCAGAACCCGTAAAGGTCCTTGAACGCCGGGTCCCGGGCGGCGATCTGGCGGGCGCAGTCCACCATCACCTTGGCCTGTTTCCAGGTGGCGTCGTCCTGCATCTTGCCGTCGAGCATGACCACGCCCGTGCCGTCCGGCATGGCCTCCAGAATGCGGACCGCGAACTTCACCTCGTCCGGATCGGGACTGAAGACCCGCTTGGCGATGTCGATCTGGCTGGGGTGCAGGGACCAGGCGCCGGCGCAGCCGAGCAGGAAGGCGTTGCGGAACTGCTGTTCGCAGGCTTCGGGATCGTCGATCGCGCCGAAGGGGCCGTAGAAGGCCTTGATGCCATGGGCGGCGCAGGCGTCGACCATCCTGGCGAAAGTGTAGTGCCAGATGTCCTGCTGGGCGGCGATGCGCGGGGCTCCGTCGGCGCGAGGGTCTTCGATGACCTTGTAGAAGGGATGGCCGCCGCCGACCCGGGTGGTCTTCATGGCGCGGCTGGCGGCGAGGTCGGCGGGGCCCAGGCTGATGCCCTGCATGCGGGGCGAAGCGGCGGCGATGGCCTCGACGTTGTTCACCCCCTCGGCGGTCTCGAGGATGGCGTGCAGCAGGATGGGCTTCTTCAGGCCATGGCGCGCTTCGAGGATGGCCAGGAACTGGTCCATGTAGTGGATGTCCCAGGGGCCCTCGACCTTGGGCACCATCATCACGTCCAGCCGGTCGCCGACGCCCTCGACGATCTGCGTCACGTCGTCGAAGTGCCAGGGGCTGTTGAGGCAGTTGATGCGGGTCCACAGACCGACGCCGAGGGCGGCGAAATCGGTCGCATTGGCCATCTCGATAAACCCGGCGCGGGCGGCGTCCTTGGCGTCGGCGGGAATGGCGTCTTCCAGATTGCCAAGGATGACGTCGGCCTGCTTCGCCATCTCCGGAACCTTGGCGCGGACCTTGTCCAGATGCGGCGGCACGAAGTGGATCATCCGCTCGACCTGCACCGGCAGCTCGCGCGGCGGCGTCGGGGCGCCGATAGCCAGAGGCTTGAAGTATCCCCGCGGCGTCTTCATGGCGCTGTCCCCTTCGCAGTTGCGAGATGCTGTTTGCGGCGCAGGGTGCGAGGCGTCAAGGACGCCGGCTAAAGCGCGACGATGTAGAGGACCGTCACCAGGGTGGTCTTGCCCTGGCGGGACACGGTGACGAGGTAGCGGTGAGTTTCGGTCAGGTCGCCTTCCAGACCCTCGACCAGATTCACCTGTTCGGAGGCCCGGCGGGCCAGGACGGCGCTGAGCTGCGGCAGGCGGACGAATCCCTCACGATTGGCCGGCGCGACCTCGGCGGTCAGGGCGCTGGCCTTGCGCAGCCAGTAGCGGCTGTCGCTGACCGGCGTCGTGTCGCCGGTGAGCCGGAATTCGTAGCCGTTGGAATAATTCTCGCACCAGCCCAGCGTGACCCGAAGGCCCGCCCCGCTCTTCAAGGTCGCCGTCTCCTCGCCATGGCGAAGCTTGAGCCGGATGCTTTCGTTGTTCGGCCCTTTCTCGAAGCCGATGTCGGACACCACCATGCGGAAGCGCGCGCTGGGCAATTTGGCGCGGTCGAGGCTCGGCTTGTCGCGCTCCGCCACCGTGCAGTCGTCGATGAACTTCTCGGCCGCCAGCGCCGGCGCGGCCATCAGCAGGGCCAGCGCCGCGATCGGCAGAGCGATTTTCAGAGTCACGTCGAGCCCCCTCAGGTCCCGTACCTTACCTCACGCGGCGACCTGCCCGTCCAGCGCTTGAACGCCCGGGAAAAGGCCGCCGGTTCCGAGAATCCGACCAGGTAGGCGGTCTCGTTGACCGAGACCTTGCGGGCCGAGAGGTAGTCGAGGGCCAGGCGGTGGCGCAGTCCGTCGAGCACCGCCTCGAAGGTGGCGCCCTCGGTCTTCAGGCGGCGGAACAGGGTCTGGCGGCTGATCCCCAGCTGGCCGGAAGCGTAGTCGACACTGGCCCTGCCCGTGTGCAGCACCGGCATCAGCAGGGCCTCGACCCGGCCGCGCAGGGAGGTCGCCTGGCGCAGGTCGGCCAGCAGGGCGTCGGCCCGTTCGGTCAACACCCCGAAGGCATAGCCCGGCAGCCGGGCGACCGGGTGGTCGGCAAGGCTCATGTCCATGCGGATGGCGTTCCAGTCGGCCTCGAACCTGACCGGCGCCTGCCAGACCCGCTCGTACTCGGCCGCATGGGCGGGGCGAGGATGGGTGACCTCGACGGCGGTGACGATCTGGCGCGGCAGGAAGCGGCGCGGGCCGCAGATAAAGCGGGTGAAGGTGCTTTCCGTCAGTTCGGGAAAGGCGTTGGGCCCGGCCCGCTGATCGACCAGCCAGACCTCCTCGCCGCGCATGGCGATGGTGAACCGTTCGCCGTCGGCCACGCCCTCGACCTCCATCACCAGGCGGCCGTAGCGGTTCAGCTGGGCGAAGGCGTCGGTCATGGTCTCGGCCGCGTGGCTGATCAGCCCGACCACGGACAGTTCCGACAGGTCGAGCGCCTCGGCGAAGTGCAGCGACAGGGCCGGGGCGTCGCAGGCGGCGATGGCCGCCCGCATCAGGGCCATGTATCGGACGAAAGCCACGCGGCCGTCGAGGTCAACAAGCTCCGCCTCGGTCAGGTCGGCAGCCGCCAGCAAGCCCGCGCGGTTCGCGCCCCGGCCGGCCGCATAGTCGGCCAGGCCCCTCGCCAGGCCGGCGGCGACAGTCGCCCGCGCCGAGCCCGGCGGCGCATAGGTGGCGGCGGGGCTGCAACCTGGGATCAAGTCTTTGGTGTCCGGCGTCATGGCTTCTCGGCGCGTCCTGACGGAGGCTGGCCCTCAATAGCCTCCGGGCCAAGTGACAAACAGGAAAGAGTGCTTCCTTGCTCGGTCTGACCCCCATCGCCCTGGTCCATGTCGCAGGCGGGATGGCCGCCATCATCGCCGGTCCGGTCTCCCTGCTGGCGCCGAAGGGCCGGTGGCTGCACCGCAAGGCCGGAACCATCTTCTACTACGCCATGCTGGTGATGGCCGGGTTCGCCCTGCTGGGCGCCCTGATGCGGGGCCACAAGGTCAACCTCTTCGCCGCCGGCCTGACCCTGTATCTGGTCGTCACGTCCTGGAGCATCGTGAAGGCCCGTATCGGGACCCTGACCCGCGTGGAGCGCTGGGCGCCCTGGGCCGCCCTCGCCCTGGCCGCCGGCGCGGCGGGCGTCGGCGTCGTGATGACGGCGGTTCCGGGCTTGTTGACCGAAGGAGACGCCGGGGCGCCGCCGAGCACCCTGATCTTCGGGGTCTTCACCCTGGTCGCCACGCTGGCGGCCGGCGCCGACCTCTGGACCCTGCGCCGGGGAGGCCTGACCGGCGCGGCGCGGATCTCGCGGCACCTGTGGCGGATGTGTCTGGCCCTGTTCATCGCCATCGGCTCGTTCGCCGTCCAGGCGCCGCTGCTGGCGCGGCGCATGGACCTGCCGCCGCCGCCGTCCCTGAGCATCTTCGGCCCGGCGCTGGCGGTGCTGGTGCTGATGGCGTTCTGGCTGATCCAGGTGCGGATCGGGCGCCGCTTCAAGGCGGCTTAGGTCTTGCGCCCCAGCGGATGCTTGCTCTCGACCACGGCTTTGAGCCGGTCGCCGGCCACGTGGGTATAGATCTGGGTCGTGGCGATATCGCTGTGGCCGAGCAGGGTCTGGACGACCCGCAGATCAGCGCCGCCCTCCAGCAGGTGGGTGGCGAAGGCGTGGCGCAGGACGTGAGGGCTGACCTTGCCGGGGTCGATGCCGGCGGCCAACGCCGCCTCCTCCAGCAGCTGCGAGAACCGCCGGGGCGTCAGCCGGCCCGCCTTGCCCCGTGAGGGGAACAGCCAGGGGCTCTCCTTCAGGCCCTTGGGCAGGAACTGCTGGCGCACCGCAAGCCAGGCCTTCACCGCCTCACGGGCCGCGCCGTTCAAAGGGGCCAGCCGCTCCTTGCCGCCCTTGCCCTTCACAATGAGGTAGGCCGGGTCCCGCGCCAGGGCCGCCAGCGGCAGGGCCACCAGTTCGCTGACCCGCAGACCCGAGGCGTAGGTCAGCTCGATCAGGCAAGCCAGGCGTAACCCCTGTCCGCCGTCCTTCGCCGAAGCGGCGGCGAGCAAGCGGTCGACCTCATCTCGCGTCAGCACCTTGGGCAGCGGCCGGCCCTGTCTGGGCGCCTCGACGCGGCGGGAGGGATCGTCCGTCCGCCAGCCCTCACCGAGCACGAAGCCGTAGAACTGCCGCACCGCCGCCCGCCGCCGGGCCGCCGTCGAGGCCGACAGCCCCCGCGCCGACAGGTCGATGAACCAGGCCTCGATGTCCTCCGCCGCCGCATCGGCGAACCCCCGGCCCCGGCGGGCGAGGAAGCCGGAAACGTCCTCCAGATCCTTGCCATAGGCGGTCAGGGTGTTGCGGGCCGCGCCCCGCTCGGCGGCCATCATTTCGAGAAAGGCTTCGGGCCAGCCCCCGCCTGCTCCGGCAGGGCTCATTTGGGAGACAGGGCGAGGATGCCCTCGACCGCGAAGGCCCGCGCATCCTGCACAAGACCGGCCTTGTTGAGGGCCCGAATGATGAAGGCCCGGTCGGCCGGCGAAAGCGTCCCCGCCTCACCGGCGATCCAGACGGCCAGCAGGCCCGTCTCGCCCTTCAGGCCCGCGTTGGCGGCGTTGTCGAGGGCGAACAGCCGGGCTGGCGGGACCGTCGACTTGTCGACCGCGAACGCCGCGAAGGCGTCCCGCGCCTCGCCGTCCATCGGCGCCCCCAGCGCATTGAGATAGAGCGCCGCTGTCCGGGCCAGCGGATTGCCGACCACGCCGCGCTGCACCAGGGCGTCCTGCACGGCGTCCAGGTTCTGGCCGCTGGCGGCGGCAATGGCGGCGTCGAGCAGGTCGAGGTCGTGCGGCTTGGCGCCGGGGATGACGTCCTGGGTCAGCCCGGCGCGCAGCGCCCGCGCCGCCGCCAAGTCGCCGATCCGCAGATACTGGCGGCCGGCGCGGATCGGATCAGTCTGCAGCAGGTCCGGAGCTGGAGGCTGTTCGGGGACTTCGACCTTGCTCACAGGCGGGACCCGGCCCAGCCGTCGCGCCAGGGCCTTCAGCACGCCGGTGCGTTCCGACGGAATGGTCATCGGCCCGCCGACCATCAGGTTATTCATGAGGCCGCCGAACTCAACGTCCCTGGCCTTTTCCTGGGCGAGGGTCAGGGTCAGTTGGGCGGCGTCGGTCTGACCGGAAATCGCCTGGCAATAGGCGCGCAGCCGCAGCCAGTAGGCCTCGCCCCGCCCGACCGTGACGCCCTGCTCGATGCGACAGGCGCGATCGTCGTCGCCGGTGATCAACGCGGTCTCGGCGGCGACTTCGGCCAGGACCGGATCGGCCGCCAGGTTTGGAATGCGCTCGACCGACAGGCTGGCCGAGGCCGGCTCGCCCAAGGCCAGCAACGCCTTGGCCCGCGCCGCCGCCAGCGCCCGGTCTTCGCCCGCGCCGTCCGGCGCGTTGGCGCCCGTCGACAGCACTCGCACCGCCAGCGCCCGGGCGGCCGGGCTCAGCGGCCTGGCCCCGATGGCCGGCATCACCCGCCGCGCCAGCTCCGCCGAGGAGCCCTTCCACAGGTCGCCGCCAAGCCCCGTGTCCCGGGCTCCGCCGGAGAACACGTCCGGCGCGGTCAGCGGCGCGACCTCGACGCCCTGGGAATTGGCGGCGGTGGCGAGAAGGCAGGCGGCCAGGAGGGGCGGGAGCAGCTTCATGGCCTCTACTCTACGCGCAAAGGACGGAGTTTGTTGAGCAGGTGCGATACGCCGTGTATCGCCATTCCTCGTGACCGCCTCCCCGCCTCTTCCGCGAGCCAGGACCATCGCCCTCGTCGGGCTGATGGGCGTCGGCAAGTCGAGTGTCGGGCGGCGGCTGGCCACCGCCCTGGACCTGCCGTTCAAGGACGCCGACACCGAGATCGAGGTCGCCGCCGGCCGCACCATCCCCGAAATCTTCGAGGCCTTCGGCGAGGCCGAGTTCCGCGATGGCGAGCGGCGCGTTATCGCCCGGCTGCTGGACGAGGCCCCCATGGTGCTGGCCACCGGCGGCGGGGCCTTCATGAACGACCAGACCCGCGCCCTGATCAAGCAGCGGGCGCTTTCGATCTGGCTGAAGGCGGACGTCGAGATTCTTGCCCGCCGGGTCGGACGCAAGGACAACCGGCCGCTGGTCCAGGGCAAGGACCCGCTGGCGGTGCTCACCGCCCTCGCCGAGGTCCGCTATCCCGTCTATGCCCAGGCCGACATCACCGTCGAACTGGGCGAGACCCCGCATCAGGAGTCGGTCGCCGCCATCCTGCGCGCCCTGGAGGCCCACGCTTGACGATTCTCGTTCCTGTCGCGCTCGCCGGTCGTGAGTACGACGTCGTCATCGGGACCGGTCTGATCGACCAGGCCGGCAGTTATATCGCGCCGCTGCTGAAGCGCGGCCGCACCGCAGTGGTCGCCGACGAGACGGTGGCCGGGCTGCACGCCGGGCGGCTGATCGACGCCCTGGCCCGCGCCGGGGTCGAGGCGCATCTGATCACCATTCCGCCGGGCGAGGCCTCCAAGAGCTTCGAGGGCCTGGCCGATCTCTCTGACCGGCTGCTGGCCCTGGAGCTGGACCGGGGCGACCTGATCGTGGCGCTGGGCGGCGGCGTGGTCGGCGACCTCGCGGGGTTTGCGGCCAGCATCTACAAGCGCGGCATCGACTTCATCCAGATCCCGACCACCCTGCTGGCCCAGGTCGACTCGAGCGTGGGCGGCAAGACGGCGATCGACACCCCGCGCGGCAAGAACCTGATCGGCGCCTTCCACCAGCCAAGTCTGGTGCTGGCCGACCTCGACGTGCTCTCCACCCTGCCGGACCGCGAGATGGCCTGCGGCATGGCCGAGGTCATCAAGTACGGCCTGCTCGGCGACGCCGGCTTCTTCGTCTGGCTGGAGGCCAACGCCGCCGCCGCCATGGCCCGCGACCCGGCCGCCCTGGCCGAGGCGGTCCGCCGCTGCGTGGCCATGAAGGCGGAGATCGTCATCGAGGACGAGAAGGAACAGGGCC
Organism: Caulobacter sp. SRI_014; assembly: GCF_057586315.1. Lineage (NCBI taxonomy): Bacteria > Pseudomonadati > Pseudomonadota > Alphaproteobacteria > Caulobacterales > Caulobacteraceae > Caulobacter > Caulobacter sp. SRI_014. The sequence goes on along the minus strand of NZ_JBYCZQ010000013.1, from coordinate 19,742 downwards.
GGCGCGCCCTCCTGAACCTCGGCCACACCTTCGGCCACGCCCTGGAGGCCGAGAACGGCTATGGCGAGGCCCTCAAGCACGGCGAGGCGGTCGCCGCCGGCTGCGCCCTGGCCTACCGATACGCCGCCGATCAGGGACTGTGCCCGCCGGCGGACGCGGTCCGCGCCGAGGCCCTGCTGGCCTCCGTGGGCCTGCCCACCCGCCTGGATCAGGTCGCCGGCCATCCCTTCGAGGCCGCCGCGCTGGTCGGTCACATGGCCCAGGACAAGAAGGCCGAGGGCGGCGCCATCACCCTGGTCCTGCCCACCGCCATCGGGGCCTCCCACGTCGCCCGCAAGGTCGATCCCGGCCCGCTCACCGCCTTCCTGCGGGCCGAAGGGGCGGTCTGAAAGTTTTTGACCCGCATGGTGGAACCATCGGAAACCCTACCCGTTGTTGACCCTTGCGCGGAGGCAGTACGTCACGCGTGCGGGTTAGGGCGGAGGGGTTCGCATTGATGGTCGATAGCGTCGCGGGTCTCGACGGCCTACGTGTGCTGGTCGTGGAAGACGAAATGCTCGTCTCCATGCTGGTCGAGGACATGCTGACGGAGTTCGGCTGCGCCATTGTCGGCCCGGCCCCCGATCTCGACCAGGCGATGAGCCTCGCCACCGACGCCGAACTCGATGCGGCCATCCTCGACGTCAACGTCGGCGGCCGCCAGATCTTCCCCGTCGCCGACCAGCTGAAGGCCCGGGGCATCCCCTTCGCCTTTGCCTCGGGCTACGGCGAGGCCGGCCTCGTCGAGGCCCATCGCGGCTCCCCGGTGTTGCAGAAGCCGTTCCGCCAGGGCGACCTGGAGCGGGTGCTCAAGGAACTGGCGGCGAAGCGCTAGCTTTCCCCCGGCGCCGTCGCCTTCACCGACAGGGCATGCACCGGCCCGGCCAGCTCTTCACTCAGAACGCTGTAAACCTGCCGCTGGCGCGCCACCCGGCTCACACCCGCGAAGGCGGCGCTCTCGATGGCGACGTTGAAATGGCTCTCCCCGCCCTCGCGGTGACCGCCGTGGCCGCGGTGACGTTCGCTGTCATCCACCACCTCCAGGCGGGAGGGGGCGAAGGCCGAGGTCAGCTTGTCGCGGATGGCGGTCATTATGGGGCTTAGATCGGTCATGTTCAATTCTGGAAAACGCCTATTTGTAAGCCCATACTTCGTGTGATGAGCCGCGCCTTTCAATACCGTCCCAGATTTGTCGACATCCGCGTCCGCCCGCCCAAGGAAGGCGAGCAGGAAGCGGAGAACGACGTCCACGCGCTCAAGCCGGGCGAACGGGCCTGCGACCACGCCGGCTGCCGCCTGGCGGCGACTGCCCGCGCCCCCAAATCCCGCGAGATGATGAACCAGCACTACTGGTTCTGTCAGGGCCACGCGGCCGAGTACAACAAGCAGTGGAACTTCTTCGCCGGCATGAGCGACGAGCAGGTCGCCGAGGTCCAGGCCGCCCGCATCACCGGCGAGCGCCCGACCTGGTCGATGAAGGCCAGCAACCGCAGCCGCGAGGCCCAGGCCGGCACCCGTGACCCGGGCGCCTTCGCCGATCCCTTCAGCCTGTTCGGATCCGGCGCCTCGACCGTACAGCACAAGGCCCGCACCGATGGCCGCCAGCTGGGCAAGATGGAACGCGGCGCCTTGGCCGACCTCGACCTCGACGACACCGCCGAGCCCAAGGACATCAAGAAGCGCTACCACGAGCTGCTGAAACGCTGTCACCCCGACAGCAACGGCGGCGACCGCTCGGCCGAGCACAAGCTGCAGCGGGTCATCCAGGCCTGGAAGACGCTGAAGAAGGCGAAGCTGGCTTAGGTATCCCGGGAGGCAATTCCTCCCCCCTTGGGGGAGGGGGACCGCGCGCGAAGCGCGGGGTGGTGGGGGCAGCGCCGGCCTATCAGAATTCAGAGCGTTCTGGCGCGGCGGCTGCGGCTGCGTTCAGGGCCAACCCCATCCGCCGGCGCTGCCCCCACCACCACCGCCTGCGGCGGCGGTCCCCCTCCCCCAGAGGGGGAGAAACTAGAACGCCCCCCCTACCCCTGCGGCGTCTCCTCCACGTCGCGGATCCACCACTTCTCGACCGCCCACACCGCCAGCCAGCAGGCCATGGCCCAGGCCGCGCCGACGCACCAGCCGGCCAGCACGTCGCTGGGCCAGTGGACGCCGAGGAACACGCGGCTGACGCCGACCAGCACGGTCAGGACGATGCCCATGACGATCCCGAAGACCTTCACCCGCGTGCGGTTGGCGAACCGCGCCATCAGCGCCCCGAAGGTCAGGTAGATCACCGCCGACATCATCGCGTGACCGCTGGGGAAGCTGGTGTGGATGGCCTCGACCAGCCGCCAGGACTCTTCCGGCCGCTCGCGCCCGAACACCCCCTTGAGCGTCTGGCCCAGCGCCGTCCCGCCCAGCGCCGCCACCAGCAGCACCAGGGCCTCGCGCCAGCGCCGCAGGCTGCACAGGAAGCCGACCACCAGCAGCACGAACAGGGTCAGCACCGTCCAGCCGCCCAGCGCCGTGATGTCGCCCACCGCCTCGCGCAGCCAGCGCCCGCCGATCGGCGTCGTCGGATCGCCGGGCGCGCGGAACATCAGCAGGATCGCCCGGTCGATGCCCAGGGTGTCGCCCTCGCCCACGTCGTCGGCGATCTCGATGAACGACAGCACGCCGACGGCCAGCACGAGCAGCGCCGCGACCGCCGCCAGCTCCGACCGGGCAGCGGCAAGCATCCGTAGCGTCAACCCGGGCCAACGCTCCGGCTGCAACAATTCCTTACGGTTCATGCACCCAAACCTCCACGCCTGCCCCGATCCGTACGCGGATCGGATCAGGCAGGCGCGCCTCTCACAAAATATCCTCGCGATCTCGATCGCGAGGAGGCGAACGAGTGTTTGCCGAACGCCTCAAACGCGCTATCGAACCTGCAACATGGCCGACCTTATCGACAACCCCGCCGCCGCCGATCCGTTGCTCTCGCTTGTCCCCGACAAGCAGGTTTCCGTGCGTGACGTCTTCGGCGTCGACAGCGACATGAAGGTGCCCGCCTTCAGTCACCGCGACAGCCACGTGCCTGATCTGGACGAGGCCTACAAGTTCGACCCGCAGACCACGCTGGCCATCGTCGCCGGCCTGGCCTTCGACCGCCGCGTCATGGTCCAGGGTTATCACGGCACGGGCAAGTCGACCCACATCGAACAGGTCTGCGCCCGGCTCAACTGGCCGATGGTCCGCGTCAACCTCGACAGCCACGTCAGCCGCATCGACCTGGTCGGCAAGGACGCCATCGTCCTCAAGGACGGCAAGCAGATCACCGAATTCCGCGAAGGCATCCTGCCCTGGTGCCTGCAGCGCCCGATGGCCCTGGTCTTCGACGAATACGACGCCGGCCGTCCGGACGTGATGTTCGTCATCCAGCGGGTGCTGGAAGCCGGCGGCAAGCTGACCCTGCTCGACCAGAACAAGGTCATCCGCGCCAACCCCTATTTCCGCCTGTTCTCGACGACCAACACCATCGGTCTGGGCGACACCACCGGCCTCTACCACGGCACCCAGCAGATCAACCAAGGCCAGATGGACCGCTGGTCGATCGTCACCACGCTCAACTACCTCGACCACGACGTCGAGGCCGAGATCGTGCTGGCCAAGAACCCGGCCTACGCCACGGCCGAGGGCCGCCGCACCCTGGCCGCCATGGTCCGCGTCGCCGACATGACCCGCAACGCCTTCATGAACGGCGACATCTCGACGGTCATGAGCCCGCGTACGGTCATCACCTGGGCCCAGAACGCCGAGATCTTCGCCGGCGACATCGGGCTAGCGTTCCGGATGACGTTCCTGAACAAGTGCGACGAGCTGGAACGGCCGACCGTGGCGGAGTTCTACCAGCGGGCGTTTGGGGAAGACCTGCCCGAGAGCGCGGCCCGGGTGAAGGTGGCGTGACCACCGACGCTCCGGCCCCTCTCGAAGAGGCCGGAACGCCGCCCTGGCCGCCGGGACGCCGCGGCGTCAATTCCGGCCTGCTCTGGGGCATGCTGTTCTTCCCCTGGCTCTACGTCTGGTTCTTCCTGGCGCCGGGCTATGCCTGGTGGCTGAGGATCGGGGCGTTCGTGTTCGCGTTTGGGCCGGTGGTGTGGCTGATCCTGACGGCGACCGGCGTCGTGCCTTCGAGGCCCGCCTACTAGCCGGCCTGCGCCAGGCTGAGCACGTTCCCTTCGCTGTCGGGGAAGAAGGCCACCTTCGCGGCGCCATCGGGCGAGGTCCAGATGCCCAGCGCGTCCTGGCCCATCCCCTCGTAGATCGTCATCACCACGCCCTTGGCGGTCAGCGCCTGCACCGCCGCGACGATGTCGGTCACGTTCCAGCCCACCACCGGATGCGCGCCCGGGACCCAGCCCGGCAACGCGGTCATGCGGATTTCCGCCCCGGCGCCGAAGGTCAGGAAATCGCCGAAACCATCGCTGCTCTTCAGGCTGAGGCCGAGGACGTCCTGGTAGAAGGCCAGGGCCCGGGCGCGGTCGATAACCTGGACGAAGGCTACCGGGGTGGCGGAAGCGGTGATGGTCATGGCTGTGAGGTCTCCCGTTTGGCCGCAGACTGCGGGGCCGGCGGCGGCTGTGCAATCGCCTGAAAGGGTGATTTCGCCGGCCTCGCCCGTTTTCCCGCCCGGCTATTCAAGCGGCGTGGCGACGCGCTTGACGACCGGGACGTCGGCGAAGGCGGGATTGAGGGACCGCAGCACGGCGACATCACGCGCCTGATGATCGAACAGCCCGACCCGCCCGGTCATCGAGCCGCAGGGCGTGTCGACATAGAGCTCGCCGACATAGGCCAGTTCGCCCGCCGCGACTTCAAACTCCCAGGTCGGCGGCGTGCCCTTGTTCTGCAGAAGGCCGCCCCCCACCGGATAGAGAATGTACCTGCCGGGTTTGAGGCTGATGACGTTGATCCGGCCGTAGTGGTCGTCGAAATGCGACTTCAGCATGCCGCCCTCGATGTTGGCGTCGGCCACGCGGCTGAGGTTGTCGTAGTGGCCGTGCCTGGCGACGCCGACCAGGAAGACCCGCCCGCCGCCACAGGCGCGCGGCGTGCCGCCGGTGACGATGATGCGGGCCTCCGTGGGCCCCGGCGGCCTCTGGTTCTGCGGCCAGTTCTGGATCGGCATGGAGGCGCAGGCGCCCAGCAACAGCGCGGCGGCCATGGCCGACAGGATCGACAGTTTCACGCAAATACCCCCCTTGAACGGGACCAGTCTGGCAGAACGGTTCGCACGCGGCCATGCTAGACCTCAGCGGACGGCCCACCCCGAGAGACCATGTGTAACAACTACGCCAACCACATCCCGGTCGGGGAGATCTTCGAGATCTTCAGCGAGAGCCGGTTTCCGCTGGTCTTTCCGAGCGGTCCGCCCAACCTCGAGCCCAACGACGATATCCGCCCGACCGACGCCGCGCCGGTGATCCTGCCCGACGGCGCGACGACGACCCTGGTCCGCCTCAAATGGGGTCTCCTACCCAGCCAGCCCAAGCGGCCGCCGGTGATCAACATGCGGTCGGAGGGCCGGCGGTTCGAGAAGGGGCGGTGCCTGATCCCGGCCTCCTCCTTCTTCGAGTTCACCGGCGAGAAGTATCCCAAGACCCGCTGGCGCTTCAGCCGCAGCGACGGCGACTGGTTCTGTTTCGCCGGCTATCAGAACGGCCCAAATACGAAGAATGGCGAGGACGCCCGCTTCAGCCTGCTGACCGTCGACCCCGGCCCCGACATCGCCCCCACCCACGACCGCCAGCCGGCCGTGCTGGACCGCGCCGACTGGGACCGCTGGCTGGCCGGCGAGGAGGGCCTGCTGAAGTCCTCGCCGGCGGGAACCTGGGTGATCGAGGAGGCGCCCCGCGCGCCGAAGGGTTCGCTGCTCTGAGCGAAGATGAATATGTCTAGACATAGGATTTTCATCCACGCCGCGACCGCCGGCAGAGGTGCTGGATCGAGGGTGGTGACACGGTGGTTTCCGGCCGACACCCGGAGGGTGTTCAACCGGTCGAAATGACGCTTCGGGCGGTCGCCCGGTAGGTCTCATGGTGTTGAATTATAACAGTATTTTTCCGACCATCGATGCTATAATGGCCGGGCTTCGACAAGCCACGGACCGAAGCGTCAGTTCCTGAACAGCTGCAGGATCAGGTTGGGCTGCTGGTTGGCGATGCTCAGCGCCTGGATAGCCAGCTGCTGCTTGACCTGCAGGGCCTGGAAGCGGGCGCTTTCCTTGGCCAGGTCCGCGTCGACCAGCCGGCCGATCGAGGTCTCCAGGGTGTCCTGCAGCTTGCTGATGAAGGTCTCGTGGGTCTCCAGCGCCTTGGCCCCGGTCCCCAGTTTGGCCACCGCCCCGTTGACGCCCTTCAAGGCGTTGTCGAGGTTGGTCAGGTCGGCGGCGGTCACCGTCGTCAGGTCGGCCAGCGTGCCGCTGATCAGCCCGCCGGTGGTCGACAGATCGACGTGGTCGACGTTGATGGTGTCGGTCGCGGCGCCATTGGCCAGGGCGCGGACATTGCCGCTGCTGCCGGCCGAGATCAGGCTGACGCCGCCGAAGGTGGCGTTGGAGGCGGCCAGGTCGATCTGTTTGCGGAGGGCCACATAGTCGGACGACAGGGCGGCGCGGTCGGCGGCGTTGATCGAAGGATCGGATGCGGCCAGCATCTTCTCCTTCATCTGGCTTAGCAGGTCGCTGATCGTCTCGCCGCCGCTGATCGCCACGTCGACGATGGAGACCCCGCGCTGCAGCGAGCCGGTGACGGCGTTCAGGGCGCGCAGTTCGGAGCGCTGGCCCTGGGCGATGGCCCAGACGGCGCCGTTGTCTTTCGGGGATGAGATTTTCAGGCCGGTGCTGATCCGGCGTTGAACCTCGAACAGCTCGGTGTTGACCGCGTTCAGGCTCTGCAGCGCGATCATCGCGCTGTAATTGGTGTTGATGCTCAGCATGGCCGGCCCGTTCTGGTGTCCGCTGACGCGGAAGGGCCTTTTGCCCCGCTGGCACGATTACCCGCCCGGGGTTAGCGGGCGGTGAATGGCCAGAACAGCGAGATGAGCAGCGGCGCGACGAGCAGGATGATCACCGACAGCGGCGCCCCCAGCCGGGCGTAGTCGCCGAACCGGTAGCCGCCTGGCCCCATGACCAGGGTGTTGCACTGGTGGCCGACCGGGGTGAGGAAGTCGCAGCCGGCTCCCACCGCCACGGCCATCAGGAAGGGATCGGGGCTGAGGCCCAGCTGCTTGGCCAGGCCCATGCCGATCGGCGCGACGATCAGCACGGTGGCGGCGTTGTTGAGGAAGGGGGTCGCCAGCATGGCCACGGCCATCATCGCCGTCAGGGTGACCAGCGGCGGCATGCCGTGGAAGGCGCCCGACAGGGCGGCGGCGATCAGGTCCGCCCCGCCGCTCTTCTGGATGCTGTCGCTGACCGGGATCAGGGCGGCGACCAGGATCAGCACCGGGGCGTCGAGGGCGGCATAGGCCTCGCGCATGCGCAGGGCGCCGACGGCGACGACCAGCACGGCGGCGATAAAGAAACCGGCGGCGACGGGAAGCAGACCGGTGGCGACCACCACCATCGCGCCGGCGAGGATTACCGCCGGGGCGATGGCGTGGCGGATGCCGCCCAGCCGCACCTCGCGCTCGGCCAGGGGCAGCAGGCCCAGCGCCCGCAGCGCTTCGGGCAGGCTTTGCTCGCTGCCCTGCAGCACCAGGATGTCGCCGCTGCGCAGCCGCGTTGAACTGAGCGGCCCGCGCATGCGGTAGCCGCTGCGGCTGACGCCGATCAGGTTGACCCCGTGGCTCTCATGCAGGGCGAAGCTCTTGGCGCTCTCGCCGATCAGGTCGCTGTCGGCCCCGATCACCGCCTCGACGACGCGGACCTCGTCGGTCGGTTCGGCCAGGGCGACGGGGCGGTCGGTCAGGCTGAGCTTGAGGCCCGCTCGGACGATCAGCTCATTGAGTTCCTGCTCCTCGCCCTCGAGCAGCAGGGTGTCGCCGGGCAGGATCTTGCGGTTGGGGTGCGGGGCGCTGATCCGCTTGTTGTCGCGCAGGATGGCGACGACCTGGTTGGAGCCGTCGCCGAACTTCTGGATGTCGGCGACGCGGCCGCTGCGCCACGACCACCCTACGGGGACCTCGACCTCGGTCATGTAGGCGTTGGCGGCCAGGGCGGCGTCGACGCTGATGCTGGCCTTGCGGTCCCTCGGCAGCAGCCGGTAGGCGAAGGTCAGGTAGAGGATGGCGATGACGGTCAGGATGCCGCCGACCGGGAAGTAGTCGAACATCCCGAACGGCACGCCGGTCGCCTCGCCGCGCACCTCGGAGACGATGATGTTTGGCGAGGTGCCGACCAGCACCGCCAGGCCGCCGACCAGGCTGGCGAAGCTCATCGGCATCAGCACGCGGGACGCCGGCGTGCTGGTTCTCTTGGCGATCTGAAGGGCGGTCGGCATCATCAGGGCCAGGGCCCCGACGTTCTTGCTGACCATGGACAGGACGGCGGTGGCGGCGCTGAACACCGGCACCTGGCTCTTCTCGGACTTCAGGTGGGGAACCAGCGGCCCCACGATCGTGTCGACCAGCCCCGACCGCGCCACCGCGGCGCTGAGCACCAGGGCGCTGGCGATGATGATGACGATGTCGTTGGAAACCCCGTCGAAGGCGCTCTTCACCGGGATGACGCCAATGACCACGCCGACGGCCAGGGCTCCGAGCGCCACCAGGTCGTAGCGCCACCGGCCCCAGATGAAGACGATCACGGTCAGGCCGACCAGGCCGAACGACAACGCCTGCTGCAAGGTCATGTGAAGCGCCCCATCGGGCGGGTAACGCGATCCGCTCTCCGGGGTTCCTAGGTCACCAGCGGCAGACCGCCCCCGTGCGCCGTCTCAGGAACATCCTTCGCCGGTCCGGTCGGCCCTCGCAGGGTCATCTTGTAGTCCTTCCAGCGCACCGACCGGTCCTTGCGGATCAGCCAGCGGGCGAAGCCCATGATGTCTTCGAGGATGGTGTACATCACAGGCACGAACAGCAGGCTGAGCAGGGTCGAGGTGATCAGGCCGCCGATCACGCCGATGGCCATCGGCTGACGGAACTCGACGTCCTCGCCCAGGCCCAGGGCCACGGGCAGCATGCCCGCGCCCATGGCCACGGTGGTCATCAGGATCGGCCGCGCCCGCTTGTGGGCGGCGTCCATCATGGCGTCGTAGCGGGTCTGGCCAGCGTTGCGCGCCTCGATGCCGTACTCGACCAGCAGGATCGAGTTCTTGGCGGCGATGCCCATCAGCATGAGCAGGCCGATCAGGGCCGGCATCGACAGGTTGGTGCCGGTGACCAGCAGGGCGAAGAAGGCTCCGCCCAGGGCCAGCGGCAGGGCCATCTGGATGGTGATCGGGTGCAGGAAGCTTTTGAACAGCAGGACCAGCACCGCGTACATCAACAGGATGCCGGTCAGGAAGGCGGTGGCGAAGCCGACACCCAACTCGGCGAAGGCCTCGACGTCACCAGACGGCTGCACCGAAACCCCGGTCGGCAGGTTCGTCATCGACGGCAGCGCCTTGACCGCCTTGTCGGCGTCGCCCAGCGCCATGCCCGCCAGTTCGGCGGTGATGGTGGCGTTGCGGCTGCGGTCCAGCCGGTCGATCTGGCTGGGGCCGGCGCCGAAGGTGATGTCAGCCACCGCGGCCAGCGGCACAGCCTCTCCGGACGCGGTCGGCACCCGCAGATTCTGGATGACGCCCAGTTCCTCGCGGGCGTCCTCGGTCAGGCGCAGGCGGATGGGGATCTGCCGGTCGCCGAGATTGAACTTGGGCAGCAGCTGGTCGATGTCGCCAAGCGTGGCGACGCGCACCGCCTGGCTGATGTCGCTGGCCGAGACGCCCATGCGGGCGGCGACGTCGGGCTTGGGCGTGACCAGGATTTCCGGCCGGGCGATGTCGGCGGTGTTGACGACATTGGCCAGGCCCTCGAGGCCGCGCATCTCCTGCTCCACCGCCCGGGCGGCCTTGGCCAGGGCAGGGCCGTCGTCGCTGGTCAGGGTGACGTTGTAGAGCGGGGCCGAGCCGTCGACGCCGAAGCGGATGCGCACCCCGGGCAGGTCCTTGAAGCTCTTGGCGATGTCCCGCTCGAACTCCTGCTGCGACAGCTTGCGGTCATGCTTGGGAACCAGGTTGGCGGTGATCGCCGCCCGCCGCACATCGCCCAGCGCAGCGCCCGACCCGCCGGGACCGGTGGCGGCCAGACCGGCGCCGACGCCGCCGTAGACGCTCTTCACCTCAGGCCGGGCCTTGAGGATTTCGGTGATCCGCAGGACGACCGCGTCGGTGTCCTCGATGGTCGAGCCGGGCGGAAGCTCGACGCTCATGGCGCTGTAGCCCTGGTCGCCGGCCGGAATGAACTCGCCCGGCACCAGGGTGGCGACGAAGATCGACAGCACGAAGAAGACGGTCCCCATGCCGAACGACAGGCCGCGGTGGCGCATGCCCCATGCCAGCGACTTGAGGTACCCGGCCATCCAGAACGGGTCCTTGTGCTCGCTCATCTTCGGGGTCTTCTTGAGCAGATAGGCGCTCATCAGCGGGGTCAGCATCCGCGCCACCACCAGCGAGAACAGCACCGAGACGCAGGCGGCCAGCGCGAAGCTCTTGAAGAACTGGCCGACCACACCCGGCATAAAGCCCACCGGAGCGAACACCGCCACGATGGTCGCCGTGGTCGCAACGACGGCCAGGCCGATCTCGTCCGCCGCCTCCATCGCCGCCTGGTAGGGCTTCAGATTGTACTGCTGCATATGCCGGACGATGTTCTCGATCTCGACGATGGCGTCGTCGACGAGGATGCCGATAGTCAGCGACAGGGCCAGCAGGGTGACGACGTTGAACGTCTGGTCCAGCGGCGCGAGGATGGCGAAGGTCGGGATCAGCGACAGGGGAATGGCCGTCGCCGTGATCAGGGTCGCCCGCCAGTCGCGCAGGAACAGGAAGACCACCGCCACCGCCAGGATGGCGCCGAGCAGCAGGGCCTCGACCGAGGCGTTATAGCTGGCCTCGACGTACTGCACCGTGGAGGTGACCTCTTCGATCTCGAGGTCCTTGCGTTCTTCGTCGAGCTTTTCGACGGCCTTGCGCACCGCCTTGCCGGCCTTGACCTCGCTGCCGTCGCGGGTGCGCAGCATGGAGAAGGAAACCACCTCCTGGCCGTCGAAACGGGCCCGGATGCGTGGCTCGGTCCAGCTGTCTGTGACAGCGCCCAGGTCGCCCAGCCGCACGCTGCGGCCACCGCCGAGCGCCACCCGCTTGTCGGCCAGCTGCTGCACGGTGTCGGCTCCGCCGAGAGTGCGGATGGCCCGCTCCTCGCCGCCGACCGTGGCCCGGCCGCCGGGCAGGTCGGCGTTGATGGCCCGCAGGGTCTGGCTGACCTGGGCCGCCGTGACGCCCTGGGCCGCCAGCTTGCGCGGATCCAGCTCGACGCGGATCTCTCGGCTCACCCCGCCTTCGCGGGTCACCTGGGCAATGCCGGGAATGGCCAGCAGCCGCTTGGAGACATCGTTGTCGACGAACCAGCTCAGCTGCTCGGGGTTCAGGCTGCCCGACCGCACCACATAGGTGATCAGCGGCTGGCCGGAGATGTCGATGCGCTGGACAATGGGCTCGGGAATGTCCTGCGGCAGGTCGGCCCGGACCGAGGCGACGGCGTTGCGCACGTCGTTGGTGGCCCGTTCCAGGTCGGTGCCGATCTCGAATTCGACGGCGGTGTTGCTGACCCCGTCACCGACGGTCGAGCGTACATGGCGCACGCCGTTGAGGCCCGTCAGGGCGTCTTCGATAATTCGGGTGACCTGGCTTTCCAGCTCCGGCGGCGCGGCCCCGGGCTGGCCAGCGGCGACCACCACCAGCGGAAAATCGATGTCGGGGAAATTGTTGACCCGCATCTGCAGGAAGCCCTGCACCCCGGCCAGGGTCAGGATGATGAACAGCAGGACGACCGGAATCGGGTTCTTGATCGACCAGGCGGAGATGTTGCGGAACATCAGCCGCCCCTAGCGTTTGGGCTGGGCGGCGACCACGCGGACATGGTCCCCGTCGGCCAGGAAGCCGGCTCCGCCGACCACCACCCGCTCGCCGGCGTTCAGGCCGCCGGCGATCTCTACGCTGTCGCCGACCCGGGCGCCCGTGGTCACTTCGCGGAAGTGGGCCTGGCCCTTGGCGTCTATGATGTAGACCCCGGCCTTGGAGTTGCGGAACACCACCGCCGACTGCGGCAGGGTCAGGGCCGGCTGGTCGCCGACATCGATGCTGGCCTTGGCGAACATGCCGGGCCGGAAGGACTGCGGCGAGGCCAGGCTGACCCGGGCCAGGCCGACACGGGTCTGGGCGTCGACGCGGGGGGTGACCAGGCGCAGGACGCCGCCGGTCTGGCCGCCCTCGTCGCCGGTTATGACGGCGGGCATGCCCGAACGCAGCAGGTTCAGCTGGGCTTCCGGCACCTCGCCGGCCAGCTCCAGCCGGCCGTCGCGGACCAGGCGGAACAGTTCGACGCCGGGCTGGACGATCTGGCCCTTGACCACCGAGCGGCTCGAAACCCGACCGCTGACCGGAGCGCGCACGCTGGTCTGGGCCAGCTGGGCGGCGGCGGAGGCGGCCTGGGCCTCGGCCTGGGCGACGCCGGCCGAGGCCGTGCGCTGCCGGGCCAGGGCCGTGTCCAGGGCGGCCTGGGAGAGGTAGCCCTTGGCCTTCAGCTCCTGCGAGCGGCCGAGCGCGGCGGTCGCCTCGGCCAGGGTCGCCTTGGCCGACAGCACCCCGGCCTCGGCCTGGCGCAGCGCCGCCCGCTGGACGGTGTCGTTCATCTTGAGGATCAGCTGGCCCTGGCGGACCCAGTCACCTTCGTCGACCAGCACCTGCACGGCAGTCAGCCCGCCCGTCTCGGCGCCGACGATGACCTCGTTCCAGGCGGTGACGCTGCCCGAGACCTCGACCCGCCGGGGAAGGCTCTGCAGAGTGACGACGGCGGCGGTGACGGTCTGGGCGACCTTGGCCTTGGGCGCCTCATCCTTCTTGCCACAGGCGGCCAGCGGCAGCGCCATGGCGAGGGCGAAGGTCACAGCGAGGGTCCGCGTCCGGCCGGGCCGGTCGGTAAAGGCGCGCACGTCGAGCTCCCCAGTCTGTGCAATCGTCAGCGGTATCTAGGCTTTTGCGATCATATCGCAACCGCGAAGAGCCAGCTTTCCGCTCCGAGGACGCGGCGGAAGACACGGTTCCGACAGACTGCTGACAAAATAGGGACAGGCGGCCCGGTCAGGCCTCGTTGCGATCGGCCCAATGGCCCGGGTCCGCCGTCGCCAGGACAGAGGCCACCTTGGCGGTGAGCTCCTCGGCCGCGAAGGGCTTGAGCAGGTAGCCGCCGGCCCCTGCGCGGATGGCCGCCTGGATATCGACCCCAAGGCCCGAGGCGCTAAACACCAGCACGGGGGTGTCCTTGAACCGCTGGCGCAGGCGGACGCGGCCGATCAGCTCCAGGCCGGTCATGCCGGGCATGCTGACATCGACCAGCAACAGGTCGGGCCGGCCCAGCACCAGGTACTTGAGGGCGTGCTCGCCGCTCCAGGCCGTGGCCACCTCATAGCCGGCGGCTTCCAGCACCAGCCGGGCGTATTCACGGACCGGTTCGTCGTCGTCAACGACAAGGATGAGTGGCGCCATTCGCATACCTCTCGCGATGCGAACGCTCAATATGAGGGTAAGGTTCTGAGGAAGGGTAAATCCACCGCGCGCCGCAAACCCTCGCAAGCGGAGCGATTTGTGCTAGACGCGCCCCACCATGGCGACCCCACCTATCGACAAGATCCGCAACTTCTCCATCGTGGCGCACATCGACCACGGCAAGAGCACCCTCTCCGACCGCCTCATCCAGGAGACGGGCGGCCTGACCGCGCGCGAGATGACCGAGCAGGTCCTCGACAACATGGACATCGAGAAAGAGCGCGGCATCACCATCAAGGCGCAGACCGTGCGCCTGGAATACAAGGCCAAGGACGGGGAAACCTACATCCTGAACCTGATGGACACCCCCGGGCACGTCGACTTCGCCTATGAGGTCAGCCGCAGCCTGGCCGCCTGCGAAGGCTCGATCCTGGTCGTCGACGCCAGCCAGGGCGTCGAGGCCCAGACCCTGGCCAACGTCTATCAGGCCATCGACAACAACCACGAGATCGTCCCGGTCCTCAACAAGATCGACCTGCCCGCCGCCGAGCCGGACCGGGTGCGGGCCCAGATCGAGGACGTCATCGGTCTGGACGCATCCGACGCGGTGCTGTGCAGCGCCAAGAGCGGCATCGGCATCCCCGATGTGCTGGAGGCCATCGTCACCCGCCTGCCGGCGCCCAAGGGCGATCCGAACGCGCCGCTGAAGGCCCTGCTGGTCGACGCCTGGTACGACGCTTATCTCGGCGTCATCGTGCTGGTGCGGATCTTCGACGGCACGCTGAAGGCCGGCCAGCGGATCAAGATGATGAACGCCGGGGCCAGCCATCTGGTGGATCGGGTCGGGGTATTCCTGCCCAAGAACACCCCGGTCGAGAGCCTGGGTCCCGGCGAGGTCGGCTTCTTCACCGCCCAGATCAAGGAAGTGGCCGACGCCGCCGTCGGCGACACCATCACCGACGAGAAGAAGCCCACCGCCGCCGCCCTGACGGGCTTCAAGGAAGTGCAGCCGGTGGTGTTCTGCGGCCTGTTCCCGGTCGACGCCGCCGACTTCGAGGACCTGCGCAGCGCCATCGGCCGTCTGCGCCTGAACGACGCCAGCTTCAGCTATGAGATGGAAACCAGCGCCGCGCTGGGCTTCGGCTTCCGCTGCGGGTTCCTGGGGCTGTTGCACCTGGAGATCATCCAGGAGCGGCTCAGCCGCGAGTTCGACCTCGACCTGATCGCGACGGCGCCCAGCGTCGTCTACAAGATCGCCCTGACCCACGGCGGCGGCGAGATCGAGCTGCACAACCCGGCCGACCTGCCCGATCCGACCAAGATCGAGACGATCAGCGAGCCGTGGATCAAGGCCACGATCCTGACGCCGGACGAGTACCTGGGCGGGGTCATCAAGCTGTGCCAGGACCGCCGCGGCGAGCAGCGCGAACTGTCCTACGTCGGCAGCCGGGCTATGCTGGTCTACGACCTGCCGCTCAACGAGGTCG
The DNA here is from genome assembly GCF_057586315.1 of Caulobacter sp. SRI_014. Taxonomy (NCBI): domain Bacteria; kingdom Pseudomonadati; phylum Pseudomonadota; class Alphaproteobacteria; order Caulobacterales; family Caulobacteraceae; genus Caulobacter; species Caulobacter sp. SRI_014. Next base: position 4,507 of record NZ_JBYCZQ010000013.1, on the reverse strand, counting down.
TCTTCGACTTCTACGACCGCCTGAAGAGCATCTCGAAGGGCTACGCCAGCTTCGACTACCAGATCGAGGGCTACCGCGCCGGCGACCTGGTCAAGATGCAGATCCTGGTCAACGCCGAGCCGGTCGATGCGCTGGCCATGCTGGTCCACCGGGCCCGCGCCGAGCAACGCGGCCGGGGCATGGTCGAGAAGATGAAGGAGCTGATCCCGCAACACATGTTCGTCATCCCGATCCAGGCGGCCATCGGCGGCCGGATCATCGCCCGGGAAACCGTGCGGGCCCTGCGCAAGGACGTCACCGCCAAGTGCTACGGCGGCGACGCCAGCCGCAAGCGCAAGCTGCTGGACAAGCAGAAGGCCGGCAAGAAGCGCATGCGCCAGTTCGGCAAGGTCGAGATCCCGCAGGAAGCCTTCATCGCCGCCCTGAAGATGGACGACAACTGATGCTGCCGGCGGAGGGCGACGGGGTCACCCTGCTCGTCGATATTCCGCTGACCCGCATCGGGGCGGGCGACACCGGCGTCATCACGGCGATCCGCCGGGCCGACGACGGACGCCTGCTCTACACCATCGAGCTCGACGGGCATGACGCCGCCCGGGTCGATCTGGATGCCAGCCAGTTCGGGCTCGACTAGTCCGCCAGCAGCTTGCGCAGCTCGTTCTTGGCCACCTTCTCGAGGGTGGCGCGCGGGAAGCTGTCGACGAAGCGGACCTCATGCGGCTGTTTGAAGCTGGCCAGCTGGGCCTTGCAGGTCTCGAGGATGGCCGCTTCCAGACCGTCCACGCCGCTGGCCGCGATGACGAACGCGACCGGGACCTCGTCCAGCATCGGATGGCGTTTGGCGACCACGGCCACCTCGCCGACGCCAGGCACCGAAGCAACCACCCGCTCGATCTCCGAGGCCGCGACGTTCTCGCCGCCGACCTTGAGCATGTCCTTCGAGCGGTCGGCGAAATAGAGGTAGCCGTCCTCGCCGCGCCGGACGCGGTCGCCGGTGATGAACAGGCCGTCGGCGGTGAAGGCCTTGGCCGTCGCCTCGGGATCGTGGGCGTACTCCAGAAACAGCGACAGCCCCCGGATGCCGCCGACCAGCAGGTCGCCGGTCTCGCCGACCGCGACCGGCTGGCCCTCTTCATCCAGCACATGGATGTCGTAGGCCGGTGAGGGCCGGCCCATCGACATCGGGGCGTCGGGGGCGGTGGGCGAGCCGACCGTGCCGTGGGTCATGGTCTCGGTCATGCCCCACCAGCCGACGGTCTTGACGCCGAACAGCCTGTCCGTGGCCGGGTCGCAGATGCCGTTACCGAAGTTGCGGTAGCTGTGCTGCGGCACGGGCTGGCCGGCGATGGCCTTCAGGCAGAAGGGCACCATCGAGGTCCAGGTGCAGCGGTGCTTGAGCGACACCGGCCAGAAGCGGCTGGCCGAAAACTTCGGCATCAGCACCGCCGTGGCCCCGGCCCAGAAGGCGGCCAGCACGCTGTAGACCTGGGCGTTGGTGTGGAACAGCGGGAGGTAGACGAGGTGCACGTCCTCCGGGACCAGGCCTTCGTTCTGGGCGCACATCCGCCCGCCCCACAGGGCATTGGCGTGGGTCCACAGCACGGCCTTGGGGCGCGCCGTGGTGCCGCTGGTGTACTGGATGCCGAAGTGGGCCCAGGGGTCGTGCGGGCGCTGCGCCAGGGTGGCGGGATCGGCGTCGAGGGCGGCGAAGGGTTCGAACCCGTCGGCCACGCCCGGCTCGCCGCTGTCGTTGTCGGTGACCACGGTCCAGGCCAGCTGCGGCGCCGCCTCGCGGACAAGACCGGCCAGCATCGGCTGGGTGATCGCGCCCACAGCCCCGCTGTGCTCGGCGAAATAGCGGACCTCGTCGAGGCTCGACTTCGTGTTGGTCGTCACCGGCACGGCCCCGGCATAGGCGCAGCCCAGCCAGCTGATCACCGACTCCGGACAGTTCTCCAGATGCACCACCACCCGGTCGCCGACCTTGACGCCCCGCGCCTGCAGCCCTGCCGCCAGCCGGCGCACGGCATCGGCGAACTGCCCATAGGACCAGGTCCGCCCCTCACCCTCAAAGGGCTCCCAGACCAGGAAGGGATGGTCGCCGCGCCAGGCGGCGCGGGCGTCGATCAGGCTGCGGATGTCCATGCCCTCGAAGGGCGTCAGGGGGCGCGGTGCGGTCATGGCGTCTAAGTGCAATCCCGAAGTCAGATCGTAAAGGGCGCCGTGGCGTCGGACAGATGTCCAACTGAGGACCCGGCCTTTTTCGCCGCGCGGCATTCGCTATCCTGCCGCCATGACCAAGCCCAACCCGACTCGCGAACGGCTGATCGCGGCGGCCTTCGCCGTCGTCGCCCGCGAGGGGCTGGAAGCCGCCAGCGTCAAGACCATCGCCGCCGAGGCCGGCATCACGCCGGGGCTGATGCACTACCACTTCCCGACCAAGGACGCCCTGCTGGAAGCGGCCATGCGGCGCGGACTGGACGACTATCGCCAGCGGCTGATCGCCCGCCGCTCGGCCACCCCGCCCGAGCAACAGTTGGCCGCCTTCTTCGCCGAGGCGCGGGACGGGGCGGAGGCCGACGCCGACTTCTTCCGGGTGCGGCTGGCCTTCGCGGCCCAGGCGTTGAGCCACCCGGCTCTGGCCGACGTTCTGCGCGAGCTGAACGCCGCGGCCGTGGCCGAAGCCGCCCTGACCTTCGCCGCCGCCGCCGGGCGCCCGGAGGCCAATGACCGTGACCTCGCCCTGGCCGCCACGCTCAAGGCCAGCTTCGACGGCCTGATGCTGGCCTGGCTGAACGACCCCGCCTTCCCGCTCGACGCCGCCCGGGACATCCTTGAAGGCGCCGCCCAGCGCTGGATGACCCCCTTGCCGTAAACCGCCATACGCATTATTTGGTTGGTTGACCAACCTAAACGGAGGCGAGGATGCGGATCGTGATGACGGGGGCGACGGCCGGCATCGGCCTGGTTGCGGCCAGACATCTGCTGGCCCAGGGGGCGGAACTGACCATCGGGGCGCGGCGGCCGGACCAGGCGCCGGCTGCGCTGAAACGCCGAAGCCGACGGGAGCCGCTGGACCTGGCCGACGTCGATCAGGTGCGGACCTTCGCCGCCGTCCAGCCGGACCAGCCGATCGATGTGCTGCTGCTCAACGCCGGCCTGCAGAACGTCACCGGCGGGCGCAGCCGGCAGGGCTACGAAGTCACCTTCGCGGCCAACCACCTGGCCCATCAGCTGCTCATCCGCCTGCTCCTGCCGAAGATGGCGCCGAACGGGCGGATCATCCTGACCGCCAGCGGCACGCACGATCCCGAAGAAAAGACCGGCATGCCGCCGCCCAACCACGCCGACGCCAACCGCCTGGCCCATCCGGACACCGACCCGGAGCGGGACGCCTCGCAGGGCGTTGCCGGCCGGCGGGCCTATTCCACCTCCAAGCTGTGCAACGTGATGACCGCCCGGGAGCTGGCCCGGCGGCTGGCGGCGACGCGGCCGGACGTGATGGTCGCCGCCTTCGACCCCGGCTTCACCCCCGGCACCGGCCTGGCGCGGGACTACCCCTTCCCCCTGTCGCTGGTCTTCCGCTTCATCCTTCCCCTGGTGGTCCGCGGCGAGCGGATCAGCACCCCGGCCAATTCCGGACGCCTGCTGGCGGAGCTGGCGACCGATCCGCGCTGGGCCGGGGCGCGGGGCGACTATGTGTCGGTGCGCAGCAGGGGCATGAAGACCCTGCCGCCCTCGGCCCTGGCCCGCGACGACGCCGCCTGCGCGCGGCTGTGGACCGACAGCGAGGCCCTCGCGCCGATCTGACCAAATCGGCCTGACCTCGACAGGGCGGGGCGCAGGCGCCATCTGTGCCCCATGACCCCCGAAGACGCCGAACTGCTCGAGCCCTACCACCAGGAAATCGGCCGCCTGGCCCTGGAGGCGGCCGACGAGACGGCCACGCGCCTGCTCGTCTATGCCGAGATGGATGCCGACGGCCTGACCGCCGACCTGTTCTTCGACGACCCCGAACACCCCGACGACATCCGCTACCGCCTGTGCCCGCCGGTCATGGAGAGCATCATCGAGGCCTATTGGGACGCCTGCCGGCAAATCGACCCCAAGGGCGAATGGGCGACCCTGGCCTATGTCATCGAGGACGGCGGCTTCCGGGTGGAGCTGAAGTACCCGGAAGAGATCGACGAGCTGCCGGACGAGGACATCAGCGACCGGCGGCCCGTGGTGGTGGCCAGCGTGTTCGGCCCGGGGCTGGTGGACTACTCGCGGCCGGGGGTCTGAGGGTTGGGGAACCGCCGCGTTATCGAAGCGGAACCATTATAGCACGACGGGGGTTGATGCGTCGGAAGTTCTCCCCGCATTTTCAACAACTTGACACCAATCAGCTGTCCGCCTGTAGAGGCGTTTCAGCCTCTCCGGGGACGGCTTTCGACCACCCTGGAACCACCCCGCAGCGGGCGCGATGGCCCAAGGCCGAGTGACGTCAAAATCGGCGCCTGAATCT
>NZ_JBYCZQ010000012.1:0-141093 GCF_057586315.1 Caulobacter sp. SRI_014 | reverse complement strand
TCATCGCCGATTCCGCCGCGGACGTCTCGAATCCCGACCCTCACAGCCGGCTGTTGGTGAAACCGGCCAACTTGGACGACAACATTCACAGCGCGCGTGCCTACGCGGCGCCTACGCCGGGGCCAACGTTTCCCGCCTCCGGAGCTACGTCAAAGCCAACGATTGCGGGGGATTTGGCAGGTCCGTGCCCGGCGCCGCCTTTTTTGTAGGCCGGACGCGTCGAGGTATAATGGCTGGCCGCTTCGATAGGCCCTCAGGCCGCTGACGGCTGGGCCTCACGCTCGAGCAGCGACAGGATCAGTTCCGGCGAGCGGGCCTGGCGCAGCTGGGCGCGCAGGTCGGCCTGGCGCATCAGGCGCGAGACCCGGGCCAGGGCGCGCAGGTGCTCGCTGCCGGCGTCGGCCGGGGCGAGCAGGGCGAACAGAAGATCGACCTTGGCGCCGTCGACGGCCTCGTAGGCGATCGGGGTTTCCAGGCGAACGAACACGGCCTGCATCTGCTCGATGCCTTCGATGCGGGCGTGCGGCACGGCCACGCCGTGGCCGACACCGGTCGACCCGGCCGCCTCGCGCTCCAGCAGCGCGTCCAGCACCACGCCCTGGTCGAAGCCCCAGGTGCGGGCGGCGACGTCGGCGATAATGGACAGGACCTGGCGCTTGGAACCGCCACTCGCCCGGGGGACGATAGCGCGAGGATCAAGCAATTGACCGATGTTCATGGGTGAGCGGAACTTGGAAAGGGTTGAACCGAGGGCGACAGTGAAGACGCCGAGGGGTCCTAGCCCTTGGCGCCCGAACCGTTCCCGGAGCGCCCCATCTTCGAGGAGAGGGTGCGTTCGGGATCGATCCAGCCGATGTTGCCGTCGCTGCGACGGTAGACGACGGACAATCCGCCGTGAGCGGCGTTCCTAAACACAATTGTTTGCGATTCAGTCAAGTCCAGTTCCATAACCGCCCCCGAAACGGTCAAAACTTTCACCTCAGTGTCATTTTCGGCAATGACCATGGCGCTCGGCGCGCCTTCCGAGACGGGTTCGTCCGCATCCCAGTCGATGTCGTCGGCTGAGTCGTCGGGGGCTCGCAGGGTGGTGTAGACGGCCCGTTCTTCCTGTTTGGCGTTGGCCGCCGGGCTGTGGTCCTTGAGGCGCTTCTTGTAGCGGCGCACGCGGGTTTCGATCTTGGTCAGGGCGTCGGTGAAGGCGGCATGGGCGTCGCCGCCGGCCCCGTGGCTCTGCAGCCGTTGACCGGAATCGAGCGCCAGGGCGCAATCGACCCGGAAGCCATGGCCAGAGCGGCTGACGGTCACGTCGGCTGCGCCGCCGCGATCGAAGTACCTGCTGATGCTGTTGGAGAGGTCGTCGGTGATGCGGTCCCTGAGGGCCGCGCCGACATCGACTTGTTTGCCAGCGACTTGGATTTGCATACGGACTAGAACGCGCCCGCCCCAGGATGGTGTCAAGAAAACCGAAGTTACCTCGCCGTTTTGTGACGTCAGCCCATCAGGCGGTCGGCCATCTCGATCAGTTTCTCGACGCCCTCGATGGCGACACGGCCGCCGATGAACAGCAGGCCCAGGCTCAGGCCGCTGATCGCATAGGCCAGCAGGGCCAGGATGCCGTCCCGCTGGATCATGGCCAGGCCGAAAATGGCGATGGCGGCTGCCGGGGCCATGTTGCCGAGCGGAATCGGCAGGATGAGCACCAGCGACAACAGGAAGCAGACAAAGGCGATGATCCGGTCGCCGACCGGCCCGAACAGGAAGGTCAGGCGCGGCCGGGAGATCTTCTCGACCTTGCGCAGCCAGGGGATCAGTTTTTCGAAGGCGTCGGCCATATGGGCCCGCTTGATCGGCCGCTCGTCGATAAAGTTGGGCAGCCAGGGCCCGCGCACCCCGAAGATCATCTGCGGCGTCATCAGCACCAGCGGAAAGCCGAGGAAGGTCGAGGCGCCCGGCGGCATCGGCAGCCAGTTGGGCGCCGCGAAGACGAAGAACATCGCCCCGAAGGCCCGGTGGCCCAGCCGGTGGATGATCTCGCCCAGCGTCACGGTCGGATCGGGATCGGCCGCGATCTCGCTCATCACCTGCGACAGGCTGAGTTTTCGTTCGAGAAGATGATCGTCCATCCGGCCTCCGGGCGTCAGAACGCCTTAGGCCGGTGAAGGGTCCTAGACCGCGGCCCGCAGCGCCCGACGGCGTTCCACCGACGAAGGAATACGCATCGCCTCGCGATACTTGGCCACCGTGCGGCGAGCGATGTCCACCCCGGCTTCCTTGAGGATGTCGACGATGGTGTCGTCGCTGTGCACCTCGGCCTCGTTGCGCTCGGTCTCGATCAGCTGGCGGATGCGGTGGCGCACGCTTTCGGCCGAGTGGGCCTCGCCGCCGCTGGAGTTGGCGATCGAGGCGGTGAAGAAGAACTTCAGCTCGAACAGGCCGCGCGGCGTGGCGATATATTTGTTGGAGGTCACCCGGCTGACGGTCGACTCATGCATGCCGATGGCGTCGGCCACCGTCTTCAGGTTCAGCGGCCGCAGGTGCTGTACGCCATAGGCCAGGAAACCGTCCTGCTGGCGGACGATCTCGGACGCCACCTTCAGGATGGTCCGGGCCCGCTGGTCCAAGCTGCGGACCAGCCAGCTGGCGCTGGCCATGCAGTCGGAGAGGAAGGCCTTGTCGGCCTCGGTGCGCGCCCCGCCGCTGACCCGGGCGTGATAGCGCTGATCGACCAGCACGCGGGGCAGGGTGTCGGTGTTGAGTTCGACATGCCACAGCCCGCCCGGCCCCTCGCGGACATAGACGTCAGGGGACACCGCATGGCTGGGCTCGCCCCCGAAGGCGGCGCCCGGCCGGGGGGTGAGGGCCTTCAGCTCGGCGATCATGTCGCGCAGGTCTTCGTCGTCGACGCCGCAGACCTTCTTCAGCCCTGCCATATCGCGCCGGGCCAACAGGTCGAGGTTGGCCAGCAGGGCGTCCATGGCCGGATCCAGCCGGTCCTTCTCGCGCAGCTGCAGCGACAGGCACTCGCGCACGTCGCGGGCCATGACGCCGGTCGGTTCGAACCCGTGCAGGACGGCCAGCACACCCTCGACGAAGGGTTGGCCGCAGCCCAGGCGCTCGCCGATCTCATGCAGGTCGGCGCGCAGATAGCCGCCTTCGTCGACCGCGTCGATCAGCACGGCGGCGACGCCGCGTTCGGCCTCGCTCAAACCCGCCACGGCCAGCTGGTCGTGCAGGTGTTCACCAAGGGTCTTTTCGCGGCTCAACCGGCCTTCGAAGTCGTCCTCGCTTTCGAAGCTGCCGCCCTTGCCGGCCCGCGACCAGTCGATGGCCCCGCCGCCGTCGGCCGCTTCGCCGCCTTCGCCCGAATCGCGTTCGCCGGGGCTGACGTCCTCATGGCCGCCGTCCATGTCGGCGGTGGCGGCCGCGTCGGGCATCTCGTCGGCGGCGGCTTCGGCCCGGTCGACCTTGGGGGCGTCCTGCTCGGTTTCCGGTTCGGCGTCCCGCTGCAGCAACGGGTTGCGCTCAAGCTCGGCCTCGACAAAGGCCTCGAGCTCCAGGTTCGACAGCTGCAGCAGCTTGATCGCCTGCTGCAGCTGGGGGGTGATAACCAGCCCCTGGCCTTGCCGGAGTTCAAGTCTCGGACCGAGCGACAAAGATCAGCCCTCCCGAGCCGCGCGTGATTGGAGAACGCAGCTTTGGGGCCGGTTGGTTAACAGGGCGCTTAAACCGGCGCCCTTCTTGCACTGACGGCGTTAATCGCCGCGCTTGGCGGCCGTCACCTGGGTGACGATCTCGTCCGGCAGCCGGTAGGGCAGGGGGCGATCGAACTGGCCGCGCGGGTCCATCAGATAGACCACCGTCGAGTGGTCCATGGTGTAGTCCGGCCCCTCGCCGACCTTGTTGGCCACCGCTTTGTAGGCCTTCACGGCCTGGGCGACCTCTTCCTGCGTGCCGGTCAGACCCAGGGTGCCCTCCGGCGCTCCGTTGGCTTCGAGCCAGTCGCGGATCGCCTGCGGCCGGTCGCGGCCCGGATCGATGGAAATGAACACGATCCGCACGTCCTTGCCCTTGGTCCCCAGCTGGTCCTTGACCCGAATGAGGTTCTGAAGCGTTCCCGGACAGATGTCGGGGCAGTAGGTGAAGCCGAAGAAGACCATGTTCCACTGGCCCTTGAGCACCTTCTCCGTCACCGGCCGGCCGTTCTGGTCGACCAGGCTGAAGGCCCCGCCGACCTCGGATGGCTGGCTCTTCGGCCGACCGGCCCCCATGCCCAGCGCCAGGGCCAGGACGATGACCAGGCCCAGCGCCACGGCGCCCCACAGGATCATGCGCGTACGGGTCATCTCATCTCCGAGGTTGGCTTTCGCACCGGATCAGGAGCAGAGTTGAAGTCCCATGACCACCCTCTCGCCCCTGACGCCGGACGCCGACAGGCGTGGCCTCGATAGGCCGGGGGAGGAGGCCGTGCAAGCGGCCGCGCCCAGGCTCTGGGACTTCGGCGGAAGCCGCCGGGCGCGCCTGCGCGTCCGCACCCTGGTCACAGTCCGATGGCTGACTGTCATCGGCCAGCTGGCCACGGTGCTGTTCGTCCGGTTCGGGCTCGGGTTCGAGCTGCCGCTTGCCGCCTGCCTGACCCTGATCGGCCTGTCGGCCTGGATGAACTGGCTGCTGCATCTGGCCTCAACCTCGTCGCAGCGTCAGGTCGCCGACTGGGAGGCCACCGCGCAGCTGGCTTTCGACATCCTGCAGCTATCGGGGATGCTCTATCTGACGGGCGGCTCGATCAATCCCTTTTCCCTGCTCATCATCGCCCCGGTGGTGCTGGCCGCGGCGACCCTGCCGTTGCGCCATGTGCTGGGCATCGCCCTGCTGGCGGTGGTCTGCATCGTCCTGCTGTCGATGAGTTCCCTGCCGCTGCCGGCGCCGGACACGGTCAACCTCGACGTGCCCATCGTCAACCGCATCGGCAACGTTCTCAGCCGCATCCTGGGCATCGCCTTCTGCGCCGGCTACGCCTGGCAGGCGGCCAGCGAGGCGGCGCGCATGGAGCTGGCGCTCGACACGACCAACGCCGTCCTGGCCCGGGAACAGAGGCTCAGCGCGCTTGGCGCCCTGGCCGCCGCCGCCGCCCATGAGCTGGGCACGCCGCTGGCGACCATCTCCATCGTCGCCAAGGAGATGGCCCGCGGCGCAGCCGAGGGCACCCCGGCCAAGGAGGACGCCGACCTGCTGGTCAGCCAGGCCGAACGCTGCCGCGAGATCCTGCGCCGCCTGACTGCCGACCCCGACGCCACCGACGATGTCCATGGCCATATGTCGCTCGGCCAGCTGGTCGAGGAGGCCGTCGCCCCCCACACAAAGGAGCCGGAGGTGCGGGTCGAGGCGGTGATCAGCGGCCCGCGCGGCGAGGAGCCGCCCGATGTCCGCCGCCTGCCCGAGGTGCTGCACGCCCTGACCAGCTTCGTCGAGAACGCCGTCGATTTCGCCAGATCGGAGGTGCTGATCACCGCCCGCTTCGACGACCGCAACATCACGCTCGAGGTCAAGGACGACGGCCCGGGATTCGCGCCGGACATCCTGGCCAAGCTCGGCGAGCCCTATGTCACCAGCCGTCCGGGGGCGGAGGGATCGCGCAGCGGCCACATCGGAATGGGGCTGGGCTTCTTTATTTCGAAGACCCTGATGGAACGGACAGGCGGGGTGGTGACGTTCCGCAATGGCAAGGCCGGCGGCGCGGTGGTCACCGTCCGTTGGCCTCGTGACGCGCTGGAGGCGCATATCGACGCCTAGGGCGTCTTTGAACGTTGCTCGCCCGAAGGTTTAATGGGCCTAATGTGGGTAATGGATTCGGATTTGTGGGAGCTGTTCCAAGACCATGACCGACGTTTCCGACACCGTCGCCGGCCTCGCCGACAAGACCCTGCTCGTCCTCGACGACGACGCGCCCCTGCGCACCCGGCTCGGGCGGGCGCTCGAGCAGCGCGGCTTCGAGGTGACCCTGGCGGGCAGCGTCGCCGAGGGCATCGCAGCCATCCGCGCTCATGCGCCGGCCTATGCGGTGGTCGATCTGAAGCTGGACGACGGCACGGGCCTCAAGGCGGTGGAGACGATCCGCGAGGTGCGTCCCGACTCCCGCGTGGTCATGCTGACCGGCTACGGCAACATCGCCACCGCCGTGGCGGCGGTGAAGGCCGGCGCCATCGACTACCTGGCCAAACCCGCCGACGCCGACGACGTGGTCCGCGCCCTGCTGGCCCAGGCCGGCGAGACTCCGCCGCCGCCGGAAAAGCCGATGAGCGCCGACCGCGTGCGTTGGGAGCACATCCAGCGGGTCTACGAGCTCTGCAATCACAACGTCTCGGAAACGGCGCGACGGTTGTCGATGCACCGCCGGACCCTGCAGCGCATCCTGGCCAAGCGCGCGCCGAAGTAGGACGGCTCTAGACCCCCAGCGCCCGCATCGCCGCTAGCCGCGCGAACGCCAGGGTCAGCGCCTTCCTCCGCGCCGCCACCAGCGGCGTCAGCGGCGCATCCCGCACCACCGCCCCGCCAAAGCCGTCGGCGACGATCAGGCCCGGTTCGTCCGGCAACAGGCTCTGCGGAAACTCCGGCCCGACCGCGAAATAGAAGGCGTCGCAATAGGGCAGGTACTCGCCCCACTTGCGGTCGCAGAGGTAGTCTTCGGGGCTCGACTTGACCTCGACGATGACGATCTCGCCCTTGGGCCCCAGCGCCATCAGGTCGGCCCGCCGCCCGTTCGGCAGCCCCACCTCGGCCAGCGGCGCATAGCCCATCGACGCCACCAGCCGCGCGGCGCCGCGGGTCACCGCCGAGGTGGTCTCCGGGCGGGTGAGGGTGACGAGGGTGAGGACGGCCTCCATGCCGTCATTTATGTTCCGGTTGTGTTCCGGGTCAACCCGTCAGGCCGGCGGCTGCCTGGGCATTTCCAGCTTGGCGGTGTTGTAGCCCAGCGCCTTGATCCGGGCCAAGGCCGCCGCCTTGGCCGCCGGGGCCATGACGGCCTTGCGCGACATCAGCCAGACGTAGTTGCCGCCCGGGGTGGCCATAATCGCCCAGCTGGCGTCGGGGCCGGTGTCGAGGATCCAGTACTCCTGGTTCACCACCCCGAAGAACTTCGCCTTGAACTTGGCGTTGCCGGATCCGGGGACGATCTGGCCCTCGGCCTTGAACACCTTGGCCGCGCCGGAGGGCGAGCCCTTCCGGCAGGTCTGGGTCATCAGGTACTTGCCGCCGGCCGCCGAGGTGAATTGGCTGGTCGGGGCCTGGCAGTCCTTCTGGTTGCTGTTCGGTGTGCGGGCGATCTCGTACCAGGTGCCCGAATAGAAGCTGACGGCGATGGGGCGGGCCGGCTGCGGCGCGGCGGCCATCGCGGGGAGGGCGGCCAGCGTCAGGGCGGCCGCGAGGGCGGGGATGATCTTCATGCGGCGCAATCTAGCCGCGCTGCCCAAAAAGAAAACGCCCGGGCCGAAGCCCGGGCGCTCACAAAGTGTTTGGCCGTGTAAGGACCTATTCGGCGGCGATCGAGACGACCTTGGCCTTGTCCTTGAAATTGATCTCCTGGAGGTAGCGGATGCCCTCCTCGGCGATGTCGTCGCCGACCATCCGGTCACCCTCGGCCTTCAGCTCGTCGAGGTCGACATACATGCCGTAGAAGGCCTTGGTGCGCTCGGTGATGATGCCGGCGTTGAGCAGGGTCTTCACGAGGACGCGGAAGATGTTGGTCTGCTCCTTCATGTTCTCGCGACGGGCGTCGTCGGTCATGATCTGGGCGAACTCGGCGATGACCTTTTCCGGGTCCAGGCCATAGGCTTCGTAGAGGTCGCGCTGCTGGGTCGGGCCCACCAGGTTGAACAGCACCGCCTGGAAGCAGTGGGCGGCCCAGTCCTCGATGATCGCGTGCTCTTCGGGGCTGAGCTTGGGCACGGTGCGGTCGGCCCAGATCTTCCCGAACTTGTGGTGGAAGGCCTCGTCGGTCATCACCAGCTGCAGCAGCTTCTTGCCGACCGGGTCGTTGATCGCGTTGAACAGCGAGGCGAAGGCGCCCATGGCCAGGCCCTCGACCAGCATCTGCATGCCGATGATCTTCTTGTAGACCTCCGGCGCACCGATGATCTCGACCAGCAGGTTCTTCAGGGTCGGGCCGCATTCGACCGGACGGCCCCAGCGGGCCTTGATGTATTTGGCGAAGGCCGTGACGTGGCGGGCCTCTTCGCGCGTCTGGTTGGCGGCGTACTCCTGCGCGCCCTGGTCCTTCAGCACGTGGCAGAGGCTGGCTGACAGGTTCAGCGCGCCTTGCTCGCCGTGCAGGATCGAGGAGAAGATGCGCAGGGTGCTGTCATTGATGAAGCGGGTGCGGATCTTGGGGTCCGACAGGTGGTTGGAGACGTATTCCGTCTGCAGGGCGACCACGAAGTCCTCGGGAACGAGCGGCTCGTTCTCCATGTCGAAGGGCTCGTCGAAGTCGATGTAGGCCTTGTCCAGCGGATCCCAGAAGTGGTCGTGGGTGGCGCTGATGATCTTGTCGAAGGCGGTCGAACGGTTGCCGTAGCGGTCGAGTTCGAGCATCGACTCGAAGTCGTCCGGGTGGACGGCGTCGTACATGGCGTCCTTGGTGATGTTCTTGTCGGTCATCAGCTTGATCCTCCGGCCAAAGGGGTGCGGACCCTGTGCCGGGCCTTGCGCAATGTGAACAGTGTCAACTTAGCAGCCGACCGTCAACAAAAAATGACGGAGGCGTCACCTTTGATGAATGAGACCTTACCCTGCGCAACGCCTTGCGCCGCCTTGGGCTGTCCGCATACTCCCGCGCCGAGAGAAGAGGAGCGCGGCATGAGCGAAGAGCAGGTTTTTCCGGTTCCGGCCGAATGGGCCGCCCGGGCGCACATGGACGCTGCCGGCTATGAGGCCGCCTGGGAGGCGGTCGAGCACAATCCGGACGCCTTCTGGGCCAGCGTCGCCGGCCGCCTCGACTGGATGACCCCGCCGACGAAGATCAAGGACGTCTCCTACAACAAGGAGGATTTCCGGATCCGCTGGTTTGAGGATGGGGTCCTCAACGTCTCGGTCAACTGCCTGGACCGTCACCTGGCAGAGCGGGGCGACCAGGTCGCCTTCATCTGGGAGGGGGATGATCCGGCCGACAGCCGGAAGATCACCTACCGCGAGGCTCACGCCGACGTCTGCCGCATGGCCAACGTCCTGAAGGACCTCGGAGTCCGCAAGGGCGACCGCGTCACCATCTATATGCCGATGATCCCCGAGGCGGCCTACGCCATGCTGGCCTGCGCCCGCATCGGCGCCGTCCACTCCGTCATCTTCGGCGGCTTCTCGCCCGACAGCATCGCCGGCCGCATCCAGGACTGCGACAGCCGCTTTGTCATCACCGCCGACGAGGGCGTCCGCGGCGGCAAGATCATCCCCCTGAAGATGAACGTCGACCTGGCCCTGACCAGCTGCCCGAAGGTGGAGAAGGTGCTGGTCATCCGCCGCACCGGCGCCAAATGGCTGACCCACAACGGCCGCGACGTCGCCTGGGAGCCCCTGCGCGACGCCGCCAGCGCCGACTGCCCTCCCGAACCGATGAACGCCGAGGACCCGCTGTTCATCCTCTACACCTCGGGCTCGACGGGAAAGCCCAAGGGCGTGCTGCACACCACCGGCGGCTATCTGGCCTGGGCCAGCTGGACCCACGAACTGGTCTTCGACTATCGCCCCGGCGAAATCTTCTGGTGCACGGCCGACGTCGGCTGGGTCACCGGCCACAGCTACATCGTCTATGGCCCGCTCTCCAACGCCGCCACCTCGCTGATCTTCGAGGGCGTGCCGAACTACCCGACCGTCTCGCGCTTCTGGGAGGTGATCGACAAGCACCAGGTCGAGATCTTCTACACCGCGCCGACGGCCCTGCGCGCCCTGATGCGCGACGGGGAGGAGCCGGTGAAGAAGACCTCCCGCAAGAGCCTGCGCCTGCTGGGCAGCGTCGGCGAGCCGATCAACCCGGAGGCCTGGCTCTGGTATCACCGCGTGGTCGGCGAAGGCCGCTGCCCGATCGTCGACACCTGGTGGCAGACCGAGACCGGCGCCTGCCTGGTCAGTCCGTTGCCCGGCGCCACGGCCCTGAAGCCGGGGTCGGCCAGCAAACCCCTTCCGGGCGTGAAGCTGCAGCTGGTCGACGCCGAGGGCGCGGTCCTCGAAGGCGCCGTCAGCGGCAATCTCTGCATCACCGACAGCTGGCCCGGCCAGATGCGCACGGTCTATGGCGATCACCAGCGCTTCTTCGACACCTACTTCTCGACCTACCCGGGGAAATACTTCACCGGCGATGGCTGCCGCCGGGACGAGGACGGCTACTACTGGATCACCGGCCGGGTGGACGACGTCATCAACGTCTCCGGCCACCGGCTCGGCACCGCCGAGGTTGAAAGCGCCCTGGTCGCCCACCACGATGTCGCCGAGGCCGCCGTTGTTGGCCGGCCGCACGACGTGAAGGGCCAGGCCATCTATGCCTACGTCACCCTCAACGCCGACACCGCCCCGACCGAAGAGCTGCGGGCGGAGTTGGTTCGATGGGTCCGCAAGGAGATCGGCCCCTTCGCCGCGCCGGACGCCATCCAGTGGGCGCCAGGCCTGCCCAAGACCCGCTCGGGCAAGATCATGCGCCGCATCCTGCGCAAGGTGGCCGAGGGTGATGTCTCCAATCTCGGCGACACCACCACCCTGGCCGACCCGACCGTCGTTGATGACCTGGTGAGGAACCGGATCGCCTGATCCCCCCTTTCCAAGGGGACGCCGCCTCTTCCCACGACGTCAAAAGGGGCTAGCGTAATATCCATGTGGGCTGCGCTGTTCATCGCGGTCGCCGCCAGCGGCGTCTTCGCGGAGGTTTCCCCGGATCCCGGCGGGACGGCCGGCATCGTGCGCGGCCGCGTCGACATCGAGGCGCCGCCGGCCGTCGTCTGGAAGGTCATCCTCGACTGCAAGCGGGCCAAGCGCATGGCTCCCAACGTCCAGAGCTGCAAGGTGCTGGACAGGGCGCCCGACGGCAGCTGGGACCTGCGCGAGATGGTTGTCGCCCCGCCGCTGGTGCCCAAGGTCCGGTCGGTGTTCCGATCCAGCTACGACCCCCACAAGCGGATCACCTTCAAATGCGCCGGCGGCGATGTGAAGGTCTGCGAGGGGGAGTGGCGCCTCACCGCCCTGCCCAGCGGCGGCACCCGGGTGAGCTATACCAACCGCGCCGCCTCGCCCTACCCGGCCATACCGGCCGGTCTGACCCGCGACGCCATGAAGAACGACATGGTCAAGGCGCTCAAAGCCCTGCGCAAGGAATGCCTGGCGGCGGTGAAGGAGTAACAGTCCGCAACGCTGTGTGGGTTGCGCGACGGGCCAGCATCGCTAAACCCCGGCCATGTTCGACGCCGTCATCTTCGACGCCGACGGAGTGCTGGTCGACTCCGAGGTCATCTATCACGCCATCGAGCTGGAGGTTCTGGGCGGCTACGGCCTGACCTACGACCCCCACGATTACCGCAGCCGGTTCATGGGCATGCATGAGCGGACCTACGTGGCCGCCCTGGACGAAGAACATCGCAATCAGATCGGCAGTCCCCTGCCGGAAGACTTCCTGCCCACCGTCCGCGGCCGCTCGCGCATCGCCTGCGACGAACGCCTCGACTGCGTGCCCGGGGCCCGGGAGGCGGTTGCCGCCGTCACCCTGCTCAAGGCCGTGGCCAGCAGTTCAGACGCCGAAGCCCTGAGCCGCAAGCTGACCAAGGTCGGCCTCGCCCCCCTGTTCGCGCCCCACATCTACTCGGCCGACCTCGTCGCCCACGGCAAGCCGCACCCCGACATCTATCTGCTGGCGGCTGATCGGCTGGGCGTCGATCCCGGCCGGGCCCTGGCCATCGAGGACAGCGTCAACGGCGTCCGCTCGGCCCGCGCCGCCGGCATGACCGTCTGGGGCTTCACCGGCGGCGGCCACCTCGACCACCGCGCCGATGAGGGTCTGATTGCGGCCGGCGCCACGCGTGTCGTGACCAGTTGGGATGAGGCGCAGGCGCTGTTTGCGGCCCTCTGACATTGACCCAAACCGCTGCGGGGCCTAATCGCCGCGCCATGTTTGAAGGTCTCTCCCATCTCGCCCGCGACGCCAAGGCCTGGCCGTTCGAACAGGCTCGCAACCTGCTCGCCCGCACCCTGCGCATCCGCCTGACCGACGCCGAGCGCGATCTCGCCGTCACCCTGATCAATTCGGGAAAGACCGCCGAGGCGGTCGCGACCTTCCCCGCCCTGGCCAAACCGGTGATCCTCGAGACCGGCTACGGCCCGTCCGGCCTGCCGCACCTGGGCACCTTCCAGGAGGTGGCGCGCACCACCATGGTCCGCGCCGCCTTCCGCTCGCTGACCGACGACGCCATCCCCACGCGCCTGATCAGCTTCAGCGACGACATGGACGGTCTGCGCAAGATCGCCCCCAATCTTCCCAACCAGGACATGCTGCACGAGGACATGGGCAAGCCCCTGACCGTCGTGCGCGACCCCTTCGGCACGCACGAAAGCTTCGGCGCCCACAACAACGCCCGGCTCCAGGCCTTCCTCGACAATTTCGGCTTCGACTACGAGTTCGTCAGCTCGACGGACTGCTACAAGGGCGGTGTCTTCGACGCGACCCTGCTCGTCGCCCTGCAGCGCTTTGACGCCATCCAGAAGGTCATGCTGCCGACCCTCGGCGAGGAGCGCCGCGCCACCTACTCGCCCTTCCTGCCGATCAGCCCCAAGACCGGCCGCGTGCTGCAGGTCCCGACGATCGAGCGCAACGTCGACAAGGGCACGATCCTGTTCGAGGACGAGGACGGGACCCTGACCGAGGTTCCGGTCACCGGCGGCCATGTGAAGATGCAGTGGAAGCCCGACTGGGCCCTGCGCTGGACCGCGCTCGGCATCGACTACGAGATGAGCGGCAAGGACCTGATCGACTCGGTCAAGGCCTCCAACCAGATCTGCAAGGTGCTGGGCGGAACGCCGCCGGAGGGGTTCAACTATGAGCTCTTCCTCGACGAAACCGGCCAGAAGATCTCCAAGACCAAGGGCAATGGCCTGACCATGGACGAGTGGCTGGCCTTCGGCACGCCCGAGAGCCTGGCCTACTACATCTTCCAGAGCCCCAAGTCGGCCAAGCGCCTGCACCGCGACGTGGTGCCCAAGGCCGCCGACGAGTACCTGCAGCAACTCGACGCCTACCAGCGCCAGGAACCGGCCCAACAGATCAACAATCCGGTCTGGCACATCCACGGCGGCCGCCCGCCGCAGGAAGGATCGCCGGTCAGTTTCAGCCTGCTGTTGAACCTGGTTTCGGCCGCCGACGCCCAGAGCAAGGAGGTCCTCTGGGGCTTCCTGTCGCGTTACATCCCGGGCGCCTCGCCGGAGACGCATCCGCTGCTCGACACTCTGGCCGGCTACGCGGTCGCCTACTACGAAGACCAGATCAAGCCGAACAAGGCCTTCCGCGCCCCCGACGAGAAGGAGCGCGCCGCCATGCTCGACCTGCGGGCCCGGCTGGCGGCGATGCCGTCCGACTGCCAGGACGCCGAACTTATCCAGAACGAGGTCTACTCGGCCGGCAACGACGCCGGCTTCGATCCTCTGCGCAGCTGGTTCCAGGCGTTGTACGAGGTGCTCCTTGGCCAAAGCCAGGGCCCGAGGTTCGGCAGTTTCGCCGCCATCTTCGGCCTGCCCCGCACCATCGCCCTGATGGACGAGAAACTGGCCGGGTAGGGCCGGGTCATACCGGGTAAAACCCTGTCCATGCCAACAGCACCGAAGAAAACAAACAAACAGCCTGTACGTAAACGCCTCTCGCCCAGGGAGCGGGCCCGCGTCGACGCCCTGTTCGAGCGCTTCTCGACCCTGTCGGACAACCCCAAGACCGAACTTCACTTCGACTCGCCGTTCACCCTGGTCGTCGCCGTGGCGCTCTCGGCCCAGGCCACCGACGTCCAGGTCAACAAGGCCACGGACAGGCTGTTCGCCAACTACAATACGCCGCAGGCCATCCATGACCTCGGCGTCGACGGCCTGATCCCGTGGATCAATTCCATCGGTCTGTTCCGCAACAAGGCCAAAAACGTCATCGAGCTTTCCCGGATCATCCTGGAGAAGCACGGCGGCCAGACCCCGCTGAACCGCGAAGATCTCCAGGCCCTCCCCGGCGTTGGCCGCAAGACCGCTTCGGTTGTCCTCAACGAACTCGACATCGAACCGGCCATCGCCGTCGATACCCATGTCTTCCGAGTCTCACATCGCCTCAAGCTGGCCTTCGGCAAGACCCCCGACGCGGTCGAGGCCGAACTGATGGCCATCGTGCCCCAGCCCTACCTGACCCGCGCCCACCACTGGCTGATCCTGCACGGCCGCTACGTCTGCCTGGCCCGCAAGCCCAAATGCGCCGAGTGCCAGGTCGCCGACCTCTGCCCCTCGCGCGAACTGTTCATGGGTGGCTAAGAGGGCGGCTAGCCGCCCAGCGCCGCCTTCACCGCCGCCCCGAACCGGCCGCCGGCCTTGGGGGCGTACTGCAGGAAGAGGTCGGGCTCGATGGCTTCCAGCTCCATGAGCTTCAGCTGGCCGTCCAGGCCGCGCAGCAGGTCGATCCGCGCATAGGCCAGCGGCGGCACGGCGGCCAGGATCTCCTGAGCCACGCCCTCCGCCCCGTCCCAGGGTTTGACCCGCGACACCTGGCCGCCGAACTGCGGCTGGACCCGGAAGTCGCCCTTGGCGGCGACCTTGGTCACCGCATGACTGAACTTGCCGCCGAAGTAGAGCAGGGAGATCTCGCCCTCGTCGCCGACCGCCGGCAGGAAAGGCTGGATCAGGGCCGGCCCATCGACGCCGTCGCCGAGATCGTCGCCCGGGGCCAGCTTCAGGGTCTGATGCGAGCCGCCGCTGATCCGCGGCTTGGCCACCACCGTGCGGCCGCCGAAGCTTTCCCGGGCCGCCTCGAGGCTTTCCGCCGTCAGTTTTTCGACGCTGATGGTCGGCACCACCGGCGCCCCCTTGGCGCCCAGCTCGGCCAGGTAGGCCTTGTCGGTGTTCCAGCGCAGCACCGACAGTGGGTTGATCATCCGCTGGCCCGCCGCCTCGAACTGGTCCAGCCGCGCCAGCCAGTCGGCCGGCCGTTTGTGATAGCCCCAGGCGATCATCGGCAGCACGGCGTCGAAGTCGCCCTCCAGGGGCTCGGTCCAGATGTGTGGCGTGGCTTCGATGCCCGACGCCGCCAGGCCGGCCTCCAGCTTGGCGAACCATTCGGGCCAGAAGGCCTTGTAGAGCAGCTCTTCGACGGCGGGGGTGAGGATGGCGACCTTCATGCCCCGGCTGTAGCGCGCTTTGGCGGGCCCCGGCAAACCTGCCCCCAGGCCCACCAGGGATTGGCCTTTGGCCCCCCTTCCTGTAACGACCCGTCCGTTTGCCAGTTGGAAGAGCCCGCATGACCGCCACCTACGACGTCGCCGCCATCGGCAACGCCATCGTCGATGTGATCGCCCCGGCGGAGGAAGGGTTCCTGCATGCCGAGAGCCTGGTCAAAGGCAGCATGCAGCTGATCGACGAGGCGCGCGGCGTCGAGCTCTACGGCCGCATGGCCAAGGGGCTGGAGACCAGCGGCGGCTCGGCCGGCAATACCATCGCCGGCATCGCCAGTTTCGGCGGCCGCGCCGCCTACCTCGGCAAGGTCGCCCCCGACGCCTTGGGCGACGCCTTCTCCCAGGGCATGAAGGACATCGGCGTCCATTTCGAAACCGCGCCCCTGATCGGCGGCCCGGCCACCGCCCGCTGCCTGATCAACGTCACCCCCGACGGCCAGCGGACCATGTGCACCTACCTGGGCGCCTCGACCGAGCTGACCCCGGAGGACGTGCCCACCGACCTCATCGAGCAATCGGCCATCGTCTATCTCGAAGGCTATCTCTTCGACCCTTCGGACGCCCGCCGCGCCTTCGCCAAGGCCGCCGGCATCGCCCACAGCTCCAACCGCCTGATCGGCATCACCCTGTCGGATGCCTTTGTCGTCGAGCGGCACCGCGGCGAACTGATGGGCTTCATCGAAGGCCAGGCCGACCTGGTCTTCGCCAACGAAGCCGAAGTGAAGGCCCTGTTCCAGACCGACGATTTCGACATCGCCGCCGCGAAACTGGGCGCCATCACCAACATCGCCGCCATTACCCGGGGCGAACAGGGCTCGCTGATCCTGGCGGGGACCAACAGCCATCGCATTCCGGCCGACACCGTGAACAAGGTGCTCGACACCACCGGGGCCGGCGATCAGTACGCGGCCGGCGTCCTCTACGGCCTGTCGCAGGGCTTTTCGTTCGACGTCTGCGGCCAGCTGGGCTCGATGGCGGCGGCCGAGGTCATCGGCCACTACGGCCCGCGTCCGGAAAAGAACCTGCGTGACCTGGCCATCGCCAAGGGGCTGCTGAAATGAACCGCACCGCAGAAATCTCGCGCGACACCAAAGAGACCCAGATCAAGGTCTGGATCGACTTGGACGGCACCGGTGTGTCGACCATCTCGACCGGCATCGGCTTCTACGACCACATGCTGGAAAGTTTCGCCCGCCACGGCGGCTTCGATCTCAAGATCGAGACCAGGGGCGACCTGCACATCGACATGCACCACACGGTCGAGGACACGGGCATCGTCCTGGGCCAGGCGGTGAAACAGGCGCTCGACGGCTTCAAGGGCATCAAGCGTTTCGGCCACGCCTACATCCCGATGGACGAGACCCTGACCCGCTGCAGCCTCGACCTGTCCAACCGCCCCTACCTGATCTGGAAGGTCGACTTCTCGCGGCCCAAGGTCGGGGAGATGGACACCGAGCTGTTCAAGGAATTCCACCACGCCTTCGCCATGAACGCCGGCGCCTGCGTGCATCTGGAAACCCTCTACGGCGACAACACCCACCATATCGCCGAAAGCGGCTTCAAGGCCCTCGCCAGGGCCTTGCGGGCGGCGGTGGAGATCGACCCCAAGGCCGGTGGCCAGGCGGTGTCGACCAAGGGCGTTTTGTAGCGACCCGATGTCCACCGTTGCCCTGATCGACTACGGGTCGGGCAACCTTCGCTCGGCCGAAAAGGCGCTGCTCAAGGCGGCGTCGACGCTGACGCGCGCCCCGGACATCGTCGTCACCGGCGATCCCGAGGCGGTGTCAAAGGCCGACCGCATCCTCCTGCCCGGCGTCGGCGCCTTCGCCGCCTGCATGGCCAACCTGACCGCCCGCGACGGCTTGACCGAGGCGCTGAACACCGCCGTCCAGCGAGGCGCCCCCTTCCTGGGCGTCTGTGTCGGCATGCAGCTCCTCGCCGACAGCGGGCTGGAGTTCGGAACCACCCCCGGCCTCGGCTGGATCCCCGGCCAGGTCCGCCGCCTTGAACCGCGTGATCCGTCCGCCAAGGTGCCCCACATGGGCTGGAACACCGTTCGTCCGGCCAGCCCGCTGTTCGCGGGCCTCGGCTTCGCGCCGCACATGTACTTCACCCACAGCTTTGTCTTCGACCCGGCCGACCCGGGCGACATCGCGGCCACCTGCGATCACGGCGGCCCGTTCGTCGCAGCCGTGGCGCGGGACAATGTCATGGGCGTACAGTTCCACCCCGAAAAGAGCCAAGCCGCCGGCCAGCGCCTGCTCGCCAACTTCCTGGAGCTGAGCCTGTGATCCTTTATCCGGCCATCGACCTGAAGGACGGCCGCTGCGTCCGCCTGCTGCACGGCGACCTCAACAAGGAGACGGTGTTCAACGCCTCTCCCGCCGACCAGGCTGCGTCGTTCCAGGCCCAGGGCTTCAACTGGCTGCACGTCGTCGACCTCAACGGCGCCGTCGAGGGCCGGGCGGTCAATATCGACGCCGTCGGGGCCATCCTCGAGGCCGTCTCGCTGCCGGTGCAGCTGGGCGGCGGCATCCGCACGCTGGAGCAGATCGAGACCTGGATCGAGGCCGGCATCAGCCGCGTCATTCTCGGCACCGTCGCCGTGCGCGATCCCGACCTGGTCAAGAAGGCCGCCCGCCTCTGGCCTGAACAGATCGCCGTCGGCATCGACGCCCGGGGCGGCATGGTCGCCACGCAAGGCTGGCTCGAAACCAGTGACATCGGCGTCGTCGACCTGGCCCGCAAGTTCGAGGACGCCGGCGTCGCCGCCCTGATCGTCACCGACATCGGACGCGACGGGGCGATGACCGGCGTCAACGTCGAGCAGGTCGGTGAAGTCGCCGACGCCGTCTCCATCCCCGTCATCGCCTCGGGCGGCGTCGCCTCGATCCGCGACATCGAACAGCTGAAGACCCGCGTCGGCGCGCCCATCGCCGGCTGTATCCTCGGCCGGTCCCTTTACGAAGGGGCCATCGACCCGGCCCAGGCCCTGACGCTCGCGGCATGCTGAAGGCCAAGACATGCTGAAAGTGAGGGTCATCCCCTGCCTGGACGTCAAGGACGGCCGCGTCGTCAAGGGCGTCAACTTCGTCGCCCTGCGCGACGCCGGTGACCCGGTCGAACAGGCCGCCGCCTACGACGCCGCCGGGGCCGACGAGCTGATGTTCCTCGACATCACCGCCAGCTCCGAGGGCCGGGGTCTGATCCTCGACGTCATCGCCCGCACCGCCGACGTCTGCTTCATGCCGGTCTCGGTCGGCGGCGGGGTGCGGACGGTGGAGGACGCGCGGCGCCTGCTGCGTGCCGGGGCCGACAAGGTCAGCGTCAATACCGCCGCCGTGAACGACCCCGATCTCCTCAGCCGCCTGGCCGACGCCTTCGGCAGCCAGGCCGTGGTCTGCGCGGTCGACGCCAAGGCGCGCAGCGACGGCGGCTGGAACATCTTCACCCACGGCGGCCGCACCGATACGGGCAAGGACGCCGTCGAGTTCGCCGCCCTGGCTGTCGCGAAGGGCGCCGGCGAAATCCTGCTGACCTCGATGGACCGCGACGGCGCCAAGACAGGCTACGACATCCCACTGCTGCGCGCGGTGACCGCGGCGGCTTCGGTGCCGGTCATCGCCAGCGGCGGCGCCGGCAACGCCGCCGACCTCGTCGAGGCGGTCAAGGATGGCCACGCCGACGCGGTGCTGGCGGCCTCGATCTTCCACTTCGGCGAGGTCAGTATCCGGGAAGCCAAACAGGCCATGGCGACGGCGGGCCTGCCCGTCCGACTGGAGGCGGCATGAGCGATCTCGGCGACACCCTCGACCGCCTCTGGGCGACGATTCAGGCCCGCAAGGGCGGCGACCCGGCCGCGAGCTGGACGGCGAAACTCCTCGCCGACCCGAAACTGGCAGCCAAGAAACTCGGCGAAGAAGGCCTCGAAGCCGCTCTGGCGGCGGCCACGGGCGACAAGGCGGGCCTGACGGCGGAAGCTGCCGATGTCCTGTACCACCTGCTGGCGGTCCTCGCCGCAAGCGGCGTCACCCCCGACGAAGTCGCCGCGGTGCTGAAGGCCCGCGAGGGGACCTCCGGCATCGCCGAAAAGGCCTCCCGCTAGCTACTCCGCCGCCATCGCGACAGGCGCCGCCTGCGCCCCGCGCACCAGCCGTCCGGGCAGGGCCCCGGTCGGTTCGCCATCGCGGTAGGTGATCTCGCCAGCCACGATGGTGGCGACATAGCCCTCGGCCTTCTGGGTCAGACGTCGTCCGCCGGCCGGCATGTCGTAGGCCACCGCCGGCGCGTGCAGCTTCAGCGCCCCATAGTCGATGACGTTCAAATCCGCCCGCAGACCCACCTCGATCAGACCGCGGTCCAGCAATCCCACCGCCTCGGCCGTATCGCGTGTCTGCATCCGCACCACCTGTTCGACCGCGAACTTCGGGCCCCGCACCCGGTCGCGGGTCCAGTGGGTCAGCATGCTGGTCGGGAACGACCCGTCGCAGATCATCCCCACATGGGCCCCGCCATCGCTCAGCCCCGGCACCGTGTCCCGATGCCCCAGCATGGCGTAGCTGGGGTCCAGACTGCCGTCGGCGTAGTTGAGGAAGGGGTGGTAGAGCATCCCCCTGCCACCATTTGTCAGCATGTGATCGATGGCCAGATCTTCCGGCCAGATCCCCATGCCGGCTGCCAGCGCCTTCACCGTCTTGCTGGTCGGCTGCTCGTAGTCAGGCGTCTCGCCCAGCAGGTACATGTTGTCCCACGCCTGCAGCATGCTGCCGGCGAACGGCCCTTTCACCGCCCCGCTCTCGCTCAGCAGCCGGGCCCGGAAGTCCGGATCGGCCATGGCCGCCG
Organism: Caulobacter sp. SRI_014; assembly: GCF_057586315.1. NCBI lineage: Bacteria > Pseudomonadati > Pseudomonadota > Alphaproteobacteria > Caulobacterales > Caulobacteraceae > Caulobacter > Caulobacter sp. SRI_014. Next base: position 120,817 of record NZ_JBYCZQ010000012.1, on the reverse strand, counting down.
CCCGCTCGGCAAGCGGCAGGTGAGCGATCTGCTTGTAGGTCTCGTTGGCGCTGAACGGATTGAGGGTCAGTTCCAGGCCGAACAGCACCCCCACGGGCCGACCGCAGACCTGGGCCTTCATGGCCACGCCCTCGTCGACGGCGGTCTCGACCGCGCCGAGCAGCATCTTCCAGCTGTTGGGGGCCTTCGGGCTTTGAGCCAGCGTGAAGCTCAGCGGCCGTCCGCTCTTCTCCGACAGCCGGCGGAACATGGCGATTTCCTCGGCCGGGTCGGGGGCGAAGTCACTGACCAGTTGCAGCACCCCCTTGCCGGCCGCCTTCATGCCCAGCGCGATGCCGGTCAGTTCATCCTCGCCGGCATTCAGGGTCGGCGTCGGCTGGCCGTCGCTGGTCCGGTGGTTGAGGGTGCGGCTGGTCGAAAAGCCGATGGCCCCGGCCTCCATGGCCTGTTTGGCGATGGCGGCCATCTGTTCGATATCTTCAGGCGTGGCCGGCTCGCGGTTGGCCCCGCGCTCGCCCATCACGAAGACGCGCAGGGCGGCGTGCGGCAGCTGGGCGGCCAGGTCGATGTCGAACACCCGCTTGTCCAGGGCGTCGAGATAGTCGGGGAAGCTCTCCCAGTTCCAGGGCAGGCCCTCGGTCAGCACCGGGAACGGGATGTCCTCCACCCCCTCCATCAGCCGGATCAGACGGTCGTGGTCCTCCGGCCGGCAGGGCGCGAAGCCGACGCCGCAGTTGCCCATGACGATGGTCGTCACCCCGTGGCCGCTCGACGGGTTCAGCCGGTTATCCCAGGTCGCCTGACCGTCGTAGTGGGTGTGGATGTCGACAAAGCCCGGGGTGACCAGCTTGCCGGTGGCGTCGATTTCGGTCGCCCCGCCCGGCAGGTTGGGGCGAACCGCCGCGATCAGCCCGTTCTTGATCCCGACATCAGCGACGAAGGGCGTCCCGCCGGTCCCGTCCACCACCGTGCCGCCGCGCAGCACCAGATCGTAGAGATGATCGGCCATGAGGTTCTTCCCTGACTTATCGTTGTTCAAGCAGGGTCGGACTCGATGACGCGCGCGTCAAGCGGCGCCGTTGGGGAAGATCGCGGACCGATGAGGCTAAGGCCGCGCTTGCGGCGCGTGGAGCTCGACCGCCCACAGTCTACGGCAGGCGTCAGGATAGCACCCGGACAGGTTTTCCTTGGGATTGACCAGATACGTCACGATAAGCGGTCTACCGCTCCGTTGGGCCTCAAGGGCAAACTGCACGACGGTCTGATAGTTCTGGAGATCCCAAGTGAGCGAGAACACCTGGATCGGATCGGCGATGTCGCACCGGATCTGGAGAAATTGAGTGTAGGTCTTCAGCGAGAAGGTCGGGCATTCGACGCTTTGAAGGCGGGGATCGATTTTCCCCGCTTCGTCGACCGCCGGCTCAGCAGCCCAGGCTCCCGACACGATACCCGCGCAGAGAATTGCGATTGCGATGATCGCCTTCGGCTTCACTTGAGCACTACCCCGGCCGCCCGGCGGCAAGTTTCCTTCGGGCAGTCGGCCGGATTGGCCTCCGGGGCCACGACATAGAGGACGCCCAGCGGCCGGCCCCGGCCCTTGGCCTCGATGGCCAGCTTCAGCAGACCATCAGTCAGGGGATCGCGGTTCTCCACGGCGAAGCGGCGCGGCGCCGTCTTCTCGCCAGCCATGCCCTTGGCGGGGGCGGCGCAGACTATCTCGACGCGGTCGCGATAGGCCGCGATCTCGGCGACCGTGCAGTCGGTCCAGGCGCCGCCCTCGGGGGCCTCCTGGGCGAAAGCGGGGGCGGGGGCCAGCAGAAGGGCGGCGGCGAGGAGCAGGCGTTTCATCCGGCGAGGGTGCGCGAGCGCAGACCCCGCCGTCAATCGGGCTGCTCAGGTTGACGCTCGCGTGATCTTTCGCAGGTGCGAAGGTTTCCCTAAGGTCGCCGCCGATCCATTCAAACCATCGTTTGAATCCACGAAAGAGAACCTCATGCGCGACGCCGTCATCGTCTCCTACGCCCGCACCGGACTGGCCAAGTCCGTCCGCGGCGGCTTCAACAACACCCACGGCGCGGCCATGGCCGGCCATGTCATCCAGCACGCGGTGGCCCGCGCCGGCCTCGAGGGGGGCGAGGTCGAGGACGTGATCCTGGGCTGTGGCGGACCTGAAGGCGCCACCGGCATGAACGTCGCCCGCAACGCCGCCATCTGGGCCGGCCTGCCGGTGACCACCAGCGGCACGACCATCAACCGCTTCTGCTCCTCGGGTCTGCAGGCCATCGCCTCGGCCGCCCACTACGTGAAGAATGAAGGCGCCGATGTCGCCATCGGCGGCGGCGTGGAATCGATCTCGCTGGTCAACGCCGGCGGCCACATGAACCGCTTCCACATCACCGAAGAAAAGCTGATGGAGATCAAGCCGGCCCTGTGGATGGCGATGATCAACACCGCCGACATCGTCGCCAAGCGCTACAACGTCGCCCGCGACTATCAGGACGAATACGCCCTGCGCAGCCAGCAGCGCATCGCCGCCGCCCAGGCCGCCGGCCTGTTCAAGGACGAGATCGTGCCGATGGCCACCAAGATGAAGGTGGTCAACAAGGAAACCAAGGAAGAGAGCTTCGTCGACTACGTGGTCGATCGCGACGAGTGCAACCGTCCCGAGACCACGCTCGAAGGCCTCCAGTCGCTGCAGCCTGTCATGGGCGAAGGCAACTTCGTCACCGCCGGCAACGCCAGCCAACTGTCGGACGGCGCCGCCGCCGTGGTGGTGATGGAAGCCAAGGAGGCCGAACGTCGTGGCCTCAAGCCGCTCGGCCGCTTCAAGGGCTTCGCCGTCGCCGGCTGCGAGCCCGACGAGATGGGTATCGGCCCGGTCTTCGCCGTGCCGCGCCTGCTCGAGCGTCATGGCCTGAAGGTCGATGACATCGACCTGTGGGAACTGAACGAAGCCTTTGCCAGCCAGTGCCTCTACAGCCGCGACAAGCTGGGCATCGATCCGGAGAAGTACAACGTCAACGGCGGCTCGATCGCCATCGGCCACCCCTTCGGCATGACCGGCGCCCGCTGCGTCGGCCACCTGCTGCAGGAAGGCCAGCGCCGCAAGGCCAAGCTTGGCGTTGTCACCATGTGCATCGGCGGCGGCATGGGCGCCGCCGGCCTCTTCGAGATCTTCAACTAGGCCTCTCCGCCCCCGTCATCCCGGACGCCCGCAAGGGCGATCCGGGACCCAGGGGGTGACAAGGCTGCGAACATTTGAGCCGGGGCCCCTGGGTCCCGGCTCTTCCCTCGGCTTTCGCCGGGGTACGGCCGGGATGACGGATGAGGGGTGGTCGTGAATAATATTCTCGACCTGCCGGCCGCTTTTCCGCCACCTTCAACACCTTGCGGGACTTGGGATCGGCGCCGAAACCACACCGATTCACCAAACTAAATTGGCTGAAGTCTTCATCCGGAACAGCGGCGTTTGCGTATCGTTAAGTCAGAAGGCGTCACTGTGGCGCCTGACTGAACGGAACGATAAGCCCATGGCCGTCAAGGCCCTCTTCGCCGCCGCCGCCGCCTTCGCCATCGCGCTCGCGATGCTGTTGCCCGTGCCCGGTTCGCAGGCCCGCCAGGCCCAGTCCCAGATCCAAACCATGGATCTTGGCCACCGCTAGGCGCTTCGCCGCTCCACCAACATTGCTCTTGCCGCCCCGTCGTGGTCGCTTCGCGCCATGATCCGGGCTGCTGACATCGTCGGGCTGGTCCTGGCCGGCGGCCGTTCGCGCCGCTTCGGCTGGGAGAAGGCCGCCGTGGTCGTCGAGGGCCGGCCATTGCTGGACGCCGCCCTGGCGGGCCTGACCGGCTGCGCCGCCCTGGCGGTCAACGCCGCCATGGACAGCGAGGCGGCCCGGCTGGCCACGGCCCGGGGCCTGTCGGTGATACCGGACGGCGAAGGCCTGCCCGACGGCCCCCTGACCGGGGTTCTGGCCGGCCTTGAATGGGCCCAGGCCCAAGGCGCGTCCTGGCTGGCGACCAGTCCCTGCGACCTCGCCGCTCCGCCGGCCGACCTGATCGCCCGGCTGGGCGAGGTGGGTGGCCCCGCCTACGTCCTGGCCCCGGACGGCCGCCATCCCTTGAGCGCCCTGTGGCCGGTTGGGCTGATCGAACCCTTGCGAGCCATCCTGGCGCGTGAACATCCGCCGGTGCGGGCCGTGCAGGACGACGCCGGCTTCAGGCCGGTCCTGTTCGGGGACGCCGCTCCCTTCGCCAACCTCAACACCCCGGGCGCCCTGGCCGGCCATATCGACGCCTGGGGCCTGACCCCGGACGGCCCGCCCTTCCGCACCGCCTCCAGCTGGCTGCAGCCGGTCCGCGACGGTGAATCTCCCGCCATGCTGAAACTGCCCTTCGAGGACGAGGAACGGCGCGGCGGCCAGGTCCTGGCCTGGTTCGATGGTCGGGGGGCCGCCCGGGTGCTGCGGGCCGACGCCGAGGCGGTGCTGGTCGAGCGGCTGGCGAACGACATCGACCTGGTTGTCATGGCTGAAGGTTCCGAGGCGGGTGACGAAGAGGCGTGCCGTATCCTCTGCGCGGCGGTGGGCGTCCTGCATGCCGACCAACCCGCGCCGCCGCCGCAAGCCCGACCGCTGCGGCCCTGGTTCGTCGCGCTGGAGCGGCTGTCGGCGTCTAACGCACTCATGGCGCAAGCCTCGTCCATCGCCGACCGTCTGCTGAGCCAGGATCGCGACCCTTGCGTCCTGCATGGCGACATCCATCACGGCAACGTCCTTCACGATCCCCAGCGGGGCTGGCGCGCGATCGATCCCAAGGGGCTTCTGGGGCCAAGGGGCTATGACTACGCCAACATCCTGCGCAATCCGGAGGAGGTTGCCCGAGATCATTTCCAACTGGAACGGCGAGCCCGGACGGTCGCCCAGGCAGCCCACCTGCCCGAGCGTGAAGTGCTGGAGTGGGTCTTCGCCCATGCCGCGCTGTCGGCGGCCTGGACGCTGGAGGCAGGCGGGGTTCCCGGCCACAGCCTGGCCGTGGCCGCCTCCGCCGCCGTTACGCTCGGACTCTAGCCGAGCGGCGCCTCGCCGAAGCGGGCGGTCAGACGCGGATAGGTCTGGGCGAGGCTGTCCTCATCGAAGGGCTCGCCGGGCGGCTCGCCGTCCACGCCGAGCTGCAGGGGGCCTGTCGGTTTGTCGCTCTCGGCGTGGAGTTCCTCCCATGCGTCACTGGGGGCGTGCGCTAGACCCACCAGTTCCAGCGCATTCTGCCGACCTTCGGGGATCAGCTCGGCCAGGCTGTCGGGGTCGGCCAAGGCTTGGTCGAACAGCCCCCGACCCTGGCCGATCAGCCATGAGCGAAAATAGGCGAAGGCGTCGTCGGACATGCCGCCGTGGATGACATAGCCGGCGCCCCACAGGTCCCAGCGGTTGGCCCGATCCAGGGCGTCGACGATCCCGTTCGCGAAGGCCAGGGTCACGGCCTTGCCGCCGGCGATCAGCCGGGCGGTTACCGCCTCAATCAGTTCATAGTCGAGGTCTTCGGGGTCGGTGTCGGCAGGGATGTCCTGGCGGGCGGCCTCAAGGATCGACCACAGTGTGATGGTCGGGTGGGGTCCGGCAGCCGAAGCCGCGCCGGGCGCCAGCGCGGCGGAGCCAAGCAGCGTGAACAGGGTGCGGCGGTCGATCATCGGCCGACTATGCGGCCGGCCGGTGATCTCGCAAATGGCCTAGCAGCCGCCCACCGCCCGCAGCCGGGCGATTTCCAGCTCCAGTTCCCGCTCGCGCAGGGCGGCGAGCCGCTCCTTGCGATGGTCGCTGCGCCAGCCGAACACCAGGCCAGAGATGGCCCCGAGGCCCGTGAACAGGAAGGTCAGGGCCGAGCCGATCATCGCCCAGTCGATGGGCGAGGCCTCTTCCGCTGCATCGCCGGCGCCCTGGGCCGCGGCCTGGGCGATGTCGCCGGGGACGAGACCCTCGGGGCTGCTTTCGATGGCGGCCGACATCGGTTCGACGGCGGCGGCGATCGGATCGGTCTGAAGGGCCTGGCCGGGTTTGACCGCGGCCGAACCCACGAAGACCAGGGCCGCCAGGGCCATCATCATCAGGGCCGAACGACTGCCCCCCAAGAGGCGATTGGGAGCCTTGGCCTGCACTGCGTAATCCATCGCGCTCATGATCCGTCCTCCCTGACGGTGTTTCTCAATGAGCGCAGTTGGTCAGAGCCAAGCTGACCGGGGCATGAATGGAAAACCGCTGGTTTCTGTCAGCTTCGCCGGGGCCTGCACGGGCCGTGGACATGCAGGCCCCATAAAGGCCCTGTTCATCGGGCCCCTTAGAGGATGGAGCCGCCGGGGCTGGTGAGATAGAACCGGCTCAATCTGCGTTGAACAGTTGAAGACGGACACCATGGCGAACGCACAGGCGGGCGGAACCGGCGCTCGGCGCACCCCGCTGCAGGCCTTCCTCTACTGGGGCACGGTCATTGGCGTCTGGGGGCTGATCTTCCTGGTCGCCTTCCTGGCCGTGTTCGCCATCGACCTGCCGGATGTCTCCAAGCTCAACGATGTCACCCGCCAGCCGTCGATCAGCTACCTCGACCGCTCCGGCGCCCTGATCGCCGTGCGCGGCAGCCAGTACGCCCCGCCCGTCGACCTCGACAAGCTGCCCGACTATGTGCCCAAGGCCTTCCTCGCCATCGAGGACCGCCGCTTCTACTACCACCCGGGCTTCGACCCGCTGGGCATGGCCCGCGCCTCGGTCGCCAACGTCAAGGCCGGCAAGATCGTGGCCGGTGGCTCGACCATCACCCAGCAGCTGGCCCGTAACCTGTTCCTGACCCTGGACCAGAACTGGCGGCGCAAGGTGCAGGAGCTGATCCTCGCCGTCTGGCTGGAGGTGAAGTTCTCCAAGAAGGAGATCCTCGCCCTCTATCTGAACCGGGTCTACTTCGGGGCCGGCGCCTACGGCATCGAGGCCGCCTCGCAGCGCTATTTCAACAAGCCGGCTTCCAGGCTGACCATCGGCGAGTCGGCCCTGCTGGCCGGAATGATGAAGGGTCCCTCGCGCTATTCGCCGGTTTCAGCCCGCGACCGCGCCGCCAAGCGCGCCAATGTCGTCCTCGACGAGATGGTCCGCACCAAGGCCATCACTCCCGAACAGCGGGCCGAGGCGGTCAAGACGCCGGTGCGCGTCTCCTCCGTCCTGGCCAACCAGCGGGCGCAATACTTCACCGACTGGATGGACGGCCAGGTCCGCGCCCTGGTCGGTGAACCGACCGAGGACCTCTATGTCGAGACCACCCTCGACCTGCCGATCCAGGCCGCCGCCGAACAGGCGGTCCGCGCCGGCGTCGCCCGCAACAAGGCCGGCGGCGTGCAGCAGGCCGCCCTGGTCGCCCTCGACGCCGAGGGCCGGGTCCGCGCCTATGTCGGCGGCGTCGACTACACCGACAGCCAGTTCGACCGCGCCTCGGTGGCGCGGCGCCAGGCCGGCTCGGCTTTCAAGCCCTTCGTCTACCTCACGGCCATGGAGCAGGGGCGAAACCCCAATGTCATGGTCGTCGATGAGCCGGTGAAGATCGGTAACTGGGAGCCGAAAAACTACGATGGCCGCTTCGCCGGCTCCATGACCCTGGAAACGGCCCTGGCCAAGTCGACCAACACCGTCGCCGCCCGCCTGGCCAACGAGGTCGGCACCGGCAACGTCGCCGCCACGGCCCGCCGCCTCGGCATCACCAGCAAGATCCAGCTCGACCCCTCCATGGCCCTTGGCGCCGTCGAGGTCAGCCCTCTGGAGATGGCGGCCGCCTACGCCCCCTTCTCCAACGGCGGTTTCCGGGCCCGCGCCTGGGGCATCAGCCGCATCCGCACGGCAAGCGGCAAGGTGCTCTACGACCACAACCTCGAAAAGCGCGGCCGCCAGACGGTGATCGGCAGCCCGGCCCTGCCCTACATGAACCAGATGATGCGCAAGGTGGTGACCAGCGGCACCGGGACCGGCGCGCGGGTTCCGGGCTTCGACATCGCCGGCAAGACCGGCACCACCAGCGACTACCGCGACGCCTGGTTCGTCGGCTACACGGGCGGCTTCGTGGTCGCGGTCTGGACCGGCAAGGATGACAACACTCCCATGCGCCGGGTCACCGGCGGCGGCGCCCCGGCCCAGATCTGGAAGAGCTTCATGGGCCAGGCCCTGCCACGCCTGAAGGCCCAGGCCATCCCCGGCGGCGTCATCGCCCCGCCGGAGGCGACCGCCGACCCGATCGGCGACATCATCAGCGGCATGGGCCTCGGCGGCGACGCTCCGCCCGACCCGCAACCGAGGGCCCCGACCCCCGAGCCGGACAAGGCCCGACCGCCGGAAGAGATTCCATTCTAGGACCATGTTTTGAGGAGTCCGGAGGCAACCCTCTGGATTCCCTGAAAGACTCCAGAACCACTGATTCCGGAGTCTTTTCCGCGTCTTGACTCTCGCGGAAAACGGAACAAAACATGAACTTATGGTTCCGCTCCCGACCCTGTCCGAACCCTGCGCCAACCCCGCCCTCGCCCCCCGCGGGGCGCGTCTGGGGCTGGAGGAAGCCTGGGGCGAAGGCGCGCCCGGCCGGGTCGCGGCGACCCTGTTCGGCCTTGTCCGGGCGGCTGAAGGGGATGAGCGGCCGGTAGTCGTGGCCGCCGCCTCCGCCTGGCTGCGCGAGCAGGGCCGCTGGTTCCGCGACGGGCTGGGTCTCGCCGGCCTGCCCGACCGCCGGTTGTTGTTCATAGAGACGCCGAAGGACGCCCAGACCCTGTGGGCGCTCGAGGAATGCCTGAAATCGGACGCCATCGCCGGGGCGGTGGCCGCCGTCGACGCCGTCACCCTTCTGGCCAGCCGCCGGCTGGACATGGTCGCCCGCCAGTCGAACGCCACCTGCCTGCTGCTGCGCACCCAGCCGGCCAAGGACATCAGCGCCGCCCGCCGCCGCTGGTCGATCGCGCCCGCCCCCTCGGCCCCGCACCCCTATGACGATGAGGCGCCGGGCGCGGCCCGGATCGCGGTCCGCCTGACCCGCAGCCGGGGCGAGCCACCCGGCGACTGGATTCTGGAGTGGGACGATGAAGCGCATCGTTTCCGTCTGGCTGCCGGACTGGCCGATCACGGTCTGGTCCCGGACGGCCGGGCGGTCGCCGCCGCCTGACGACGCCCCCTTCGCCCTGGTCGAGAAAGGCGCTCATGGCCTGGTTCTGTCAGCGACCAACCGCGCCGCCCGTCGGCTCGGCCACGCCATGGGCCAGGCCCATGCCGATGCCAAGGCCGTCAGCCCGACCCTGATCACCCACCCGGCCGAGCCTGACCGCGACGCCGAGGCCCTGCGCCTGCTCAGCCTGTGGGCCGAGCGCTATTCCCCCTGCGTGGCCATGGACGCCGCCTCACAGGGGCGCGAAGGCCTGCTGATCGACATGACCGGCGGGGCGCATCTGTTCGGCGGCGAGGTCGCGCTTCTGACCGACATGGCCGTGCGGCTGAAGGCCGCCGGCATCCCCGCCCGCCTGGCCATGGCCGACACCGCCGGCGCGGCCTGGGCCCTGGCCCGGTTCGGCCCCCGGGATACCCGCCGACTGGTTCCCGTCGGCGGGGTGCGGACGGCGCTGGCCTGCCTGCCGGTGGTCGCCCTGCGGCTGGACGAGGCCGATGTGAAGCTGCTGTTGCGGCTGGGCCTGCGGACCATCGGCGACCTCATGGCCCTGCCGCGCTCAGGCCTGGCCCGCCGTTTCCGGGGCGAGGCGGGCCTTGGCCTGGTGCGGCGCCTCGATCAGGCGTTGGGGGCCGAGCCGGAAATCCTCGAGCCGATCCGCCGTCCCCCGGTCTGGCGGGTCTGGCGCAATGTGCTGGAGCCGCTGATCGACGTCGCCGGCATCGAGACGGTGCTGAACGACCTCGCCCCCAGCCTGTCCGAGAGCCTGGAGCGTGATGGCCAGGGGGCGCGGCGCCTGACCCTGACCGCCTTCCGCACCGACGGCCGCGCCACCCATCTGTCGGTGGCCCTGAGCACCCCCTCCATCCGCCCCGCCCACCTGGCCAAGGTCCTGAAGGAGCGCGGGCTGGAGCATCTTGACCTCGGTTTCGGGGCCGATGCGGTGATGCTCAGCGCCGATGTCGTCGAGCCGCTGAGCGCCATTCAGGCCGACCTCGACAAGGGCAGGGACGGCGATCAGCGCCTGGCCCTGGCCGCCCTGCTGGATCGCCTCGGCGCCCGGCTGGGAGAGACCGCCGCCTTCCATCTGGAAGCGAAGGCCAGCTGGCTGCCCGAGCACAGCCAGGCCCGCCGCCCGGCCGGAGAGGGGCCGCCGGCCGCCGTCGACACCCCACCGCTGCCCGACCGGCCGCTGTTGCTGCTCGACCCGCCCGAGCCGGTCACCGTGCCGCTGGCCAGTCTGCCCGACGGACCGCCGGCCAGTTTCGTCTGGCGCCGGGTGACCCACCGGGTCAGCCGCGCCCAGGGCCCCGAGCGGCTGTCGGCCGAGTGGTGGAAGCCCGCCAAACGCCCGCTACCCGAACGCACTCGCGACTATTACCGCGTCGAGGACCGTGAAGGCCGCCGCTACTGGCTGTTCCGCGAGGGGCTCTACGAGCGCGAGGACAAGGCCGTCGAAGCCCCCGCCCCGGGCGAAACCGAAAGCCGGCTGGTCGACCGCCCGCCCGGCTGGTGGATGCACGGGGTGTTCGCATGAGTTACGCCGAGCTCGACGCGGTCACCAACTTCTCCTTTCTGGAAGGCGGATCGCACCCTGCCGAGATGGTTTCCCAGGCCCAGTATCTGGGGATGAGCGCCATCGGCATCGCTGACCGCAACACCCTGGCCGGGGTGGTGCGATGCCACCGAGAGGCCAAGCGTGTCGGCATGCGGCTTCTGATCGGCTCGCGGCTGGTGTTCACCGACGGCTCGGTGCTGATCGTCTATCCGCGCGACCGGGCCGCCTATGGGCGCCTCTGCCGGCTGCTGTCGCTGGGCAAGAGCGAGATCCTCGGCGACACCCACGGTGACCGCACCATCAAGGGCCAGTGCCGCCTGACCTTCGAACAGGCGCTGGACCACGCCGAAGGGCTGGTCGCCATCGCCCCGGCCGCGCGCGTCGTCGACGCCGCCTTCGCCTCGCGCCTGCGCGACTGGGCAGGCCGTTGGCCGGACCGGCTCTATCTGGGGGCCAACCCCCTCTACGACGGCCGCGACCGCGCCCGGCTGATCCATCTGTCGCGGCTGGCGGACGGGGCCGGGGCCCCGATGCTGGCGACCAACGCCCCGCTCTATCACCACTACGACCGCCGCCCCCTGCAGGACGTCCTGACCTGTATCCGCGAGGGGACGACGGTCGATGAGGCCGGGTTCCGGCTACAGGCCAACGCCGAGCGCTATCTGAAGTCTCCGGCCGAGATGGGCCGCCTGTTCCGGGGCCACGAGATCGCCCTGGCCAGGTCTCGGGAAATCCTCGGCGCCTGCCGCTTCTCCCTCGACGAGCTGTCCTACCACTACCCGGACGAGCCGGTTCCGCCCGGCAAGAGCCCCGACCAGCATCTGTCGGACATGACCTGGCAGGGGGCCCGCTGGCGCTTTCCCAAAGGCGTGCCGGACAAGGTCAAGGCGACCATCGCCAAGGAGCTGAAGCTGATCGCCGAGCGGAAGTACGCCCACTACTTCCTGACGGTCCACGACATCGTCAAATGGGCCCGCAAGCCCACGGGCCAGGAGAACACAAAGCCCATCCTCTGCCAGGGGCGCGGCTCGGCGGCCAATTCGGTAGTCTGCTTCTGCCTCGGGATCACCTCGGTGAATCCGGCGGAAATGGACCTGCTGTTCGAGCGCTTCGTCTCGGCCCAGCGTGACGAGCCGCCCGATATCGACGTCGATTTCGAGCATGCCCGCCGCGAGGAGGTGATGCAGTACATCTATCGCCGCTACGGCCGCGACCGGGCGGCGATCTGCGCCACCGTCATCCACTACCGGCCACGCTCCGCCATCCGCGAGGTCGGCAAGGCCCTGGGCCTGACCGAGGATGTCACCGGGGCCCTGGCCGGCACCGTGTGGGGTAGCTGGGGCTCGGAGGTCGAGGACCGCCACGCCGAACGGGCGGGCCTCTCAAAGGAGGAACAGCGGATGAAGCTGGCCCTCGACCTGACCCGCGAGCTGATCACCTTTCCCCGCCACCTGTCGCAGCATGTCGGCGGCTACATCCTCACCCAGGGGCCGCTGGTCGAGCTGGTTCCCGTCGGCAACGCCGCGATGGAGGACCGCACCTTCATCGAGTGGGACAAGGACGACATCGACGAGCTGAAGATCATGAAGGTCGATGTCCTGGCGCTCGGCATGCTGACCGCCATCCAGAAGGGTTTCGACATGATCGAGACCTTCTACGGCCGGCGCTGGGACCTGGCCACGGTGCTGGGTGAGACCGACACCACCCCGGTCTACGACATGCTGTGCAAGGCCGACTCGCTTGGCGTCTTCCAGGTCGAGAGCCGGGCCCAGATGGCTATGCTGCCGAGGCTGCGGCCGCGTGTCTTCTACGACCTGGTGGTCGAGGTGGCGATCGTCCGGCCTGGGCCGATCCAGGGCAACATGGTCCACCCCTATCTGGCCAGCCGCGCCGCCAAGCGGGAGGCCGAGGCGCGGGGCGAGGTCTATGAGATCGACTTTCCCAGGCCCGCGCCGCCGCATGATCCGGACGAACTGAAGAACATCCTGGGCAAGACCATGGGGGTGCCCCTGTTCCAGGAACAGGCCATGCGCATCGCCATGGAGGCGGCGGAGTTCACCGGCGACGAGGCCAACGGGCTGCGCCGGGCCATGGCCACCTTCCGCCACAACGGCACCATCCAGAACTACGAGGAGATGCTGGCCGGGCGGATGAAGCGGCGCGGTTATCCTCCGAAGTTCGCCGACGACTGCTTCAACCAGATCAAGGGGTTCGGCGAGTACGGCTTTCCGGAGAGCCACGCCGCCAGCTTCGCCCTGCTGGTCTATGTGTCGGCCTGGATGAAATGCGTCCATCCGGACGTCTTCTGCGCCGCCCTGCTCAACAGCCAGCCGATGGGCTTCTACGCCCCGGCCCAACTGGTGCGCGACGCTCGCGAGCATGACGTCGAGGTGCGCCATCCGGACGTGAACACCAGCGACTGGGACTGCACCCTCGAGCCGCGCCCAGGCCAGGCGCAGTGCGCCCTGCGGTTGGGCTTCCGCCAGATCGACAGCTTTCGCGAGGACTGGGGGAAGGCCATCATGTCGGCGCGCGCCAGGGCGGCCTTCGCCTCCCTCGACGATCTGCGCCAGCGGGCCGCCCTGCCGGCCCGCGCCCTCGAACTGCTCGCCGCCGCCGATGCGCTGGGCTCGCTGGACCTCTCCCGGCGCGGCGCCCTGTGGGCGGCGCGCGGGCTGCCGCGCTCCGCACCGTTACCGCTGTTCGCCCAGGCCGGCGTAGCCGAGGAGGACGGGCCGCCGCCGGTCAGCCTGCCGGCGTCCTCGCCCTCCGAGGATGTGGTCCACGACTACGAGAGCATCCGCCTGTCGCTGAAGGATCACCCGGTGACCTTCCTGCGGGATCGGCTGAGCAAGGCCGGGGCGATTCCGGCGAACCGGGTCAACACCGACCCCGCCGGGCCCAGGACCGCCGTCGGCGGCGTCGTTCTGGTCCGCCAGCGGCCGGGGACGGCCAAGGGGGTCTGTTTCATCACCCTGGAGGACGAGACCGGGGTGGCCAACATCGTCGTCTGGCCCTCGGTGTTCGACGCCTTCAGGCCGGTGATCATGGGGTCGCGGATGATGCTGGTGCGTGGCAAGCTGCAGCGGGCGGAGGGGGTCACCCACCTGGTCGCCGAAAGCCTGGAGGACTGGACCTGGTCTCTCGGCCTCTTGTCAGCCCAGCCCTTGAAGACCGTTCCGGCCCACGGCGACGAGGCCGCCTCGAGCGCGCCCGGCCGTGGCGAGGACCATCGCATGCGCCATCCCCGCGACGTCCGCGTCCTGCCGCGCAGCCGCGACTTCCACTAATCCCCGCTTTGGGCTGTGTCCGAACGCCGCCTTCGCGCGGGTCCGCGAATCATGCTCCGCTCGGGCTGGCAACTCTCAGGGAGGCAGCGCGTTCAGACGCTGGAGGGACTGCAAATGAAAGATGTCATGTACTGGACGCTCGGGGTCCCGACCCTCTGCATCCTCGCCCTGGCGGCGCTGAAGCTGATGGGCGTCTAGAGCGCGCCCTCGGCCACTCGGAAGATCATCTTTATCAATCCGCGGCTCTGCGCGGCCGACACACCGGTGCAGCCGAATAGAAGCGCGCCCTTGGGCGTCAGAACCACACCCAAAGCCATAAAGTCGTTACGCCCGCGCAAGGGCCCCGAGAACAGCGCCACGCGCACGGGCCTTCCCTTCGCGCCATCGGTCAAATCGATCATCCGGCGATCCTCGACGATTATCTGTTTCGCCGCGCCCTCCCCCCACTCGCCCGCGGGGTCCAGAATCCGATCAGCCTGAGCCTGCAGCTGCGACAGTCTCTTGCCCGCATCCGGACCGCCCGGAAAGCGTGCGGCCGAGCAGATTCTGACGTTGCCGCCGCCCTTGACGTCGAACAGCTTGGCGCCCGGCTGATTACCGTTGGTGATGACGTGCTCGGGCGGCAGCACCGCCGTGTACCAGCCCTCTTCGTCATAGTAGGTCGCGCCGTAGGCCGCATTGCCGCTGATCGGAACGGCCCTCCCGCGCTGCGCCCCCGGAGCCGTATCGATCTCGAAACCGTCTGCCGCGCCCGTTTGCGCCGCCGCCGACCCTGCCAGGGCCATCAGCCCCAGCGCCACCATGGTCACGAAACGCCGCATGCCGACCTCCGCCCAGTCTATGTCGGGAAGCTGACACGACGCCGGACCCGGTCAATGACCCGAAAGGGGGGCGAGCCTCAGGTGACGGTGGGGAGCGGCTGTTGGCCGTTCTCCGCATCTCCGCCGCTCTTGAAGGGCCGGAAAGTCAGGGCGACGAGGACGGCGATCACGCCCAGCGCGAAGGCGCCGAGGAACAGCCCGCCATAGCTGCCGAAGCGGTCGTAGATCAGGCCGCCGGTCAGCGGCCCGGTCGCCATCCCCAGGCCCCCGGCCATGGCCGTGCCACCGATCACCGTGCCCATCATCCGCATCGGGAAGTTCTCCCGCGCGATCACCGCGTACAACGGCATGGTCCCGGCGTAGATGAAGCCGAACATCGCCGCGACCGTGTAGAAGGCGAACAGTTCGCGGACCCAGAAATAGCTCAGCGCAACCAGCGCCTGGGCCATCAGGCCTATGATCAGGATCCGCCGCGCCCCGAAGCGGTCGCCCAGCAGGCCGAAACCCAGCCGTCCACCCATCCCGGTCAGGCCCTCGAGACTGTAGATCGACACCGCCGCCATGAGGGGGATGCCGCAGGACACCGCATAGCCGACGGTATGGAAGATTGGTCCCGAATGGGTGGCGCAGCAGAAAAAGTTGGTCGCCACCAGCACCAGGAACTGCGGCGACCTCAACGCCTGCTTGAGCGACATCGGTGGCGGGCCGGCGGCGGCGGCTGTCGCCGGAACAGGCGCCTCAGGCTGGGCCGGCGCGGCCCGCACCAGGAAGGCGGTCGGGATCATCAGCGCCGCCGCAATGCCGGCGATGATCAGCAGCGAGGTGCGCCAGTCATTGTGGCTGATCAGCCAGGCGGCCAGCGGCGACATGGTCAGCGGCGCCATGCCCATGCCGGCCGAGACCAGGGACACGGCCAGGCCGCGGCGGGTCTCGAACCAGCCGGTCACCGTCGCCATCAGCGGCGCGAAGATGGCGGCGATCGAGCCGCCGACCATCACTCCGAAGACCAGCTGGAACTGGATCAGCGAGGTCGTCCGGCTGGCCAGGGCCAGGCTGGCGGCCAGCACCACTGATCCGGTGATCACCACCACGCGCGGCCCGTAGCGGTCCGACAGGGCGCCCCAGGCCATGCTGGCGAAGGCCATGGCCAGGAAGGCGATGGTCATCGCCGTCGAGATGCCGGTCACCGACCAGCCCGTCTGGCGGGCCATGATCTGCAGGAACACGGGCAGCGAGAACATCGAGCCCATCGCCACGCAGCCCAGCAGCCCGCCGGCCGCCACGATCACCCAGCCGTACTTCGGATTGCCCATCCGACGCTTCCCATCGCTGTGACTTCTGGCCAAAGGACGGATGACCGATCCCAGATCCTACAGCAGGCGTGACAGAATTCACCGCCGCCGGAGGGCTGGCAACCTGACGATGTCAAAAGGGGATTGTCCTGGATAAACCAGAGCCAACCTGACCCTGGTGGAGCCGAGGGGAGTCGAACCCCTGACCTCGTCATTGCGAACGACGCGCTCTACCAACTGAGCTACGGCCCCCTCCCAGGATGAGGGAAGGGCGGCACATACGGCCCGGGGCCTTGGCCTGTCAAGAAGGGGGGCTGTCAAGGCGGTGACGGCGACAACTTCGGCGGCCGCGCATTGCCGTCGGGGGCGACGCTCACTAGGTTCCAGGCATAACGCAACGGAGACGCGCCCACATGGGTCACGCCATCGTCGGACTGGTCGGGATGATCATCAGCCTGATCGTCTTCATCCTCATCATCCAGGCGGTGATCAGCTGGCTGCTGGTCTTCAACGTCATCAACCTGACCCATCCGGCTGCCCGGCAGGTGGTCGACTTCCTGAATGCGGTGACCGAACCGATGCTGCGGCCCCTGCGGCGCATCGTTCCGCGCCTGGGCGGGGTCGATCTGAGCCCGATCGTGCTCATCCTGCTGCTCTATTTCGTGCGGACGCTGTTCTATTACACCCTGGCCGGGCCGCTATACCGCCTGCTGGGGTGAGCGAGACCCGTCTTGCCGTCCGCCTGACGCCCCGCGGCGGCGCGGACCGCATCGACGGCTGGGGCGAGGACGCCGCCGGTCGGCCCCTGCTCAAGGTCCGGGTCAACGCCCCGCCTGTCGACGGTGAGGCCAACGCCGCCCTGGAAAAGCTGCTGGCCAAGGCGCTCGGCTTGCCGAAATCGGCTGTCAGCGTCGCCGCCGGCCAGACGGCCCGCATCAAATCCCTGGCCGTTCAGGGCCTCACTCTCGAGGACATCCGCGCCCGCCTGCCCTGACCTGCGACCGGATGCCTCAGGGAAATGGGTATCTGGCCGCCCGTTTTGAGGAACGGGCGGCTGCTCTCGTTCGCCGAACGGAGTACATTCGCCGCAAGGGGGATGCCGGATGGCCCAACAGCCGCCCGTGCGGGTTCTGATCCGCAGCTATGCCGATATGAGCCTGCGCGCCGGCTATGCCGAGCGCGGGCCGTTTGACGGCGACCCTCTGAGCACCTTCATTTTCAAGACCCTCTACGGCGCCAACTGCGGCCACCTGCCCTACACCTCCGCAGGGGCGAGGCTGCTGGGCCAGATCGGACCGGCCGCGGCGGCCGCCATGGACGAGCGGCGGGCCCTGCTGCGACCGGTCAGCATCCATGCGGTGGCCCAGTCCCTGAACCTGCCCTACGAAACCGTGCGGGCGCGGGTCCAGGTGATGATCGGCCGAGGCCAGGCCGAACGGGTCACCGGCGGCCTGCTCGCCGTCGCCGGTCTGCAGGCCGATGGGCCGTTCGCCGAGGCCTTCGCCGGCACCTACGCCATCGTCCTGGAGAGCTTCCGGGCGCTCAAACAGCTAGGGTATGACTTTTCGGCGTCAGCCGCACCGTCCCAGGTCGAGGCGCCGCCGCCGCCGGGCCTGGTGGTGCGCATCGTCTTCGACATGAACAACCGTTACGCCGAGCTGCTCAGCCCGACCTTCGGCGGCATCCTGCCGACCACCATCTGGGCCGGGGCCATGCGGGCCAACGTCCGCAAGCTGATGGCCGATCCGGAGTTGGCCTGGCGCTACGCCGAACAGGACACACCGCCGCCCGACCATCTGCGCCAGCCGATCAGCGTCCGCGCCCTGGCCACCGAACTGATGCTGCCGTTCGAGACCACCCGGCGGCATGTGGCGACGATGATCGACAAGGGCTGGCTGGTTACCGTGCCGGGCCAGGGGGTCATCGCCCCGGCCGCGGTGCTCGGCGGCGACGCCCTGGGCCGCACCAATCTACAGCTGCCCGGCCTCTATGCCCGGATGATCGGGGATCTGACGCGGGCGGGGTTCGATCTCTCGACGCTGTGATCGAAAAGTCGGACTCCCGACCCAAATCGGGCACAAGGCCGCGAGCGCGATTCATGACGTCTGATAGATTCTCCAGGGGGAGAATCGCATGGCCCAAGACCTGCCTGTGCGCGTGCTTCTGCGCAGCTTCGTGGAGCTGTGGCTGGGGGTCAGCGCGGCGCGTGGCGCGGCCCACGACAATGACCCGATCAGCACCTACGTTTTCGAGGTTCTGGCCTGCGCCAACGCCGCCCATCTGGCCTATGCGGCCCCGGAATCGGCCCGGCTGGCGCAGCCTGGCCCCGCCGACGACAAGCTGGCCCTGCTGCGGCCCGTCAGCGGCAACGCCGTCGCCCAGTCGCTCAACCTCCCCTACGAGACCGTTCGCGTCCGGCTGCAGAAGATGATCGCCGACGGGCGCGTGCTGCGGGTGCCTGGCGGCCTGCTGGCCGTCGCCAACCTGGAAGACAGCGGGCCGGTCGCGGCCACCCGGCCCGCGACCTATCGCGCAATCCTGGGCAGCCTGCGCGACCTCAAGGCCATCGGCTACGATTTTGCGGCCCACCGCGAGGCCGTCCGGACGGAGGGGCCGCCGTCGCCCGGCCTGGTGGTTCGGGTCATAACCGGGATGATCAACCGGGTCGTCGAGCTGCAGGCGCCGGCCTTCGGCGGCCTGGTCAACATGACCATCTGGACGGGCGTCGCCCGGGCCAATGTCCGGGCGCTGGTGCGCGACCGCGAGGCCAGCTGGCGCTATGCCACCCCGGACTCGCCGCCGCCCAACGAGGTTCGCCAACCGATCAGCGTGCGGGCCCTCAGCGCCGAGCTGGACCTGCCGTTCGAGACCACCCGTCGCCACGTCGCCTCGATGACCGACCGCGGCTGGCTGACGGCGGTGCCGGGCCAGGGCGTGATCGGGCCGGTCGCCGTGGTTTTCGGGGACGGCCTGGGCCGGGTCCACCCCGACATTCCCGGCCTCTATGCCCGCGCCCTGACCAACCTCTGGCGGGTCGGCTTCGATTTCGAGGCGCTCTAGTCGATCTTGAGCACCGGCTGACGCCAGGCGGTGTAGCTCAGGGACCCGGTGGTCATCCGGCCGTCGGGCAGCTTGACCTTGCCGGTTCCGTTGACGTCGCCGCCGTACCAGGTCTTGTCGGCGGTGACGTAGGTGACATAGCCCCGCGCCTCGCCCTCCCGGAATGTGCCGTTGAGCGTGGCGCCGTCCTTGTAGGTCCATTCCCCCGGCCCATCGGCCACGCCGAAGACCCAGGTGGCGCGGAAGCGGTCGCCGTTTGGTGTGTAGTAGTAGCCCACGCCCTGGCGCATGCCGTTGACGACCGGCCCGTCGTACTTCGCCGCATACTGGTTGTTGCGATACCAGACGACCTGGCCATTGCCCTGGGCGACCCCGTCGACGCACTTGCCGTACCAGCGCACGAACATGCCCGGCTCAGGGCGCGAGGTGTAGACGACGCATTTGTAGAGCACGTCCTTCACCCAGTGCGGATCGTTGCCGTACAGGTCCGGCTTGCCTGGATCCTTGGGCGCGGCCTGGGCGGAAGCCGCCAGAAACGCCGCGGCGGTTGCGGCCAGGGTTATCGGTGTATTCAAGACGGGTCCTCCCGGACCGGCGCCCTGACGGGCGCCGCCCTGTTGGCCGAACGATGCTATGCTTTCGCATTCGGCGAAAGAGGAAGCGATGGTCTGGCGTAGCCTGCTGCTTAGTCTGTTGGCCCTGGCGCTGATCGGCGCCTCGCCGGCCGCCCCGGCGATCGATCCCGCCCGGCTGTCGGAGCATGTCCGCATCCTGTCCTCCGACGCCTTCGAGGGCCGGGGCCCCGGAACGCCCGGAGAGGACCGCACCCTCGACTATCTGGCGAACCATTTCGCCGCCGCCGGGCTGCGGCCGGCCGGCGAGGACGGCGGCTGGTTCCAGACGGTTCGCCTGCATCGCTTCCTCATTGAAGGCCCGGTCACCCAGTCGGTGCGCATTCACGGGCGGACCCGGTCTATCGCCTATCTCACCGAAGGCGCGGTCGGGCCTGAGCGCGCCTCCGGCCGCAAGGTGACGGATGCGCCAATGGTCTTTGTCGGCTACGGCGTCCATGCGCCGGACCTCGGCTGGGACGACTACAAGGGCGTCGACCTGCGGGGCAGGATCGCCGTGGTGCTGGATGGCGATCCCGACGCCCTTGCGGCCACGCCCGGCCGGTTCGGCGGATCCGAACAGGCCTATGACGGCGATTGGGCGCGCAAGTACGCCGAGATCAGCCGCCGGGGCGGCGTCGGCATGCTGATGATCCACGATCCGGCCGTCACCGGCTTTCCCTGGCCCGATCTGGCGAAGTTCTGGCCCGGCGCCCAGCTCGACATCGCCCGGCCCCCGGCCGAGCTGGCCCGCGCGCCGCTGACCGGCTGGCTGCGTGGCGACATCGCCGCCTCGATGTTCGCCGACGCCGGCCTGGACCTCGCCGCCCTCAAGGCTCGGGCGCTGGGAAGCGACTTCCGCCCGGTCGTCCTGCCGGGCGCGCGCTTCTCGGCTGCCTTTCAGGTTCGCCGCGAGGACCGTTCCAGCCGCAACATCCTGGCGGTCCTGCCGGGGGCCGAGCGGCCCGAGGAGGCCCTGCTCTATGTCGGCCACTGGGACCATCTGGGACGCGGCGAGGCTCAAGCCGATGGCGACGACATCTACAACGGCGCCCTCGACAACGCCTCGGGCCTGGCCGGTCTGCTGGAGCTGGCGCGGGTGTTTGCCGCCGGCCCGCCCCCGCGCCGCTCGATTGTGTTCATCGGCTTCACGCACGAGGAGTCGGGCCTGCTCGGCTCGCGCTGGTATGCGGCCCATCCGCTGCGGCCGCTCGAACGGACGGTGGCGGCGATCAACATCGACGGCCTGCCCAAGATTCCTGCCGGTCCGGTCCGCATCGCCTTCGGCGGATCCGATCTGGAAGAGGTTCTGAAGGCCGCCGCCGCCCGCCAGGGCCGCGAGGTCACCGGGCCCAAACCCTGGAAGAGCGGGGCCTACGCGCGCTCCGATCACTTCTCCCTGGCCCAGGCGGGCTTGCCGTCCCTGTTCGCGGGCGCCCGGGTCGCCGATACCGACTATTTCAGCAGGCAGTATCACCAACCGGACGACGAATGGGCCCCTGACTGGGACTGGACCGGGGCGGCGACCGAGCTCGAGCTCTATCGCCTCATCGGTCAGGACCTTGCCAACAGCCGCGCCTGGCCGGCCTGGCGGCGGGATTCCCCCTTCCGGCCGGCCCGCGAACGTTCGCGGGCCCTGCGCCGCTGAGCGGTCAGACCTTGCGCCAGTCCATGACCCACTGGTCCTCCCAGCTCTTGCCGCCGTCGCGCGAGATCAGCTGGCTCCAGCGGCAGGACCGGTCGGTGATATTGTCCCAGACGCCCTTGACCTTGATCGGCGTCTCGCCGTCGAAATCGTCGGCCTCGAAGATGCCGGCGCCGTTCTTGAAGTAGCCGGTCTGGCCCGGGGTGGTGACGACGCCGCTTTTGGCGTTGACCCAATGGTCGCTCCAGACCCTCTTCTCGACGTCGAGCAGCCGCAGGCCCATGCCCATGAAGTTCCGGCTCGGCACGCGCAGCTCCTCGACGCTGCCGACCCCGCCGAGAATGGTCCAGCAGGTCGCCTCGCCCTCGAAGGTTTCGAAGGCGGCGCCGGCCGCGGGGCGGCGGCGGTGCTGAATGCGCCACTCCCCGGCCAGGAAATCGAAGTCCCCCGGCTTGCCGGGCGGCGGCGCTTCAGCCGCGGCGGCGCCTGTGAGGGCGACCGGCGCCAAGGCCAGGCCGGCGGCGGACTTCAGCACGGCCCGGCGGCCGGGACGATGGGTAGGCATGGTTGGGATCCTCGCGATTTGGGATCGCGAGGATGCCTGGCGCCACCTGACAGCGGCTGTCAGGATTTATCTGCCTCAGCCGACTTTCTTCAGCTCGGCTTCAAGCTCCAGGGTCACCTCGTCACCCAGCGCCGGCGCGTAGGCCGACACACCGAAGTCGGTGCGCTTGATCGTCGCCTTGCCGGCGAAGCCCAGGGAATAGGTCTTGTCGACCGGATTAACGCCCGCCTGGTTGAAGGTCGCCTTGACGATGACGGGTTTGGTCACGCCGCGCAGGGTCAGGTCGCCGGTAATGTCGGCCGTGCGCTTGCCGGTCAGCTTGATCGACCTCGCCTTGAAGGTCGCGGTGGGGAATTTGGCCGTATCGAGGAAGTCGGCGGTCTTCAGGTGGGCGTCGAGGGCCGGGCTAAGGGTGCCGACGGAGTTGGCGTCGATGGTCACGTCCAGCTTGGCGTCAGCGGCCTTCTTCGGATCGACGCTCAGCGTCCCCTCGACCTTGCTGAACTGGCCGACATAGGTCGAGAAGCCGAAGTGATCGATCGACCAGGTGATCTTGCTGTGGGCCGGATCAAGCCGGTAGTCGCCGGCCTGGACCTGGGTGGGATCGCTGCTGAAGGCGCCTTGGGCGACAACGGCCAGGGGCGACAGGACCAGCACGGCGCCGAGGCCGGCGATAGCGAAGGGACGGACGGTGGACATGGGGAGGGCTCCGGGAAACACAGGGGCCCTGCAGATAGGGGATAAAATTGAAACCTCAACTGTTGCAGTTAAGTTTTCGGCCTGGCTGGAGCGGGCTGCGCGCCGGACGTTTGGGGGAGGAAGAATGGTGCCGCTTACAGGACTCGAACCTGTGACCCCCTCATTACGAAATCTAGTCACGAGGACGCGAAAAGGCGAACAATAGTATGAACTTACGGCCCATTCGGGTGCCTGCTGGTCACCCTACCCAGCCCCTACCCAAACCGCCCCAAATGGCTGGACCAACCGTTTCCTAAGTTAGGTGCTTTGACGTGGGAAACGCGGAAAATGTGACCTGCGCCAAACCTGCGTGACCGCCACCCAGCAGCCGAAGGTCTGCTCTCCGACCCCCTGGGGTTAGCTGCTTTCGACCCATTGTGGACAGTGGCCCACTGCCGGAGGGGTTGATCCGTTAGGACACCTCATACGCCCCATCTTTGGTTCGGGTAAATCGGCAACGCCCGGCCCGGACGGACTTACCGTTATCGCTGGCGTCAAGGATGGCCTCCGCTTGCCGCAATTTGTCGACCGAAACCCCACATTTTCGGGTGAGTTCTTGGTCGATGGTGGGAGCAATACAGGCGCTTAGGGCCCCCAAGTTGATCCCGCTGCTGTCGCATCGCTATTTGCCTGCGGAGCCGCACGAGCCCGGCAACCCTGTGTTCTCGATTTACCAGTCTGATGTGATCTACTACGGCTTCGATTTGGCTGACTACTTCAAGCGCGAATTTGGCGACCCCACCCGGCCTGTGGCGCAGCAGGTCAAACGCATCCCGTTCTGGTCTGAACTAGTCGAACGCGGTGGGCAGGGCGAAGGTCAGCATCCGACCGATTTTGTTGAAAAAGTCGCCCCGGCATTCATCGGGCACGAAAATGAGCAACGTTCTTGCTCGTCGCCCATCTAACAGGGAGAACTGTTCCGCAGTTCAGTTCGTCCGAGGCAAGACCGACCCCGACTTCGCGACGCTCCAGCCTTTTTCAACAATATCGACCCAAAGCGGAAGTTGACGCCCGTCACTCGCGCCCAACCTCCATTGTCGGAAAACGCGAAACGTCACTGGCGTTTCAAATGCGGCGCGCACCGCTTCGATTATTGAATGGCCTCACGCAGTGACAGAAACCCGACCACCGCCTCGATGAACGCATCGTTCCTGTCTCCGGCGACCATGTGTCCGGCGTTCTCGACGTCGGTGAAGGTCGCCTGGGGCAACATCGTCAGAAACTCCTGGGCTGCTTCTTGGGAAACCAGCTCGCTCATGCGCCCCCGGATCAGGTGCACGGGTATGCTGATGTCGCCCACTCGCGTGCGGAAGTCTTCCATGGAGTGAGTGTCGCGGCTTTCCATCACGCTCGTTACGAAGCGCGGATCCCAATGCCAGCGGTAGCGGCCGTCGGGGTGCTGGCGCAGGTTCTTTCCAAGCCCGGTGAGATCGGTTCTTCGGGGCCGGCTCGGCATGTAGCTGGAGATGGTTTCGGCCGCTTCTTCCAGACTAGCGAAGCCGTCGGCAACACGCGCCGACATGAAACCCATGACCTTCGCCACGCCGTCAGCCTCCATACGCGGCGTGACATCGACCAGGGTCAGTGACGAGAAGGTCGCGGGCGCGACCAGCGTCTCGACCATCATTCCAGCGATCCCGCCGAGCGACGCGCCAACCAGGGCCGGCTTGTCCCCGAGTTGGTCAGCGACTCGCACGATGTCGGCGGCGAACCGGTGCATTCTGTAGTCCCCCGTGGGAGACCAGCCGCTGTCGCCGTGACCCCGCAGGTCGAGTGCGACCGCCCGCCAGCCAGCGGCGGCGAGGCGTTCACCCGTCTTCGCCCAGGCATGCCGTGTCTGCCCGCCGCCGTGGGCGAGGAGGACTGTTCCTCGATTTGGTGTCCCATAGCTGTCCGCTGTGAGCGCAACCGCCTCATCCCCCAAAAAGGTCAGCGGCGAAGGTCCGGTCATGAGTGGAACTTTCATTTGCAAGGCACTTGATGATAAGGACCATTACATAGTCATCACCAAAGGTCCAAGTTGTCCGACCCCAGGCCAATCGAAGAGCCGGAACGCCGGAAGGAAGCCGCCCATGCGCGCTTCGACGCGGGGTTCGCCCTTGCCGAGGTCACGCGCCTCCTTCGGCTCGCCTTCGACCAACGGATGCGGAGAGTGGGCCTCACCGGCGCGACCTGGCGGGTGCTCGCCTATCTCTCGCGAGAAGATGGGCAGACGCAGGCCTCGCTGGCCCAGAGATTGGAGATCAGCCGGGTCGCGGTCGGCGAGGCCGTGGATCGCCTGGAGCGGTCGGGCCATGTCGAGCGCCGGGCTGATCCCGAAGACCGCCGCAAATGGCGTGTGCATCTTACGCAGGCGTCCTTGGACCTTTTGCCGGACGTGATTACCGCCGCCACTGACCTGCAGGCGGAATGCTTCAGCGGACTCACCGACCTCGATGTCAGCCAGCTGCAGTCGTTGCTCGCGCGGCTGAGGGACCGGTTGGTGGAAATGAAAATTGGATCGGCCGAGTAGGAGAGTGGATCATGAGCGACGCGGCTGAAGCCGAGGACGACCAGGGTGCAAAGCCGGCGGGTGGCATTCAAGGGCTGCTGCGGCGGCGTCGCCTGCTGTTCATGATTTCCGCGCCTCTCTCGGTGTTGGCAGTGATCGCATGGTTCATGCTGACCGCCGGCCGTTACGAGGAAACCGACAACGCCTTTGTCCAAGCGGCGCGAGTGCCGATCAGCACCAGTATCACCGGTCGGATAGTCGAGATGCGGGTGCGTGAAAACGAGCATGTTGCGGCCGGGCAGGTCTTGTTCGTTCTGGATCGAGCGAACCCGGAAGCGGACCTGAGCCAGGCACAGGCCGCGTTGGCCGCGGCCCGGACCCGTGTGGCGGCCCTTGAAGCGACGTTCGGCTCCCGTGTAGCGGCGCAGCGCAGCGCGGAGGATGAGTTGGCCTTCGCGAGGAAGGAACAGGCGCGGGCGCGACTGCTCGCTACCGAGGGCATCGCATCTCGGCGGGACGTTGAGGCCGCAGATCATGCGGTGGACGCCGCCGCTTCCGCGCTGGCCGCCGCAAGACAGGGCGTGGCGGTGGCGCTGGCGGAACTTGGCGGCCGTGTAAATGCCGCGATTGATGATCATCCCGCCGTCCGCGAAGCCGCCGCGCGTCTGGAGAGGACGCGGCTGGCGCTGTCTTACACCCTGGTCATCGCGCCGCAGACCGGCGTGGTGACCAAGGTCGATCAGGTCCAGCGCGGATCGTTTGTGAACGCTGGGCAGACCCTTTTCTGGCTGATTGCCGGTGATCCCTGGATCGAAGCCAATTTCAAGGAAGACCAGATCGAGAGCATGCGGGCGGGCCAAAGCTCCACGGTGCGCTTTGACGCCTATCCCGGAAAGGTCTTTGAGGCCCGGATCGCCAGTTTCAGTCCGGGCACAGGCGCGGTGTTCTCCGCGCTGCCGCCTCAGAACGCCACGGGTAACTGGGTGAAGGTCGTCCAGCGCATCCCCGTGCGCCTTGTCCTGGTCAATCCGCCACCCGGCTTCCTGATCGGGGCCGGGATGAGCGCCAAGGTGCGCGTCGATACGCGACCCAAAACAGCCAAAATCAAAGGCAAGGGCCCTTCGTGACCACAACGCGGCCGATTGCTCGGGGTCCGATCACCCTGTCGGTCATGCTGGCCACCAGCATGTACACTTTGGACAGCACGATCGCGAACGTCGCACTGCCGCATATGCAAGGAAGCCTTTCGGCTGGTCTTGACCAGATTACCTGGGTTCTGACGTCTTTTATTGTCGCACAGGCCCTGATGACCCCCCTTGTCGGCTGGGTGTCTGAACGCATTGGCCGCAAGACTTTGATGGTTATCTCCATCGTAGGCTTCATACTTTCATCGTTGGCCTGCGGACTCGCCGCCAACCTGCCGCAGATGATCGTTTTTCGGATCATTCAGGGTCTCTGCGGCGCGTCATTCGTGCCGCTCTCGCAAGCCATTCTGTTTGAGATCAATCCCCCCGAACGACACCCGCAGGCAATGGCGACGTTTGGAGCCGGCGTCGTATTGGGCCCCGTGCTTGGCCCCGCCTTGGGGGGATGGATCACCGAACAGTTCGGCTGGCCGTGGGTATTCCTCATCAACCTCCCGGTCGGAATTCTCGCCCTGCTTGGCGTCCTCCGATTTTTGCCGGAAAGCCGCTCGGCCTCAACCCGAAAGTTCGACTTCCTCGGGTTTGGCGCGCTCGCCCTCTTTATCGCGGCATTGCAGCTGATGCTCGACCGAGGCCCGGGCGAAGGCTGGTTCGAATCCTGGGAGGTGACTATTGAGGCTGCTCTGGCGGCAATCGGACTCTACGTATTCGCCGTCCATACAATCACGGCCGAGCGCCCGTTCTTTTCCCGCGTCCTGCTGCGAAACTGGAATTTCACCGTAGGAGTTGTGCTGAGTCTGGCGACCGGGATGCTGATGTTCAGCTCTCTGGCCCTGCTCCCACCCATGATGCAGAACATCCTCGGCTATCCGGTGGTCACCGTCGGCCTGGTCACCATGCCGCGTGGCCTGGGCATGCTCGTGAGCATGATGGTTGTCGGCCGGTTCATCGGGCGCGCTGACCCTCGGGCTGTTCTCTTCATTGGCTTCGCCCTGAATGCGACGGCGATGTGGCAGATGTCCATGTCTTCGCCTCAGATGGACGCCCATCTGATCATGGTGTCGGGCCTGCTGCAGGGGCTTGGTCTTGGTCTGATCTTCGTATCCTCGAATACCCTGGCCTTCGCGACCCTTCCGGGGAGTTTGCGGACCGACGGGTCCGCAGTGATCACTCTGGCCCGAAGCCTTGGCTCTGCCGTGGGGATTTCCCTGATGCAGGCATTGTTCGTAAGCAACCTCCAGACCTCCTATTCGGTCCTGGTGCAGAACGTCCGCCCCGATAATCCGGTGTTTCAGGGCCAGATGGGGGGCTTGATCGATCTGGGTTCCGTTCAGGGTCTTTCGATGATGGCTGCAGAGGTCGGACGACAGGCTTCGATGGTCTCCTATGTGAACGGGTTCCATATCTCGATGTTGCTTACCATCGTGACCATTCCACTCATTCTATTTCTGAAGCCGCCGCGCGATGCCGTGGCTGGAGGCAGCGATGCATTACCGGACTAGATTGAACACGGGCGTCTGTTTGATGGCGGTCCTTCTGACCGGCTGTGCAACGGTGGGGCCGGACTTCACCTCCCCATCCGCTCTTGCTCCTTCGCGCTACCAGGCTGTTGAGAGCACGGGAGGTTTCGTCTTTGCTGGTGAGAGCGCAGGACCACCGTGGTGGACGTCGTTTGGCGCGGCTGATCTCGACACCCTCGTCTCCACCGCCTTGAAAGGAAGCCCGACGATTGCGGAGGCGGAGGCAGCGCTGGACTCCGCGCGCGCCGCTGCAGCTGTCGTCGAAGGCGCAAGCTCGCCACAGGTCGGTCTATCCAGCGGCGTGGAGCGGGCCCGCATCAACGGCGCCGCCTTCGGCTTCGATGGATTCCCAAACCGCACGATCTCCCGGTACACGGTCGGGAGTACGGTCTCCTACGATCTGGACCTCTTCGGCGGCAATCGTCGGGCTCTGGAATCCGCGTCAGCCAAGGTTCAAGGCCAGGGCTATCAGCTAGATGCGGCCCGCCTGGCCATCGCCGGGAACACGACGCGCACGGCCATCCATATCGCCGCGCTTCGCGCGCAAATCACCATTGCCGAGGCCGTGGTGGCCGATGACCGTCAGACCTTGGCCCTGGCCCAACGGTCAGTCGACGTCGGCGCATCGGGTCGGATCGATCTGCTGAGAGTGCAGACACAGCTGACGCAAGACCTAGCTGTCCTGCCCGCACTTCGACGCGATCTCGCCTCGGCTCAGAACGCGCTGGCCGCGTTGACCGGCAGCGCGCCAGGCGACTGGACGGATCGGACCTTTTCGCTGGAAGACTTCACTGTGCCATCCAGCAGGCCATTGGCGATCCCCTCGCTGCTGTTGCATGGGCGTCCGGATATTCTGGCCGCCGAGAGCGCCTATCATGCAGCCATCGCCCAGATTGGCGTCGACCGTGCGCGTCTCTATCCCAATATCAACATCACCGCCCAGTTCGCGCAGACGGCGCTCAGCCCGGACGGCCTGTTCGGCCCTGCAGGCGCCGGCTGGAATCTCGCGTCAGGCCTCACCGCCCCGCTCTGGAATGGCGGGTCGCTAAGAGCCAGGGTGCGTCAGGCCGAGGCTGAGGCCAGGCGGGCTGAGGCGCGCTATCGAGCGACTGTTTTGAAAGCCTTCGTCGAGGTCGCTGATGGTTTGGAGGCAGTGTCGGCCAGCGAGGCGGAATTGCGCCTGCGCCAGACGGCATTCACGACGGCTGAGGAGAATCTGCGCCTGGCCCGGCGGGCATATGAACTGGGGTCCCTGCGCCTGCTCGATGTTCTTGATGCGCAGCGCCAGGCCAACGGCGCGAGACAGGCGTTCGGACGGGCCCAAGGGCAGCGCCTACTAGCCTACGCGGATCTGTTTGCGGCGACGGCGACGGTGTGATCTTCCCCCGAAAAAGTGGACGGGGTTATGCCGCTCTGCGCTTGGCCTCACAAAGTCCGCTAGCCACCCTTAGCTGAAGCCGTCCGGGTCCGCTCCAGACCACCACTCCGGCCAAGACCCAGAGCAGCCCCCACTTCGCGAACCCGGTGTATTCGTCCATCCTAGGCCCACGAGATGATTGGAAGGGAGGCGCACTTGCAACCAGCCTCTTCGCCGGGGCGCACGTATCGGTCTCCCATCGGGAATCCTTCCGCCAGCCGGTATCGCTTTCCGCTGGCCGCAAGGTGCTCGGCGTTCTGAAGTTCCTCTGCGGGCGTTGGCTTCTTCGGGTTGGTCATGCAGGGTGCTCCGGAATAGAGCCACTCAGCTTCGACGATCCCAAGGGCTAGGCTTCTGTTCCGCTGGATCAATGACGACGTGCGGAAATGGACCAGTCGGGTTATCTCTGAAGCCCGCGCCTTGGGTACTCCGCCGTCCACCAGAACCTTGAACAGCGCGGCCTGATCGCCACCCCTGCGGATCATCGTCAGAGCCGCTTCGTAGGCCCGCTCATGGCTTTCCTCGCCGACGTCGGGAAACTTCTGGAGGGTCGTTCGGGCCTCAGCTTCGACTTCGGCAGTGACCCAACTTTCGTCGAATCGCACGGTGGGGATCTGGGGTGGCGGGGCCATGCCTCGACGCTAACACGTCATCGTCACCCGCGCTCAGCTTCGGCCGAGCAAAAAAAATACGCCACCGCCCCCACCTGCATGCCGGATGAGACCAGCACGAGGTGGGGGGGTGGGTTTGGTTCAGGCGACCTTCTGCTTGGCCTCTCCGGCCTCTACAGCGGCCAGCAGGGTGGCGTTTGCGAGGTGGGCGTACCTCTGGGTCGATTGGTAGCTCGCGTGCCCCAGGACCTTGCCGACGGCGAAGATATCGACGCCGCTGTTGACCATGAAGGACGCCGCCGAGTGCCGCAGATCATGGATCCGAAGGCCCTGCAACCTGGCCACCCGTCGCGCCTGCTGCCAGCCGTGCTTGATCGACACGAAAGGCTTCAGCGTATCCGGGTTGGGCACCAAATACGGGCACCCCTTAAAGCGGGGCAGGGCCGCCACGATTGCCACCGCCGCAGTTGAGAGGGGCACGTGCCTCGGCTTACCGGTCTTGCTGGTCGGTATCAGCCAGGAGCGGCGTTCGACATCGACGTGTTCCCACCGCGCGTTGAGCAACTCGCGGACCCGCGCTCCCGTAAGGAGCAGGAGACCGACGATGTGCTGCAGCTGGGGGTTCTTGGATGCCGCCACCGCCTCCCGCAGCCGGGCCGCCTCCTCGGCCGATAGGAAGCGTTCACGGGCGTTGTTCAGGGGCGGTCGGGCTATTCCGCGCGTCGGGTTCTTATCGGCTCCTGGGATGTTCCAGCGCAGGCCCAACACGAAGGACCGCCCGAAGATGACCCTGATCTTCTCGACGGTCGCCGGGGCCAACCCCTCGGACCGCTTTTCGGCGAGCCAGTGGGCGACCGTACGACTGTCGATGTCGATCAGCCTGACCCTGCCCCACTTCGGCAGGATGTGACGGCGGATCACCATCTCGGTGGTCGAATAGGACTTCTGGTGGAGCTTCGCGTCGGCCAAGTGCATTTCCGCAAGCTCCCGGTACAGGGGGATCGACTTCGCCAGAGCCTTTTTGGCTCCGGGGTCGCCACCCATCACGACTTCCGACCGCAGCTTCTGGGCAGCCTTCTTCGCTGCCGTGAAGGTGATGTCTTCACAGCGGCCGATCTTATGCTGCTTTGGGCGTCCGCATTGGCCTTGGTAGCGAAGATAATAGGTCCGGCCGCCACTGCAGCGACACTCTAGGACAAAGCCGGTGATGGTCTCATCGTACCAGTCTGTTTTCTTCGCGCCCTGCTTACATGTGGCAGTGTCGGCGAAAGCTTGGCTGAGTTTTGCGTAAGGCATGGTGAGTTCTTTCTGATGGAGATCGGCGAGGAGCGCCGGGAGAGCCGCGACGGGCGCGGCGGGTCGGGTGGGGGGGTAGGCCAGGAGGGGTCGCGCTGGCCCAGAGGCGGCCGGAGAGGGCACACGCGAGGGTCGGGATGGGTCGGGCCCAGAAATCGCTCGGAGGGGCCCAGGGACCGCCGGAGCGACACCGGCCGAGCAGACTTCCAGAATCGCAGTTTCGCGCCGTCCGCAGGCGTTGCCCGGAGACCGCCGAAGTCTGCGATTCTGAAAATCTGACCTCTGGTCGGCTCCGGACGCGGCCGAGTTGGAGGGAGTCGATAACCCGCTCAAACTCATCGGAAAGGGCCCTCTAAGCCCCGTCCGTTGACTGGTCGATGAGGCGGTAGTGCCTTACGCCCCGGTCGCCCCTCTCGAAGGCCCACAAGTGATCCCGAGGGGTGTTGCCGGTGTAGCGTTCCAGAACCTGCATCGCCTGCCGCTGAGACACCCCAGTCTCCTTGGCGACGGCCTTTGAGATCGCCATCTTGCCTTCCAGAGACCCGGCCGTGATGAGCCGGACGATCGCATCCATGACCAGAGGATCGTTCACCGGCTGAACTTCAGGGGCGTAACCATCCAGGTCATCGGGATGGACGGAATGAATCGATGCCAGCTTCGATTCATAGCTAAGACCTGGAAGAACATCGTAGGCATAGGCGATGGTCTCGGGACTCTCCGCCCGGCTCTTGAGTCTGGTGAGCTTGACGAGCCTTTGGGTTGCCTCGCCTTTTGAAACCAGCGGCTGGGCCATGTAGACCGCGTCAAAGTCCTCCAGGATGTCGGTGGTGCCTTGGTATCGCGGTGTTCCATCTGCATTGGGGTTTTTGGCCGTATGGCCCAAGGCGACGACCGTTCCACCCGCCATCACGTACTGGCGACAGACTTGGGCGAACGCGCTGGTCCGCTTCTTGTCCATGAGATCGCTGAACTTCTTCAGCGTATCGATGATTACGCAGGTGCCTCGTGCCGAGCCCGCTTCGATGGCCTGAGTAAAGTAGTCGACCAGCGAATCGGTCTTCAGTCCTTCGTATCCCGGCGCAAGCATGTGCGCACCTACGTCTTGTAGCAGGCGCAGCTTGACGGCCAGGCCGGCGCTGTTGTCGTCAGCGTTTACATAGTAGAGATTGTTGGGATCGATCCGCCCCATCTCAATCGCCTGTAGGCAAAGGCTGATGAGCAGCAAGGTCTTTCCGGTGCCCGGCTCGGCATAAAGCATCGTTGCCTGACCGTGCATTGCGAACTCGCCAAACAGAGGCTTGGTGTCCGCCGCCATGGCTTCAAGCTCGTCGGCCCGACCCCTGAGACTGAACTGGCGGAGCGGGTTCTTTGAAGTCGTTGGCCTGGAGGGTGGAGCAGGGGTTTGTGCTGACGTTCCGGGGGACTCCTCGGAGGCGTCAGAAGTTGATGGATTGGATTCAGAGTCCATGTGTTCTCTCTGCATGAATGGATGTGGGGGTCTGCACTTGCAGGAGAGTACGAAGCTCCCCAGTTGCGGAGCTTTCTGGCCACTTGGCTCAAACAGCGCCAGTTGCCTTGGCGGCGCGCTGTAGTGGCCGTTTAGATGGTCGGCGCGGGTGCGTCAATCGACACCTTCCAATTTCGTGGAAAGTGGTGAATGTGATTTATGGTGTTATTTGGTATCGGCCATAACTATTGAACAGATCCATCCCATTGCTGAAAGGCCGTTAGCTAAGGAATTTCCCAGAGCCCTGCCGAAAGCACCCTTCGCTAGGAAGTCGGAGAGTGATCAGCTGAAAGGCACTCAGCTGACCAACCCGGAAATTTCCTAGTTTGAGTGGTGTTCACGACCGTCGGTCAGGCGGAGCTGATTTCGCGGCGAACGCTTTGCGCCTGCCACCACTGCAACGATGCCGACAATGCCCAGGGTGATGACGCAGGCGAGCGGGCGCGTGTTGGCAAGGCCCAGCAGCGCGAAGGTGCCAATGAACACCAGCGTCTCGCGCGGCCGAGTGATGAAGGACAGGAGCGCGGTGAGCGCCAGCGCCACAACCAACACCGTCAAAGCCGCTTTGAGGGCGGCGCAGACGACGCATAGGGCCAGGAGCCCGACGACCTTGCTCATTGGTCGCCACCGCAGTCATCGGGCCAAAAGTACGACAGACACAGGTAGTGAAGCTCCAGCTCAGTGCCGGCCCCGTTCTCGACGAAGATGAGAGCCGGACCGCCGCTGCGTTCATAGGCGAGCTCGAACCACTGGCCGTGGTGCTTGATCCAAGTGAAGCTAGGCTCCTCGGCGTGGTCGCCCGTGATGGCAAAGCCGAGCGCCTTGTTGATGACCTCAGGGGTGTCTCCACCCTGGACGACGAAGTACCCGACGTTTTGGCTGAGGGGCCGCTGGTGATCAGCGCGAAGGCCGATCAACGCCTTCAGATGGGGGTCGAGATCAGGATCGTTCAGCGCCTTCAACAGGGCGGCGCGGTCGGTAAGTGAAAGCACGGTGTGCTCCTTTCAGACATGAAAAAAGCCCCCGCGACGGTGTCGAGGAGGCTCGGGATGGGTGCTGTGGTTGGCCGCTAGGCGGCGTTGGTTGAGATCAGGCCGCGCCTAGCTTTCCGTGGCCGCCGGACGGTTTGCAAAGCCGAGGCAGTTGAAGCGCAGGACGAAGTTGGTGTCCGGGTGGTCAGCGACGAACACAAGCATGCCGAAGTCATCGGTCAGGACGTAGGCAAGCTCGAACCATGAGCCGTGGTCATTCATCCACTCGAAGCCCGGCTGGTCGGCCTGGTCCCACGTGATCGGGAAGCCCACCGCCTCATGGATGACCTCAGGAGGGTCGCCGGGCTGGACCACGACGATCTGGAGGGTCTCGCCGAGCGGCTGCTGGCGATCGGTGTCCACCTGCCACACGCGAAGGCCGATCAGGGCACGCAGGGTAGGGTCTAGCTGTTGGTCGGTAAGGGCGGCCGTGACTGCATCGCGATCGGTGATTGAGAGCATTGGTTGGGTCCTCTCTGGACAAAGAAAAAGCCCCCGCGACAGACGTCACGAGGGCTCGGGATCGATGGGTGTTGTTCGCCGCGAGGGCTGCGCAGGGAGTCGTCTAGGCCTTTGCGCTATTGGTCCTTCTTCCGGACGATGAAGGCGTAGGCGTAGTATGCGCCAGCAATGAGCGCGAGCATGATAAGCCAGTTGATGAATAGCCCCGGCAAGCTTGTGCCGTAGAAGAACCATTTGTCGTAAATGACTTCGGCGTATCGTCTTTCAACGAAGAACACCTTCCACTGAAAAGGTATGAGAAGTCGTACGGCGTTCCCGCCGGTGAATATCCAAAGGAAGCCGATAAAATACACGGCGGTCGCGACGATAAGAACGCGAGTTATAATCTGTGGAATGCGGGCGATGAGGCCCTTCACAGCAGTAAGCTTGTTTGAGTGTTCAGTCATGTTTCCCCCTGATACGCTTCATTGCGATCATCATATAAGATACCGGCTTTTCCGCCTTGCCCGAGGGCCTACCCACTTCCCCCGGACAGACCACAACGAGAATAACCCGTTCTGGGATATCCCAAGATCGGATTTAACGGAAGCGCCTCACCTCTTAGGGGCGCCCAGTGCCATCGTCGGTCTTCACGCAGCGGCACCAGGAATTCATCCAGTTCCTTGTGGCGGCACGGAAGGCTGCCGGCGTCACGCAGGTCGAACTGGCCGAGCGCCTGGGGCGGCCTCAGAGCTTCGTATCGAAGATTGAGCGGGGTGAGCGACGGCTGGACGTGATCGAGTTCTGTCAGGTCGCAGAGGCGCTTGGGCTAGATCCTGCTAGGCTGCTGAGGGCCTTCATCGCTGCCTAATGGGCGTGGTTAGTAAGGCCGCCACCTGATCCGTGAACATTGCCAAAACCTGCGCATAGGCGGCCAAACGCCGTGCCGGCCAGCCAAAGCGTTTGGACAATGTCAGGAACTGGGACGTCTAGATGTTGACATTGTCCGCATTCGTGCCATCGTTGTGGTCATGCGCGACGACATCCACAAGCGAGTCCCGGTTTCGCAGGCCATGAGAGCGGTGCTTCGCCGTTGCATGCGATCGGCTGACAGACAACAACCCGAGCTCTTGATAGCCAAAGCTGCGGCTGCGCTAGGCCAAGACGTCAGGGCGAACTTAGACGCGGCTCTATCCGCGACTGTCGCGGCCGAAGCAAACCAGCCAAGTCTTTTCGGCTTTGAAGGGATAAGCGCTTCACCGCGTTCTGCGCTGCAGGCCGAGGTGATCAATCTGCTCAACAGCAACCAAGCGGCAAGTCTCGGCGACGCTCTCCAAGCAGCCCTAGTGAGTCACATTACGAGTGTTGTTTCTGAGACCAACGCCTGCATGATCGCGGAGGGTGTCAGCCGGTCTGAACGACAGGAGGTGATTGCTACGCTGGGTTCGGTGCTCGCCGAGGCCACCGGACCCGCCGTCGCCACCTATCTCATGGGCGAACGCCCACCTGCGCCCGCGAAAGTTCAGCTCGACGATTTCCTTGTGCTCGGTCCCCGCGCGCCGGGAATCTCTCAATGAGGCAGACCGTAAGCATCGTTGGACAGTCGGGTTCGAAGCAACCAGCCAAGCCGGTTCTCGCTGTGCTCGGCGAGATGATCCGAACGAACCCGACGCCGATTGCGAAACACTGCCTAAGCGAGTTGGCCCCAGTAAGCGAAGACCTGGCGACCATAGTCGAGGCCGTGGCGTTGGCTGATCGAGTTCAGACTCGGCTGCTCACCGAGGGGTGGGCAAGGCGGCTGACTCTAACCATCCCTGTGTTCGAGCAAGTGCTTTTCTCCCGAAGTGATGTAGCCACCGCTTTGGTCGATGCTTTGGGCTTCTTGACCGGGGACGCTTGGTGCATCGAGTTCACTAAGCGAACTGATGAGCCGGTCAAGGAGCGGTACCTGCCGCTTTCTGACGGCCCTCCTCGCTTTGTCGTGCCGTTCAGCGACGGTCTAGACTCGTTTGCGCAGGTAGCTCTCCTGAGGAAGGACTTCGGCGATGAGGCTGTCCTCCCGTTCAGAGCCGGGAAGCTTCAATCGGGACGCGCTGGAGGCCAAATCCTGCAGGTCCCTCGGAGGTTTTACGCAGGGCATCCGAGGGAAAAATCTTACCGAACCAGACCGTTTGTCTACTTCTCTCTGGCAGCGGTCGCTGCAGCAACTGCGAAGGCGGAGGCAGTCGTAATCGGCGAGAATGGGCAAGGCGCTTTGGGGCCGTCGTTTGCTCGCTTCTACAACGAATGGCCGTTTCGCAGCACCCACCCAGGCTTCATCGCCCGTCTAAGCGCCTTTCTGTCACTGGTTCTGGATCGGAAGGTCGAGTTCAAACAACCACAACTTTGGAAGACGAAAGGCGAGGTGCTCGCTGAGTTGCGAGACAAGGGCCTCATCGCGGGCTTTGAGGCTACCCGCTCCTGTTCGCTAAGGCCCTACCAGAGAAGGGAACGGGGCGCTTGCGGGTATTGCGGTGGGTGCGTTCTGCGCCAAAGCGCGCTGGTCGCAGCCGGCATGGGCTTCCAGGATGATACGGCCTTCGACCTCCGTGATGCGGAGTTGAGGCTTAAGGCGCGTTCAGGGGCTTTCGAAAATTTCACTAGGAACGAGAAGGAAATCCTGGCGCGCGCCGCCTCGTCGATGGCTATTTTCGCGGATATGGCGATAACGAACGACACGCATAGCCGCGTCACGCTCGAAGCACGCGACATCCCCGACATGTCAGCCGATCAAGCGGACACGGCCTTTAAATCCCTGTTCCGCCGGCACCGGTCCGAATGGGGCGGGCTTCTAGATGCGTTGCCGTCCAGTGCTTGGCTGCGCAGAGAGTTTGAATACCAATGACCCCAGGCCAAATTGAACCTCACGCCCTAGGGGAACGTCTTCGGATCGCTAGGTCGGGCGTAAACCTCACGCAGGAGGCTGCGGCAGCCCAACTGGGCATCTCGCGGCCCACGTTGGTTGCGATCGAGAAAGGGCAGCGTCGTGTGCGCCCGGAGGAACTGATCGCGTTTTCTAAGACCTACGCGACTTCGGCAGGGAAACTGCTCGCGAGCGACGCGGTTCACGTCGACCTGTCTGCAAAGTTTAGGCGGCTAGAAACCGATGGTGAGGCACCGACGGTCTCGGATGCTGTTCAGCTGCTAAATAAGCTAGCGACGGGGGCCGTAGAGCTCGAGCGAATCCTAGGAGCGGAACTGCGAACCGACTACCCGCCACCGCTTCGAATCGCTTCTAGCGGTTACCTTCAACAAGCTGAGGACGCAGCCGTAGCATTTCGCCAACGCATGGGGATTGGCCTTGGCCGTGTCGGCGATCTCTTTACTTCCCTCGAACTCGACATGGGCATCCGTGTGTTCGCTAGAGGGCTTCCGGACGGCTCCCTTTCGGGCCTCTACGCCTACGACCCGGCCGTAGGAGCTTGCATTCTAGTCAATGCAAACCACCCTCGCCGTCGCCGCCTTCAGACCTTGGCGCACGAGGCGGCTCACTTCGTTGCTGATAGGTCGCTTGTCGATGTTCTTGACGAACGGCCGACGCCTTTGACGGTCGAAGAGAGGTTCGCACGCCGGTTTGGCTACGCTTTTTTGATGCCCTCGGCGATGGTTCGGCAAAGGTTTGACGCCTTGCTTGATCAACGGAAAGGCGTCGATGTTAAGGGGCTGATCCTTCTCGCTCACCAGTTTGATGTGACCACCGAGGGCATGTGCCGGCGACTAGAAGAACTGGAACTTTTGGCGCAGGGAGCATGGGCATCCATCAAGGACCGTGGCTTTAGTTTAGCGATGGAACGCGAAGTCCTTGGTGACGCGGAGCCAGCTTCTCGCCCCCCGTTGGTGTCCCCACGCCTAGCCTACTTGGCCGCCCGCGCGCTGGCAGACGGCATTCTCAGTGAGGGTCAGGTCTGCGAACTACTCGTGGTGGACCGGAGCGAATTGTCGAGCGTAGTCGAGCCGTTCGGCGAGGTCGGCTGACCCTATGACGGCGTTCGAACCACGCTCCCTCGTCCTGGACACTAGCGTATGGATCAACCTGCTGGCCACGGGACATGCCTCTGCGATCGTGGAGGGATTCGCTTGCCCGATCGCCATTCCAGAGCAGGTCTTGGGCGAACTTAAGCTGGATCCCGTTACGCGACGACCATTTGACGGCGACATCCACCCGGCACTTCAAAATCCGATGGTCGAGCTAGTGTCGCTCGGTGGTGACGAGCTCGATACCTTTGTTGAACTGGTGTCCGCTGAAGCACCAGACAGGCTTGGTGACGGCGAAGCTGCTTCGATAGCGATCGCATTGAGCCGCCAACTTCAGCTTGGGATAGATGAGAAGAAGGCAAACCGCATTCTTCGCGAGCGGTTCAGCTCGATCCCAGTGTTCCGCTCAACGGACTTGTTGACCCACCCCTCTATAGCCCAGGGACTCGGGCATGCCACCGCGTCTGATTGTTACGAGCGTGCCGTGAAGTACGGACGGATGCACATTGCTCGGAGTTCGGAAGCGTAGTGCTACCGCCGAAAGGTGGGTGTGAAAGCCACACCCACTGGGGACCCACTCGGCGACTAAGGTTTGAGGCCTTTCGGCAGCTTCAAACTCGATGTCGTGCTGGAAGTGGTGGTGCCGCTTACAGGACTCGAACCTGTGACCCCCTCATTACGAATGAGGTGCTCTACCAGCTGAGCTAAAGCGGCCTGACAGACGGGTCTGTCTTCTGGAGGGGCGCTATTTAGCTGGACGCGGCGTCGTTGCCAAGCGTCGCCGTTTGGCTGGCGGTTTGGTCGGGGCCGGTTCGTCCGGAACGCCCTCGTAGAAGCTGTCGATGCCGGGGTCGTCCGGGATCGGCAGGGCCATGGCCCCGGTCTCGGCGGCGGCCAGGAAAGGCGTCGATTCCACGTAGGAGACCGGAAGCTCGGGCAGATCACTCATCGCCCGCTCGCGGCGCTCCAGGCGCGGGTGGATCAGCTCGCCGGTCTCGGCATAGGCCGAGACCAGACGGGCCCAGTCGTCGGGCTGGTAGGCGAAGGCCTGGCCCTCGGGATCGAGGTCGGACCAGTCGGCCTCCTGCGGGGCGGCGGCGCCGCGGGCGATCCAGGCGCGGGCCTCGTCGACGAAGCCGGCAGCGTTGGCGGCGCGGGCCAGCAGGCCGGCAAGGCGGGCCGTGAGGGGCTCGGCCTCCAGCTCGGCGGCGGCGGCGCGGGCGGCGCTGATTTCGCCGGCGATCAGGGCCTGCTCGACCATCAGGATGCGGCTTTCGCGGTCGGACGGGTTGAGCGCGGCGAGGGCGGCCAGGCGGCGGGCCCGTTCGCGCGGCGTCTCGGTGGTCTTCAGGTCGCGGTAGGCCAGCCACAGGGCCGGGTGCGGCTTCTGTTTCCAGGCGGCCTCGATGAAGCCGGACGCGCGGGCGGCGCGCGTTTCTCCGCTCAGCCGGGCGGCCATCACCGCGCCGGGGGCGAAGTCGGGGGCCAGCTTGGCCGACTGGGCGGCGTAGTCGTTGGCCTGGCGGCGGGCGCGGTCGTCGCCGTGCTCCAGGCTGGCGGCGGAGGCGGCCAGCAGGGCGGCGCGGGCCCGGTCGGCGACGATCGGCGAGACGATCTTGCGCTCCAGGGCGCTCTTGACCAGCTCCAGGGCCCCGGCCCAGTCGCCGGCTTCCAGCCGGGCTTCGAGCACCGCGCGCCAGGCCCAGCGGGCGGTGCGGGCCAGGCCATAGGCGGCCTCGGCATGCTTCAGGGCGCCGGCCTTGTCGCCCTCGGCCAGGGCGGCGGTCATCAGGCCCTTGTGGCCGGCCAGGCGCATCTCGGGGAAGGCGACCATGGCCCCGTAGGCGCCCTTGGCGGCGGCGACATCGCCAGCCGCTTCCGCCGCCTGGGCGGTGAGGATGCGGACCAGGGCGGGGGAATCATCGGCCAGCTCGCCGGCCTTCAGCGCCAGGCGACGGGCCTCGCCGCCATCACCGGCGGCGGCCGCAAGGAAGCCACGGGCCAAGGCTTCGCCAGCCTCCTTGCGCTTGCGCTCGATGCGGGCCAGTTCGGCCCGACGGGGAATTTCCAGCAGCCAGATGGCCAGCCGCCACAGCAGGGTGGCGGTCAAGGCCGTGAAGATGACCAGCAGTACGGCCGTCGAGGCGGTCATCTGTACCCGCCAGCCCAGCCAGACCAGGTGCGCCTCGCCGGCGTCGCGGGTCAGCGCCATCAGGGCGACGGCCGCCGCGGCCAGGATAAAGACGACGATGGCGGTGCGGATCACGGCCGGGCGCCTCCAGCAGAGACAGAATTGGCAGAGGCCAGGTCAGCCAACGCCTGGGCCCGGATGTTGGCCAGGTGCTGGTCCAGCGACACCCGCTGCTGGGCGCGGGCCCGCCACGGGGCCATGGCGTTGGCGGCGCCGGGCGGCAGGGCCCGCAGGGTGGAGAGGGCGCCGACCAGGTCGCCCTCGGCCGCCTGGCGTTCCGCTCGGGCGAGGATGGCGTCGGGGGTGTTGCCCGTGGTCTCGCCGATCCGGCGGATGCTGACGATGCCGGACAGGGCGTGGAGAATGCGTTCGACGACGCCGGACCCTTCGCCGGGCTCGCGGGCGGCGGTCGAGGCGCGGGCGGCGATGTCGGCATATTCGGCGGCCAGGGCGGAACGGCTGGGGACGCCGGTCTCGGCCATGGGGGCCAGGGCGCGGGCGTCGGCGGACAGGGGCAGGACCCGCTGCAGGGCGGCCAGCTCGGCCTCGAAGGGGCGCGAGGTCTGGGCCGCCTCGGCCAGGCCGGCGGCGGCCAGGGCGGCGCCGGCGGCCGACAGGGTGCGCTGCTGGCTGGCCTCGACGGAGGCCAGGCGGGCCTCGAGGTCCTCGTAGCCGGAGGCGGTGACGGGCGCGGCCGAGGGGGCTCCGGCCAGGGGCGGCGAAGGGGTGCGCGGCTGGCCCTCGAGGCTGGGCGGGTTGGCGGCGAGGGGCGCCGGCGCGGCCGGCTCCCTCGGTGCGACCCAGCCGGCGACCTGCGATCCGACGAAGCCCAGGGCAACGCAGATCACGCACAGGGCGGCGATGGCGAAGATGCCGATGCCGCGTCCCCGGGGCCTGGCGAAGGCGGCCGGATCACGGGGCGGGGTGATGTCGTCGGTGTCTTGCACGGTCATCGGTGAAGCGAATCGTTCCGGCCAGCCTTGGCGGCTTTCAGAGCAGATTAAGCAGGGAAGGCTCGTTGGGGAACGGGGCGACGACGATCTGGGAACTTTTCACGGCGCGAAGGGGGGCGGCGACGGTGTCGGAGAGGGCGAGGAGGCGGATTTTCGGGGCTGGATGGGCAGTCAGGACTTCGGCCAGCAGGGCGGCGGCGCGGGGGGAGTGGACGAGGACGTTCGTGATCTCGGCCAGGCGGGCAAGGGCGGGGGCCGGGTCTACGGGGCGGGTGTCATAGAGGGCGACGGCGCGGGCCGTGAGGCCCCGGCCGGTCAGGTCACCGAGGAGGTCGCCCGCCGGGTGCAGGGCGCCGGCGTGGAGGATGGGGCCGGGTCGGGCATTGGCGATCAGGGCGGCGAGGGCGGTGACGTCGCCGGCGGCCGATTGAACCGTTTCGAAGCCGGCGGCGCGGGCGGCCTCGGCGGTGGCGTCACCGACGGTGAAGGCGGGGAGGCGGGCGTCGGTGCGGGCGGTGAAGGCCCTGACGCCCTGGGCGCTCGTGAAGGCGAGGGCGGCCACATCGGTGAGGTCCAGGGCGACGTCCGGCAGGGTCCGCGCTTCCAGAAGCGGGGCGACCAGGGGCGTCCAGCCCTTCGCCACGACCCGTTCGGCGGTCGCTGAAGCGCCAGGCTCTGCGCGAGTGATCCAGACGAGGCGCGAGGGGTTGGGCACGGCGGCAGGCTGGCCGCTCCGCCGCGCCCGATCAATCCCCTACCGTTGCTCGTTTGAACGGGCGGCGGCTCAGTCGTGCAGGATGATGGCGTCGCCGCCGGCCAGGCGGACGGCGTCGCCCAGCTGTTGGCCCAGCGCCCGGGCGGCGGCCTCGGCGTCCGCTTCCGGCAGCATGACGCCGCCCTCCTGTCGGAAACGCCTGGTCCCGTCAGGGGTCAGGGCCTCGACAATCAGGGTCAGGTGGGCGCCGTCGAGCTGGGCATGGGCGCCGATGGCGGTGCGGCAGCTGCCCTCCAGGGCGGCTAGGGCGCCACGCTCGGCGGCCACGGCGATCACCGTCGCCTCGTCGCGGACGGCGGCCAGCCAGTCGGCGCCGATATCGGCCTCGCGGGTCTGGATGGCCAGCGCGCCCTGGCCGGGGGCCGGCGGGTTGGCGACCGGGTCGAGGAAGCTCTTGACCACCCCGCCCAGACCCAGCCGGTTCAGGCCCGAGGCGGCCAGCAGGATGGCGTCGGCCTCGCCGCGCGCCAGCTTGGCCAGTCGGGTGTCGACGTTGCCGCGCAGCATGATGATCTCGAGATCCGGCCGGGCGGCCAGGCACTGGGCGGCGCGGCGCAGGGAGGCGGTGCCCAGGCGGGCGCCCCGCGGCAGGGTTTCCAGGCTGTCGAACTGTTCGCTGATGAAGGCGTCGCGGACGTCTTCCCGCTCGGGGATGGCGGCGATGACCAGGCCGGGCGGCATCTCGGCCGGGACATCCTTCATCGAATGGACGGCGGCGTCGATGCGGCCGTCGAGCAGGGCCTCCTCGATCTCCTTGGTGAACAGCGCCTTGCCGCCGACCTCCAGCAGGCGGCGGTCCTGGATGCGGTCGCCGGTTGTGGTGATCCGGACCAGCGGCGCGACCTCGTCGGCCCGGTCGGGCGCGCCAAGGGCCGTGGCGATGCGCAGCTGCATCATGCGCGACTGGGCCAGCGCCAGCTTGGAGGCGCGGGTGCCGATCCGGACGACAGGTTGCGGCGACATGGCGGGAGGGTTACCTCGGGCGTTCAACAATGGAGGGCTGCTACAGGAGCGGCCCCGGAACCGCAAATCCGTATGAGTACGCAGACCGTCCTTGGCCTCGAAACCAGCTGTGATGAAACCGCCGCTTCGGTGGTGCGGCTGCATGCCGATGGTCAGGCGGAAGTGCTGTCCTCGGTGATCGCCAGCCAGATCGACGAACACG
The DNA here is from genome assembly GCF_057586315.1 of Caulobacter sp. SRI_014. Lineage (NCBI taxonomy): Bacteria > Pseudomonadati > Pseudomonadota > Alphaproteobacteria > Caulobacterales > Caulobacteraceae > Caulobacter > Caulobacter sp. SRI_014. The sequence goes on along the minus strand of NZ_JBYCZQ010000012.1, from coordinate 77,509 downwards.
CCCCGTTCGGTGGGGTGGTGCCGGAGATCGCCGCCCGGGCCCATGTCGAGAGCATCGACGGCATCGCGGCCAAGGCGATGGCGGAAGCGGGCATCGGTTACGACGACCTCAGCGGTGTCGCCGCCACGGCCGGGCCGGGGCTGGTCGGCGGCGTCATGGTGGGCCTCAGCTTCGGCAAGGCGGTGGCCCTGGCCCGCGACCTGCCGCTGGTGGCGGTCAACCATCTGGAGGGCCATGCGGTCTCGGCCCGGCTGGGGGCCGACATTCCCTATCCCTTCCTGCTGCTGTTGGTCAGCGGCGGCCATTGCCAGCTGCTCGAAGTCGAGGGCGTGGGGGCCTGCAAACGGCTCGGTTCGACCATCGACGACGCGGCCGGCGAGGCCTTCGACAAGATCGCCAAGGCCATGGGCTTGCCCTATCCGGGCGGCCCGGCGCTGGAAAGGCTGGCGGTCGGCGGGGATGCCAAACGCTTCCCGCTGCCGCGCGCCCTTCTGGGCCGCGAGGATTGCGATTTCTCGTTCTCGGGCCTGAAGACGGCGGCCGCCCGCATGGCCGAAAAGGTTACCGCGCCGGAGGATCAGCGCGATCTGGCGGCCTCGGTGCAGGAAGCCATCGCCCGGCAGCTGACCGAGCGCTCGGAGCGGGCCATGAAGGCCTATGCGGACCGTCACCCGGGCCAGCGCCGGTTCGTCGTCGCCGGCGGGGTGGCGGCCAACAAGCATGTTCGGGCCCGCCTGCAGGCAGCGGCGGAGGCCCACGGCTTCAGCTTCACGGCCCCGCCGCTGGCCTACTGCACCGACAACGCCGCCATGATCGCCCTGGCCGGGGCCGAACGGTTGAGTCTTGGCCTCAGCGATGGCCTCGACGCCGTCGCCCGGCCGCGTTGGCCGCTTGATCAGGCGGCGGCCAGCAGCAATCCAATGCACGTTCCGGGACGCAAAGGCGCCAAGTCATGAGAAGAGCGGCTGTCATCGGCGGCGGCGCCTGGGGCACGGCCCTGGCTCAGGTCGCGGCCCGCGCGGGCCTCGAGGTCTGCCTGCAGATCCGCGAGGCCGAGGCCGTCGCCCAGATCCGCGAGACCCGCGAGAACGGCCTGTTTTTACCCGGGGTAAAACTCGACGACGCCATCTCGGCCACGACCGACATGGCCGACCTGGCCGGCGCCGACCTGGTGCTGGCCGTCGCCCCCGCCCAGTTCCTGCGCTCGGCCCTGAGCGAGTTCGCGCCCCACGCCCACGCCGGCCAGCCGATCCTGCTCTGCAGCAAGGGGGTCGAACAGGGCTCCCTGAAGCTGATGACCGAGGTGCTGGCGGAGACCCTGCCCGACTGCGCGCCCGCCGTGCTGTCAGGCCCCAGTTTTGCCGGGGAAGTGTCGCGCGGCCTGCCGACGGCCGTAACCCTGGCCTGTCCCGACGAGGCCCTCGGAAAGGTCCTGGCCGAGGCCCTGGCCACCCCCACCTTCCGGCCCTATCTGGCCAGCGACATGATCGGGGCCGAGGCCGGCGGGGCGATCAAGAACGTCCTGGCCATCGCCTGCGGCATCGTCGAGGGCAAGGGGCTGGGCCGCAGCGCCCACGCCGCCCTGATCACCCGGGGCTTTGCCGAAATGACCCGCATGGCCGTGGCCCTCGGGGCCAATGCCGAGACGGTGGCGGGACTCTGCGGTCTCGGCGATCTGGTCCTCACCTGCTCCAGCCCCCAGTCGCGCAATATGAGCGTCGGTCTGGCCCTGGGCGGCGGCATGACGCTGCAGGAAGCGCTGGCCGGCAAGCTGTCGGTGGCCGAGGGCGTCGCCTCGGCCCCGGCGGTGCGGGCCCTGGCGGCGAGCAAGGGCGTCGAGATGCCGATCTGCGCCGCCGTCGCCGCCATCCTGGCCGGCGAGGTCGGGGTCGACGAAGCCATTCTCGGGCTGCTCTCGCGGCCCCTCAAATCGGAAAGATAACCATGGCCCTGTTCGTGATTTCCTGGCTCGACCGCGAGGGTGGCCTGCCGATCCGGCTGGCGACGCGTGAGGCGCATCTGGCCTATGTGGCCGCCAATCCGGGCGTGGTGAAGCTGGGCGGGCCCTTCCTCAACGGCGACGACATGGCCGGCTCGATGCTGATCGTCGAAGCCGCAACCCAAGCGGCCGCCCAGGCCTTCCACGACGCCGATCCCTACAAGCTGGCCGGGCTGTTCGAGACCAGCACCGTGCGGCCCTGGCGCGTCACGGTCGGGGGTCTGGCCTGAACCCGGCCCCCCTCAACCCGGCAAGGCCGCCGGCGGGAACGCCGCTCTGCCCGCTGGAGGGGATCGACGATCCCGGGGCCAAGGGCTTCCGCTTTCGCGCGGGCGACGCCCTGTTCGCCGGCTTCGTTGTCCGCAAGGACGGGGTCCTGCATGGTTATGTCGATGTCTGTCCGCATGCCGGCTGGCCCCTGGCCATCATGGACAACTATCTGACCCGTCAGAAGGACCGGCTGCTCTGCGCCGGCCACGGGGCCCTGTTCCGCATCGCGGACGGTGTCAGCACGTCCGGTCCCTGCGCCGGCCAGGCCCTTGAGGCCTGGCCGGTCGAGGTCCGTGACGGCGTGATCGTCGTGGCCTGAGGCCCTACTTCTTTTCCGGCGCGACGCTGTCGGCCGCCTGCTGGGCGGCGCTGGAGACGCCATCGGCGGCCTTGCCGGCGGCGTCCGAGACATTGGCCGCCGCGTCGGTGACCGCCTCGGTGCGGATGGCGTCGTTCTTGTTCTGGCTCATCAGGAAGAAGGCGACGATGGCGATCAGCGCCAGCACGCCGATGCCGATGAGGATGCCGCCCATTCCGCCGCCACCGCCGCTGCGTTCGATGTAGACCGGCGCCGCGGCGCCGTCGCGGGTGACTTCCCGTTCGGTGGTGACGCCGTCGGTGCGCTCAACTACGCGTTCGACCATGACAAAATTCCCTGTGTTCAAGTCCCAGCCGCTGACAACGGGGGGCTTGGTCCAGAGTTCCGGTCACCGGGCCTGAAACGACAAAGGGCGGCCCGAAGGCCGCCCTTTGCGAGGTCTCGAATTGGAGCGGGCGAAGAGATTCGAACTCTCGACCCCAACCTTGGCAAGGTTGTGCTCTACCACTGAGCTACGCCCGCACTCCAGGGCCGCTTGCGCCGCCCGAATTCGAGAGCGCGGCTTATGGCAGAGGGTGCAAATCTTTGCAAGCGGCGCCCGGCAAAGAATCTTCGGGTTCTCAGAATCCCATTTTCGGGGCCTTGAGGCGGCGCTTGTTGACATGCTTGGCCGGGGCCGGGCCGGTCTCCTCGGGCAGCTCGCCGCGGAAGTAGAACCGCTGCCAGGCCTCACGCATGGTCTCGGGGTCCTGCTTGGCCAGCTTGGCGTTGAACTCCGAGCGCGACTTGTACCAGGCCTCGTACTGGTCGCGCAGGTCGGGGTTCTTGTTGAGGCTCTTGGTCAGGGGCTGGGTCTGCTGCAGCGCCTGGTCCGGCATAAGGGTGATGAAGCAGAAGGGCTCGCCCTTCTCGAACCGGATTCGGCCCGGGCGGGTGAACATCCAGTTCATGGTGAAGGGGAAGGGCAGCCAGTCGGTCTCGACGAGACCGGTCAGCGGCTGCACCCCGTCCTTGATGTGGTTGGGGGGACCCGCGCACCACATCGACCAGCCCGGCGGCGTGCGGAACAGATAGCCGGTGTGGAAGGTGATGATGCCGCGCGAGAAATGACTCTTCACCAGGTCGTGGAAGCCCGGGTGCTGCTGGTCGGGCGTGAAGGTGATGCAGTCCTGGTGGGCGCCGCCGTTCCATTCGGCCGTGAAGCCGACGGGATTGAGCACCTCCCAGCCGGTGGTGTTGGCCATGGTCAGCGGCAGGCAGCGGTAGGGGTGACGCTCGGCGAAGGCGTCCATCCAGGCCCGCTGCGGGCGGCCGGGCACGATGTCCGGCGGCCGCTCGTTGGTCGGATAGCATTCCAGGATCAGGGGCGGCTTGATCAGGTCGTCACTCATGGAACTATCCTCTCGCGCCCGGTGGGAATTTTCGCAAGAGGCGCGGGCGCCTTGGTTGCGGCGAATTCCGGCGCCAGACTGGACCCAACCGGCGGAAATCGGCGATAGATCGTCCCCCGCCTGACGACCGGCCGCCCAAGGACTTCGATGACACCCACCGACAAGCCTTCCGATTCTGGCGACCAGACCCCCGACGACGCTCCGGATACGAAGAATCCCCCGCAAGCGACGCCGGAGGCTCCCAAGGCCGCCGCCGCGCCGGAAGCCGACCGCACGCCGGGCAGTTGGGCCCGCTCGCGGGGCGTTTCCCTGACCATGGGGCCCCTGCCCAAGGCCGCGCCGCCCAAGCCCCGGCCCCACATGCAGACCAGCGCCGTGCCCAGCATGGCGCCGCCGACCCTGCGCAGCGCGCCCGAACCGGCCGCCCAACCGGCCGCGCCGCCGCGCGAGAGCAGCATCCTGACAGGCTCGGCCATTCCCAACGCCCGCCCCTGGGCGCCCAGCAAGCCGACCGGGGTGATCCCCACGGCCGGTCCGATGTCTCTGGACCGCGAGCTTGATCCCGCCGCCCTGCGCGCCCTCGGCCTCGCCGGCCGTCCGCAGCCGCTGGAACGGCCGACCTTCAAGGCCATGCCGGCCGCCTCGCCCCTGTCCTCGCCTCAGCCGGAGATTCCGGCCCAGCGGCCGGCCCCGCGGCCCCGTCCGGCTCCCGCGCCGGCTCCGGTCCCTGAGCGGATGGTGCGTGGCCCGGCCGCGCCGATGCCGGTGGCCGATGCGCCTGTCGCCAGGACGCCTGTCGCGGAGCCGGTCCGTCGTCCCGCACCCGAGCCCGTGGCCTCCGAACCCGTTGGCGCCCAGCCGGAAGAGGCCTTCACCCCGGTTCGCCCCGCCGCCCCGGCGAAGAAGAAGCCCGCCATCGGCCTGTTGCCTATGATCGCCGGCGGCGTGGCGATCACCGCCATTCTGCTCGTCGCCGTCGGCCTGCTGATGCGCAAGGACCCGGACGCGCCGCAAATCGTTCCGGCCCCGACGCCGCAGACCGCCCCGGCCAGCCAGCCGCCGGTCACCGCCGAGCCGGCGCCGTCCCCGGCCCCGACCGACCTGCGGCCCTCACAGGACCCGACCGCGCCGGCGCCCCAGCCGGCCGCCGCGCCGAAGGCCGTTGCTCCGACCCCGAAGGCCGCGACCCAGCCTGCGCCCAAGGCCGCCGCTCCGCCGCCGGTCGTCGAGACGCCGCCTCCGGCCGTGGTCGCACCGCCGCCGCTGCCCGTTCCGGAACCGCCGGCCGCCAAGCCGGCCCCGCCGCCGCCTCCGGCCGCCAAGCGTCCGCCGTCCGACCCGGACGCCCCGCTGTCGACCCGCGATCCCGGCGGCCGCTAGGGATGCGGACCAAGGCTGAGCTGCTGGCCTTTCTCGAAGGCCTCGGCATCGCTCACAACAGCCTCGACCACCCGGCCGTGTTCCGGGTCGGCGAGGGCGACGCGTTCAAGGCTGGCCTGCCGGGCGGCCACACCAAGAACCTGTTCCTCAAGGACGCCAAGGACCGGCTGTGGCTGATCTCGGCCCTGGGCGAGACCCGGATCGACCTCAAGCGGCTCCACCCGGTCATCGGCTCGGCCCGGCTGTCGTTCGGATCGGCCGAACTGATGGAAGAAACCCTGGGCGTCACCCCGGGGTCGGTCACTGCCTTCGCCCTGGCCAAAGACACCGACCATCGGGTGACCTTCGTCCTCGATGCGGCCCTGGCGCAGAGCGATCCGGTCAACTTCCACCCCCTGACCAACACCGCCACCACGGGGGTCAGCCAGGCCGACTTCCGAAAGTTCCTGAAGGCCCTGGGGCGCGAGCCGATCATCGTCGATTTCGCCGAATTGAAGCGGATCGACGCATCGGCGCGTTGAACCGGCGCCGGCTAGCGCCCATCTTTCGCGCCTGAACCAAATCACGGACCACGTATGACCCTCATCGGCGAGACCACCCCCGGCCCCAGCAAGGAAGACCTGATCAAGGAGGGCTCCGACGCCGGCTTCATGGCCGACGTCATCGAGGCCTCGAAGGTCCAGCCGGTCATCGTCGACTTCTGGGCCACCTGGTGCGGGCCGTGCAAACAGCTGACGCCGGTGATCGAGAAGGTCGTCGCCTCGATGGGCGGGGCCGTGAAGCTGGTCAAGATCGACGTCGACAAGAACCCGGCCTACGCCGGCCAGCTGCGGGTTCAGTCGATCCCCACGGTCTATGCCTTCGTCAACGGCCAGCCGGTCGATGGCTTCCAGGGCGCCCTGCCCGAGAGCCAGGTGCGCCAGTTCGTCGAGCGCCTGGCCGGCCCGCCGCCGGCCAATGCCATCGACGAGGTGCTCGCCCTGGCCAAGGAATCGGTCGAGCTCGGCGACGTCGGGGGCGCGGCCCAGGCCTATGCCCAGGCCCTGCAGATGGACCCGGCCAATGTTAAGGCCATCGGCGGCCTTGCCCGCATCTATGTCGCCCAGGGCGATCTGGAGCAGGCCGCTGAGATCGCCGCCCTGGCGCCGGCCGACGCCAAAGACCCGGACCTCGAAGCCGTCCGCGCCAGCCTGACCCTGGCTGAGGGCGCCGCCAGCGAGACCGCGCCACTGGAAGCGGCCGTCGCCGCCGATCCGAACGATCTGCAGGCCCGCTTCGACCTCGCCGGCGCCTATGCCGGCCAGGGCCGCCACGAAGAGGCCTCCAGCCTGCTGCTGGACATCATCGCCGCCGACAGAGCCTGGAACGAGGAAGCCGCCCGCAAGCAGCTTCTGGTGGTCTTCGAGGCCGCGGGCCTTACATCCGACGTGACCAGGGCGGGACGGCGCCGGTTGTCGTCCATCCTGTTCAGCTAGGAGGCTCACGATGGTCACGGGCTATCGCAAGATCGACGACCTGCCCCAGGCCATACCGGTCTTCCCGCTCGACGGCGCGGTCATGCTGCCGGGCGGTCAGCTGCCGCTGAACATCTTCGAGCCGCGCTACCTCAACATGTTCGACGACGCCATGGGCGGCGACCGGATGATCGGCATGATCCAGACCAGGGCCGGCGGCGACCGCGAGCGCCCCGCCCTGGCGCCGGTCGGCACGGCCGGCCGGGTCACCGCCTTCGCCGAGACTGGCGACGGCCGCTACCTGGTCACCCTGACCGGCGTCTGCCGGTTCCGGGTGCGCGAAGAGCTGGGCATCATGGCCCCCTATCGTCAGGTCCGCGCCGACTACGAGCCCTTCATCGGCGACCTGCAGCCGCCGCCCGACTGCGCCATCCAGAAGGCCGAGTTCCTGCAGGCGCTGCGGGGCTACCTCGAACCGCGCGGCCTGGCCGTCGACTGGGACGCCGCTGGCTCGGCCCCGGCCGAAAGTCTGATCGACAGCCTGGCGATGGGCCTGCCGTTCGAGCCGGCCGAGAAGCAGGCCTTGCTGGAGGCGATCACCCATGCCGACCGCGCCGAGATCCTCATCGCCTTGCTGCGCATCGGCTCGGTGATCGGGGACGACGACGACACGACGATGCAGTAAGGGACTGGCTATGACTGAAGCGCCCTCCCCCATCGACGTCGATCCGCGCCTGCTCGAGGCCCTGGTCTGCCCGATCACCCATGGCCCGCTGGAGTATGACCGCGCGGCCGGCGAGCTGATCAGCAAGGGCGCCAAACTGGCCTACCCGATCCGCGACGGCGTGCCGGTCATGCTGCCGGAAGAGGCGCGGGAACTCAGCGAGTAGTTACCGGCTCCGGCCGCGCGGCTGTTCCTCCGCCTGCGTCTCGCCCTCGGAAGGCGGCGGCGGCGGCGGCGGGGGTGGCCAATGGGCGTCCATCTGGCTCGAGGCGGAAGAGGTGGAACCTTTCCTGGCCGACGGCGCCGGCTTCTGGTCCTGCAGCGCCGCGTACCCACCCGATTCTACCGACGGCTGCTCCGGCAGGCCATTCCGCGCCCGATAGTCCGCGTCGTCCTTCTTCAAAGACTCGTAGTAGTCAGGCCCATCGTCCGGTTTGAAAGCCGTCCCGTGGTCCTTTGCTTTGGGATTGGAGCCGACAAACGTGTTGGTATCGGCGTTGTACAGCTGGTCGCGGCCATCGGCGGCCTGAAAGCCCTTCGTGTTTCCATCTTTGAGCGTGCCGGCGATGTGGTCCCGGTACTGCTCGCGATCCGTCACTGGCAAGGCGGGTCCGTGTTCGTCCGCCTGCGAGAACCTGTCGATGTGTTTGTCGTAGCCGTGGCCGTTGGCGATCCTGTCGGCGATCTGGTCCGCGTCCTTATCATGTTTCGACATCGGGGGCGCCGATCAGTAGCTCATGATGACGCCGCGCATGGTCTTGACCAGCTCGGCCAACTGTTCAGCGTTCAGTTGGGCGATCTCTTCGTCCAGGCCTTCAAAGTTCTGCCGCGCGGCGGTCGCCAGCCTGTAAAGGGCGCTGAACTCCTCACGCGTCATCTCCACGCCGGCGCCCCGGTGATCATCGAACGCTTTCATGGCCACTCCTACGGCGCGGCCAGCCGGGCCAGGGCCCGTTCGCTCTGAGCCTGAATGTCGATCCCGAAGCAGCCGCCCGTCTCCTCGAAGGTACGGCAGAACTTGTAGTAGTTGAGGCTCTTCAGGTTGGTCCGCTTGAGGGCGGTCCGATAATAGCTGACGGCGGCCTCGCGCTTGCCGAAGTTCTCGGCGGCCACGCCCAGGAAGAACCATCCCAGGTCGCTGTCGCAGTCGGGGCCGGTCACCTGGCGGACCAGACTGTTCCAATCGTCCGCCTCATAGCTGGCGCGCATGGTGGACCGGTAGGCGGTGTCCTCGTAGAACTTCTTGCAACCGCCCTTGGGCCCGTCGCCCAGCCGGAACTTGCCCTCGGCGAAGCCCTTGGCCAGGTCGGGCGCCATGGGAAACCAGGCCGGATTGGCCATCTCGGCGCCGGACCTGTCGACGAAGACCCGCTCGCCAAAGCGGAACTGGCGGCGTGAGGCGTCGTAGTCCAGCCGCAGCCGGCAACGCTGGCGACGGGGGGCGAAGCCGCAGGGGTCGCCATCGACGACCAGGAGGAGCCAGGACATCTCGCCCTCGCGCTCGACGCGGCTGTCCCAGGCGTTGACGTGCAGTACGCGGCCGGCCGAGTCCGGCTGGCCGGTGAACAGCGCCGCCTCGGCGAGGGTCCCGCGGGGTGGCGGCGCGCCGCTGGTGCAGCGCAGGCGGTGCTGGTCGACGAAATAGTCCATCAAGCCGTCGCCGTTGAAATCGCCAAGCTGCAGCGCCCCCTCCGGGTCGACAGGCCGGCCTCCGGAGCGGCCGCACAGTTCGCTCAGATAGGTCCCGACCGTGGCTGGAATCATCAGCCGGGGCTTGGCCGGCGCTTTCGGCGCAGCCTTGGGGCGGGCGGGCGGCCGCGCAGGGGGCTTAGCCGCGGGCTTGGGAACCGGCTTGGGCGCCGCCTTGGGCTTGGGCAGGGGCTTGGGCACTGCGGTGGGGGCGACGGGCTTGGGAATAGGCTTCGGCGGCTGGGCCACGGCGAGCGTGGGCCCGGCCGCGATCAGGCAAACCGCAAGAAACGCCGCCAGCCGCAAACTCAGGCCTCCCGATCAAAATCGTGCGTCAGGCGGACGATGTCCTGGCGAACCGCGCCCGCCCGCTGAATATGGGCGAAGGCGTGCCATCTGCCCATATGGATGATGTCAGCCGGCGAGAGGGCCGGTTGGCGTTCGTTGCCCTGGGTGCGGTATTGCCGGGTCAGGTCCTCTGAGCGCCAGACCGCCCGTTCCGCCGCGTTGATCAGGGGGGCGTCGGTCCGGTCCAGGCCCCAGAAATGGCTGGAGCCGTCGGTGGTCACGAACCGCTCGTCGACCTCGTAGGTCGCCTTCCGGCGGGCCGCGGCAAGGGACAGGCGCGAAGGGAACAGCAAACCCAGGGCGGCGGAGAAGAAGGCCCCCGGGCCGGCGATGATTTCCTCCCGCTCGTCGATCGGAGCCAGAGGGTCGAAGCCGTCGATCAGCCAGCGGTACTCCAGACTCTCGCGGTGCTGGTCCTCATAGACGCGGTTGCGCTCGAACTCGCCGGCGCACCAGCAGGCGTAGTCGACGGTCGCCTGTTCCTCGACCCGCATGAAGATCTTGGAGCGGGCCTGCTGGACGAAGTTGTCGGCGGCGTCGTGGCCCATGGCCTGGTTCAGGGCCGCCAGGCTCTGGCTGGCGAACACCCCGGCCAGACCGGTCGAGCGGGCGACGTTCCAGAAGCTGGCGTCGCTGAGCCCTGAGGCCGGATCGACCGTGGCCAGCTCCTGAACCTCGTCCATCAGCACCAGGCAGGGCCGGTCCTGCGGCGAGCCGGCGCCCTCTGTCGCCTTCCAGTCCGTTTCACGCTGCCGGGCCTCGCGGTAAAGGGCGGTCTTGATCAGGATGGCGGTCAGCCGGGCGGGCAGGCCGTCCTCGATGGTCGAAAGGGCGTTGAGGATGATACCGCCGTCCAGGGCCTTGCGCAGATCGACGCTGTCAGGCCGCGGTCCGCTGGCGAAACGCTCACGCAGCGTCCGGGCCCCGGAGAACCCGTCGAGCAACTGGGTGGTGTTGGCGATGATGCCGGTGCGGGTTTCCTCGGCCATGTCCGGCCAGGCGCCGGACATGTAGCGGATCGAGGCGGCCAGATCGGCGGAGAAGGTGGCGGTGAACTGCTCGACCAGTCCGGCGGCTCCCTTGCTGTCGCCCTTTTTTTCGGCAGCAACGACCTTGGCCCGCCAGGCTTCGCGCTCCTGCTCGAGGGCGGCCAGGACCGGGGTGAGGCCGTCCTTCGACACCACCGCCTGATAGGCCCACCACAGGCTGTAGGGGTTGACGCCGGTCCGCTCGCTCTCGGCTTGTCCCGCCGGTGTGGCGGCATAGGCCTTGCCGATCGTCAGGGCATGGCGCAGCACGGTGGCGGCCATGTCGGGCCAGAAGCTGTCCTGGGACTCCCCGCCGCCCATCTGGCGCAGCACCGAGCGCAGGACGCTGGCCACCTGGGTCGGCTGCAGGCTGGCGATGGGATCGAGGCCCCTCTGACCGTCTCCCGTGCCGAGGACGACCACGTCGCCGCCTCGGCCCAGCGCCTCGGCGACCTCGACCGCGTCGCGCCAAAGCACGCCCTTGGCGTCACTGATGAAGGCGCCAAAGTCCGGGTCGGCCAGAACCTGGCGCAACAAGGGCTTGATGACGGCCGTGGTCTTGCCCTCGCCTGTACCGCCGAGCACCAACAGGTGCTGGAAGAGGGACTCCCGGTCCAGCTTGAGGGGCTGGTTGGGGGTCGGGGCCGCCAGGTCTCCGCGGGCTCGCAACGTCCCGGTGGCGGCGCCGACAAGATAGGTCGAGGCCCCGTTCAGATAGCCGACCGCGTGGCGGAGCTGCTTGCGATAGGTTTCGCGTATCAGGTTTCGGCTCTCGATACGGAACGGCCAGCGGACGTCTGCGTCCTTGGTCGCCAGCCGGTAGGGCTCGGACTTGGCCCGCAGCCAGGTATTCAACAGGATCAGGAAGATGATCACACCGACGCCCGCCGCCAACAGGGCGGTGGCCGGCAGGTAGACGATCAGAGCGCCGAGCTGCCCCGCCAGGTTGGAGACGGCCGGTCCCAGGTTGGCGCCGATCAGGCTCCAGGTGGAAACCTTGACCGGCTCGGCGCCGGGCCATTGCTCGATCACCGGCCGTGCGCCCTCGAACAGCGCCGGGACGAAGTCGAAGACCTGCATGATCATGGTGGTCAGGATCAGGGTCAGCAGCAGGATCAGTACGACCACTGCTCCCTTGAAGCCGCCGCGCAAGGCCGAGCGGTAGGCCGCTTCATGCAGGTAGCGGTCGGCCAGCCAGGTGATTTCCAGGCCGCCGAGCAGCCGTCCGTCCTCATAGGGCGGCCGGACGAGATCTTCCGGAGGGTGTTCATAGAGGTCCGGATAGGGCCCCGGCGGCCACATGCGACGGGCGACAGCGGCGCGGTCGCCACGGACGAGCGGCATGCGGCTGAACCGGGCAGGCAGAGCCAGCAGCCAGGCAGCGCCGCGGTCGAGCGGGATGAAGCGGAGCAGAATGTCGGTCACTGGCCCGACCAGCCACCAGACCAGGATGCTGAAGGCGCCGACCAGGACCAGGAGCAGGGCCGGGATCAGGGCGATGGCGAAGAACAGGATGCGCCGGATCCAGCCAACCTGCGACAGCCAGGCCAGTCCGCCGACGATCACCAGGCCGATCAGGGTCAGGCCCGGGAGGCTGCCGAGAAGCCAGTTGAGGAAGGACATCATGGCTTGGCCTTCTCCCGGGTCTTGAGCAGGGGTTTGAGGGTGACCGGAATGTCGCCGGCGTTGACGATGGGCTGGTCCTGCAGGCCGACGAAGTCGCCGCCGTAGATGGCGACGTTCTCCCAGCCGCCGGGGCGGCGGCTGTAGACGCTGAGCCAACGAGCCGGAACCGGAAACTCGGCGGTCCCGGCGTTGAAGATCGCCCCGACCAGCTTCAGCTTGCCGTTCTGGGCGATGATGATGCGGTCGGCCGGCCACTCCGTGCGCCAGAACTCGGAGGCGGAGACCTTGCTGTACTTCACCCGCTTGGGCAGTTCGCTGGTGCGGTTGAGCTCCTGCAGGATCAGCTTGTGGGTTTCGGCCAGACTGTCGGCTGGAACCAGCCGGGCAAGCTGGCTCCGGCGCACCGCCGGTGACGGAATGAGAAGGAAGGCTTCCTCCGCGGTCCGCCGAACCTTCCGCATTTCCTTGTCGAGAACGATCTCACGGTTGTTGACGGCGACCTCCGGGCGGACCTCGGTCAGCATGCGCTGGCCCAGAAGGATCAGCACCAGGCCGATGGCCAGCAGCCAGGGTTGCAGCCGGCGCAGGCGGGCGGCGTTCACGTGGCCGGGCGTGACCAGGCTTTCCCAGACCTGGGGAGGCCCTTGGCCGGGCTGTTCGAAAAGGTTGCTCATGGGGCGACGCACTGGATGAACAGCAGGCCCTGTTCGGCGTCCTGCAGCATGATGGGGTGGCGCAGACCCTCGCCAACGAAACCGTCGGCGGTGGCCTTGGCCTGCGGGAAGCGCTCGCCGATTTTCTGGCGGACCGCGGCGGCGTCGGCGCGCACATAGGCCCCGACCCCGACGGGGGCGCCGTCGCGGCTGTGGCGCTCGACATAGAGAGCAGGGAATCCGAACACGGTCAGGCCGGTCCCGTCGAAGGTGTCGACATCGACTTCTCGGCCGGCGGCGTCGGGACGTTTGCTCTCCTCGAGCCGCTTCAGATCCGGCTCGGTCGCCGCCGCCGTGGCGCACTCGAACTCGGAAGACCCGCCGGCGGCGGCGGTCGGAGCGACCGGCTGGGTCACGGCGGGGTCGGGATCATCGACCACCCGGATCGGGTCCGGCGCGAAGGGCAGTTCCTTCTCCGCGGCAGGCTTGGAACAGCCCGCGAGCGTCAGCACCAGGACGAATGCGGCAGTTATTGCTCGGCTCACGCGTTCCCCCTTGAAGTGACCGCCAAAGCTGTAGCAGTCCAAAGGGATCGCGAAAAGATCGCCGTTCGACGACCCTCGATGTCTACAGCGACTCGCCCCGCAGCAGTCGGGGCAAGTCGCCGACCGCACCGCCGGCTTCGCGCATGAAGAAGCGGCGGGCCGGGGCGATCTGGTTGACCACCGCAAGGCCGAGGCCCCGCGCCGCGCGCAGGGGCGCGATGTCGTTGCTGAACAGGCGGGTGAAGAGGTCGGTGGCCACCGCCAGCATTGTGTTGTCGAAGCGGCGCCAGGCGGCGTAGCGCTCCAGGACCGCCTCGGCGCCGATGTCTTCACCGAGCCGCAGGGCCTCGACCAGCACCTCCGCGAGCGCCGCCGCGTCCTTGAGGCCGAGGTTCAGGCCCTGGCCGGCGATGGGGTGCACGCCGTGGGCCGCGTCGCCGAGGATGGCCACGCGGGGGGCGCTCATCTGCTCGGCCAGCGACAGGGCCAGGGGATAGACGAAGACCGGGCCGACCACCTTGGGGGCGCCGAGGAACTCGCCGAAGCGGCGCTGCATATGGGCGTGGACGATCTCGGATCGGGCGCCGCGCAGGGCCTCGGCCTGGGCGGTCCTTTCTGTCCAGACCAGGCTGGCGCGCTGGCCGGTCAGGGGCAGGATGGCGAACGGTCCGCCGGGCAGGAAGTATTCGTGGGCAACGCCCTCATGGTCGCGCTCCAGTTCGACGGTGGCCACGACCCCCGACTGGGCATAGGGCCAGCCAACGACGCCGATACCGGCCTGCTGGCGGATGACGGAGTTCTTGCCTTCGGCGCCGACAACCAGCGGGGCCTTGAGGACGCGGCCGTCGGACAGGGTCACCCGGGCGGCGGCGGGCGTGACCTCCAGCGAGACGACCTTCATCGGGGCGAGCACGGTCAGCTTGTCGGACCGTTCGACGGCGGCGCCGAGGGCCGCGCGGATACGGCGGTTCTCCAGCATATAGCCGAGGGGTTCGCCATCGCTGACGTCGCCGATCTCAGCGGAGTCAAAGCGCAGGAAGGCCGAGCCCGGGCGGCTGGCGGCGGCCCCGGGGCTGGTCCCGTCGGTGACCAGGATCTGTTCGATCCGCTGGGCGTGGGGTTCGAGATCGGGGCCGGCGCCCAGCGCCTTCCACTGGCGGAAGCTGGCGTAGGCGATGGCGCTGGAGCGGCCGTCGAAGGTCGGGGCCAGCTGGGCGTCGAACGGCGCGGGATCGACCAGGATGGCGGTCAGACCGGCGCTGGCCAGGGCCAGGCCGAGGGTAGCCCCGGCCATACCGGCTCCGGCGATGATGACGTCTGCGTCGTAAGCGGTGTCAGTCATGACCGGGATATGGGCCTCAAGAGACGAAACTGTCCAGCCGCCCTACAGGGCGAAAGCCGCCGAGACGATGTCGCCGTCCGGCGTCAGGGCGGCGCGCTTCATGCCCTGCGACACATAGGGCATGGCGATGGTTCCGTCGGCGGCCACGGCGATCAGGCCGCCATCGCCGCCCATGGCGGCGATCTCGCCGAGCACGGCGTCCGCCGCCTCGGCCAGGGACTGGCCGCCGAAGCGCATGCGGTGGGCGACCTGGGCGGCGGCGGCGACCTTCACAAAATACTCGCCCTGGCCGGTGCAGCTGACCGCCACCGTGCCGTCGGCCCAGCAGCCCGCGCCGATGATCGGGGTATCGCCGACGCGGCCCGGCATCTTGCCGAACACCCCGCCTGTCGAGGTGCAGGCGGCCAGCCGGCCCTCGCCATCACGCACCACGCAGCCGACCGTGCCATGGGCCAGGGTTCCCGGCGGGTGATTGTCCTCGAAGGTCCCGGCGTGGGTGAACCAGGATTCCGGGTCGGCGATCCGGGCATAGCCGCGCGCCGCCGCCAGGCCGGCCGCGCCGCTGCCGGCCAGCATCACATGCTGGGTCCGCTCCAGAACTTCGCGGGCCACGGCGATGGGGCTCTCGAAACCTTCCAGAGCCGCCACGGCTCCGCAGCGCAACAGAGCGCCATCCATGATCGCCGCGTCCAGCTCATAGACGCCATTGGTGTTGGGCGAGGACCCGCGCCCGGCGACGTAGAGGCCCGAGACCTCCAGCTCACGGGTGATGGTCTCGGCCACGTCCAGGGCGCTCATCCCGGCCTTCAGCATGTCGCGCCCGGCCTCGACCTGGCCGCGCATGTGGGCGACCTCGCGATCATAGTCACGCCCGGCTTTGGCGCCGGCGCCGCCGTGCAGAACGAGACTCAAACAATTGTTCGCCATCGCGGGCCTCCGGCCTTATGAACGTTTCAACGGCGGCGATAGCCTCTGTCGCCTCAACAGAAAAGCGGGAGAGTTGGCATGAAGGCGGTGCTGAGCAAGGTCGTGGGCGGTCCGGAGACCCTGGTGGTCGATGAGATCGATGAACCGACCGCCGGTCCGGGGCAGGTTCTGCTGTCGGTGAAGGCCTGCGGGGTCAACTACCCCGACGTGCTGATGATCCAGGACATGTACCAGTTCAAGCCGCCGCGCCCCTTTTCGCCGGGCGGTGAAGTGTCGGGCGTGGTCAAGGCGCTCGGCGAGGGCGTGACCAATGTGAAGGTCGGCGACCGGGTGCTGGCCAGCACCGGCAGCGGCGGCATGGCCGAGGTCGTGGCGCTGGACGCCAGCCGCCTGACCCCCATCGCCGACGCCATGCCCTTCGACGAGGCGGCGGCCTTCATGATGACCTATGGCACCAGCTGGTACGCCCTGAAGGATCGCGGCTACCTCAAGCCCGGCCAGACCCTGCTGGTCCTCGGCGCCGCCGGCGGTGTCGGCCTGGCGGCCGTCGAGCTGGGCAAGGCCATGGGCGCCCGGGTGATCGCGGCGGCCTCCTCGCAGGAGAAGGTCGACCTGGCCATCAAGCACGGCGCCGAGTCCGGCGTCGTCTACCCCACCGGTCCCTTCGACAAGGAGGGGACCAAGGCCCTCGCCCAGCTGTTCAAGGACGCCTGCGGCCCGGCGGGCTGGGATGTCGCCTATGACGCGGTCGGCGGCGACTATGCCGAGGCCACCATCCGCGCCGCCGGCTGGGGCGGCCGGTTCCTGGTCATCGGCTTCCCGGCCGGGATCCCCAAGGTGCCGCTGAACCTGACCCTGCTGAAAAGCTGCGACATTGTCGGCGTCTTCTGGGGCGCGGCCGTGGCGCGCGATCCCAAGGCGCACCAGGAAAACGTCAAGCAGCTGATGGACATGTACGCCGAGGGCAAGATCAAGCCCTTCGTCTCCGAGCGCTTCAGCCTGGAGAAGGCCGGCGACGCCATCGCCCACCTGGCCGCCCGCAAGGCCATGGGCAAGGTGGTCGTGGTCACGGAATAGGATTGCCGAAGGCCTGCCTGGCTCGATCCGGGCAGGCCCAATAATCAGAATCTGAGGGAAGGACGAAGCATGGCCGGAAGGCTTGAGGGTAAGGTCGCGGTCATCACCGGCGGCGCATCGGGGATCGGGCTGGGCGCGGTCGAGCTGTTCGTGGCCGAGGGCGCGAAGGTCATCGCCGCCGACCTGCAGGACGACAAGGGCGCCATGCTCGAGAAGCGGTTCCCCGACGCGGTCCGCTATTCCCACTGCGACGTCACCGTCGAGGCCGATGTGGCCAGGACCATCGCCCTGGCCGAGCGGGAGTTCGGCGGGCTCGACGCCCTGTTCAACAACGCCGGTCACGGCGGCACCACGACGGGCGTCGCCGATATGGACCCGGCCGGCTGGGACGCCACCTTCGCCCTGCTGGTCAAGGGCCCGATGCTGGGGATGAAGCACGCCCTGCCGCTGTTCCAGACGCGGGGCGGCGGCAGTGTGATCAACACCGCCTCGATCGCCGGGCTGCAGGCCGGGTTCGGCCCCATTGCCTACAGCGCCGCCAAATGCGCCGTCATCCACATGAGCCGCTGCGCCGCCGCGGAACTCAGCCCGCAGAAGATCCGCGTCAACGCCATCTGCCCCGGCCTGATCGCCACCTCGATCTTCGGGGCCAGCATGGGCCTGCCCCGTGAGGTCGCCGACCAGATGGCCGCCCAGGTCGCCGAGATCGGCCACAGGGTGCAGCCGATCCCGAAGTCCGGGGCCGCCGAGGACATCGCCCGCGCGGCCCTCTATCTGGCCTCCGACGACTCGGTCTTCGTCACCGGCACCCACCTGGTCGTCGACGGCGGCATCACCATCGGCGGCCGCGGCAGCTGGGACCCCAACACCGTCTCGCCGATCCTCGAGGCCCTTGGGATCACCGCCGAACAGGCGCAACAGATGCGCGCCGCCATGCAGGCCCAGCAGGCGGGCTAGACGGAGTTCCAAGGGGTGCAGCTTTCCATCGACCCGGCCCTCGACCCCGCCAGCATGGCGAAGGTCTTCCGGCGTCTGGGTCGGCTGCATATCCCGGGCTTCCTGGCCGGCGACGGCGCCGACCAGGTGGCCGCGGCGCTGGCCGGGCCGGAGGTCCCCTGGATCAAGACCTGGCGCACAACGGGCCCCAGCCTTGACGGCGACCTGGCCCAGTTCGACGGCCTCAGCCCTGAGAATCGCGCCGCCTTCGACGCCGAGATGAGATGCGCGGCCGCCACCGGCTTCTGCTTCCAGTTCGACGCCTGGCGGGTCAGCGACGACATCGACAAGGGCGTCCGGCGCGGCGGCCCCCTGGCTCCGATCGAGGCGGTGCACGACCTGGTCAACAGCGCCGCCTTCCTGGGCTTCGTCGCGGCCCTGACCGGCGATGGGCGCGGGACCTATGCCGACACCATGGCCAGCCGCTATAGGCCCGGCGATTTCCTGTCGGCCCATGACGACCACATCAGCGGCAAGAACCGCCTGTTCGCCTATGTCCTCAACTTCACCCCGGTCTGGCGGCCCGACTGGGGCGGGGTTCTGAGCTTCCTCGACGAGGATGGCCATGTCGCCGAGGGCTACACGCCCTGCTTCAACGCCCTCAACATCTTCGCCATCCCCAGCGCCCATGCGGTGTCCTATGTCGCCCCCTTCGCCGGGGCCAACCGCCACGCCGTCACCGGCTGGGTGCGGTACTGATGCCGGAGGAACTGCCGCCTCTCGGCCACAGGGAACGGGTCCGCGCCGCCTACCGGGGCCTGACGCCGAATGTACGGGGCGCGCTGTGGATGCTGGCCTCGGCCATCGCCTTCACGGCCATGACCAGCATGATCAAGCTGCTCGGCTCCAGCTATGACGCGGCGCTGCAGACCTTCTACCGTTCCGCCGCCGGGCTGGTCGTCCTGCTGCCGATGATCTTCCGCGATGTGAAGGGCGCCTTCCGCACCACGCGGCTGGGCATCCTGCTGTTCCGGTCGGGGGCCGGCACGGTGGCCATGATCCTCAGCTTCTACGCCTTCCAGAAGCTGCCGCTGGCCGAGGCCAACGCCCTCTCCTTCACCCGCACCCTGTGGCTGGTCCCCCTGGCCTTCTTCATCCTGCGTGAGAGTCTCGGGGTCTGGCGGGTCGGGGCGGCGCTGGTCGGGTTCGCCGGGGTCTGCGTCATGCTGGCGCCGGGCTTCACCAACGGCGGCCACGGCTTTGGCATGGCCCAGTTCGCGGCCCTGGGCTCGGCGGCCCTGTTCGCCATGACCATCACCGGGATGAAGGTGATGACCCGCGACCACAGCCCCTTCACCCTGCTGGTCTATGCGGCGGTGCTGGGCGTGGCCTTCGCCATTCCGCCGGCCCTGTTCGTCTGGGCCTGGCCGACGCCGCTCGACTTCGTCCTCCTCTGCGTCATGGGCGTGCTCGGGATCATCACCCAGGGCTGCTACATCAAGGGCATGCAGATCGGCGACGCCGCCGCCATGGCCCCGATCGACTACACCCGGCTGGTGTTCACCGCCTTCGTCGGCTTCGTGGTCTTCGCCGAGGTGCCGACCTGGACCACCCTGCTAGGCGCCGCCATCGTGGTGGCCTCGACCCTGGTCATCACCTGGCGCGAACAGCGGGCCGGCAAGCTGGAGCGGGAGATGAAGGCGCGGGAGCTGGATCAGCCGGCCAACTGACCGCTGTCGAAGCGGTCAACGATTATACCACGACGTCGGGTCGGCAAGAGGACCGAAGTGAATAACGCATTGATCCGCCGTGATAATTCGGTGGCAAGCGGGCGGGGAATGTAGGCGCCGGCGTTGGCATGACGTAGGCGCCGGGGCTGCGATTGTTGACAGCCAGGTGAGGTCAGGCGCCTACGCCGACCGGATCTGGCAGGGCGCGGGGCCGTGAACCCGATTTTGGGTGATGAATATGTCTAGACATATTCATTTTGGCTTACAGCGACGAGATCCACAGCGACAGGAAGCGGTCGGCGAACAGCAGCTGGGAGCCGAAGTAGAGGAACCAGATCAGCCAGGCGGTCAGGCGGGGCGAGCCGAACACCTTCACGCCCTTGAACATGTCGGCGGCGAGGATGGCGTCGGAGGCCATGAACAGGAGGGCGGCGACGGCCAGGTGGGCCCCCTGCTGCGAGACGGTCAGGCTGGCGGCCACCATGGCGGTGATGACGGCGGCGTAGGCGACGACCGGCCAGCGCATGTCGCCCAGGGACGGCCACAGCCAGCGGACCATCCAGATGGCGGCGGCGACCACGAAGCCGGCGACGATCCAGCCGGGAACGCCCAACCCCGGCTCGCCCCAAGGCGCGGGCACGGGCATCAGGAACATGGCGACATAGGCGATGTGGCCGAGCAGGAAGGCGACGAGGCCCGGCAGCAGCCACTTCTTCGGATCGCCGGCCAGGAAGCCGTCGCCGATGGCGCAGAGGGTCAGGCCGATGGCCGCCATACCGCCGATCCATCGGGTGCTCTGCAGGAAGGCGGCGAAGCGCGGGTCGGCGGCGTCCTGGGTCAGGCTGGCGTCGCCCAGCCACATCCACAGGCCGAACAGGGCCAGCGAACCGACCGCCATCATCTTGACGATGGTCCGCAGGGCCGACGGCGGCTTGCCGGCGAAGCCCAGGCCATAGATCAGGCCGGCCGCCAGCGAGACGACCAGCGCGAAGGTACCGCCGTTCAGGACCATGCCCCGCCCTCCAGCCCAGATTGAGGGGAGGAGACGGTGCGCCGGGGGGTGGCGTCAAGTTTTGGGCCGTCGTGGGCCTAGTAGAGGAGCCACATGGTGATCCCCATGACGACAAGAATCAGCGCCAGCCAGCTGAGCACCCAAGCCATCCGGCCGGTCAGGCCCTGCCAGCCGACCAGTCCCATGCCGCGCAGTCCCGCCCCGGTAACCGCCGCGACCGTGAAGCTGACGGCCAGGAAGACAATCACGTCGTTCATGACGCTCGACAGGAAGGTTCCGCCCAGGACGATGAGCCCAACGGTCCCGATCAGAAGCAGGACATCGAAAAGGCGTCCATCGAAGCGCCGCCAGGCCAGCAGGAGAGCCAGCCCGGCCGGGATGCCCAGGTAGCCGCCAAGGACGGCTGCCCAGCGGAAGCTCAGGGCGCCGTCTTCCATCAGCCAATAGATGTTGACCCCGAGCGCGAGCGGCAGGACCGCGACAGCGAGGCCGGCCGCCGCCATGGCGGCCACGCTCCGGGCTCGCGAACGGCCGGTGACGGGCATGAGGGCGTCAGAGAGCAGTCGCAGGAAGCTGACCGCCAGCAGGGCCAGGCCGAGACCGGCCTTGACGGGAGCAACGAGGTGAAACGGCTCTGGAAGGACGAGGGGCGGGTCGAGCGACGGGAGCATGTTCCATGCGAGAAGCCCGGTCAGTAGCAGGCCTGGCGCCAGGCGTAGGGCCGAGAGGTCCACCGCCCGCCCGAACGCCTTGATCCCGCGCGGCGCCAAAGTCAGCAGAAGGGCCAGCATCATCAAGAGGGATGTCGGCCCGTCGGGACCCGCACAGAAGCAGGTGACCGGCGTCAGCTTGCCGCCGTGGCTGTCGATGACCGGCGGGGCCTTGCCTTCTTCGAAGGCTTCCTGGGCCGGTGCAGCGGGCGCCGGCGCAGCGGCGGGTGTGGCGGCATAGGCCATCGGTCTCTCCCCAATCAGGGAGATTACAACCCTAATTTATTATTGTTGTCAAACCGGCGGATCGGCGTCCGGATTGAGGAACTTGCGCGCCGCCGCCCGGTGGCGGTCCTTCACATTCTTGCCGACCACGGCCAGCAGGGCGGCGATGACGGCGGCGTCGTCGGTGAAGCCGACGCCGGCCAGGACATCGGGAATGACGTCGGTGGGCAGGACGAAATAGGCCAGGGCGGCCATGATCATCCCCTTGGCGGCCAACGGCGTCTCCGGGTCGCGGGCGCACCACCAGACGCTCAGCACGTCGTCCAGGAAAGGCACCTTGGCGGCGACCTTCTTGACCTTGGGCCAGAACCCCTCCTTCACCCGCATCTCGTTGACACGCAGGGTTTCGGGGACAAGCGCCTTCGAGCGGTCGATAACTTCCGCAGGATTGACGTTGGGTGACGGCTTGGCTTTCGCGCTCACGGGGCTAAACCCTCTCCTCGAAACAACATTCAACACGATCTCGATGGGAGACGTCCATGAAACTCGATAGTTCCATTTCCGCCGTTGTCACCGGCGGCGCCTCTGGCCTCGGTGAAGCCACCGTCCGCGCCCTGGTCGCGCAAGGCGTCAAGGTCGCCATCTTCGATCTCGACCGTCAGCAGGACCGTGGTGAAGCCCTGGAGAAAGAACTGGGGGTCACCTTCTGCGCTGTCAACGTGACCAGCGACGCCGATGTCGACGCCGGCTTCGAAAAGGCCCGCGCCGCCAACGGCCAGGAGCGGATCCTGGTCAACTGCGCCGGCACCGGCAACGCCGCCAAGACGGCCAGCCGCGACAAGACCACCGGCGCCATCAAGCACTTCCCGCTGGCCCACTTCGACATGATCATCCAGATCAACCTGATCGGCACCTTCCGCTGCATCGCCAAGTCGGCGGCCGGCATGCTGACCCTGGACCCGCTGGAAGACGGCGAGCGCGGCGCCATCGTCAACACCGCCAGCGTCGCGGCCGAAGACGGCCAGATGGGCCAGGCGGCCTATTCGGCCTCCAAGGGCGGCGTCGTCGGCATGACCCTGCCGATCGCCCGCGACCTGATGAGCGAAGGCATCCGCGTCAACACCATCCTGCCGGGCATCTTCAACACCCCGCTGATGAACGCCGCGCCGGAAGCGGTGAAGGCCGCCCTGGCCGCCTCGGTGCCCTTCCCCAAGCGCCTCGGCCTGGCCGACGAATACGCCCAGCTGGCGCTGCAGATGATCACCAACGGCTACTTCAACGGCGAAGACGTCCGTCTCGACGGCGCCATCCGCATGGCGCCGCGCTAGCCCAACCGTTGAGCTGAAAAGCGAAGGCCCCGCCGGCGACGGCGGGGCCTTTTCTCTTAGAGCGGGACCAGATTTGATGGAATCAAATCGGCCGCTCTAGAGTCTTCGTGGTCGCGCGTTTGATCCGATAACCGGTTCCCACTTATCGGAACGCGCTCTAGCGCCGCAGATCTTCCGGCCGCACGATGCCGGGTCCGAGGTTGGAGACGACCTCGCGGGCGTTGAAGCTTTCCGTGGCCGGCGAGGGCGAAGCGCCGCGGTACATGACGATCTCGGCGTTGGCCTCGTAGCGGGTGACGGTCCGCATATCCATGTCGTCGGCCCAGAAGCGGTTGCTGTAGAAGGGGTCCCAGGCGCGCCAGCCGTAGCGCGGCCCGAAATAGCGCCAGCTGGGCCGCCAGTAGCCGTAGCCATAGCCGAACCGGCCGCCGGGCGGCGGGTCATAGTAGGTGCGGCTGTCGCGGTTGGTCTCGCGGTCGGCCAGGACGAAGCCGTCGTAACCCTGGGCGAGCGTCAGCTCGGCGGCGCGGAACAGCAGATAGCGCTCGACGGTGTCCCGGTTGGTCAGGCTGTTGCCCGAGAAGCTGATCTTGAAGCGGTTGTCGGTGATCCGCTGGTCCGTGAAGCCGCCCGACACCGAGTTGCCCCGGACGTTGGGCTGGTAGGGCGTGGCGGTGGCGCAGGCGGTCAGGCCTGCGGTGGCGAGGATGGCGGCGATTGCCGCGGCTCTGGCGAATTTCATCGCGCGTTCTCCTGAGGACCGGGCTGAAACAGACCGGCAGCGTCCCTGCATCGGTTAACTCCGCCATCGTGGCGAAAGTTGCGCAAGCCCTCAGTGGCGGAGCGCGATCATGATCGCCGCCGCGATCAGCAGCCCGCCGACGATGAAGCGGAACAGCCGCCGGAAGGCCGGCCGGGTCATGAACCCCGCCAGGGCCGCGCCGCCGAGGCCGTAGGTGGTCATGGTGACCATGTCCATGCCGATGGTGGCCGCCGCGAACAGGCTCATCTGGGCCGTCAATGGCCGGGCAAGATCGACAAAGGGCGGAAGAACCGCGGTGAAGAACAGCAGGGCCTTGGGATTGGACAGCTGGACCGCGAACCCGTCGCGGAAGGCGGACCGCTCCAGGTGGGTCTGCGGCGTCTCGCTGTCGGGGTCATTGCGCACGCCGCTGAGGATGGACGAGACGCCCAGCCAGGCGACGTAAGCCGCGCCCAGCCAGGTGAGGATCTGGAACACCTGCGGGAAGGCGGTGACCAGGGCGCTGAGGCCGAGCGCCGCCCCGATGAACCAGACCAGGGTGGCGCAGCTCATCCCCGCCACGCCACGGATCACCGCGCCCTTGCCCCGGTGCATGCCGGTGGCGATGGAGAACAGGTTGGCCGGCCCGGGCGTCACCGCCAGCACCGCCATGATGCCCAGGAAGGTGACGTATTTGTGCGGGTCGACGGGCAGCTGCATGGCGGCTGCTGCTTGAAGCGGTTGGGCGATGGGGTCAATGATAGCAGTGTGAGACACCGGTGTCATAACCCTGACGGAGCCTTTCCATGAGCCTGCTTGCGCCCCTGATCGCCGCCTTTCTGGTCGCCGCGCCGCCGGCCGTTATCGTCCGTGAGGCGGATGTCGCCCGGCAGGAGGTTCCGCCGCACAAGGGCGTCGGGATGAGCACGGCCTACCGGATGTCGGATGCAGCGCCGGGCCGCAACTTCGAGTTCCGCAAGCGAGCGATGGACCCCGGCTCGTCGATCGGCCTGCATGTGCTCGGCCACGACGAAGTCTATTACGTGCTCTCGGGAACCGGGGTGGTGACCTCCGACGGCAAGGAATTCCCGGTCGAGGCGGGGACGGCGGCCTACCTGTATGAGGGCGCCGATGTCGGCGTCCGCCAGACGGGGACCGAGCCGCTGGTGCTGATCATCGCCTATCCGCTGAAGGAACGGGTGGCGGTTCCGAAGCCCTGAACCGTCATCCCGGCCGGAAGCCCGCAGGGCTGGAGAGCCGGGACCCAGGGGCGGCTTCACCCGACGGTCGCGGCGGCGTGTCTGGCGCCTTGTCACCCCCTGGGTCCCGGATCGACCCTTCGGGTCGTCCGGGATGACGATCTGGAGTCAGAGGCCCAGCCTTTTGGCCCGTCCGGCAATGGTCAACGCCAGCCTTTCGGCGATCAGTCGGTCCGGGCTGCCCGTCTGTTTGCAGGCCTTGTCCGCCGCCAGAATCTCCGGCTGCAGGGCGTCCAGGTGGTCCAGCTTCCAGGCCCGCGCCTGACGCAGGAACTCCTTTTCCTGCTTCCAGAAAACGCCGCTGGCCTTGGCGGCCTCGGGCAGGCCGGCGCCGCTGGCGACCAGGGTCAGGGTGCGGCGCAGCTTGGCCAGGTGCATGCCCATGGCCCGGACGGCCGGCGGGCCGCTCTCGCCCTCGGCGGCGGCGCGGGCCAGGCCCTGATGCGCGGCCCCGAGGCGGCCCCCGAAGGCGTCGTTGGCGGCGTCGAACAGCGAGGCCTCGGGCTCGACCCCAAGAAACTCTTCCAGCTCGGCGCTGGAGACCTGGCGCCCGCTGCCGGGGCCGATCCACAGGATCAGCCGCTCGATCTCCTGACGGGCGACGCCGCGTTCCTTGGGCATGCGCGAGGCGAAGAGGTCGAGGGCGGCCGAATCGAGGCTGACCTTGTCGGCGGCCAGGGCCTCACGGGTCATGCGGGCGACATCGCCCTGCTCGTCCTCGTAGCAGGGGATGGCGGCGGCGGCGTTCGCCTTCTCGGCCGCCTTGCGCAGGGCCGAGTCGCGGCCGAGCGCCCCGGCCTCGATGATCAGGAAGGCGTCGGGGTTGAGCTTGCCCTCGGCATGGGCGGTCAGCGCCTCGGCGGCTGTCTTGTCGGGGGCCGCCCGCTCGCCGGTCAGCCGCACGCGGATCAGCCGCCGGCCGCCCATCATCGAGAGGGCGGTGAGTTCCTCCTCCAGCTTGCCCGCCTGGTCGAGATCGGTCTCGGTCAGCATGGCGACGTTGAAGGGGTCGTTCAGGTCCGGGGTAATGCGCTTGGCCAGCATGTCGGCCCGCTCGCGCACCCCGCCCCGGTCCTTGCCGTACAGCAGCACCGCCCGGATGTTGTCCGGCGGGCCTTTCAGGATGCGGTCGACGTCGGGGCGTTTGGAAACGATCATGGCGGGGTCAACCTACTGACTTTGCCGGGCGAGGCCCAGATAGGCGCGGCCGAGACGGACCAGTTCGTCCTCGAAATCCTGTGAGGTCAGGAACGGCGCGTCCTCCAGCACCGCCGCCCGCATGGCGCCGTGGATGGCGCGGGAGAGGACGAACTGCTGGACGGGGGTGAGGGGCTCTCCGTCACGGGCCCGGACCGGGGGCAGGCGGTCGAAGCCGGCCGCAAGGGCCTTGGGATCGCGGACCGCCAGCTGGGCGCGCACCGCCGCCTTGCGCGCCGTCTGGCGGCCGTCGAAGGCCTGCAGAAAGGCGCGGATCATCGCCCGGTCGGCGGCGAGGCCTTCCGGCGGGACGGCGGCGACGGCGTCGACCTTGGCCTGCTCCCGTTCGGACAGGGCCACGAGGATGGCCTGCTTGTCGGGGAAGTAGCGGTAGACGGCGCCGATGCTGACCCCGGCCCGAATGGCCACGGCGTTGGTGTTGAAGGCGCCCTCGCCGCCGGTCTCCAGAATCTGAGCCGCCGCTTCGAGGATGGCCTCGACGCTGGCCCGGGCGCGGGCCTGGCGGGGCGTGACGCGCCGCAGGGCGGGGGGTTGGTCGGTCATGGTCTCGGCGGGGGAAAGCTGAGTAGCTAAAAAGTGAGCATTGCTCATATTTGGCGGGAACCGCAAGGAGCCGCCATGACCTGGGCCACTGACCGTCTCGACCTGATTGTCGCCGGCAAGGCCGATCCGCCGCCGGTGGTCGCGACCCTGAAGCTGGGCCTGCTCGACGCCTGGGGCGACGGCTGGATCCGCAAGGTCTGGCGGCCGTCGCCCGAGCTGGAGAATGGCGACGGCACCATGTTCGGCGGCTATCTGGCGGCCCTGGCCGACCAGGCCCTGGCCTTCGCGGCGATGACGGTGGTGGGCGAGGCCCAGGCCTATCGGACGATCAACCTGCAGATCAATTTCGTACGGGTGACGGGGATGGTCCCGCTGACCATCGAGGCCAAGGTGGTGGCGGTGACCAAACAGGTGATCACCGTCCGGGCAGACTTCCGCCGCGAGGACGGGGCGCTGGTCGCCGAGGCGACCGCGCAGCAGTTCCTGATGCCGTTTCCGGGGGCAGGTTGAGGGCCGGAGGGCGCGCGATGCCCACCCCCGCCCGCTACCGTCATCCCAGGGCTTGTCCCTAGGATCAAGCTGTCCGCTAGCTCTCACGGTGGGGTGGAGGCGCGGCCGCGCCTCCAAGGCAAAGGCTTGTCGCGGCTGAACCTGGATCCTAGGCACAAGGCCTAGGATGACGGTAGCGGGGAGGGGGGGCGGGCCGGGTCTCGGGACCCCTAGCCGTTCCGCTTCAGCATCCACACCGCCAGGTCCATCTGGATCTTGCGGGCCAGTTCGTCGGCGACCTTCTGTTCGGCGTCCTGCTGGGCGGCGATGGCGGCGTAGGGCTGTTCGGCGCGGTCGAAGGTGACCTCGGCGGTGCTGATGCCCTGGGTCGCCGTCGAGCCGTCGGCGCGGCTGACCAGCTTCCAGTTGGCGACCACGACATATTCGTAGCGGCTGGCCACCCCATCGGTGCGGCGGCCGCGCGGGATGCGGCTTTCCTTGA
The DNA here is from genome assembly GCF_057586315.1 of Caulobacter sp. SRI_014. Lineage (NCBI taxonomy): Bacteria > Pseudomonadati > Pseudomonadota > Alphaproteobacteria > Caulobacterales > Caulobacteraceae > Caulobacter > Caulobacter sp. SRI_014. The sequence continues at coordinate 50,043 of NZ_JBYCZQ010000012.1, read as the reverse complement.
GGGTCAGCTCGAGGCGCCATTCGGCGGGCCGGGAGTCGCGGGCCAGGGCGTCGTCGAGGGACTCGCGCAGCAGGGCGCCGGTGCGGCCCTCCGGCGCGATGGTCTCGACCGCCGACAGCCCCGGCGAGACGCCGGGGGCCGCGTACAGGGGGGTGAAGCCGCAACCGCCCAGCGGCAGGCTGAAGAGGGCAAGCACGGCGAAGAGGACAGGTGTGCGCATCAGTTGGCCACGATGTTGATGATGCGGTCCTGGACCACGATCACCTTGCGAACGGTCAGACCGGCAAGATGGGCCGAAACGCCGGCGTCCGCCAGCGCCAGGGCTTCGACATCGGCCGAGGCCGCGCCCTTGGGGGCCACGACCTCGCCGCGCCGCTTGCCGTTGATCTGCACCGGCAGGGTGACCTCGTTGTCCGAGGCCAGGGCGGCGTCGGCCTTGGGCCAGGCCGCATCGACGACCATGCCGGTCTTGCCCAGCCGCTCCCAGCAGGCTTCGGCCAGGTGGGGGGTGAAGGGGTTGATCAGCCGGGCCAGCACATCCAGCGCCTCGGCGCGGGCGGCCAGGACGGCCGGAGAGGCGCCGGCGGCCGGGTAGCCTTTGAGGATGTTCAGGAACTCGTACAGCTTGGCGATGCCGCTGTTGAACCGGAACCGTTCGATGGAGTCGGTGACCGGGCCGATCAGCTTGTGGGTGGCCTTGCGCAGGTCCAGGGCGGCGGCATCGCTGTCGTCGAAGGCCGGCGCCGCGCCCTCAGCTTGCGCGTCGAACTCGGCCCAGACGCGGTGGACGAAGCGGCCGGCGCCCTCGACGCCGGCGTTGGTCCACTCGACGTCACGTTCGGGCGGGCTGTCGCTCATCACGAACAGGCGGGCGGCGTCGACGCCATAAGTTTCGAAGATGCCTTCAGGCGCGACGACGTTCTTCTTGGACTTCGACATCTTCTCGATGTCGCCGATGACCAGCTGTTCGCCGGTCGCCTTCACCCGGGCGACGCGCACGCCGCTCTCGGTGGCGAACTCGATGCAGTCGGGCTCGACCCATTCGCCGTCGGACGACTTGTAGGTCTCGTGGGTGACCATGCCCTGGGTGAACAGGCCGGTGAACGGCTCGGCCACGCTCAGCATGCCCTCGTCCTTCAGGGCGCGGGTGATGAAGCGGGCGTAGAGCAGGTGCAGCACGGCATGCTCGACCCCGCCGATGTACTGATCGACGCCCAGCCACTTGTCGGCGGCGGCCTTGTCGATGGGCTCCTTCGCATGCGGGTTGGCGAAGCGGGCGAAGTACCAGCTGGAGTCCACGAAGGTGTCCAGGGTGTCGGTCTCGCGCTGGGCGTCGGCGCCGCAGCTCGGGCACTTCACATTCTTCCAGGTCGGATGGCGCAGCAGCGGGTTGCCGGGGACCTCGAAGCTGACGTCCTCGGGCAGGACCACGGGCAGCTGGTCGTCCGGCACCGGCACGGGGCCGCAGGACGGGCAATGAATGATCGGGATCGGACAGCCCCAGTAGCGCTGGCGGGAGACCCCCCAGTCGCGCAGGCGGTAGACGGTGGCGCCCTTGCCCTGGTTCTGGGCCTCGACGCGCTGCACGGCGGCGGCCTTGGCCTGTTCGACCGTCATGCCGTCCATGAAGTCGGAATTGAAGATCTTGCCGGGGCCGACATAGGCCTCGGTTCCAACCGTGAAGCTGGCCGGGTCGGCGTCGCCGGGCAGGACCACCGGCTTGACGGTCAGGCCATATTTGCGGGCGAAGTCCAGGTCGCGCTGGTCATGGGCCGGACAGCCGAAGATGGCCCCCGTGCCGTAGTCCATCAGCACGAAGTTGGCGATCCAGACCGGCAGCTTCCAGGTCGGGTCGAAGGGATGGACGACCGACAGGCCGGTATCCAGGCCCAGCTTTTCGGCCCCCTCGATCTCGGCCTCGCTGGTGCCGCCGGCGCGGCACAGCTTGATGAACTCGGCGACCTTGGGGTCGGAGGACAGCTGTTCGGCCAGGGGGTGATCCGGGGCGATGGCCAGGAAGCTGGCCCCGTACAGGGTGTCGGGGCGGGTGGTATAGACCTCCAGGCCATCCTCGAATCCCGCGGGGGACGAATCGAACTTCCAGGTCAGGCGCAGCCCCTGGCTCCGCCCGATCCAGTTCTCCTGCATGATCCGGACCTTCTCCGGCCAGCGGTCCAGGGTCTTCAGGCCCTCGATCAGGTCGTCGGCGTAGTCGGTGATGCGCAGGAACCACTGGGTCAGCTTGCGCTTCTCGACGATGGCGTCGGAGCGCCAGCCGCGGCCGTCGATGACCTGTTCGTTGGCCAGGACGGTCATGTCGACAGGGTCCCAGTTGACCGTGGCTTCCCGGCGATAGACCAGGCCGCGCTGCAGCAGCTTCAGGAACCACCTTTGTTGCTGGCCGTAATATTCGGGGTCGCAGGTGGCGAATTCGCGCGACCAGTCGATGCTGGTGCCCAGCACCTTGAAGGGCTCGCGCATGGCCGCGATGTTGTCGTAGGTCCAGCCCTTGGGATGGACGCCGCGCTCCATGGCCGCGTTCTCGGCCGGCATGCCGAAGGCGTCCCAGCCCATCGGGTGCAGCACCGCATGGCCTTGCGCCCGCTTGTAGCGCGCCACCACGTCGCCCATCGTGTAGTTGCGCACATGGCCCATGTGCATGCGCCCCGACGGGTAGGGGAACATCTCGAGGATGTAGTATTTCGGGCGCGGATCGTTGTCCGCCGTGCGGAACACATCGGCGTCGGCCCAGGCTTTACGCCAGCGGGGCTCGGTTTCCTTGGGATTGTAGCGTGCCATGGCCGGTCCTTTAGGGCGCGGCCTGCGTGGCAACAAGAGTCACGACGCAGGAGCGCCGTGACTCCTGAGGTTTATTCGCCGCCGAGGTTCGCAAGCCGAAGCTTGCGGGCCCGGTCGAGGATGGCGTTTTCCATGTCGGCTTCGGTCTGGGCGGCCGTCGGCGCGTCGACCCAGTTGCCGTTGTCGTTGACCTGCTTGAAGACGCTGACGTTCAGGGCGTCGGCGCGCAGGCGGGTGTCGAGGATGTAGACGGTGACCTTGAAGCGCTCGTTCGGCGTCGCGGCGTCGGTGTACCAGTCGGTGATGATGACGCCGCCATAGGGATCGGCCGAGGCCAGCGGCATGAACTTGATGACGTCGGTGGCGGCGCGCCACAGATAGCCGTTGACGCCGATCTCCGTGCCCTTCGACGCCTTCTTGCCGCCGATGCCCAGGAAGCCGCCGTTGCCGTCCTTGACGGTCTTCGGACCGCTGGACCCGCAGGCCGCCAAAGCGCCCGCCAACATCACCACCGCGCCCAACCTGAACGCCCCGCGCGCAAACCGCATGCTCTATCGCTCCAAATCCACTAGCGCCCTGCGCTGCAGATATTCTGTTCGGTGCGTCTACATCATGGCAAGAGAAGGTCCAACGCTGAAATCTCGTGACCTTCCCGCCACAGGCGAGGTTTGAATCGACCGGCGGGCGTTGGAGTCCGTTGACCCAAAGTCGCCCAGATCGCTTATATAATAGGAATTGAGCTGACGGCCCGCCCCCGGGCGACACAAGTCGGCATCGGGGTTGAAGGTCTCAAAAGGCGGAAATGAGCAAGGCGCGTTACATTGCGACGGCTGCCGCGCTGGTCCTGATCGGATCGGCGGGGATCGCCCATGCGCAATCGGCCGCCAAGCCGAAGCCGGCCGAGGACTTCCGCGTCCGTGGCGATTTCAACCTGCAGGACAGCCGTCTCGGCCCCGGCCGCTCGGACCGCAGCGTTCAGTTCGACGCCAAGACCGGCAAGTGGGGCGTCAAGCTCGGCCTGCAGTCGCCCGTCGGCCGTGAAGCCGATGCGAAAGACCTGGAAGCCGGCGCCTACTTCAAGGTGACCCCGTCGCTCCGCGTCGGCGGCGCGGTGGGTCTGGCCTCCGAACGCGACAATCCTGTCCGCCGCAACGGCGGCAAGGACGAGGCGCCCCGCGTGCGCCTGGAAACGACCTTCAAGTTCTAAGAATTGGGCGATTCCGCTCTCCGCCTTGGGGCGGAGGACAGGTTTGGAGCGTGAGCGACAAACCAGGAGGCGGGACTTCCACCGGCGGTCGTGCGCTGCGTCCGAGGGCGCCGGCGTGTAAGGGAACGGCGCGAAATCCCCACCGCCTGTGAGCCCGCCTCCTGCTTTCTCGCTTAGGCTCGAAAGCGGTCCTCCCCCCACTTCGCGGGGGGAGAGCATGGAAACGGCTCACCTGCGCCCTGCTACGGCCAGGCCGCCAGCAGCTCCCGCAGCGCCGCCGCGGTGGCCAGCGGCTGGTCGATCATCACATGATGGTCTGCATCCGGGATCGAGAACTTGACGATGTCGTCGGGCAGTTCGCGCAGCATGAACGCCATCGTGCCCGGGAACATCAGCTTCGACCGCTCGCCCCAGACCATCGCCACCGGGCAGTTGACCTGGCTCAGCAGCTCGCCCAGCGCCGGCATGGTGAAATTGTGCCAGAGCTCGGGATCGAACTTCCAGGTCCACCCCGTCCCCGAGCCGTCGGTCATCGGCGCCTGGCGCAGGGCCTTGCGGGCGATCCAGTCGGCGACATAGTCGTTCTCGCACCCCTGCGGCGGGGCCAGGCGGAAGCGGGCCAGGGCCTCGGCCAGGGTGGCGTAGACCTTGTTCGGCCCGGTGCGGCGCGGCGGGCCGTTCCACTGGTGCTCCGGCGGGTGAATGGTCGAGTCCAGCATGACGATGCCGGCCAGGCGCTCGCCCTGGTGCACCGAGGCGTAGAGGGTGGGGAAGCCGCCAAAGCTGTGGCCAACCACCACCGGCTTGCCGCCGTCGGCCTCCAGCTGCGCCGCCTCGATGGCCCCGAAGATCTCGGCCATGAAGATTTCGGCGCTGTATTTCGGCCGCCAGTCGCTGTCGCCCATGCCCGACCAGCTGATCGCGGCGACGCGATAGTCGTTGCTGAGCAGCGGCGCGATGAAGCTCCACCAGTCGGCGTGGGCGCCGTTGCCGTGCAGCAGCAGGACGCCGGGCTTGCCGACCTCGCCCCAGGTCAGGAGTTCGATCTCGGCGCCCAGCACCTCGAACTTCGAGCGTTCCGGTTCCTGCGCCAGGGCCTTCTCAAACCAGGCCGGAGCCGGCGGCTTGTCGCCGTTGTAGGGCGCGAGGGGTGGCGGCACGTCCGGCCAGATTGGGTGGCCGTCAGCCATGGAGGACCTCTTCCTTCGGCTCAACGTAAGCCTTTTCCCCGGGGCGCGGCGGGCGCGGGCCGATGGCCTTGAAGACCCCCATGCCGGTCATGATCAGCCGGTCGCCGGCCCAGATGCGGCCGCGCACGGTGAAGACGTCATTCTCTTCCGAGACCAGTTCGGCCCGGCCCTCGATCCAGTCGCCCAGCTTGCCGCCGGACAGGAAATCGCAGGTCAGCCGCACGGTGACCCAGTAGTGGCTGCGGGCGACGCTGATCACCCGGCCCCAGGCCATGTCGGCGAAGCTCATCAACATGCCGCCGTGGCAGTTGGCCATGCCGTTGGTGTGGTGCTCCTCGACCCGGAAGGCCAGGGTGGCGCCCTGGGGGTCATGCTGTTCGTACAGCGGACCGATCTGGCGCCCGAACCCGCGCGTCCAGTTGAGGATCTTGTAGCCCTCGGGGATGTCGGCCGTCTGGGCTTCTGTAAGGTCGTCGGACATGGGGAGAAGTCTAACGCTCGTTTGAATGGCGGTGAAGCGAGTTTGTCAGACAGCGGGGTTGAGGATTTCTGCCTGCTGCGCCGCCAGGTCGGTCAACCAGGACCGCACCAGCCGGATGCGGGCGATGTCGGCCACATCGCGGTGGGTGCTGAGCCACAGGCCCCGTTTGAGATTCACCTGGGCGGGCAGCACCCGCTCCAACCCCGCCGCCATGAAACAGGGAAGGACGCCGATGCCGCCGTCGGCGGCAATGATCTCGCGCTGGGCCCGGATCGAGGAGCTGGACAGGGACGGGCGCAGCCCGGGCAGGACCTCGTCGAGGTATCTGAGTTCCGGGGCGAAGATCAGGTCGTCGACATAGCCGACGATCTCGTAGCGTTTCAGGGTCTCGACGGCGGAGGGACGGCCCATGCGGTCGAGATAGGCGGCCGAGGCGTAGAGGCCGAGGCGGTAGTCGGTCAGCGGCTGCACGGCCAGGCGGGTGGAGACCGGCGGGCTGAGGGTGATGGCCATGTCGACCTCGCGCCTCGTCAGCGACAGGAAGCCCGTGCTGGCGGCCAGTTCGATGCGAATGTCGGGCCGGGCCAGACGCAGGGTCGGCAGGGCCGGCGCAATGACGGCCGTGCCGAAACCCTCGGCGGCGGTGATGCGGACCGTGCCGCCGGCGGCGTCGGGGTCGGCGCTGCGCGAAGCGAGGTCCATCGCCGCTTCCGCCTCCAGGCCGATCTCGAACAGGCGCTGGCCGGCGGAGGTCAGCTGCAGCCCAACGGCCGAGCGGATCAGCAGGGTGGACTTGAGCGAGGTCTCCAGCCGGGCGATGCGTCGCCCGACCGTCGCCGCATCGACGCCCAGGCGCGGGGCGGCGGCCGACTGCGACCCGGCCCGGGCGGCGGCGAGGAAGATGCGCAGGTCGTCCCAGTCGAACATCTGATGCGGTTTCGCAGATTGTCACATGCAATTCTGCAATACGCGGTTTGATCGGAGAGTGCTATTGCCCCGCCACACCTCATCGACATCCGCCAAGGAGCGCCCCATGCGCGACATCCAGCACTTCGTGAACGGCCAGACCCTGGCCGGGACCTCGGGCCGCTTCGGCGACGTCTTCAATCCCAATACTGGTGAGGTGCAGGCCCGCGTCGCCCTGGCCACCCCGGCCGAGCTGGACGCCGCCGTGCAGGTCGCGCTCAAGGCCCACCAGGGTTGGTCGGCGACCAATCCCCAGCGCCGGGCGCGGGTGATGTTCGAGTTCAAGCGGCTGGTCGAGGCCAACATGCAGGACCTGGCCGAGCTGCTGTCGAGCGAGCACGGCAAGGTCATCGCCGACAGCAAGGGCGACATCCAGCGCGGCCTGGAAGTCATCGAGTTCGCCTGCGGCATCCCGCACGCGCTGAAGGGCGAATACACCGAGGGCGCCGGCCCCGGCATCGACGTCTATTCCATGCGCCAGAGCCTGGGCGTGGTGGCCGGCATCACCCCGTTCAACTTCCCGGCCATGATCCCGATGTGGATGTTCGGGGTGGCCATCGCGGTCGGCAACACCTTCATCCTCAAGCCCTCGGAGAAGGACCCGTCGGTTCCGGTCCGCCTGGCCGAACTGATGATGGAGGCCGGCGCCCCCGCGGGCGTGCTCAACGTCGTCCACGGCGACAAGGTCAGCGTCGACGCCATCCTGCAGCACCCCGACATCAAGGCCGTCAGCTTCGTCGGCTCCTCGGATATCGCCCACTACGTCTATTCGCAGGGCACGCTGCACAACAAGCGGGTCCAGGCCATGGGCGGGGCCAAGAACCACGGCATCGTCATGCCCGACGCCGACATGGACCAGGTGGTGAAAGACCTCTCCGGCGCCGCCTTCGGCTCGGCCGGCGAGCGCTGCATGGCGCTCCCCGTCGTCGTCCCGGTCGGCAAGAAGACCGCCGATGAACTGCGCGAGCGGATGATCGCCGAGATCGAGACCCTGAAGGTCGGCGTCTCCAACGACGCCGAGGCCCAGTACGGCCCGGTCGTCTCGGCCGCTCACCGCGCCAAGATCGCCGAATACATCCAGATCGGTAAGGACGAGGGCGCCGAGCTGGTCGTCGACGGCCGCGACTTCAAGCTGCAGGGTTACGAGAAGGGCTTCTTCATCGGCCCCAGCCTGTTCGATGGCGTCAAACCCGGCATGAAGACCTACCACGAGGAAATCTTCGGCCCCGTGCTGCAGATGGTCCGCGCCGAGAGCTTCGAGGAAGCCCTCGAACTGCCCTCGAGCCATCAGTACGGCAACGGTGTCGCCATCTTCACCCGCAACGGCCGCGTGGCCCGCGAGTTCGCCGCCCGGGTCAACGTCGGCATGGTCGGCATCAATGTGCCGATCCCGGTGCCGGTCGCCTACCACACCTTCGGCGGCTGGAAGCGCAGCGCCTTCGGCGACACCAACCAGCACGGCATGGAAGGCCTGAAGTTCTGGACCAAGGTCAAGACCGTCACCGCTCGCTGGCCGGAAGGTGAGGTGGCCGACTCCTCCTTCATCATCCCGACGATGAAGTAGCGCCTAAGCGACGACGGCATAGTCCTTGAGGATTCCCAGCGGCACGATCGCCAGGGTTTCCTCATGGGTGGACTCCAGCACCACCTGCGGGGCGCAGCCGTCGTCCAGCGCCTCCTTCCAGCGCGGCGCGCAGAGGCACCAGCGGTCGCCGGGCTTGAGGCCCGCAAAGCCGTACTCCGGCCGGGGGGTGGACAGGTCGTTGCCCTGCCGGGCGCTGTAGGCCAGGAAATCGGCGGTCATCACCGCGCAGACGGTGTGCAGGCCCAGATCCTGCGGCCCGGTCTCGCAACAGCCGTTGCGATAGAACCCGGTCACCGGGTCCAGCGAACAGGGGATCAGTTCGCCGCCCAGCACATTGAGGGCCTCGGGATCGTAGCGGGTCATGTGCCCATACTGATCCCGCCAACGAAGGTTGGCGAGGGGTCTTGGCGTGAAGGCTCCAGCCTGAGACGATGTTCCCCAGTTGGGGGAGTAGATCGATGCTGAAACTGTGGCCCGCCGCCGTCGCCGGCCTGGCCGGGATGGTCCTTGCCGGATCGGCCCTGGCCGTGACGCCGGAGGAGATTGTCGCCGGCTGCCAGCCGGGCGGCGCCTACGGCCAGACCTTCGGATCGACGACCCTGGCGGGCCAGCCGGCGCCACGGCGCCTGGGCGAGGGCCCTTCGGTGGTTGCGCCCGCGGACCTCGCGCCCTTCCGGCGAATCGAGACGACGCCCACGCCGGCGAGCGGAAGGATTCACACCATCGGCCTGGTCGCCGAACTGGCCGACGCCAAGGCGGCGAAGGCGCTGCAGGAGACCCTGGTCGCGGCCATCGTCGCCAGCGGGCGCTTTGCCCACCGCGATGAGGAGGAGGAAGCCTGGCCGACGTTCGACGCCGAGGCGACTGGCGAAGACGAGCCGGGCCGGGGCCTGCGCATGGAGGTCTTCACGCTCGGCGACGAGTTGACCATCAACTGTATCGACCGGGTCCTCTATACGGTTGCCTGGGATGAGGCGCTCGGCCGAAACGTGACCGAAAAGCCGACACCGCCGAACCTGCCGATGCCGGGGCCCCCGCCGACCCTGGCGGTCTGCGCCGATCCCGTCACCCGCAAGAGCTTCGTCACCGGGTTGGAGGAACAGTTGATCGACCTGACGGAGTTCAGCCGGCGCAACTCGAACTACACCACCCGCCTGGTCAGCTGGCGCTCGGATCAGCTGGTCAAGGCCGGCGTCTGGACCGAGGAGCAGTCCTTTTCCGAAACCATGGCCATACTCACCGATCCCCGGATCATGGGACCGGCGGAAGCGAACATGAAGCTGATGATCCCCTTGATCAGCGACCTGGCCACCTTCGCCGAAGCCCTGGAGACGGGCGACGAGGACAAGGCCTGCAAGCTCGGCGTCTCCGTGATGAGCGTGTTGCACCGGGCGACGGCGTCCAATGCCCGGCAATGGCAGGTGATTGAGGAACGCTTCGCCGCCGTTGCCAAAGCCAAGGGCGTGACGCTGGACTAAGCGGCCGATTGACGGCATGGGCCTTGCAATTGCCCGCTTCTCCGGACCCCAATCGTACATGACCGACACGCCCCGTCCCCGCCGCAGCGCCCTGTACATGCCGGCCTCGAACGCGAAAGCCATCGAGAAGGCGCGCAACCTGGCCTGTGACGTGGTCATCCTCGACCTGGAGGACGCCGTCGCCCCCGAGGCCAAGGAAACCGCCCGGATGCAGGCGGTCGAGGCGGTGAAGGCCGGCGGCTTCGGCCGTCGTGAGGTGGTCATTCGCGTGAACGGCCTCGACACGCCCTGGGGCGCCGACGATCTGGCCATCGCCGCCGGGGCGGGAGCCGACGCCATCCTGGTTCCCAAGGTCAGCAGCGCCGCCGACGTAAAGGCCTACAACGCCGCCATCGAAAAGGCGCCGGCGGCCACCAGGCTTTGGGCGATGATCGAGACCTGCGCCGCCCTGTTCGCCCTCAACGAGATCGCCGCCACGGCGAAGGACACGCGGCTGAGTGCCTGGGTCATGGGGACCAACGACCTGGCCAAGGAAATGCGCTGTCACCAGACCGCCGACCGCGCCCCCTTCTGGGGACCCCTGAGCCTGTCGGTGGCGGCGGCCCGCGCCCATGGCCTGACCATCCTCGACGGGGTCTACAACGATATCGAGTACATCGACGGCCTGGTCGACGTCTGCCAGCAGGGCGTGAATTTCGGCTTCGACGGCAAGACCCTGATCCATCCCAAACAGATCGAGCCCTGCAACCTGGTCTTCTCGCCGGCTCCCGGCGAAGTCGACTGGGCCCGCAGCGTCATCGCCGCCTTCGCCCTGCCCGAAAACGCCGGCAAGGGGGCCATTCGCGTCGAGGGCCGAATGGCCGAGCTGCTGCATCTGTCGCAAGCCGAGCGGCTGGTGGCGGTGGCCGAAGCGATTGCGGAGGCTGACGCCGAATGAGGGGAAGGATCGCCCTTGCGGCCCTGATGGCGTTGCTGGCCGGGCCGGTCCTGGCCCAGGAACAGCCGCCCTCGGCCGATCCGATCGGCGATGTGCTGTCGGGCCTGGCCGCCAGCCAGGGCATGGATGACGACGCGGCCGAGTCGGCGACCGCCACCGCCCCCGACGCGGCGGCGGCCTCGCAGGCCAACGATGCGGGCGCCGACGGCGACGCCGAAGATCCAGGCGAGGCGCCCGCTCCGGCCGAGCCCCCATCGCGGCCGGCCTATGCGCCGATCTATACGGCCCCCACGCCCTACACGCCGCCGCCGATCTCGCGCCTGCCGCAGCTCGACCGGCCGGTGATGATCGACGAACTCTATCGCACCCCCGAGGCGCCGCCGACGGCGGTCGAACAGGCCTATGAGAGCCGTATCCGCGGCGGGCTGAACGCCGCCCAGGGCCTGCAGGGCCCGCTCGACGGCGGCTGGGTGCTGCGCGGGGCCGACGGCCGGACGCTGTACGGGCTGCAACTGGTCGACAAGGGGGCCGGGGCCATCGCACTGGAAGGCGCCTGGCGGTCGCTGAAACAGGGTCAGCCGTCCGGTCAGGTCGGGTTGGTCGATGTCATCGAACGCACTGGCACGGGCGGGGTCTATATCCGCTTCACCCCGCGCGGCGCGACCGAGCCCCTGATCCTGCAGCTCGACCCGGCCGGCGCGGGCTGGTCCGGCACCCTGTGGGAAGCGGGGAACACCCGTTCGGTCACCCTGCGCCGGAACTAGAGTCCCAGCGCCTTGCGGGCCACCAGCACCGCATCGGCCGCGTCTTCGTAGGCCTGCGCCGCGCTATGGCCCCAGACCGGTCCCGGCCAGGCCGGATCGTCGGCGCAGCGCCCGACCACATGGACGTGCAGCTGGGCCGTGACATTTCCCAGGGCGCCGATGTTGAGCTTGCCGACCTCGAAGCCGGTGAGGCCGGCCATCACCCGCACCGCCTTGCCGGCGGCGACGGCCTCTTCCATCAGCCGGCCCCGGTCCGCCGCCGACAGCTCCTCGACCTCGACCAGGCCAGGCAGGCGCGGGATCAGCACCAGCCAGGGATAGCGGGCGTCGTCCTGCAGGCGGACGTGGCACAGGGGCAGGTCGCCGACCGCATGGCTGGTGGCGACGAAGGCGGGGTCGAGGATGAAGTCCATGGCGAGTCCTTCACGTCCGGCGTCCTGGCGGTCAAGCGCCCTGTTCAGGCGAACGCTGTTATGCAATGCTGGGTTGTCAACGGGAGGCGGTCATGGCGTTCACCTTCGCGACCTGGAATGTCGAGAAACTGCGCGGCGACGCGGCGCGGCTGAAACGGGCCGCCGACTTCATCAAGGGCGCCCATCCGGGCGGAAAGCCGATCGACGTCTTCGGCATCCTGGAGGTTGCCCATGTCGACGTCAGTGTGCTGATCCAGACGGAGTTTCCCGACTACGACTTTCACCTGACCGACGGACCGCAGGTGCAGGAAATCCTGGTCGGGGTGCGGCGCGGGGTGTTCGACCAGAAGGCCTTTTCCCAGAAGCGCGAGTTCAAGGCCGGCAATGAATTCCTGCGCCCCGGCGCCCTGTTGTCGGTCCGCCAGGGGGTGGTCTGGACGCACCTGCTCTACATGCACACCGATTCCGGAGTCGATGCCGACGCCTTCGGCAACCGGTTCAACATGTTCAACAATATCCGCAAGATGAAGGGGGCGCTGGACGGCAAGGACCCGTCGGGCGCGGCGCGGCTGATCGTCATGGGCGACCTCAATACCATGGGGTTGCAGTATCCAACGGCGATCAAGGCCAACATCCGCATCAAGGCAGCCGAGGAGATTCTGGAACTGCCGACCTTCGCCGGGCTGCGGGTTGCGACCAAGAGCCACGACCGGACCTGGAAGGGCTCGGCTGGCGAGAGCGACCTGGACCACATCCTGGTCACCCCGCCGGTGACCTTGGCGCCGCTGGGCAAGGCGGGCGCCGAAATCCGGGACGTCTGCGTCAGGGGCTGGGTCGAACTGGCCGACAAGGCGGCGGTGAAGGCCTTCCTGAAGGATATGAGCGACCACTGTCTGCTGCTGGGCGAGACCGCCTGGCCGCGCGTTGGAACCGCCGCCCAGTAGTCGAAGTCGAGGATGACCTCGCCAGGATAGGCGCCGGCCTCGTCCTTGTCCGGCAGGTCGGCGCAGGGCCGGTCCCTGGTCGCCACCAGCCGCAGGCGCAAGGCCCCGACGCCGGGCTCGAGCAGCGCCTTGTCCAGCACCTCGCTCCAGGCGAACACGGTGCCGCCGGCGAAATAGGGGTTCACATGGCGCCCGCCGTTGATGCCGAGGATCAGCCCGGCGTTCTGCAGGCCGTTGAAGCTCAGCGCCTTGGCCGTCGAGATCACCACCCCGCCGTAGACGAGGCGCCGCCCGGACGGGTCCTTGGCCCGCTCATACTGGTTGAAATGGACCTTGGCGGTGTTCTGGTAGAGCCGGGTGGCCATCTGATGCTCGGCCTCCTCGATGGCCATGCCGTCGACATGGTCGATCTTCTCGCCGACCGCATAGTCCTCGAAGGCATGGGCGGCGCCGGCCAGGGCGAAGTCATACTTCGAGAAGTCGAGGGTCCTGGGGATCACCAGGTCCGAGGCCGGCACGGCGGCCTTGAGGTCCGGGACCTTCTGTTCGGCGATGTTCGCCGCCTCGTCGCGCTTCCGGACCATCACCCAGCGAACGTAGCTGAGCACCGGCTCGCCATCCTGGTTCTCGCCGGTGGTGCGGACGTAGACGACGCCGGCCTTGCGGTTGGAGTTCTCCTTCAGCCCGATGACTTCGCTGGTCGCGGTCAGAGTGTCGCCCGGGAAGACAGGCTTGAGGAACAGGCCCTCGGCGTAGCCCAGGTTGGCCACGGCGTTGAGGCTGATGTCCGGCACCGTCTTGCCGAACACGACATGGAAGGCGATCAGCGGGTCCACCGGCGCGGCCCGCAGGCCGCAGGACCGGGCGAACTCGTCCGAGCTGAACAGGGCGAAGCGCGGGCCGTAGAGGGCGGTGTAGAGGGCGACATCGCCGGCGGTGACCGTGCGCGGCGTGGCGTGGCGAAGGATCTGGCCGAGGCGGAAGTCCTCGAAGTAGTTGCCGGGATTGGTCTTCGACATCTGCGCCTCCTGCGACGCGCTCCCCTAACCCGGCGCGTTGTTGCTGGCCAGAAAATCGAAGTAGCCGTCCAGGAAATCCTGGTCGGCGACGCTTCCGAGGGCATGGGACCAGTAGTCGGCGATGCAACAGGGCGCCACCGTGTCGATCGCCTGAAAGGCCTTGAACAGGGTGTTCAGCTGATCCTCGTCCGCCGTCGCCGCCTCGAACCAGATAGCCCGGACCAGATCGTCCCTGGCGTCGACCTTCACGAAGCAGTCCCGGTCGAAGCCATAGCACCAGGCCTCTGTCTCATAGGAGGCGAAGGGATCGGTCTTTCCGGGCGCCATGCTGGACGGAAGGCCGGCGTTGAACCGTTTCACCCGAGGCATCAACGGCGCCAGCACGGCGGCGACGGCGGCCACGGTCAAACCGTCGTCGGCGAAGCTCCTCTCCGGCTCCTGGATGGCGTACACCGCCGTCCAGCCGACCCCGTCGAAGTTGGCCTCGCCGGCGGCGTCGGACGCCGCCATGTCGGCCCGCACATGGGCCAGGGCCGAGACGGGATAGAGGTTGCGCATCCCCCAGTCGTCCTCGTGAATGCTGATCACGGGCTCGTCCGAAGGCGCCGGCTTGGGATCCAGCCAGCGGCGCAGGGCCTGGGCGAATGGCAGGGGCACCGCTAGCGGACCGGCAACAGCAGGTTGGGCGAACTGGCCGACAGGGGCGCGATGACCTCGGCCCGCGCGGTCTTCTTGCCGGTCGGAACCAGGCGGACGGCGCCGCCGAGGATCGGCATCACCACCGAGCCGTCGGCCTGGCGGGGCAGATTGGTCTGGCCGACCCAGGTCTCATAGCCACCGACGGAGAGGTAGAGGTTGATGTCTGCGTCCTTGGCGTCGAACTCCAGCAGCCGGTAGGAAAAGACCATCGGGACGCCGAAGTCGGCCGGGCCGGCCTTGACCATCGGCGGCCGGACGCTGTTGTCGGAGCGATCCGACGACAGCCGGAAAGGAAGCAGGGTGAAGGGCTCGGTCCACAGGTAGATCCCGACCTGGGTCTTCGGCAGGCAGATGGTCTTCCAGCGGTTGGGCTCGCTCTTCGACGGGGCCTTGCGGTGGGTGCACCAGACGACCACGGCGTCGGCGTCCGGGCGCCACATCCGGCCATAGATCATGGCGAACATCGGCTGTCCGGCCGGCAGGGGCTCGTCCTTGACGAACCAGCCCACGGGCGTCACCGGCGCCTCGAGAACGCCTGTGAAGCTGAAGCGAACGGGGACGGTGAGGATGGCGCCGCCCTTGCCGATCTCGCCGCCGGCGACTGCGGGCTCTCCGGCCGGAAACAGCGGGCCGGTATAGCTGCCCTCGGGGGGCGTCTGGGCGCCGGCCGGGGCGGCCAGCGCCAGCAGGGCCATCGCCAGGCCAATCATCATCCTACGCATCGCACACCCCCAAACCGCCCCGACCCTAGCGCGCAGGGGGGCGGCTCACAATCGGCGGGCGCCGCAGTGCAACACCCGACGCTTGCGGTCCCGCCGCGCCGGGTCTAGACCGCGCGCGACCCTTTTCATCACTTCAGAGAGACCTGCTCCATGGCTCGAGCCAAGATCGCCCTTATCGGCGCCGGCATGATCGGCGGCACCCTGGCCCACATCGCCGCGCGCGAAGAGCTGGGCGACGTCATCCTGTTCGACATCGCCGAGGGCATCCCGCAGGGCAAGGCGCTCGACATCGCCGAAGCCAGCAGCGTGTTCGGCAAGGACGTCTCGCTGAAGGGCGCCAACGACTACGCCGACATCGCCGGCGCCGACGTCTGCATCGTCACCGCCGGCGTGCCCCGCAAGCCGGGCATGAGCCGCGACGACCTGCTGGGCATCAATCTGAAGGTCATGAAGGCCGTCGGCGAGGGCATCAAGGCCCATGCCCCGAACGCCTTCGTCATCTGCATCACCAACCCGCTCGACGCCATGGTCTGGGCCCTGCGCGAGTTCAGCGGCCTGCCGCACGAGAAGGTGGTCGGCATGGCCGGCGTTCTCGACAGCGCCCGCTTCGCCTACTTCCTGGCCGAAAAGACCGGGGTCTCGGTCGAGGACATCCACGCCTGGACCCTCGGCGGCCACGGCGACGACATGGTGCCGATGGTGCGCCACTCGACGGTCGGCGGCCTGCCGCTGCCCGAACTGGTCGCGCAAGGCTGGATGACCCAGGAAGAGCTCGACGGCATCGTCAAGCGCACCCGCGGCGGCGGCGGCGAGATCGTCGCCCTCCTGAAGACCGGCAGCGCCTATTACGCCCCGGCCGAGAGCGCCATCGCCATGGCCACCAGCTTCCTGAAGGACAAGAAGCGCGTCCTGCCCTGCGCCGCCTACCTGAACGGCCAGTACGGCCTGAAGGACCTCTACGTCGGCGTGCCGGTGGTCATCGGCGCCGGCGGCGTCGAGAAGATCATCGAGTTCTCCACCAACGACGAAGAGAAGGCGATGTTCGCCAAGTCGGTCGAGTCGGTGCAGGGCCTGATCGAGGCCTGCAAGGGCATCGAGCCGTCGCTGGCCTGATCCACACTTTTGACGTCCAGAGCGGCCCTCTTCCCATCCGGGAGGGGGGTCGTTTTGCGTCCGGGGTGGCGCGCGCGCCCGCGCGGCGCTAACTGAGCGCCATGCCCGATCACGCCTTCACCCTGCGCCCCACTCCCACGGTCCCGGTCGAGGGCGACAAGCCGTTTCCCGTGCGCCGTATCCTCTGCGTCGGCCGCAACTACGCGGCCCACCGGGCCGAGATGGGCGGCGACGACCGCGATCCGCCGTTCTTTTTCGCCAAGCCGGCCGACGCCGTTGTGCCGCCGGGCCAGGACGTGCCCTACCCCTCGGCGACGTCCGACCTGCACCATGAGATCGAGCTGGTCGTGGCCATCGGGCCGGACGGCATCTTCGGCTATGCGGTCGGCGTCGACCTGACCCGCCGCGATCTCCAGGCGGTGGCGAAGGCCAAGGGCCAGCCGTGGGACAGCGCCAAGGGCTTCGATCACTCGGCCCCGATCAGCGCCATCCGCAAGCTGGAAAGCATTGGCGATGCGGCCATCAGCCTGTCGGTCAATGGCGAGGTGCGCCAGAAGGCCCACATCGGCGACATGATCTGGTCGGTGCCCGAGATCGTCGAACAGGCCGGCCTGCTCTGGGACCTGCAGCCCGGCGACCTGATCTTCACCGGCACCCCGGAGGGGGTCGCGGCCGTGCAGAAGGGCGACCTGGTCGAGGGCTCCGTCGAAGGGGTCGGTTCGCTCAGCTTCGAGATCGTCTGATGAAACTCTACAGCGCCTGGCGGGCGTCCGGCCCCTACCGGCTGCGGATCGCTCTGGCCCTCAAGGGCCTGGCCTACGACTACGTCCCCGTCGACCTGGTGGCCGGCGAGCAGCGCGGCGAGGCCTACCACGCGGTCAACGCCCAGATGCTGGTGCCCAGCCTCGAGGTCGACGGCGAGGTGATGACCCAGAGCCTCTCCATCCTCGAATGGCTGGAAGAGACCCACCCGGAACCCGCGCTTCTGCCGACAAGCCCCCTGGACCGTCAGCGGGTGCGCGCTATGTGCGGTGTCGTCGCCTGCGACATCCACCCGGTGAACAACCTGCGCATCCTCAAGCAACTGAGTGCGCTGGGCGTCGATGAGGACGGCCGCAATACCTGGGTCGCCCGCTGGATCGCCGAGGGGTTCGCGGCGTTGGAGCCGATGATCGCCCGACATGGCGCCGGCTATGCCTTTGGAGAGACGCCGACCATGGCCGACTGCCTGCTGGTGCCGCAGATCTACAACGCCAATCGCTTCGGCGTTGACCTTGGCCCCTACCCGGCGCTGGTGGCGGCCGGTGAGCACGCCCTCAAACACCCGGCCGTGGCCGGCGCCCACCCCAATCTGCAACCCGACGCGAAGGCCTGATCCATGCTCGACGATCTGAAAGCCAACAACCGCGCCTGGTCGGCCAAGAAGACCCAGGTCGACCCCAACTTCTTCAAGCGGCTCGAGAACCAGCAGGCGCCCAAGTATCTGTGGATCGGCTGCTCGGACAGCCGGGTGCCGGCCAACGACATCGTCGGCCTGGATCCGGGCGAGCTGTTCGTCCACCGCAACGTCGCCAACCTGGCCCCGCCGCAGGACGCCAACTACCTGTCGGTGCTGCAGTATTCGGTCGATGTCCTGAAGGTCGAACACATCATGGTCGTCGGCCACTACGGCTGCGGCGGCGTGGCCGCGGCCGTCGATGGCCAGCGCCGGGGCCTGATCGACCACTGGCTGCACCCTATCCGCGAGGTGCATGAGCACCATCGGGGCGAAATCGAACAGATCGAGGGCGACCAGGGCCGCTGGGACCGGCTGGTCGAGCTGAACGTCATCCGTCAGGTCAAGAACGTCGCCTCGGACATCTTCGTCCAGGACGCCTGGGCCCGCGGCCAGGCGCTCAACGTCCATGGCTGGGTCTATTCGCTGCGCAACGGCCTGGTGAACGACCTCGGCGTCACGGTCAGCAACTTCGACGAAGTCCAGGACCGCCTTTTCGACTTCTAGCCGCTACTCGCCACCCCGGAGCTTGGCGACCAGGCCCTTCAGATCGACCTTGCCCGTCGACAGGGCCCCGGCGCGGAAGGCCCGGCCGGCGATCCACATGACGAAGGCGACGGTGGCCAGCATCAGCAGGCCTGTGGCGACCACCTGCCACAGCGGCGGGCCCGATGCCGCGCGGGCGGTCATCATGAAGGGGGTGAAGGGTGGCACCCAGGAGAGGATCTCCAGGGCCGGGGTGTCGGGCCGCTTCAGCGCCTGGGTCAGGAACAGCACCGGCACCATGAGGAGGATCATGATCGGACCCAGCAGGGTCTGGGCCTCGCGCGTGGTCTCGCAGAAGCTGCCGATGGCGGTGAACACGCTGGCGTACATCAGGTAGCCGCAGATCAGATAGAAGGCGAAGTAGAAGATCAGCCCGCCGCTGAACAGCACCTGGCCGAAGGCGGCCGCCTGGCCGGGCGCGAAGATGTTGAGCAGCACCGCCCCCACGACGCCCCACACCCCCATGACGGTAAAGGTGATGCCGGCGACGCCGAGGATCTTGCCGAACAGGATCTCTGGCACGGTGGCCGAGGACAGCAACACCTCCAGCACCTTGGACGACTTCTCCTCGATGACGCCGTTCAGCAGGATTCCGGCCCCGGTGAAGATGACGCTCCACAGCAGCATGGCGGCCGCGAAGCCGATGAAGCCGGGCATCTTGGTCAGGACGGTGGCCTTGCCGGCGGTCTTGGGTGAGTAGTCGGTGACCTTCGGGGTCAGGGCCTGGGCCTGGGCCAGCAGCTGCGGGCTGACGCCGGCGGCCTGAAGCTTGGCCTGCTCCATGCCGCCGGCGATGGTCCGACGGACGGTCTCGGTGGCGCCGAGCAGCGGATTGTCGGTCCAGGCGTCGACGGCGATGGCCTCGCCGGAGCCATGGATGACATAGGCGCCGGCCAGTTTGCGCTTGCCCGGCAGGCGTTGCTCGCCGGCCAGCCAGGGCTTCAGCGCTGGACCGATGGCGGCTGGATCGGTCGGCAGGGCCAGCGGCGGCGGCACGACCTCGTTGCGCGGCCGGCCGTTGCCGCCCTTGGCGCTCAGCGCCTCGGTCAGCGGGGCGAGATAGGTCTGACCTGGCGTCTGATCGATCAGAACCAGCGCGGGCGGCGGGGCGGAGGCCTCCATCCAGCCGGTCGCCCCGATGACCAGGGCCATGCCCAGCGGCAGGGCCAGCATCGACAGCCAGAAGCCGACGGTGCGGACGTAGGCGATGTATTCGCGGACGGCGATGCGGATCAGGCGTCTCATGCGGCCATCTCCGGGGTGTCGAGCTGTTCGCCGGTGAGGACGATGAAGGCGTCGTGCAGGCTGGGCTCGCGCAGTTCGAACCGCTGGATGTCGAGGCCCTGGGCGAAGGCCTTCTTCAGGGCCTCCTGGCCGGAGGCGCCGGCCTTGAGGGCGCAGACGTGGCGCTGGCCGGCCTCCAGGGGCGTCGAGCTGACTCCGGCGATGCCCGGCAGGGACCCGGCCGCTTCGGCCTCCAGCTGGCCTTCCAGGACCAGGGCGCGGGGGGCGCGGGCCTTGGCCTCGGCGACGCTGCCGTCGAAGGCCTTCTTGCCGCGCGCCAGCAGGACGACATGTTCGCAAAGCCGTTCGGCGTGCTGCATGACGTGGGTCGAGAAGACAACCGTCGCGCCGCGCTGGGCCAGGCCCCGGATGGTGGCCTCCAGAGTCTGCTGGTTGACGGGATCGAGGCCGCTGAACGGCTCGTCGAGGATGACCAGCTCCGGCTCATGGGCGACGGCGGCGATCAGCTGAACCTTCTGGGCCATGCCCTTGGACAGCTGGCGGATCTGGCGGTTCTGGGCCTCGGCCAGGCCCTGCTCTTCCAGCATGGCGATGGCGCGCTTCTTTGCGACCGGGGCCGGCACGCCCTTGAGGCCGGCGAGGAAGACGATGGCCTCGATCGGCGTCATCCGGCGGTAGAGGCCGCGCTCCTCCGGCAGGAAGCCGATGCGGTCGCGCACGCTGCGCCCGTCGGGGGCGCCCAGCACGCTCAGGGTTCCGGCCGTCGGCTCGCTGAGGCCCAGCACCATGCGCAGGGTCGAGGTCTTGCCAGCCCCGTTGGGTCCCAGGAAGCCGAGGATGCGGCCGCGTTCGGCGGTAAAGGACAGGTCGTCGACGGCGGTGAAGGCGCCGTAGCGCTTGGTCACGTTGGTCAGGGCAAGCGCGGCGTCGGTCATGGTGCGGACACTGGCCCCTCAGGCGTTAACGTTGGATTCCCGCCGCCCGCACCTTGAGGATGGCGTCGACGATCACGTCCCGATGCTTCAGGCCCAGCATGTCGGCGTGGCCAGCGTCGTCGATATTGACGTGGAAGCCGGTCTTGCTGACCCGGGCCGGCTCCGACTGGAAACGCTTCCAGTCAGACAGGGCGCCCTGGCGCGGCGGCCCGGCGGTAACGACGCCGACGGGAAGGTCGGGATCATAGGGCGCGGCGGCCTTGCCCTGGACCGAGCTGGCCAGCCACAGGGACACCTCGCGCGCCGACCAGCGGTTGTGGCGACCGGAGGCGAAGGCGCGGCGCTTCTCCGCCGCGGCGGCGGGCGGCAGGCCGATGCGATCACCGATGACAGGACCCAGCGGGGCGAAGAGGCCGAGGGTGGCGGCGCCGCCGGCCAGATGCGAGACCGTGCCGAAGCGGCCGATCCAGGTCTTGGCGACGGGCAGGTCAGCGGCCTCCGGCGGTGCGGCGTCGAGCAGCACCAGGCCAGCGACCTGCGCCCGGTTGCGGGCCGTGAACAGCCGCAGGTGCAGCCCGGCCATGGAATGACCGACCAGGATGTAAGGGCCAGTCTCGCCCGAGGCGGCCAGCAGTTTCTCGAGGTCGCCGACGATGGCGGCGGAGTCGCGGGGGCTGGGGCCCGGATCGGAGCGGCCAAGACCCGCCCGGTCATAGGCGCAGCTGCGCAGGCCCTTGGCCGTCAGGCCCCCCTGAACGGCGCCGAAGTCGGCCGACAGACCGAAGGCGCCGGCCTCGAACACGACCAGCGGACCATCGGCCTTCTCTGGCCCGGCGCAGACCAGGTTCAGCTTGCGGCCGCCGATGTCGACCAGGCGGCCGGGCGGGTTGGCGGCGGCGAATGCGGACACGAGGCCTCCGAAGGCAATGGCGAGGAGCAGGGCGAGCGTCAGGACGGCGAGACCGCGGCTGACCCCCCAGACAGTCCGGCGAACGGCGGTCTTGAGCATGCGGTCAATCTAGGTACGGTCGCGGCATATCGGAAGCGGGGAGGCTTCTCAAAATGCTGCGCACCATTCTGGGCGTCATCGTCGGCGCGCTGGCCGGCGGGACCGTGGTCTATGGCTGGGAGATGCTGGGCCACGCCATCTGGCCGCTGCCGCCGGGCATCGACTTCGACAACACCGAGCAGATGAAGACCCTGATGCTCGCCATGCCGCTGCCTGCCATCCTCTGGGTGGCGGCGGGTTTCGGAGTCGGAATCTTCGCCGGGTCCAGCGCCGCCAATGCGGTCGGCAAGGGAAACATCGTGGCCGGCTGGATCGTCGCGGCGCTGCTGTTCGCTGGCGCGATGTGGTCGGTCTTCGCCATTCCGCACCCGGTCTGGTTCGGCCCGCTGACCGTGGTGGTCTGCGGCCTCGGCGGCTGGCTGGCCCAGCGCTGGCAGGGCCGAAAGGCCACCTGAACCTTACGAGGTCGGGATCGCTTCGTCGTCAGCCGGGACGGCCTTCACGGCCGCCTTGGGAGCCGGCTTGTTGACTTCCCGGACCATCAGTTCAGGGCCGCCGGCGTCCTGCATGGCGCGGAGCTTGGCGCGGGCCTCGGCGGCCTTGACCGGGTCGCGGGCGACCATCTGGATCGGACCGGCCGGGTTGATCACGGCATGCACCCGGCCGTCGGTGCTGGACGCCAGTTGGACGACGGCGCCGCCATTCTTGCCGGGCTGGGTGTTGTTGGCGGCGGCGCGGACGCTGGCCGGCCAGTTTCCGACCACGGCGACGCGGGTGCGGCCGACCTTCATGGCGTCCTTGACCGGCAGCAGGTCGGCGGAGGCGAAGCTGCGACCGATGAACAGGGCCGGATTCATCGGCCGGCCGTTCTGGCGGATCTCGAAGTGCAGGTGAGAGCCGGTCGAGCGGCCGCTGCCGCCGACGTAGGCGATGGTCTGGCCGGCAGTGACCGGCGAGCCGGCCTTCAGGCCCTTCGCCGTGCCCGACAGGTGGGCGTAGAAGGACACCAGGCCGTCCTCATGCTTCACCTCGATGAAGCGGCCGTAGGACAGGCTCATGCCGGTGCGGGTGACGACGCCCGGCAAGGTGGCGGTGACCCTGGTCCCGGCCGGGGCGGCGATGTCGACGCCTTCATGCAGCCGGCCGCCCTCTTCCCAGGGCATGCGGCGCATGCCGAACGGCGAGTTGATCGAAAAGCCCGCGACCGGGGCGTTGAAGGCCAGGACCTTGAGCATCGGATCGCGCGAGGCGGCGACCAGGTGCGGATTGGCCTTGCCGGCGGACTTGGGGGCCTGTTTGGCCGCGATGATGACGTCGGCCGGACGGTCCGGGCGGGTCACGTTGCCCATGGCGAACGCCGCCGTCATGGCGAAAGCGCCACCGACGATGCCGGCGACGACCGGAATAGCGGCGCTATAGGGGCCCTTCTGGGCCGGGACGCTGGGTTTCACTGGTCAACCTCGTACTGGGCCGCGCCATAGGTTCGATCAACGAGGTTGGATGATCGGACGCGACAAAGGGGGCTCGCCTTGGAGCAGATCGAGCGGCGCATTAGCCCGGTCAATCTGGCGAGAAGAGGGCGGCCTCTTAGAGGTTTGATGTCGGGAAGGCAACCTTTGGGGCCGCGCGAGGTTCGGCGCGGCCCCGCAGGGCAGGGGTCCTAGTGGACGGAAACCGGGGCCAGTTCGTGGGCCAGGGCGGCGGAAATGGCGCTGTCGCGGTCGCTCATCACGGCCAGGCGCTCACCATCGGCGCGGTGCACGGCATAAAGGGTTTGCTCGGGTTCGAGCTCGACATGGGCCAGCGCGGCGGCCGGCGAGGACGCGATGATCTCGGCGCCGCTCACGGGGCGCACGTAGACCAGGCTGGGGCCGCCGAGGGCGGCAAAGGCTTCGTTGGTCAGTCTCACGGGTGTCATTGCGACCACCTCCTTCACAAAACGAACGCGGGACAGGCGCTTATGGTTCAGCCGCCGGTCCGGATGGGAATGCGCTGGATCAGGCGCTCGGCCTTGGGGCGATCCAGATCGACGTGCAGCAGGCCGTGCTCGAGGGTGGCCCCCCCGACAACCATGCCGTCCGCCAGGATGAAGGTCCTGAGGAACCCTCGGGCGGCGATGCCGCGATGCAGGAAGGCCCGGTCCTGGCCCTCGGCGCCGGCGTCGCGCTTGCCGGCCACGGTCAGCATCTCGCCCTCGACGCTCACCTCCAGCTGGTCCGGCGAGAAGCCGGCCACGGCCAGGGTGATGCGCAGCCCGCCGTCATCGCGGGCCTCGACGTTGTAGGGGGGATAGCCTTCGGTGGCCGCCCGCTGGGCCCGTTCGATCAGGCTGCGGGTGTGGTCGAAGCCCAGCAGGAAGGGGCTGTCGAACAACACGGTCCGGGTCGTCATCGTCTTCGTCCTCGAGTCCTGTTCAAGCGACTCCCGCAAGGTTTGGCCCGAGATCGGCGCCGGCCCTTGCGGCAAGAACAATAGGTGGCGATTGTCGGCGAGGTTCGCAAGTCAGCGAAGCCATGGGGGGTGCAATGCGTAACTTTGCAGGTCTTGTTCTGGGGGCGGTGTTGGTGGCGATGGGGGTGGCCTCGCCGGCCATGGCGCGGCAGGACCCGATCGAGCTGATCGAACAGGCCAACGCCATCGTCGACAGCGACCCGGTCAAGGCCTTCGGCCTGATCCGGCGGGCGGCGGCCAGCGGCGATCCGACAGCTCTGGATGCTATGGGCGTCTATCTGAAGTTCGGCATCGGCGGCGAGCCGGACCTAGAGGCGGCGGCCGACTACTATCGCCAGGCGGCGGAAAAGGGCCATCCGGTCGGCCAGTGGCACCTGGCCATGGCCTTGCTCGAGGGCGAGGGGGTCGACAAGGACGCGGCCGAGGCCTGGACCTGGGTCGAGAAGTCGGCCCAGCGCGGCTACGTCAACGCCCAGATCAGCGCCGGGGTGATGCTGGCCACGGGCGAGGGCGTCGCCGAGGACGACGTCGCCGCCCGTGGCTGGTACCGCAAGGCGGCGGAGAAGGGCTCGGCCCATGCCCTGCGCAGCCTCGGCTTCATGATGCTGACCGGCGAGGGCGGCCCGGCCGACGCCCTGACCGGCCAGGCCTACGCCGAAATGGCCCGCGAGGGCGGCGACAAGAACGCCGGGGCGGTGCTGCAACAGTTCGGCAAAGAACTGTCCCTGGAGGACCGCCGCAAGGCCGAAGAGATCAAGATCGACTGGAAGCGCCGCTACGGCGATCCGCGCTAGACCCTTTCAAGTTTTGATGTACGCATCAAAACCTGATCAAAAGGGTCTAGAATCAAACATTTAGAGCATGTCCGGGCGGGCGAACCGCATACACTTCGCCCTGACATGCTCTAGCGTTCGATCAGGTCGCGGATGCGGCTGCCCAGGGCGGCCATGGCGAAGGGCTTGGTCATCACCTCCATGCCGGGGGCCAGGTGGCCGTTGCCGATGGCGGCGTTCTCGGCGTAGCCGGTGATGAACAGCACCTTGAGGTCCGGGCGGTCGACGCGCGCGGCGTCGGCCACCTGGCGGCCGTTCATGCCGCCCGGCAGGCCGACATCGGTGATCAGCAGGTCGACCCGCGCACCGGTGTTCAGGATCTTCAGACCCTCAGGACCGTCGGCGGCCTCGATGGCGATGTAGCCGCTGTCCTGCAGCACCTCGACGATCAGAGCGCGGATGGCCGGCTCGTCGTCGATGACCAGCACCGTCTCGCCGTCGCCGTGGCCGGGAGCCTCCGCCTCGGGCCCGCGCACGACCTCGGCCTCGCCGTGGAACCGGGGCAGGTAGAGGCACATGGTCGTGCCCTTGCCGACCTCCGAATGGATGCGCACCTGGCCGCCCGACTGGCGGGCAAAGCCGTAGACCATCGACAGGCCCAGGCCCGTGCCCTCGCCCAGCGGCTTGGTGGTGAAGAAGGGATCAAAGGCGCGGGCGACGACGTCCGGGGCCATGCCGGCGCCGGTGTCGGTGACGCAGATCGACAGATACTGGCCGGGCGGCAGGTCGCGCTCGGCGGCGGCCCGCTGGTCCAGCCATGTGTTGGCCGTCTCGATGGTGATCCGGCCGCCGTCCGGCGCCATGGCGTCGCGGGCGTTGATGCAGAGGTTGAGCAGGGCGTTTTCCAGCTGCGAGGGATCGATCCGCGCCGCCCACAGGCCGGCGGCGCCGACGATCTCCACCTCGATGTCCGGCCCGACGCTGCGCCGGACCAGTTCCTCGAAACCGCTGATCAGCCGGTTGACGTCGGTGGGGCGCGGATCGAGCGTCTGGCGGCGCGAGAAGGCCAGCAGGCGCTGGGTCAGGGCGGCGGCGCGGCGTGCGGCGCCCTGGGCGTTGTCGATGTAGCGCTCCAGACCGCTGAGCCGTCCGGCCCGCAACCGCATCTCCAGGAGTTCGAGATTGCCGCTGACGGCGGCCAGCAGGTTGTTGAAGTCGTGGGCCAGGCCGCCGGTCAGCTGGCCGACCGCCTCCATCTTCTGGGCCTGGCGCAGGGCCTCCTCGTGCAGGCGCAGTTCGGCGGTGCGAGCCTCGACCTGTTCCTCGAGCGTGGCGGCAAGCTCGCGCAGTTCGGTTTCGACACGGCGGCGTTCGGTGGCGGCGCGGGTGCGGTCGGCGACCTCGCGGACCAGCTCCATCTCGTCCTCGGTCCAGGGCCGGGCCTCGGCGTGGTTGAGATAGAGAAGGGCGACGAAGTCCCCCTGTTCGGTCACCGGCATGTTGAGCACCGCCTGGGCGCTGATCGCCTTCAGGGCGGCGCCGTTGTCGGAGGTGCGCGGATCGGTCTCGGCGTCCTCGATCAGCACCGTGCGGCCGACCTTGAGGTCCTCGATGTAGGAGCCGTAGTCGCGGAAGTGCAGCACTCCGGCCAGGCTCTGGATGCCCGGCGCATTCCAGTCGCGGGCGATGGTGATGGTCTCGGCCTGCTTGTCGATGACGCCGTAGCCGGCCCGGCTGACGTTCAGGGTGCGGCCGAGGATTTCGGCGGCGGCGTAGGCCAGCTCGTCGGGGTCGTCGAACTCGCGGATGCGGTCGCCCAGTTCGACCAGGGCCAGTCGCCGCTGTTCGAGGGTGGCGCGTTCGGTGACATCGACCCCCTCGACGAAGATGCCGGTGACCTGGCCGGTGGCGTCGCGGATCGGCTGGTAGAGGAAGTCGAGGGTGCGCTGGTCGATCGGCCCATCCGGCTCGGTCTGCATGGCGTAGGTGGCGCTGGTGGCGACATAGGCCTCGCCGGTCTCGTAGACCCGGTCCAGCAGGTCCAGGTAGCCCTGCGCCACGGCCTCGGGCAACGCCTCGGCGACGGTCAGGCCCAGCACGGGGCGATGGCCGACCAGCCGCATGTAGGCCGGATTGGCCAGATCGATGCGATGCTCCGGCCCGCTGAGCATGGTCATGAAGCTGGGCGCCTGGTCGAACAGGCGGGCGAACTGTTCGCGCTGCGAGCCCAGGGCGGCGATGGCGCGGACCTTGTCGGTGGTCTCGGTGACCACGGCATAGACGCCGGCCACCGCGCCGCCGCCGTCGCGCACCGGGTTGTAGGAGAAGTTGAACGAGGCCTCGACGGTTTCACCGCCCCGCACCAGCGGAACCGGCAGGTCCTCGAACCGCTGGGCCTCGCCCTGCAGCACCTGATCGAACAGGGCCCCCACGGTCGGCCAGGCGTCGGCCCAGACCTGCGCCGTCGGACGGCCCAGGGCGGTGGGGTGCTTGTCGGCCAGGATGGGCACGAAGGCGTCGTTGCACATCCAGGTGAGGTCGGGCCCCCAGGCGATGAACATGCCATGCCGGGAATCCAGCATCAGGGCGACGAGGGTCTTCAGGCCGTCGGGCCAGCTTTCGGGGGCGCCAAGGGGCGTGGCGGTCCAATCGAACGCCCGCATGCGCCGGCCCATCTCACCGCCGCCGACGAGAAACCATGGCGCGGCGCCGTCCTGGCCGTCCAAAGCTGTCACGAAGTTCGCCCCGACATCATCCGCCCCGAAGGGCGCGCAAGCGCCCTCAAGCGAGAATACCTCAGTGGTCTCGAGGTTCCGACGGGGGAGCAGAAATGGAAAGGGCCGCATCCTCGTCGGATGCGGCCCTTATGGTGGAGCTAAGCGGAGTCGAACCGCTGACCTCTTGAATGCCATTCAAGCGCTCTACCAGCTGAGCTATAGCCCCGAAAGGATCGGGCTCGTCATCGGTGGCCCGGCGGCGAGGGCGGGGTCTTAGTCTGTCGGCTTTCGCCGATCAAGCCTTCCCCGTCAGTTTTTTTCGTCGCGGGCCGGGCCCCCTCGCGGAGACCCGGCCTCACAACGGTTTTCATCAGACGTCGTCGTCGCCCTCGCCGGGCAGGCCGTCGATCTCGTCTTCCGGGAAGTCGTCGTCGTCTTCGTCCTCGAGGAACGGCACGTCGTCGGTTTCTTCCTCGTCGAGGGTCTCCTCGTCGTCGGCGAAATCGACGCCGATGTCGTCGGCGGGCTTGGCGGCGGCGTCGCCTTCCTCATCGTCGGTTTCGAGCGGCTCGGCGGCGGCCTCGTCGTCGATTTCCGGCGTGGTGTCGGGTTCTTCCTCGAAGCCGTCCTCGTCTTCCGACACGGCGGTCTTCTTGGCTTCCGCGGCCTCGTCGTCCTTTTCGCCATCGTCCTCGTAGTCGGGGGTGATGGCGCGGGCGCGGACGCGGCGGTTGCGGACGGCCTCTTCCGGGTCGAACGACTCGCCGCACTTGGGGCAGGTCGCCGGACGGCGGTTCAGGTCATAGAATTTCGCCGAGCAGTTCGGGCAGAGCTGCTTGACGCCGAGTTCAGGGCTGGCCAAGGCGGGCGGCCTCTCTATGTAGGGTGTGGAAAAGCGGCGGCTCCCTTGCCACGCGACAGGGGCGCTGTCAAAAGGCTTTCCCCCAATTCCAGCCCATTGCCAAGGGAGCCGAAGCCTCGGCATGACCACCGCCGCCCTCCGAGCCCGCCCCGGCGCGGCCTTGCGCGGGACCATCCGGGTCCCCGGCGACAAGTCGATTTCCCACCGGGCGTTGATCCTGGGGGCGCTCAGCTCGGGGACGACAACCATCACCGGTCTGTTGGAAGGCGACGACGTGCTGGCCACCGCCCGGGCCATGCAGGCCTTCGGCGCGACGGTTACCCGCACCGGCGAAAAAGCCTGGACCGTCGAGGGCAAGGGCGGCTTTTCCGAGCCGGCCGACATCGTCGACTGCGGCAATGCCGGCACCGGGGTGCGGCTGATCATGGGCGCGGCGGCGGGGTTCGATGTCCGCGCCACCTTCACCGGCGATGCCTCGCTGAAGAAGCGGCCGATGGGCCGGGTGCTGAACCCGCTGGGCCTGATGGGGGCCAAATGGCTGTCGCGCCAGGGCGAGCGCCTGCCCCTGACCCTCAGCGGCGGCCATCTGACCGCAATCCGCTACGTGCTGCCGATGGCCTCGGCCCAGGTGAAGAGCGCCGTGCTGCTGGCCGGCCTGAACGCTGCCGGCGACACCTATGTGCTGGAGCCGGAAGCCACCCGCGACCACACCGAACGGATGCTGCGGGCCTTCGGCGCGACCGTCGAGGTTTCCGACCAGCCGGAAGGCCGGCTGATCAAGCTGGCCGGCGGCCAGAAACTGAACGGCTGCCACGTGGACGTCCCGGCCGACCCCTCCTCGGCCGCCTTCCCGCTGGTCGCGGCCCTGATCACGCCCGGATCCGAGGTGACCGTCGAGGGCGTCATGCTCAACGCCACCCGTACCGGCCTGTTCGACACCCTGGTCGAGATGGGGGCCGATCTGACGATCACAAACCGCCGCGAGGCTGGCGGTGAGGAGGTCGGCGACATCACCGCCCGCCATTCCGCCCTCACCGGCGTCGTCGTGCCGCCCGAACGGGCCCCGGCGATGATCGACGAGTATCCCATCCTGGCCGTGGCCGCCGCCTTCGCTTCCGGTTCGACGGTGATGCGCGGCGTCGGCGAGATGCGGGTCAAGGAGAGCGACCGGATCGCGTTGATGGCGGGTGGCCTGGCTGCCTGCGGTGTCGGGGTCGAGGAGGAGCCGGAGGGCTTCACCGTCGTTGGCACGGCTGGCGGCAACCACCCGGTGCGGGGCGGGGCCCGCGTCATCACCCATGGTGACCATCGCATCGCCATGAGCCATCTCGTGCTGGGCCTGGCGGCGCAGGGCGACGTCGAGGTTGATGAGCCGGGCATGATCGCGACGAGCTTCCCGGGGTTTGTGGAACTCATGACCGGCCTTGGCGGGGAACTCGGCTGATGGGTTTCGTGATCGCCGTCGACGGCCCGGCCGCCTCCGGCAAGGGCACCATCGCCACCAGGCTGGCCGCCCTCTACGGCTACCCCGTCCTCGACTCCGGCCTGCTCTACCGGGCCGTCGGGGTGCGCGTCCTCGCCGAGGGGGGTGAGCTTGGCGACATGGCCCACGCCACCCGCGTCGCCCTGACCCTTGATCCCGCCACCCTGGAAAACCCCGAGGTCCGCACCCGCGCCGCCGGCGAGGCCGCCAGCCGGGTGGCCGCCTACACGCCCGTCCGCGAGGCTCTGCGCCAGTTCCAGCGCAGCTTCGCCGCCCAGGAACCGGGCGTGGTCATCGACGGCCGCGATATCGGCACCGTCATCGCCCCCCACGCCGATGCGAAGCTGTTCGTCACCGCCTCGCCCGAGGTCCGGGCCAACCGCCGCTGGAAGCAGTTGACCGGTCAGGGCGAGCAGGTGGCCTACGAAGACATCCTCGCCGACATCCACATCCGCGACGAACGGGACAGCGGCCGCAGTGACAGTCCGATGATCATCGCCAAGGACGCGGTCTTGCTCGACACCTCCGAAATGGATATAGACCGCGCCTTCGATGCGGCCCGCCGCATTGTCGAAGTCGCGCGCGCTCGAGGTTCTTGAAAAAGAACCGGGGGCTAATCCAACCGCGCGGCAAGCGGGCCAACACCATTACCCTGAAAAACCGAACGTCCGGACTCCGCCCCTGCGCGCGTCCTCGTTCCCCAACAGAGACGTAAGTAGCCACATGGCTGATGATATGAACTTCAACCCGACCACCGCCGACTTCGAGGCGCTTCTCAACGAAAGCCTTGGCGGCGCCAGCGACTTCGCTGAAGGCACCGTGATCAAGGGCAAGGTCGTCGGGATCGAAAAGGACGTCGCGATCATCGACATCGGTCTGAAGACCGAGGGCCGGATCAGCGTCAAGGAATTCGGCGTCGACGCCGACGGCAAGGCCACCCTGAAGGTCGGCGACACCGTCGAAGTCTTCCTCGAGCGCGTCGAGAACGCCCTCGGCGAAGCCGTCATCAGCCGCGAAAAAGCCAAGCGCGAAGAAGCCTGGACCCGTCTGGAAGAAGTCTTCGCCCGCAACGAGCCGGTCAACGGCGCCATCGTCGGCCGCGTCAAGGGCGGCTTCACCGTCGACCTGGGCGGCGCCAGCGCCTTCCTGCCCGGTTCGCAAGTCGACATCCGCCCGGTGCGCGACGTCGGCCCGCTGATGGGCAAGGAACAGCCCTTCGCCATCCTGAAAATGGACCGTCCGCGCGGCAACATCGTCGTCTCGCGTCGCGCCATCCTGGAAGAAGCCCGCGCCGAACAGCGCACCGAGCTGGTCAGCCAGCTGCAAGAGGGTGAAATCCGCGAAGGCGTCGTCAAGAA
The DNA here is from genome assembly GCF_057586315.1 of Caulobacter sp. SRI_014. Taxonomy (NCBI): domain Bacteria; kingdom Pseudomonadati; phylum Pseudomonadota; class Alphaproteobacteria; order Caulobacterales; family Caulobacteraceae; genus Caulobacter; species Caulobacter sp. SRI_014. The sequence goes on along the minus strand of NZ_JBYCZQ010000012.1, from coordinate 18,852 downwards.
CATCACCGACTACGGTGCGTTCGTGGACCTGGGCGGCATCGACGGCCTGCTGCACGTCACCGACATGAGCTGGAAGCGCGTCAACCACCCGAGCCAGGTGCTCGCGGTCGGCGACACGGTGAAAGTCCAGATCGTCAAGATCAACCCCGACACCCAGCGCATCAGCCTCGGCATGAAGCAACTGCAGTCCGACCCCTGGGACGGCGTGGAAGCGAAGTACCCGGTCGGCGCCAAGTTCACCGGCCGCATCACCAACATCACCGACTACGGCGCGTTTGTTGAGCTGGAAGCCGGCGTTGAAGGCCTGGTGCACGTCTCGGAAATGTCCTGGACCAAGAAGAACGTCCACCCCGGCAAGATCGTCTCCACCTCGCAGGAAGTGGACGTCATCGTGCTCGACGTCGACAGCTCCAAGCGCCGGGTCAGCCTGGGCCTCAAGCAGGCCGCGGCCAACCCGTGGGAGAAGTTCCTGGCCGATCACCCGATCGGTTCGACCGTCGAAGGCGAAGTCAAGAACGCCACCGAGTTCGGCCTGTTTATCGGCCTGGACGGGGAAATCGACGGCATGGTCCACCTGTCCGACCTGGACTGGGCCGTGTCGGGCGAAGAAGCCCTGGCCAAGTACAAGAAGGGCGACATGGTCAAGGCGCGCGTTCTCGACGTCGACGTCGAGAAGGAACGCATCAGCCTGGGCGTCAAGCAACTGGCCGGCGATCCGATGGCCGGCGACAGCTTCCGCAAGGGCCAGACCGTCACCTGCACCGTCACCGAAGTCACCTCGGGTGGTATCGAAGTGAAGTTTGGTGAAGACGACGCCCCGATGAGCGCCTTCATCCGCAAGTCGGACCTGTCGCGCGATCGTCAGGAGCAACGTCCGGAACGCTTCGCCGTCGGCGACCGCGTGGACGCCCAGGTCACCGCCGTGGACAAGGCCGCTCGCCGCGTCTCGGTGTCGATCAAGGCTCTGGAAATGACCGACGAGAAGGAAGCCATCGAACAGTACGGTTCGTCCGACTCGGGCGCCTCGCTGGGTGACATCCTCGGCGCGGCCCTGCGCGAAAAGGCCTCGAAGGACTAACCTTCAAGCCTATTGAGCATCTACGTAGAGCGGCGGCCGGGGCGACCCGGCCGCCGTTTTCGTTTCCGCCATCAGGCTCTCGCCGCCGGGCTGGATATCGAGGCTGGCCCAGCTGGCCCCGGCGTGGCGGGCGACGGCCAGGGCCGCCACCGAGCGGACCCCATGGATCAGCACCGTCGGGCCGATAGTCTGCAGCAGCAGCACCCGCCGCAGCATGGCGTCCTCGTTCTCGGCGCCATCCAGGCCGTCGGCCTCTATGGCCGCGCCCGTGAAGCCGCAGTCGGTCAGATGGCGCACCTGCGCCGGCCGGGGCCGGGTGCGGGCCAGCACGCCGCGGAAGATGGGCATCAGCGCTCCAACGGCCTCCCGGATGGCGCCGCGCGGCACGCCGGGTTCCAGGCCCAGCACCTCGCAGACAGCCAGAACCCCATGATCGATCTGGCCGGCGGCGACCCGGCGCAGGAGGCGGCGGCGCGGCTTCTCGGCCCGCAGGGTGCTCCAGCTGACCGGCAGCAACAGCAGCGGCGGCCGCTCGCCCTGTTCGGCCGGATCCAGGGCGGCGAAAGCTGCGTCGATGACGGCGAGATCGACCCGCTCGGCGTCGACGAAGTTCAGGCTGGTGACGTCGAGGCGTCGCTTGTCAGGATCGGCCTCGACCAGCCCGTAGCTCAGGGCCCGGCCACGCAGGGCGCCTTCCTTCAGGCTGATGGCCGGACGCAGTCGCCCGTCGATGATCAGATCGACCCCGACCGAGGCCGCCAGCCGGGCGCGCACGCGAGGACCCCGCATGGCGTCCAGGCCGGTCGCGGCCGGGGCTGAGGTTCGCGCCTCGGGGGAATGCTGCATGTTTAAGCGCCTGTACTCGACTTGAGTATAGGTCGGCAGGCTTGATCCGGTTTTAACAGCCGCAAATTTCACGCAACCCCTTGAAGACTCAAGGTGAGTTAGGCAAAGGTCGCGACGCCGTGAGGCTGGGGATACCGGGGATAGCATGATCAAGTCCGAGCTGATCGCCAGTCTGGCGGCGGAAAACCCGCACCTGACACAGCGCGATGTCGAGCGCGTCGTTGGCGTCATCCTCGAAAAGATGATCGCGGCGCTGGAAGACGGCGGCCGTGTCGAGCTGCGCGGCTTCGGCGCCTTCTCGGTGCGTTCGCGTCCCGCCCGGTCGGGCCGCAACCCCCGAACCGGGGAAACGGTGGACGTGCGGGCCAAACATGTGCCCTTCTTCAAGAGCGGCAAGGAACTGCGGGCCCGGCTGAACGCCGACTAGAGCCCGCCTATCAGCGGAGCTTGGTCATGAGTGTGGTCAGCGAATTTCGGCAATTCATCTCGCGCGGCAACGTCATCGACCTGGCGGTCGGGGTCATTATCGGCGCGGCCTTCGGCAAGATCGTCACCGTCTTCGTCGACGGCATCATCATGCCGCCGATCGGCCTGGCCCTGGGCAAGGTCGACTTTTCAGACCTGAAGATCGTCCTCGCCCCGGAAGATGTGACCACCAAGACCGCCGAGGTGGCCATCACCTACGGCGCCTTCATCAACACCATCATCCAGTTCCTGATCGTCGCCCTGGCGGTGTTCATCATGGTCAAGCTGGTCAACGCCGCCCGCCGCGAGGAAGCGGCGGCGCCCGAGCCGGCTGAGCCGGCTCCCACGCCGAGCGAGGCCCTGCTGACCGAAATCCGCGACCTGCTGGCCGCGCAGAAGGCGGTGGCTCCTGCCCCCAAGGTAGTTCCAGTCAAGGCTGAGGCGGCCCCGGTCAAGGCCGTGGTCCGCAAGCCGGCGGTCAAGAAGCCGGCCGCGGCGAAAAAGGCCTAAAGATGCGCGCTTCGGTTCGGCTCGCGGTCATCGCGGCCCTGGCGTTCTGCACGCCCGCCCTGGCGGCGCCGCCCGCTGTGCATATCCCAACGCCCAAGGGCGGGCTGTTCAATGTGCAGGTTCGGCCCTTCAAGGCCGGCGATCACTACAGCTTTGTCTCCGAAACCAAGAGCAGCGAGACGGGTGGAGAACGCCCGGGCGGCCAGTCGAGCCGCTTTCGGTTCGACCTCGACATCGTGTCGGTTGATGCGGCCAGTGGTCAGCCGGTGCTGCGCTACACCCTGCGAGAGGTGACGATCGAAGACCCGCGCGAGCCGGGCATCCAGCAGATCATGAACGCGTTCGTCGGCGTGCCGCTGGAGTTCCGCACCGTGATCGGCCTGCATCCGGGCGAAGCCCTCAATGGGCCGGCAGTGCGGGCCGCAGTCACCGCCAACCTCAAGCGCCAGAACGGTGCGCCGGAGCTTCAGGACGTGCTCGCCAAACTGTTCGACAGCCTGATGGCCACCCCGGACGGCCTGCCCGGCTGGATGGCGGCCGACGTCACGGATCTGGCCGGCATGTTCGAGCCGCGGGTGCCGAACGAGCCCCTTACCCTGCCGACCATTCAGGAGCGCCTTGAGGACGGCTCGACCTGGGTCCGGGACGGAACCGTCAAGGTGATCTCGGTCGATGACGCCCTCTGCCGTCTGACCTTCGCCCGCTTGAGCCGCACCGGGATCGAGGCCAAGGGCTATACCGAGGAACTATCGTCCCAGGCCACGGCGGCGACGGACGGCCTGGCCGTCGTCCTGACCCAGCGCCAGATCAAATCGGGCCCTGGCGGCTACGCCTTCGAAGAAAACGAGACCATCACCCGCCAGAGCGCGGCGCCGGGCTGCCTCTGATGGCTGACGCCAAGATCTGCGGCCTCTCCACTCCGGAGACGGTCGAGGCCGCCATGGCCGCCGGCGCGGCCTGGCTGGGGCTGAACTTCTTTCCGGCCTCACCGCGCTACTTGACCCCCGAAGCCGCCGGCCGCCTGGCCATCCAGGCCCGGCGCGATGGGCCGCGTCGCCCACCCTCGCTAGTGGCGGTGACGGTCGATCCGTCCGACGCCCTGGTCGATGACATCGTCCAGGCGATGCGGCCGGAGTTCATCCAGCTGCATGGCGACGAGACGCCCGCCCGGGCACAGGCCATCCGCACCCGGTCGGGCGTCGGCATCATCAAGGTGCTCCCGGTCACCGACGCCTCCGACATCGCGCTTGCCGACAAATGGGATGGCCTCGCCGACCACCTCATGTTCGACGCCCGGCCGCCGACCGGCAGCGACCTGCCGGGGGGCATGGGCGCGCGGTTCGACTGGACCCTGCTGGCCGGCAAACGCTACGCGCGGCCACACTTCCTGGCCGGCGGCCTCGACCCGTGGAATGTGAAGGAGGCTTTGGCCCTCTCAAATGCCCCGATTGCGGACGTTTCCTCTGGCGTGGAGCGGGGTCGGGGGATAAAGGACAGCGCCTTGATCAAGGCCTTCCTCGACGCCGTCCGCAGTCTGTGAGCACCCTTTGAACGCCCCCGCTAAACCTAATGACTGGAACGCGCTGCCCGACGCGCGCGGCAAGTTCGGCGAGTTCGGCGGTCTCTACGTCGCCGAGACCCTGATGCCGCTGGTCCTGGGCCTGGGCGAGGCCTACGCCGCCGCCAAGGCCGACCCGGAATACCAGGCCGAGCTGACCTGGTTTCACAAGCACTACACCGGCCGCCCCAGCCCGCTCTATTTCGCCGAGCGGCTCACCGCCTACTACGGCGGCGCGAAAATCTACTTCAAGCGCGACGAGCTCAATCACACCGGGTCGCACAAGATCAACAATGCGCTGGGCCAGATCCTGCTGGCCCGCCGCATGGGCAAGACCCGGATCATCGCCGAGACCGGGGCCGGCCAGCATGGCGTCGCCACCGCCACCGTCTGCGCCCGCTTCGGTCTGCCCTGCGTGGTCTACATGGGCGCCACCGACGTCGAGCGGCAGAAGCCCAACGTCTTCCGCATGAACCTGCTGGGCGCCGAAGTTCGCCCCGTCACCTCGGGCACCGGCACCCTCAAGGACGCCATGAACGAGGCGATGCGCGACTGGGTGACCAACGTCGAGGACACCTACTACCTGATCGGCACCGCCGCCGGGCCGCACCCCTATCCGGCCATGGTCCGCGACTTCCAGTCGATCATCGGCCATGAGGCGCGCGAGCAGATCCTTAGCCAGGAAGGCCGCCTGCCCGACGCCGTGGTCGCCTGCATCGGCGGCGGCTCCAACGCCATCGGCCTGTTCCACCCCTTCCTGGCCGACGAAGGCGTGCGGCTGATCGGCGTCGAGGCGGCGGGCCATGGCATCGAGACCGGCGAGCACGCCGCGTCCCTGACCGGGGGCCGCCCCGGCGTCCTGCACGGCAACAAGACCTACCTCTTGCAGGACGACGACGGCCAGATCATCGACGCCCACTCGATCAGCGCCGGCCTCGACTATCCGGGCATCGGCCCCGAGCACAGCTTCCTGCACGAGACCGGTCGGGCCGAGTATGTCTCGGCGACCGACAAGGAGGCGCTGGCCGCCTTCCAGCTTTGCGCCGAGCAGGAGGGCATCATTCCGGCCCTCGAACCGGCCCACGCCCTGGCGCGCGTTGGTGAACTGGCGCTGGAGCTCGGCAAGGACGGCGTCATCGTGATGAACATGTGCGGCCGCGGCGACAAGGACATCTTCACTGTCGCCGAAGCCCTGGGGCGGACGATTTGAGCAATACCCGTATCGACAAGCGTTTCGCCGCTATCGCGGCGGAGGGCCGCGCCGCGTTCGTCGCCTATGTCATGGGCGGCGACCCCGATTTCGCGACCTCGCTGGACATCCTCAAGGGCCTGCCGAAGGCCGGGGTCGACCTGATCGAGGTCGGGTTCGCCTTCTCCGATCCGATGGCCGAAGGGCCGTCGATCCAGCGCGCCGCCCTGCGGGCGCTCAAGGCCGGCATGACGCTCAACCGGACGCTCGAGCTGATCGCGGAGTTCCGCAAGACCGATGCCGACACGCCGATCGTGCTGATGGGCTATCTCAACCCGCTGTTCAGCGCCGGCTATGAGGCCTTCGCGGCTCGCGCTGCCGACGCTGGGGTCGATGGCTGCATCATCGTCGACTGTCCGCCGGAAGAGTCCGAAGAACTGGGCGACGCCCTGGAGACCGTTGGCCTGTCGCGCATCTGGCTGACGGCGCCGACCACCGACGACAAGCGCCTGCCCGCCGTGCTCGCCCGCACCTCCGGCTTTGTCTACTACGTCTCGGTGGCCGGGGTGACCGGGGTGAAATCGGCCGACGCCGGCGATGTCGGCAAGGCCGTGGCGCGGATCAAGGCGGCGACGCCGCTGCCGGTCTGCGTCGGCTTCGGCATCCGCACGCCCGAACAGGCGGCGGCGGTGGCCAAGGTCGCCGATGGCGTCGTGGTCGGATCGGCCTTTGTCGACGCCGTTCAGGATGCTCTTGAGGGCAAGACGAACGAAAACGTGACCGAAAGCGTTCTTTCCAAAGCCGAGGCATTGGCGAAAGCTGTGCGTTCGGCGAGAGTCGGTCAGGCTTGAGGCTTCAAAGACGATGGCTATGGCAGAATCCAAGGGCGACAAGCCCACCCGTCCCCCCGTCTCCGGCAAGGAGCGCAGCGGCGGCTGGCTGAGCCGGATCGCTCCCGGGGTGCGCGGGGCCTTCGCCAAGCGCGAAACGCCGGAAAACCTGTGGGTCAAATGCCCCGACACCGGCGAGATGATCTACCGCCCCGACCTGGAGGCCGCCCTGTGGGTGACCCCGGCCGGCCGGCACATGCGGATCGGCTCCAGGCAACGGTTCCAGTACACCTTCGACGGCGGGACCTATGAAGCTCTGCCGACGCCCGAGGTGCCGGAAGACCCGCTGAAATTCTTCGACGGCAAGCCCTATCCCGAACGCCTGGCCGCCGCCCGCAAGGCGACGGGCGCGCCGGACGCCGTGGCCATCGCCGCCGGCAGGATCCGTGACGTGCCGGCCGTGGTGCTGGTCCAGGACTTCGCCTTCATGGGCGGTTCGCTCGGCATGGCCGCTGGCGAAGCCTTCATCGCGGCCGCCCGCGAAGCCATCAAACGCCAGTGTCCGCTGGTCGCCTTCACCGCCGCCGGTGGCGCGCGAATGCAGGAAGGCACGCTCAGCCTGATGCAGATGGCCCGCACCACCCTGGCCATCCAGGAACTGAAAGCGGCAAAGCTGCCCTACATCGTGGTGCTGACCGACCCGACCACGGGCGGGGTCACCGCCAGCTACGCCATGCTCGGCGATATCCATCTGGCCGAACCCGGCGCCCTGATCGGGTTCGCCGGCCCGCGCGTCATCGAACAGACCATCCGCGAGACCCTACCGCCGGGCTTCCAGCGGTCGGAGTATCTGGTCGAGAAGGGCATGGTCGACCGAGTGGTCCCCCGCGGCGACCTGCCGGCCATCCTCGGCAGCCTGATGGGCACCCTGATGATGGGGCGGGCCCGCAAGGCGGCTTAGCTCATGAGCCCTTCCCCTCGAGGGGGAAGGGTTGGGTAGGGGTGTTTGCGCCGGCCTTCCCGCTGGAGCGCATGAGGCATAGGCGCCCTTTGATGATCGACCCGATGACCGCAGTGGCACACCCCCACCCAACCCTCCCCCCTCGAGGGGGAGGGCTATGACCGACCACCTGCTCCCCCACGATGCCGCCCTCGAGCGTCTTCGGCTTCTCCACCCCAAGCTGATCGACCTGTCGCTCGGCCGTATGCGGCGGCTGTGCGCCGCTCTGGGCGATCCCCAGCGGCATTTCCCGCCGGTGGTCCATGTGGCCGGCACCAACGGCAAGGGCAGCACGGTGGCCTTCCTGCGGGCCATGGCCGAGGCGGCCGGTCTGCGGGTCCATGTCTTCACCTCGCCGCATTTGGTCCGCTTCGCCGAGCGCATCCGCCTGGCCGGGACCCTGATCACCGATGAGCACCTGGCCGCCGTGCTGGAAACGGTGGAGAAGGCCAACGCCGGCGAGCCGATCACCTTCTTCGAGATCACCACGGCGGCCGCCTTCCAGGCCTTCAGCGAGGTCCCGGCGGACCTGATCCTGCTGGAGGTGGGCCTCGGCGGCTCGCTGGACGCCACCAACGTCATCGAGGCGCCGGCCCTCAGCGTCATCTGCCCGGTCGACCACGACCACAAGGAGTTCCTCGGCGACTCCATCACCGCCATCGCCGGCGAGAAGGCCGGCATCATCAAGCGCGGGCGACCTGTCGTCACCGGCTGGCAGGGCGAGGAAGCCTTCGGAGTCATCGAGGCCCGGGCCCGGGCGCTTGGCGCGCCCCTGACCGCCATGGGCCGCGATGTCGACGCCTATGTCACGGCCGGCCGGCTGACGGTGCAGGCGCAGGACCGGCTACTCGACCTGCCGATGCCGTCACTGCCCGGCCCGCACCAGATCGCCAATGCCGGCGTCGCCGCCATCGCCGCCCTGCAGCTGCATTGGCCCGAGGAGGCCATCGCCCGGGGCGTCGAGACCGCCCGCTGGCCGGCCCGCATGCAGCGGCTGACGGCCGGGCCCCTGGCGGCCCGGGCCCGGGCCGCCAACACCGACCTCTGGCTCGACGGCGGACACAACGCCCATGCCGCTCGCGCGTTGGCCGACGCCCTGCGAGCCTTGCAGGCTCGCGATGGGCGGGAGACGGTGCTGATCTGCGGCCTGCTGGCCAACAAGGACGCCGAGGGCTTCTTCGACGCCTTCCGGACCCTGGGGCCCCGCATCATCGTCACCGCCTTCAACGCAGAGGCGGCCAGCCCGCCCCAGCGGCTGGTCTCGGCCGCCAGCGCCGCCGGCTTGAGGGCCAGTTCAGCCGAGAACGTCGAGGCGGCGCTTGAGCAGGCCCTGGCTGTCGAGGGCCTGCCACCCCGGGTGATGATCTGTGGCTCGCTCTACCTGGCCGGCGAGGTCCTGGCGCTCAGCAGAGAGACCTGGCCCGACTAGCCGAGCACGAAATCCCCAGCCGCCGGCGGCGGAAGCTTCAATCCCCCGATCAAGGCGCGAAGGGCCAGGCGATAGCCGGTGAAGGTCTCCCGGTCGGCGGTCAGGGCTACCCGGTCGAACAGGGCCGCCATCAGGTCGGCCAGGGGGACGATGGGCAGCTCGGGCACGATGCCGGCGGCCACGATCTGGCGCAGGCCGGTTTCCAGCCGGGTCTTCAGATGCTGGCCGCGCAGGGCCTCGATCCGCTCGGTCCCCAGGACGACGGCGCCCTCGACCAGCAGGATGCGCCGCCGGCCCGGCTCGGCCATGGCCAGCACATAGGCCTCGCCGCCGAGGATCAGCTGCTCGACCGGGTCGGGATTGGCCAGCGCCGCCTTGGCCATGCGCTGGCCGACGTCGGCCAGCTCGGCGGCCACCACGCCGGCGAACACGGCGGCCTTGTCGGCGAAGTGGTGGTACATGGCGCCGCGCGTCACCTTGGCGGCGGTGACGATGGCCGGGGTCGAGGCGGCGGCGTAGCCCTTCTCGGCGAACAGCTGACGCGCGGCCCACAGAATCTTGCCGCGGGTCTCACGCGCGCGCTGGGCGTTGGGGCGGCGTTCGGGCATGAATGGAAAGAAACAGATTGCCTGTTTGTGAGCAAGGGGTTGTGGAGCGTCGCCGTCAAAAGCTCTCCCCCCGCGAAGTGGGGGGAGGACAGATTTCGAGCCTAAGCGAGAAATCAGGAGGCGGGCCCCACCGGCGGTAGGGAGGTTCCTCCTGCAACGGAGTTGCCCCCCCCTCCTGCTTTGTCGCGTCCGCTCCAAAGCAGTCCTCCCCCCGCAAAGCGGGGGGAGAGCTTGGAAGGGGCGGCCGTCGTCGCACAACGAAAAAGGGCGGCTCTGTCGAGCCGCCCTTTCCGTATCTCCGCAGGAGACGCGCGTCTTACGTGTTGACGGCGTCTTCCGGTTCGACCGCTTCCTTCTTGGAGAGGTCTTCGCCGGTTTCCTGGTCGACGATCTTCATCGACAGCTTGGTCTTGCCGCGATCGTCGAAGCCGATGAGCTTCACCTTGACCATCTGGCCTTCGGTCAGCACGTCCTGCGGGCGGGCCACGCGTTCGTTGCTGATCTGGCTGACGTGGACGAGGCCGTCCTTGGCGCCGAAGAAGTTCACGAAGGCGCCGAAGTCGACGACCTTCACGACCTTGCCGTTGTAGATCGCGCCGACTTCCGGTTCGGAAGCGATCGACTTGATCCAGTCGCGGGCGGCGTCGATCTTGGACTGCTCGGAAGCAGCGATCTTGATCGTGCCGTCGTCCCCGATGTCGACCTTGGCGCCGGTGGTGGCGACGATCTCGCGGATCACCTTGCCGCCGGTGCCGATCACTTCACGGATCTTGTCCGCGGCGATCTTCATGGTCTCGATCTTCGGCGCGTACTCACCCAGCTCTTCGCGGGGCGCGTCCATGGCCTTGTTCATTTCGCCGAGGATGTGATCACGGCCTTCCTTCGCCTGGGCAAGGGCCTGCTTCATGATCTCGATGGTGATCCCGGAGATCTTGATGTCCATCTGCAGCGAGGTGATGCCATCGCTGGTGCCGGCCACCTTGAAGTCCATGTCGCCGAGGTGATCCTCGTCGCCCAGGATGTCGGACAGAACGGCGAAGCCGTCGCTTTCCAGGATCAGGCCCATGGCGATGCCCGAGACCGGACGGATCAGCGGCACGCCCGCGTCCATCATGGCCAGCGAGGAGCCGCAGACCGTGGCCATCGAGGACGAGCCGTTCGACTCAGTGATCTCGGAGACCAGGCGGATGGTGTAGGGGAAGTCTTCCTTGCTCGGCAGCATCGGGCGCAGGGCGCGCCAGGCCAGCTTGCCGTGGCCGATTTCGCGGCGGCCGGGGCTGCCCATCCGACCGGTCTCACCGACCGAGTAGGGAGGGAAGTTGTAGTGCAGCAGGAAGGATTCCTTGTAGGTGCCTTCCAGGGCGTCGATGAACTGCTCGTCGTCGCCGGTGCCGAGGGTCGCGACCACCAGGGCCTGGGTCTCACCACGGGTGAACAGGGCCGAGCCGTGGGTGCGCGGCAGGATGCCGACTTCACCCAGGATCGGACGCACGGTGCGGACGTCGCGGCCGTCGATGCGCAGGCCGGTGTCGAGGATGGCGCGACGCACGACGTCGGCTTCCAGTTCCTTGAACACGCCGGCCAGCTTCAGCGGGTCATGGCCGTCCGGATTGGTGTCGCTCTTGGCGAGGGCCGCGATGGCCTTCTTCTTGGCGGCGCCGATCGCTTCGTAGCGGTCCTGCTTCTTCTGGATCTTGTAGCCGGCGATGATGTCTTCGCCGACCAGCGGCTTCATCGCCGCCTTGATGGCGTCGGTGTCTTCCGGTTCGAAGTCGAAGGCGTCCTTGGCGGCGTGCTCGGCCAGGTCGATGATGCCCTGGATGACCGGCTGCATGCCGTCGTGAGCGAACTGGATGCCGCCCAGAACGGTGGCTTCGTCCAGTTCCTGGATTTCCGATTCAACCATCATCACGGCGTCGGCGGTGCCGGCCACGACGAGGTCCATCTTCGAACCCTGCATCTCATCGGCGGTCGGGTTCAGGATGTAACCACCGTCGACGTAGGCGACGCGGGCGGCGGCGATCGGGCCCATGAAGGGGGCGCCGGAGATGACCAGGGCGGCCGAAGCGGCGACCATGGCGATGATGTCGGGATCGTTCTCGAGGTCATGCTGCAGCACGGTGCAGACGACCTGGACTTCGTTCTTGAAGCCCTTGACGAACAGCGGGCGGATCGGACGGTCGATCAGGCGGGAAACCAGGGTTTCCTTTTCCGACGGACGGCCTTCGCGCTTGAAGAAACCGCCGGGGATCTTGCCGGCCGCGAAGGTCTTTTCCTGGTAGTTGACGGTCAGGGGGAAGAAGTCCTGGCCGGGCTTTTGCGTCTTGGCGAAGACGGCGGTGGCCAGGACGACGGTTTCGCCCATGGTGGCCAGAACGGCGCCGTCAGCCTGACGGGCGATGCGGCCGGTTTCGAGGGTGATGGACTTGCCGCCCCACTCGATGGTCTTGCGACGAATTTCAAACATGTTGGGTTTCTTTCTTTTCGGTCCGACGGGCGTATTCCCGGCGGGGCGGACAGGGGCGGCGCCCTCAGGCAGTTCCGGAATCCTCTCCAGTGTCAGGTCCGGTGAGGATCACGGATGAACCCTCTGCGGATAATCGTGGGGTGAACCCCCGCCGCCGACCCCCAGGACCTGAGAGGGATGGGCGGATATGCGAAGAGGCGGGGCCCTGTAACCAGGACCCCGCCCCCGAACTCGTTACTTAGTGCTGACGACGCAGGCCGAGCTTGGCGATGAGGGCCTCGTAGCGGGCCTCATCCGACTTCTTCAGGTGGCCCAGCAGCGACCGGCGCTGCGAAACCATCTGCAGAAGGCCACGACGGCTGTGGTTGTCCTTCTTGTGACCCTTGAAGTGCTCGGTCAGGTTGGCGATCCGTTCGGACAGGATCGCGACCTGGACTTCGGCGCTGCCGGTGTCGCCCGGGGTGCGGGCATGTTCGGTGATGAGAGCGGCTTTGCGCTCGGGCGTGATCGACATCGGATTTCTCCAGCTCAGGCGATTTGAAAAACACGCACCGGATTGAGCGATCCCGCACGCATCTCGGCCAGGGCGACAAGTCGGTCTCCTTCAAAAGCACAAACCGTCCGAGACCCGCCCGAAAGCTGGTCTCGCAAGGCTTCCACCTGTCGCGGAAGGAGGACGATGGCTCGTCCCTGAGCCAACCGGAATGCGTCTTCGGCGGTAACGGCCAGCGCCGGGATGTCGTCCAGCGCGGTCGAGACCGGAAGGAGAGCCTCCGGAAGCGCGGCCTTATGGCCTAAATTTTCCAACATTTCCAGTGTTATCGCGGTTTCTTCCCTGAACGGCCCGACCCGCGTGCGGCGAAGTTCGCTGACATGGCCGCAGGCGCCGAGGGCGACCGCCAGATCGCGGGCCACGGCGCGGACATATGTGCCCTTGCCGCAGTCCATTTCGAGGGTGATGTGGTCGGCATCCGGGACCGCGACAATGCGCAGATCGTGAATGGTCACGAGCCGGCTCTTGAGCTCGAACTCGACCCCGTCGCGGGCCAGATCATAGGCCCGCTCGCCATCGACCTTGATGGCCGAGAAGTTGGGCGGGACCTGTTCGATCTCACCGATGAACTGGCCCAGCTGGGCCTGGACCTCTTCCCGGGTCGGCCGCACATCGGACTCGGCCGTGGTCGCGCCCTCGCGGTCGAAGGTGGCGGTGGTCCGGCCCCATTGAATCGTGAAACGGTAGGTCTTGTCGGCGTCGACCAGGTAGCTGACGGTCTTGGTGGCTTCGCCGAGGGCAATCGGCAGGATGCCGGTGGCCAGGGGATCGAGGGTGCCGGCGTGGCCCGCCTTCTGGGCCGTGTAGAGCCAGCGCACCTTGCCGACCGCCTGGGTGGAGCCCAGGTCATAGGGCTTGTCGAGATTGACCCAGCCGCTGACCGGCAGGCCCTTCTTGCGGCGGGCCACTACTCGTCTTCGTCGTTCTGGCGCAGGTCGGCCTGGACGCGCGGGTTGGCGAACAGGGTGTCCATGGCGGCGGCCGAGTTGAAGCTCTCGTCGTGGAAGAACTTCAGGTCCGGGGTGAACTTCATGTCGATGTGCCGGGCCAGCCGGCCGCGCAGGAACTTCGAGGCGCGGTTGAGGGCGGCAAGGACCTCGACCGTGCTCTGGCCGGTGACCCCGGCGCCCAGCGGTTCGACGAAACAGGTGGCGTGCTTGAGGTCCGGGCTCAGCCGCACTTCGGTGACGGTCAGCGACACGTCCTGCAGCGCCGGTTCGGCCAGCGCCTCGTCGCGCAGCACCTCGACCAGGGCGTGGCGGATCAGTTCGCCGGCGCGAAGCTGGCGTTGGCTGGGGCCGGTCTCGCGACCCTTGGCATGACTGTGGCGGCTCATCGTCTCTAAAACCTTGCGTCCGGCGGGGGATCGAACCTCGGCTGCGGCGGGGAGCGCGGCTTCTAGTCCCGGGGCGCGCCCAAGTCTACCCGTCGAGGCGCTGGTGGAAGAATTCGATCGTCCGCGCCTCGGCCGCCGCCGTCGGGCCGCTGCTGGCAAGATGGACGGTCAGCACCGAGTGCGGCGGCCGCCCCGTGCCCTGCAGGCCGTCCTCCGGCGCAATGCGGTGGCTTTCGAAGCGGTCGCCCAGCTCGCGCTCCAGCATGTCCATGCGTTCGGCCGGGACGAAGGGGTCGCCGTGGAAGGCCAGGCCGATCATCGACAGGTCCTCTTCCTGGAAGCGCCGCTTGGCGCAGCTGAACTCGGCGGCCGAGCAGTCGATCTGGTCGCGGTTCTTCTTGCCCATCGGCATGGACGGCTGGCTCAGCACCGGGGCCACCACGCTGGGCTCGGTCATCATGGCCAGGGCGAAGCCGCCGGTGAAACACATGCCCAGGGCCCCGACGCCCTTGCCGCCGCAGTCTGCGTGGGCCTTGCGGGCCAGGGCCCGCAGCCAGTCGACGATGGGACTGGAGCGGCCGCTGTTCCAGACGTCGAACTCGCGGCGGATACAGATGTTGAGCAGGATCTCGGTGACGCCGTAGCCCGTCGAGATCGGCTTGCCCGGCTGGCCGAACAGGCTGGGCAGGAAGACGGTGAAGCCCGAGGCCACGACCTTCTCGGCGTAGGCGACGACGCCCGGATGCAGGCCCGGGATCTCATGCATGATGATCACCGCCGGCCCGGACCCCTTGCGGAAATAGGTCCGGGTCCAGCGCCCGTCGTCAAACCGGGCCTCGGCCCAGCTCTTCAGGATGTCCTTGTCGGCCATGTCTCGCCCTCCGCCCGTTGAACGAGGGTAGGCGAAACGAAAGCGCCGAAGCCAATAAAATCAGTCGTTAGGCCGTCCATAGGTCGGCTTGGTGACCGCCGCCCGGGTGTTGCCGCCCTTGGGCTTGGGCATCATCCATTCGCCGCGCCAGGTGAAGTCCATGGCCGCGCACAGCTTGACCCCGCCGGCCCCGTCGTCGCCGAAGGCGTGAACACGCAGGGGCTTGCGCGTGTAGACCGGCCCGACGGCCAGCCAGCCCTTGCTCGAGCCCGGGCAGAAGGCGGCGATCATCACCTTGCCCTCTGCCTTTTCGGGATCGATCTCGTAGAGCTCGCCGCGCCCGGCGTCCGGCCCCATCAGGCCGTCGAGCTGGCGGTTGATGGTGTCGTCGCGCGAGGGCCTGGGCACCACGCCGACCGGCACTGCGGTGGCCCGCACCGCCAGGATGTTGGTGCGGAAATACTGGCGGGTGAAGACGAAGGTCAGGCCGGCGCCGGTCAGCCGGCGCGCCTCGGAGGAGGCGCTGTCGAAGGTCACCATCCGCTTGTCGGCGGCCTGGACCGGCGCGGCCATGGCGACAACGGAAATAGCCGTCAGGCCGGCGAGGAGAAGCGAACGGTACATGAAGCCCCTATCGACGTTTGCCGCGCAGGTCGGCGACGTCACCCTCGAACCCCGAGAGCTTCCAGACCCCGTCCGTGCGCGTGAAGATCAGCACGCACGGCCCATCCTTCGATTTTGTGGCGCAAACACGGCCATCGGGCATGGCTTTCAGCGCGCCGGCGATGGCCACCTGTCCGGGGATCGGCTGGCCGGGCTTGTATCCGTACTGATAGGCCACGCTGCGGAAGGTCGAGGGCTGGATCAGGGCCTTGTCGGCGGCCTCGGCCAGGTAAGGCGCTGCAAGCGCGCCAAGAGCCCGCAGGTTCTCGTCCTTGGTGCGTTTGCCGGCCTCATCGACCAGCCGGGCCTCGATGGAGGCCTTCAGCGCCTGGCGATCAACATGGGAATTGAAAGCCGTCTTGTCGTTGTCGCGGATGGCGATCAGCAGGGCATGGACATCGCCGGCCGCATCCAGCCGCGTGGCGGTGGCGCAGGCGCTCAACGAGGCGCTCAGGATGGCCATCAGGCCGATCAGGGCAGTTACGCGAAACAGGCGCATACGGTCGTCTCCGGCCGGGAAGCGTCGAACAGACTTCAGGCTTTTCCGCGACACGGGCGTGGCGGTCAACGTCCGGCTTACCGAAGCGTCGAACCATTGTACCACCGATCCGCCGGCCTACGAAAAAAGGCGGCATCCGGGGCGGGGAAGCGAAAGCCGTGGAAACGTTGGCTCCGGCGTGGGTTCGGGCCTTGTGGAGGTAGCTGCCGGCGTAGGCGGGACGTTGATACGGGCGCGGGGTTTGTAGGCCTGTTTGTGGTGGCCGATGACAACGTTCGCGAGGCGCGCGGCGGGCGGCCTGTCCGGGGCGAATAATTTTCCCCGGGTAGAATTATGGGCGCTTCGCGCACCGCGCGGCGAAACCCAAAGCAAAAGGCGCGGACCTTGCGATCCGCGCCTTTCGACTCTTTCCGGAAACCGGAGCCGTTCGCTACAGCGACCGCGCCACTTCCTCGACGGTGAAGCATTCGATCTCGTCGCCTTCCCGGATGTCCTGGAAGCCGGCGAAGGCCATGCCGCACTCCATGCCGTTGGTGACTTCCGCCACCTCGTCCTTGAAGCGCTTGAGGGTCTGCAGGGTGCCGAGTTCGAGCACGACGATGTTGTCGCGGACGATCCGGACCTTGGCGCCGCGGCGCACGACACCTTCGGTGACGCGGCAACCGGCGACGCGGCCGACCTTGGAGATGTCGAAGGCCTGCAGCACCTTGGCGTTGCCCAGGAAGGTTTCCCGCTGGATCGGCGAGAGCATCCCCGACATGACGCCTTTGATGTCGTCGATCAGGTCGTAGATGATCGCGTAGTAACGGATCTCAACGCCTTCACGCTCGGCCAGGGCCCGCGCCTGGGCCGAGGCCCGGACGTTGAAGCCGATGATCGGGGCGTTGGCGCCCTTGGCCAGCTGGACGTCGCTTTCGCTGATCGCGCCGGCCCCTTGCAGGATGATGCGGGCGCGGACTTCGTCGGTGCCCAGCTTGTCCAGCGAGCCGACGATGGCTTCGACCGAACCCTGCACGTCACCCTTGATGACCAGCGGCAGCTCGTTGACCTTCTTGGCCGAGAGCTTGGCCATCATGTCGGCCAGGCTGGCGCCGGCGACGCCGCCGACAGCCGACTTCTCGCGCTTCACCCGCTGACGGTA
Source organism: Caulobacter sp. SRI_014 (assembly GCF_057586315.1). Classification (NCBI taxonomy): domain Bacteria; kingdom Pseudomonadati; phylum Pseudomonadota; class Alphaproteobacteria; order Caulobacterales; family Caulobacteraceae; genus Caulobacter; species Caulobacter sp. SRI_014. The sequence continues at coordinate 1,809 of NZ_JBYCZQ010000012.1, read as the reverse complement.
TTCGGTCAGCTCGCGGGCGCGGGCCTCGCTCTCGACGACGGCGAAGGCCTCGCCCGGAGACGGGGTGCTGTCGAGGCCGAGGATCTCGACCGGGGTCGAGGGGCCGGCTTCGTTCAGTTGCTCGCTGCGCTCGTTGAGCAGGGCGCGAACCCGGCCGTAGGAGGCGCCGGCGACGACGATGTCGCCCTTCTTCAGGGTGCCGCGCTTGACCAGCACGGTGGAGACGGCGCCGCGGCCCTTGTCCAGCTTGGCCTCGATGACCACGCCTTCGGCGGTGCGATCGGCGTTGGCCTTCAGGTCGAGGACTTCGGCCTGCAGCAGGATGTTTTCGATCAGGTTGTCGAGGCCGGCGCGGGTCTTGGCCGAGACCTCGACGATCTGGGTTTCGCCACCCAGGCTTTCGACGACGATCTCGTGCTGCAGCAGCTCGTTGATGACGCGGGTCGGATCGGCGCCGTCCTTGTCCATCTTGTTGACCGCCACGATGATCGGCACGCCGGCCGCCTTCGCATGCTGGATGGCCTCGATGGTCTGGGGCATGACGCCGTCGTCAGCCGCCACCACCAGCACGACGATGTCGGTGATGTTGGCGCCGCGGGCCCGCATGGCGCTGAACGCCGCGTGGCCAGGGGTGTCGAGGAAGGTGACGCGCTGGCCGTCGGCCAGGCGGACCTGGTAGGCCCCGATGTGCTGGGTGATGCCGCCGGCTTCGCCCGCCGCCACGTCGGTGGTGCGCAGGGCGTCGAGCAGGCTGGTCTTGCCGTGGTCGACGTGGCCCATGATGGTCACGACCGGGGGCCGGACTTCCTGCGCTTCGTCGTGATCCTCGGCGTCCAGGAAGCCCTCTTCGACGTCGGCTTCGGAGACGCGGCGGACGGTGTTGCCGAACTCGGTCGCCACCAGTTCAGCGGTGTCGCTGTCGATGACGTCGTTGATCTTCAGCATCACGCCCTGGCGCATCAGCATCTTGATGATGTCGACGCCGCGCACGGCCATCCGGTTGGACAGCTCCTGAACGGTGATGACATCGGGAATGATGACCTCGCGGGCCGCGCGGGCTTGTTCGGTGGCGCCGCCACGGCGCTTTTCCTTTTCCCGTTCGCGAGCCCGGCGGACCGAGGCCAAGGAACGCATACGTTCAACCGCGCCCTCGTCGTCACCGGCCACGGCCTGGATGGTCAGGCGGCCTTCGCGGCGCTTGGGTTCGCCCTTGGTGCGGCTGACAGCCTTGCCCGGACCGGCGCCGGGGCCACCGGGGCCGCGACGACGATCGTCATCCTCGTCCGGACGGCGGTCGGTGACAGCGCCGCCGGGGCGGGGCGCGGAGCGGGTGGCGCGCTGGACTTCGGGCGTCGAGGGCGCGTCGGGCGCCAGGCCGGCGCCGGGGCGCGGACCACGGGGCGCGCCGGGACGCGGCGGCGCCGGACGCGGGGCCAGGGCCGAGTAGCGGACCGTCTGTTGCGGACGGTCGCCGCCACGGTTGTCGCCGCTGCGGTTGTCGGGGCCGCGCGGATCGCGGTTGTCGACGCGCTGCGGACGGTCGCCTTCGGGGCGGGGAGCCCGCTGACCGAAGCTGGTGGCGTCCAGGCGCGGGGCGCGCTGGTTGAAGTTTCCACCGCTGGCCGGGGGCCGGTAGGTGGTGGTGCTGGAGCGGTCGTCGCGACGGTCGCGCGAGGGCTCATAGGTGCGGGTCTGGCCGGCGGCCGGCGGCGCGGCTGGCGCGGCCGGACGAGGCGCTTGCGGCGCCGGAGCGGCGGGACGCGGAGCAGCCGGAGCAGCAGCCACCGGCGCGGCGGGCGCCGGGGTCGG